>JAFIHA010000041.1 GCA_017848965.1 Dechloromonas aromatica (nom. nud.) | reverse complement strand
CTCTCGAATTCGTCCATCGTGATTCTCCCTTTCATGTGCTTGGCGGCTCACGAAGGGGAGTTTCCTCCGATGGACTCCCGAATACGTCAAACGTCTACTGCCTCCCCGGCAGAGCCGGGGGGCCTCCCTTGGTAGGCTAGCTGCGCCAGATCCACCTTTTTCGGTGGCGCACCCCGCGGCAAGTCGCGCTCAATCCCGGCAAGCCGCATCTGGGCATAGCGCCCACGCCAGCGGGCCACTTGAACCCGCCCAATGCCCAATTGCTCCGCAATCTGTTGGATCTGCAGTCCGTCGGCGGCCAGCAGCACGATCCGAGCACGTTGCGACAATCTCACGCTCGTCTGCCGAGAGGCCGTCAGATTGGCCAGCTCCGCTCGTTCTTCCTCACTCAATTCAATCTCGGCCGCAAATCGAATTCAACCCTCCGCCTTGCATGCATGACGCATTGTAGCGGTAGTCGCCAAAAGTCTTTTCAAGAACGCAGCACTACACCAGCTTGGCGCATTTAGGTCAGAGAAGTGCAGACCAAGGGGCCAACGGCACACCGTAGGATTAGGAAGGAGCGACGGAATCGGTGACCTCGGGACCTGTGACAGCCTTACCGGCGGTAGCCGGGGTGACGAGCACTTCCACATGGGGAGGACGGTATGGAGTCCGCGTGTTGGCATCCAAGGCGTATCCCTGCTCGATGCTAGGATTGACTTGAGTGTTGAGCGGTCGAGTGTTCATCGGAAATAGTCCATGAGTAAATGTTGTGACTGGATCAATGGTAACAGGATTTCTGCCTAAGGGTCTGGGCGTGCGAAACCAAGGCCAGGGCGTATGAGCTGGGGAACAGAGCACCCCCAGCCAACATTTCCCTCCAAAAGCACAGGCCCCTTCGGCGTCAGAACCCAATCCCAGGCCACGGCGCGCACACCTAACGCGTACCGCCGGTGGGCTGAGCAAGAGCTCTCTACGATGCGCAGCCATTCTGGCAGCGCATCCAAATTGCGTGCGTCTCGGGCAACTCGCGCGGTAGCGGCCCGTATGTCTGGCGGTTCAGCCACGCCACAAATAGGAGCCCCGACCCCGCCAGTCGCCGGAGCGATAGGCAGAATCGCGTAATACAGGCGACCTTCTTGATCCATTCCTGCCGGCACCTCCAGCGTAGCGCATAGACAGGAGAGAGAAGCGGAGGGGGAATTGATGCCCCGCTCCTCCCATTGACTGATGAAACGCACGGTAATGACTTCGCCATTAAATGACAAGGGCGCAAGTTTGGGGTGATTGGTCAAACAAGGCTGAACAAGGGCATCATCGAGCTTTAGCAACTCAAGCCAAGCAGATTCAACGGCGAGGGTGTCTGGCAAGGATTGACCGGTGAAGCGGCAGCCGGCCAGCCCCGTTGAAGTCAGCCAGGCGGAAAAAGCGCCCTGCCCCTGATTGCCGCTGTTCATTTTGCAAAAAACACGCCCAGCCTGCTTAAGGCCTTCTTTCAGCGGCAGCGTATCTAGCCGCCCCCGGGAGGCATAAGCCAGGATCGGCGCCATCGTAATGCCCTGCGACTGCATGGCAGCGGTAAATGCGGCTTTGTCCTTCAGTAACCTGCGGGACGCCAGTGAACATCCCAGCCCTTCACTGCGCCAAGCGTGATAAGCCGCGCACTCGTGGTCGTAGACGTAATCGAGTGCTTGCTCGGGGTTCCGGTATAACCTGAACTGACAAGCTTGCGCCGGAGGAATGCACCATAGCAGCGCAAGTTTAACGATGCGCCAAGCTTGAACATGACGCGGCAGTCGTTCTTCTGCTTCGATGTACACACCATGGCTGCGGAGGACACGAAAGCAAGCCAGGGGCGCATGCCAGGATACCCAACGCAACCAGAGACCGGCCTGCAACAGCAACCACAGGGGGCGAGGCCAGAGCGTTGGGCCTTGCCACCATAATCGACGGTGCAGACGGATGCGCTCGTCCTGACCGGGCCAGAGATAACGCAGGCTCAACAAGCCATGCGGCAGACGACGCTGCCACACTTCGCGCCGAAAGTGGCGAAATAGGCGGAAGAAAAAACTCAGTGGAGACAACCTAGAGCTCAACTCAGCAAAATCAGACAGGATTGCCTGATAAATCGAGATAGCCGAATCGTCGCATTACCTCACCGTGATCCGCGATTACCCGAGCGATTTGTTGCGGAGTAAGCCCGCCCCGCCAACCGCCACTTCTTCCTTGCCGAAAGAACTGTCTAGCGCCCAGAGGACGCTCCTTGAATCCCTTTTCCAACTCCTGGCGGGATAACTCCCTGAAATCGCTGAAACGGAGGGCTTTCTCTATCTGCCCGAACGCATCGGGCAGTTGTAGAAAGCGCGTAGCCTCGGTAAAGATGCTGAGCGAGGAGCTCAGCATGTCTTCGTAGCGTATAACCTTGACATTCAACCCTGGGGCATCAACCCAACTCGAAACATGCTGTGACCAAGTCAGTATCTTCTGACTGACCTGATCGGGCAGCCCGCTGCGCCCCCGGGCCAGCGTCGTCCTCACATCTCCCATGCGCTCTATGGTCTCATCCACATCAAGGTGCCAGTGATTGGCCGCCGACAGCGCCACATCGAGTGGGTTGCGCAGGATGTACAGCGCACCTAGAGTAGCCTCCCGACTGACGATAGGTTCGCCACGGGCAGTCAGCGTGTAGGCGTCGTGGATCTTGTAATAGCTGATAACCTCGTCCCGCAAGAACCAGCGATAAACATCCGGGCGCAATTGTTCAATCTCTTCCGGAGCCAGTTCGGCGGTATCAAACCCCAAGACCTCGTCCAGCCAACAGCGACTGCTGGCGATGCCGCCAGTGTTCAGGTCGTTGATATCGACCGGCCGGTCTCCGTCATTGATCAAATTTTTCAGGTAAGCACGAAACCAAGTATTGCCAGATTTTGGGTAGGAGGCCAACCAGTAAATCCCCCCCATGGTCAGGGATGCTCCGCAATGTCGGCCAAGATACGATTGATCATCTGGACAAGACTGAAGCCTGTACGAGGGCGAGTTACCCTTGCAAGGCGAATCTTGCCGGCCAACTGACCGCAAAGTTGTAAATGCTCCGCCTTCAAGGCCGTGCCATGCAAAAACCGCACGCGGTAAATATTGCCATGAAGCGGCTGAAAGCGATGCATGCCCTGAATGGGCTCAAGTCTTAATGTATCGTTTTGATCACTACCAAGGATGTAGACCCATCGAATCGGCAAGGGATGCGGACTTGCCGGCGGCAAGGGGTAGTTGAACTTTTCGGTGTTGGGGCGAATCCGGCGCAGATCGCCAGTATCGATATTCAATTGATCCGCCATGTCCCGCCAAAGCTTGATGCGCGGAAAACCGGGGAGCGCACGACACTGGGCATCGACCGGAACAATGTCATCCGCCAGAATTTCATAGCCTCGCTGCAAAAAGCCAGCGGCGAGCGTTGATTTTCCGGCACCAGACGGCCCGACGCAGAGCATGCATGCATCTCCAATCCGAATAGCGTTGCCATGCAGAACGAGATGACCGCGTTGCAAGAGCAGCGCGCCAAAAGAGGATCCCAGCAAGAAAACACGGACGCTATCTTCATCCACACCGACCTCCGGATCGCACCATATGGAGGTGCCGCTCTGAACAAGGAAGCGCGCGACACCGGGAACTTGCAGCCAGAAGGTATTCTGGCCTACCCATAAATACGGCCCGAGTTGTCTGCCGCCAGGCAATCCGCCGGCGCCAACCGTGCCCAGTCTGACAGTGACATCCGGCGCTACGGTTGGAAACGATCTCTCCAGCTCTGGCAAGTCCAGTTGACTCTGAATAGTTAAGCCATAGGCGGTGTAAAACATTTTCGATCTCTCCTTATCCCCAGGCGATGACTAGCCGCTACCGAAGCCGCGACGCTGCAAGAGGGCAAGAATCGTTGAGACCGACTGATCTACGGTTTGCCGTGCGGTGTCAATAGAAAGCTCGGGCGCAACTGGTGCCTGGTAAGCCGAAGAAACCCCGGTAAACTCCGGAATAAGTCCTTGCCGCGCCTTCTTGTACAAGCCCTTGACATCCCGGGCTTCGCAGACATCAACAGGCGCATTACAGTAAATTTCAAGAAAGTCTCCGGCTGAAAACAAGGCGCGAACTCGCTGCCGATCATCTGTAAACGGAGAGATGAAGGCAGCCAAGGTAATCACTCCGGCTTCCAGAAACAACTTGGCCATTTCGCCCACGCGGCGGATGTTTTCATGGCGATCGCTCGAGGAAAATCCAAGGTCGCGACACAGGCCAAGCCGGACGTTATCGCCATCCAAAATGAAAGTGCGGCAACCAGCCAAATGCAATTTTTCTTCGACAGCGCGGGCCAGCGTGGATTTTCCGGAACCAGACAAGCCGGTAAACCAGATGACAAGACCACGGTGCCCTTGCAGCTCTTCCCGCATGACGCGTGAGACCATAAAGCCAGACGGTGTCAGATTCATCATGTCAATTCAAGGATTCACATGGACAGTACTTTAACCGAGTTGACATGAGATTATCGGCACAGACTCTCGGAGAGTTGGCGGGATCAAGGAGGCAAGAAATTCGCCTGCCGAGACTTTGTTGCCGCAGAAACGACCAAGGCCAGCATTAGCTGGCCTTGGTTCGCGAATCTCTGGTGGTGATGGGCAGAATCGAACTGCCGACCTATGGGTTATGAATCCATCGCTCTAACCGTCTGAGCTACATCACCACGCTTGGAGGGCGCGAATTATAGTTGGCGGCTGGCAGCGCGGTCAACCGCGTTATAATGCGCAACTTTTCCGCGCCCTGCTTGCCGAAGCGGCGCCACTGATTTTAAAAAGATTTCCCCATGCCCAAGAAACTATTCATCCGCACTTTCGGGTGCCAGATGAACGAGTACGACTCGGACAAGATGGCCGATGTGCTCAATGCCGCCGAAGGTATCGTCAAGACCGACAACCCCGAGGAAGCCGACATCATCCTGTTCAATACCTGCTCGGTGCGCGAGAAGGCGCAGGAGAAGGTGTTCCATGACCTCGGTCGGGTCCGCCACCTGAAACAGAAGAATCCAGACCTGGTGATCGGCGTCGGCGGTTGCGTCGCTAGCCAGGAGGGCGACGCCATCGTCGCCCGCGCCCCCTACGTCGATGTCGTGTTCGGACCGCAGACGCTGCACCGGCTGCCGCAACTGATTGCCGAGCGCAAAAGCAAGGGCAAGGCGGCGGTCGACGTTTCCTTCCCCGAGATCGAGAAGTTCGATGCGATGCCGCCGGCCGAGGTCAAGGGCGCTAGCGCCTTCGTCTCGATCATGGAAGGCTGCTCCAAGTTCTGCACCTTCTGCATCGTCCCCTACACCCGCGGCGGCGAAGTCTCGCGGCCGTTCACCGACATCCTCACCGAAGTCGCCGACCTCGCCGCCCACGGCGTCGGCGAAGTCACCCTGCTCGGCCAGAACGTCAATGCCTACCGCGGCGACATGGACGGCACTGAAGAAAAGGCCGACCTCGCGCTGCTCATCGAGTACATCGCCGAAATCCCGGGCATCGAGCGCATCCGCTACACCACCTCGCACCCGCGCGAGATGAGTCAGCGCCTGATCGACACCTACCTCAAGGTACCGAAGCTGGTCTCGCACCTGCACCTGCCGGTGCAGTCTGGTTCCGACCGCGTGCTGGCGGCGATGAAGCGCGGCTACACGGCGCTCGAATACAAGTCGGTGGTCAGGAAGCTGCGCGCCGCGCGGCCGGACATCTCGCTGTCGTCCGACTTCATCGTCGGTTTCCCGGGCGAGACCGACGAGGATTTCGAGAAGACGATGAAGCTGATCGACGATGTCGCCTTCGACGCTTCGTTCTCCTTCATCTACAGCCCGCGCCCGGGCACGCCGGCGCTCGAACTGGAAGACAGCACCCCAGCGGAGGTCAAGTCGGCGCGCCTGGCCCGCCTGCAGAAGCGGATCGACGAATTGGCGCAGGCCGTCAGCCAGGCGATGGTCGGTAGCGTCCAGCGGGTACTGGTCGAAGGCCCGTCGAAAAAAGACCCGAACGAACTGGCCGGGCGCACCGACAACAACCGGATCGTCAATTTCGTTGGCAATGCGCGATTGGTCAATCAATTCGTCGATGTTAGGATTTTGCAATCCTTGTCGCACAGCCTGCGGGGCGAAATTGTCATCAAGGAAGACTAATCCGGGGGGATACCAATGCAGATGATCTTTCAAAGAACCACCGTCAAGGCCGCTCCGGCCTTTGTCATCGCCGCCCTGCTGGCGGCCCCGGTCGGCGCCCAGCCGTCCGGTTACAAGCTGGGCGGCGGCGATGTGCCGGTTGGCGGCTCGGCGAGCACCGAAGGCGCCAGCGGCGAAGCGATGCAACTCGAGAAATGCAGCGCGCCGATCGGCGCGCTGGCCGTCGCCGAACCGCAGGAATACGTCGGCAAGGCGCTCAACGAAGTCGGCCTCTCCTCGCCGACCGGGCTGATCCGGCTGATGATCCAACAGTCCAACTGCTTCGTCGTCGTCGAGCGCGGCGTCGCCATGCAGAACCTGATGCAGGAACGCCAACTGGCGCAGAGCGGCATGCTGCAGGGCGGCAACAACATGGGCGGCGGCCAGATGCTGACCGCCGATTACGTGCTGACGCCCGACGTCGTCTTCTCGCAGAGCGATGCCGGCGGCGTCGGCGGCGCGCTGGGCGGCATCGGCGGCGTCTTCGGGGTCGGCGGCATGATCGCCGGCGCCATCGTCGGCGGCGTCAAGTTCAAGCAGGCGCAGACCTCGATGCTGGTTGCCGACGCCCGCTCCGGCGTGCAGATCACCGCCGCCTCGGGCAGCGCCGAGAAGTCCGATTTCGGCCTCGGCTTCCTCGGTGCCGGCGGCGGCGGTTTCGGCGCCCTTGGCGGTTACGCCAACACGGCGCAGGGCAAGGTGGTCGCCACCTCCTTCCTCGACAATTACAACAAGATCGTCATCGCCATGCGCGACAACCCGGCGCTCAAGCGCACGGCGACGACCACCGCGCAGCAGGCCGGCAACGTCCGCCAGGCCGGCGCCGTCTTTGCCGCCGGCGACGTCCTGCTGCCGAAGATCGGCGGCATCAAGCTGTACGCCGCCCCGAACGGCCAGGGCAAGCCGCTGAAGACGCTGGCCAAGAGCGACGAGATGGTGGCGCTGGGCGAAGAGCAGGAAAAGTTCATCAAGGTGCAGGGCGCCAACTTCGAGGGCTGGATCGACAAGACCATGCTGCGCAAACAGTGAACACCCGGCGCCCGCGCCCCGGTCGGCCGGTCGAGATTGCCCTCGCGCCGGTCGACAACACCCAGCTCGCCAACCTGTGCGGGCCGCTCGACGAAAACATCCGGCAGATCGAGACCGGCTTCGATGTCGTCATCCGCCGCCGCAACGAGCGCTTCTCGATCACCGGCGACCAGGCCCAGCTCACCGCCGACGCGCTGCGCCATTTCTACGCACTGGCCCGCGAGGCGCTCTCGGTCGACGAAATCCAGTTGGGCCTGATCGAACTGACCAACGCTCCGGTACGCCGCGTCGGCGCCGCCGACACAGCGCACGACGGGCCACAGCTGGTCACCCGCAAGTCCGAACTGCACGGCCGCACACCGCGCCAGGTCGCCTACCTGAAGGCGATCCAGGAACACGACATCACCTTCGGCATCGGTCCCGCCGGCACCGGCAAGACCTACCTTGCCGTCGCCTCCGCCGTCGACGCCTTCGAGCGCGACCTGGTGCAGCGCATCATCCTGACCCGGCCGGCGGTCGAGGCCGGCGAACGGCTCGGCTTCCTGCCCGGCGACCTGACGCAGAAGATCGACCCCTACCTGAGGCCGCTCTACGACGCGCTCTACGACCTGATGGGCCACGACCGCGTCGCCAAGCTCTACGAGAAGCACGCCATCGAGATCGCGCCGCTCGCCTTCATGCGCGGGCGCACGCTCAACCACGCCTTCATCATCCTCGACGAGGCGCAGAACACGACGCCGGAACAGATGAAGATGTTCCTGACCCGCATCGGCATCGGCGCCAAGGCCGTGGTCACCGGCGACGTCACCCAGATCGACCTGCCACGCGGCCACAAGAGCGGCCTCAAGGAAGCCGTCGACGTGCTGCACGACGTGCGCGGCATCGCCTTCACCGAATTCAGAAAGGAAGACGTCGTGCGCCACCCGCTGGTCGCCCGCATCGTCGAAGCCTATGAAAACCGCCAGCAAACGACTTAACCTCTCCGTGCAATACGCCTGTAACCGCGACGGCCTACCCTTGCGGGCGGATTTCGTGCGCTGGGCGAGGGCGGCGCTGGACGGCGGCGGCGAGGTGACGATCCGCCTCGTCGAGCCCGACGAAGGACAGGCGCTGAACGCCGAATACCGTGGCAAGGACTACGCGACCAATGTGCTGTCCTTTCCCTACGAGACGGAACCCGTCGTCATGGGCGACCTCGTCATCTGTCCTGCCGTCGTCGCCCGCGAGGCCGCCGAGCAGGGCAAGCCGGCGGCGGCGCATTACGCCCACCTGACGGTGCATGGTATGCTGCATTTGCAGGGCTGGGACCACGAGGACGACGCGGAAGCCCGCGCGATGGAAGACGAAGAAAGGAAAATACTAGCCGCACTGGGTTATGCCGACCCGTATGCGGATTGACCATCATGGACAGTGACAGTAAACCCGGTTTCATCGAACGCCTGACCTCCCTGCTGCTGCGCGAACCCGAAGACCGCGCGCAGCTCATGCAGACCCTCCACGCCGCCTACGAGCGCAACCTGATGGACGCCGACGCGCTGACCATCATCGAAGGCGCGCTCGCCGCCTCGGAAACCCGCGTCGCCGACGTGATGGTGCCGCGGGCCCAGATGGACGTCATCGACATTGGCGATCCGCTACTAGAGACCCTGCCCGAAATCATCGAAGCCGCCCACTCGCGCTTCCCGGTCATCGACGGCGACCGCGACAACATCCTCGGCATCCTGCTCGCCAAGGACCTGCTGCGCCTGCATACCGAAGAGCACTTCGAACTGCGCGACTGGCTACGGCCGGCCGTCTTCATCCCGGAATCGAAACGCCTCAACGTGCTGCTGCGCGAATTCCGCGTCTCGCGCAACCACATGGCGATCGTCGTCAACGAATACGGCGGCGTCGCCGGCCTGGTCACCATCGAAGACGTGCTCGAGCAGATCGTCGGCGACATCGAGGACGAATACGACTTCGACGAGGCGCACGACAACATCCGCCTCGACTCTGCCGGCCGCTACCGGGTCAAGGCGCGCACCGAGATCGAGGACTTCAACGCCGCCTTCTCGACCAGCTTCTCCGATCAGGAATTCGACACCGTCGGCGGCCTCGTCCTGCGCCACCTCGGACGCGTCCCCAAGCGCAACGAGACGCTGGAGATCGACGGCGTCCGCTTCCAGGTACTGCGCGCCGACAGCCGCCGCCTGTACACCCTGCTCGTCGACCTGCCGAAGCCCGGCCCCGTCACTGCCGATGCCGCTGACTGAGCCGTTCCGCCGCCACCTGGCGGCGCTGCTGGCGGGCGCCGGCGGCGTCCTCTGCTTTGCCCCGTTCGACCTGTTCTGGCTGGCGCCGCTGCCCTGGCTCGCCTTCTTCCTGCTGCTGCGCCGCGCCGCCGGTCCGCGCCAGGCGGCGCTGAGCGGCTTCCTGTTCGGGCTCGGCTTCTTCCTCGCCGGCGTCTCCTGGGTGTACGTCAGCCTCTCGGTCTTCGGCGGCATGCCATGGTGGCTGGCCGGCCCGGCGACGCTGCTCTACTGCGCCGCGCTGGCGGCGTACCCGGCCGCCGCCGGCTGGGCCTTCCGACGCTGGCAGCCGGCCGCCTTCTGGCGCCAGGTGCTGTGGTTCGCCGTTCTCGTCGCCAGCGCCGACTGGCTGCGCGGCTGGCTGTTCACCGGTTTTCCCTGGCTGGCGCTCGGCTACAGCCAGGCACCGCCCAGCCCGCTGGCCGGCTTCGCGCCGCTGCTCGGCGTTTATGGCCTGTCGCTGATCGTCGCCCTGATCGCCGCCAGCCTCGCCCGCCCGCGCTTCGGCCTCGTACTGCTGGCGGCGTTTGCCGCTGTCGGTTTCGGGCTGCGCCAAGTGGCGTGGACGACGCCGGTCGGCGAGCCGGTCAGCGTCGCCCTGATCCAGGGCAACATCGCGCAGGACATGAAGTTCAAGCCGGAATCCTTTTTCCGCACGCTGACCCTGTACCGCGACCTGATCGCCGCCCATCCGGCGCAACTGACCCTGCTCCCGGAAACCGCGCTGCCGACCTTCGTCGACCGGCTGCCGGCGGAATACCTCGACGAACTGAAGACGCTGGCCGCCCGTCGCGGTGGCGACCTCATCGCCGGCACCCTGACCGGCGACGTCGACGGTGCCTACTTCAACAGCGCCGTCAGCCTCGGCGCCTCGCCACTGCAGGTGTATAGCAAGCAGCACCTGGTGCCCTTCGGCGAATTCATCCCGCCCGGCTTTGCCTGGTTCATGGCCCAGGCCGACATCCCGATGTCGTCGTTCAGCGCCGGCCCGGCGCGTCAGGCGCCGCTCGCCG
Organism: Dechloromonas aromatica (nom. nud.); assembly: GCA_017848965.1. Classification (GTDB taxonomy): domain Bacteria; phylum Pseudomonadota; class Gammaproteobacteria; order Burkholderiales; family Rhodocyclaceae; genus Azonexus; species Azonexus aromaticus_B. The sequence goes on along the minus strand of JAFIHA010000041.1, from coordinate 12,286 downwards.
TCGCCGGCAGTGCGGTGGCGATCAACATCTGCTACGAGGACGTCTTCGGCGAGGAAATCATCGGCGCCCTGCCCGCCGCCGGCATCCTCGCCAACCTGTCGAACACCGCCTGGTTCGGGCACTCGCTGGCGCAGCCGCAGCACCTGCAGATTGCCCGCCTGCGCGCCGCCGAAACCGGCCGCCCGATGCTGCGCGCGACCAATACCGGGATGACCGCGATCATCGCCGCCGACGGCAGCCTGAGCGACGTGCTCGAACCCTTCACCAGCGCCGTCCTCGAGGGCGAAGTGCGGGCGTATCAAGGCGTCACGCCCTACAGCCGCTGGGGCAACCTGGGCGCCCTCGTTCTTATCGTCCTGCTGGCGCTCGTCGCCCGCCCGCGCCGAGGCGATTGACCCCTCAGCGCGTGCCGTCGCCGCCGCGCGCCATCCGGACGACGTCGGACTTCAGCAGACGGCGCACGAATTCGCCGCGCTCGGCGGTCTGTTCCTTGCCGTCGTGGTAGAGCAGTTCGACGGCGAAGGCTCCGTCGCCGGTGGCTTCGGCAGCAACGTTGTCGGGGCTGATGGTGACCCGGCCAAGCTGACGCTTGGTCGGCCAGTGCACGTCGCCGTAGGCGTGATAGACCAGTTCCGAGCAGACGATGCGATCGGTCGATTCGACGTCGAAGTTGAAGTCGTAAGCCTTGCCGACCTGGCGCAGGGCCTGCAGCACGGCCTCGGCGCGTACCGAGTCGGCCATCTGGCGCGGACGCAGGACGGCAAGATCGTCGATGTTGAGGAAGTGCTGCAGGGTGTTCATCTTGACCCCTGAGCGCAACGCCTCGACGACACCGCGGCCGGCCCGGATGTTGGCCTGGTAGGGGCGCACCACCGGGTGCTCCCAGATGCCGAGGCGGCGCAGTTCCGCCTCGTTGCCGACCCATACCGCGACATGGCCGTAATGGCCAGGGATGAAGGTATCGGTGAGACGGAACGGGGTCTTTTCAAGCAGCACGTCGCCCGCCTGCACCGTCCCAGCCAGCTTCTCGAGCACCGGCGGCTGGCCGTCGAGCTTGCCGCGCCGCGTCTCGACCAGGCCGGCGGCGTTGCCGAACAGTAGGCTGGAGAGATTGACGCCTTCCTTCTTCAGGCGGTTCAGCGTATCGATCGAGAAGGCGCTGAAGAAATTGAGCATGCTGCCGACGTAACCGAGCGGCTGCACCTGGCGCACCATCTGGTAGGACGGGCTCTGCTCGATCAGCGCCGCCAGGTAGCGCTCACCATCGGCCGGCGAACTGGCGAGCAGGCGGCCGTGCGCCTCGTACCATTCGAGGGCGCGCCGGGTGCGGGCGCGATTGACCGCCGAGTTGAAGGACAGCGAGATGCGGTCGAGCGCCCCGCTCGGAATCGCGTAGCCGCTGTCACGGCTGTTCAGGTGCTGGCGCAGGAAAGGATTGGCGCGGTAGAGGCCGACCGCCGACAGGTAGTTGTCGTAGAGCATCAGCGCCGCCGACAGCGACATCGCCACGCCGGCCGCCAGCACCCGCGCCCGCGCCGGGTCGCTGGGTATCGGCTGGTCGAGCCAGCATTCGCGTTCGGTGGCCACCGCCAGCAGGCGCCGCCGCTGGTCGAGCAGTGCCGCCGCCCCCTCGTTGAGGCGTCGCAGATCGGCGCCGGACAGGGCCTCGCCGCGCGCATCGCGGGCCTTCAGCACCTCCAGGTAATCGATTGCCCGCGCCCGCAGGCTCAGCACTTCCTCGGTCAAGGCCTGGTAGTCGGCGATGCGCGTCGCCATCTCGAACGGGGCATCGAGCGCCAGCGGCGCGCCGCATTGCGGCAACGGCGTCAGACCGACGCCGAGGCCGTCCTCGGCATGCGCCGGCGCCCCGGCCAGGAGGCCGCAGCAGAATGCCGCGGCCACAGCAAGCGAAACAGATTTCATCGTCACCCCCGGAAAGAGGGCTCAGATATTACAGTGAAATATGCCTGCCCGGCACCGCCGCTCAGGCAGTCTGCCGCGTTCCCTGGCGGATTGCCGCCTCGAGCCGACGCCGCTCGCTGAGCACCTTGCTCGCGTAGCGCTGCGCCGGATCGTCGATGGCGCCGCCGAACTGTTGCAGGCCGGGAATCAGGCCGCCATTGCGGGCGATCGACTCGCGCAGGACGCGGGTACCGACCTGGACGTTGGTCACCGGGTCGAAGAAAGGCAGCTCGCCCGCGTCCTGCGGCAGCTTGTCGCTGTGGAAACGCGGCATCACCTGCATCAGGCCCTGGGCGCCGACAACGCTCTGCGAGAACGGGTTGAAGCCCGATTCGACGCCGATCACCGCCACCACCAGCAAGGGGTCGAGCCCCTGCTCGCGCGCGCTGTCCTGGGCGGCCAGAAAGATCGGCAGCAGGGCCTCGCGCGACACCCGGTAACGGCGGGCGACGTCGTTCAGCGCCTTCAGCATCGACGGCACCAGGCGTCCCGTCTCGATTTGCGCCCCCACCTGCACGGCCTCCGCCGTCGGCGTTTCACTGGCGCTGACACCGGCCGGGAACATCGCCTGCAAACCTTGCAGGAAACCGGCCTGCCCCTGGAAGGAACCGGCCAGGCCGAGCACGAAAACCAGCCCGGCCAACATCAGAAACTTGCGGACGACGTGCGAGACGGCCGCGACTACCCGCTGCACTGCGGGGAAAAGGAACTGCGAAGCGAACATGCGCCCTCCTTCACTGTGCCACCGACAAAAGACATCGGCGAACGGTTACGGGGGGTACGACACCGGGCCATTCCTCCGTGGGAGGAAGCTAGGTTTCCACCAGGCCGAGTCTGGCCGGAGACGGGGAAACACCGGTGTTGCACCGCAACAAAGCAGGGCGCATTCTATTGATTTATTTGAACAAGTCAACAAAGCCGGGCGTGCGCACCCGAGCCAAGCGTTGTATCGCCACAACACTTATGCCGGAAGAATCCCCGCCAATCCCCCCGCATCCATCGTCATCGCGGGCCTTGGCCGGCATTCCCCCGGCAAGCTGCCGGGGGTCGGCAAAAGATTGTAAAATCGCCACTTTCCGTCTTACCGAGTGCGTCCCGATGACCACCAGCAACACCCCGAACGCTTCGCCGGCCGCCGGCAAACCGACCTTTCAGGAAATCATCCTGCGTCTGCAGCAATACTGGAGCGCCCAAGGCTGCGCCCTGCTCCAGCCGTACGACATGGAAGTCGGCGCCGGCACCAGCCACACCGCCACCTTCCTGCGCGCGATCGGCCCGGAACCCTGGAAAGCCGCCTACGTACAGCCGTCGCGCCGGCCGAAGGACGGTCGCTACGGTGAGAATCCGAACCGCATGCAGCACTACTACCAGTACCAGGTGGTGTTGAAGCCGGCGCCGGACAACATTCTTGAGCTTTACCTCGGCTCGCTCGAAGCCCTCGGCTTCGACCTCAAGAAGAACGACGTCCGCTTCGTCGAGGACGACTGGGAAAACCCGACGCTCGGCGCCTGGGGCCTCGGTTGGGAAGTCTGGATGAACGGCATGGAAGTGACGCAATTCACCTACTTCCAGCAGGTCGGCGGCATCGACTGCAAGCCGATCACCGGCGAAATCACCTACGGCATCGAGCGCCTCGCCATGTACCTGCAGGGCGTCGAAAACGTCTTCGAACTGACCTGGACCGACGGCCTGACCTACGGCGACGTCTATCACCAGAACGAAGTCGAGCAATCGACCTACAACTTCGAACACTCCGACGTCGATTTCCTGTTCCACGCCTTCGCCGCCCACGAGAAGCAGGCGCAGCACCTGATGGGCGCGCAACTGGCGCTGCCGGCCTACGAACAGGTGCTGAAGGCGGCCCACACCTTCAACCTGCTCGACGCGCGCGGCGCCATCTCGGTCACCGAACGCGCCGCCTACATCGGCCGCATCCGCAACCTGGCCCGCGCCGTCGCCCAGGCCTACCTCGAATCGCGCGCCCGCCTCGGCTTCCCGATGGCGCCCAAGGCCTGGGCCGCCGAAGTGCTGGCCAAGCTCGAAGAACAGAACGCCAAGAAAGCCGCCTGAGATGACTGCCAAGAACCTCCTCGTTGAACTGTTCGTTGAAGAACTTCCGCCGAAGGCGCTGAAGAAGCTCGGCGAAAGCTTCGCCGCCGCGCTTGCCGCTTCGCTGAAGAAGGACGGCCTGGCCGCCGATGGCGCGCAAGTGACCGCTTACGCCTCGCCGCGCCGCCTGGCCGCGCACGTCACCGACGTTGCCGCCGTTGCCGCCGACAAACCGGTGGTGCAGAAGCTGATGCCGGCCTCGGTCGGTCTCGACGCCGCTGGCAACGCCACGCCGGCCCTGTTGAAAAAGCTCGCCGCACTCGGCGCCGACGAATCCGCCGTCGCCAGCCTGCGCCGCGAAAGCGACGGCAAGGCCGAAATCCTTTTCTACGACAGCCTGGCCAAGGGCGCGACGCTGGCCGACGGCCTGCAGAAGGCCATCGAAGCCGCGCTGGCCGCGTTGCCTATCCCGAAGGTGATGAGCTACCAGCTGGCCGACGGCTGGAGCAGCGTCAACTTCGTGCGTCCGGCGCATGCGCTGGTCGCCCTGCACGGCAGCGACGTGGTACCGGTTTCCGTGCTCGGCCTGCAATCGGGCAAGGCCACCAAGGGCCACCGTTTTGAAGCGGCGGTCGATCCGGTGGTGATCGCCGACGCTGACAGCTACGCTGAAACGCTCAAGCGCGACGGCGCCGTAATCGCCTCGTTCGCCGAGCGCCGCGCCGAGATCGCCCGCCAGCTCGCCGCCGCTGCCGCCCAGGCGGGCGGCAAGCCGATCGACGACGACGCCCTGCTCGACGAAGTCACCGCGCTGGTTGAGCGCCCGAACGTGCTGGTCGGCCAGTTCGAGGAAGAATTCCTCGCCGTGCCGCAGGAATGCCTGATCCTGACCATGAAGGCCAACCAGAAGTACTTCCCGCTCCTGGATGCCGCCGGCAAGCTGACCAACAAGTTTCTCGTCGTCAGCAACATCTCGCCGGCCGACCCGAGCGCGGTGATCGGTGGCAACGAGCGCGTGGTGCGCCCGCGTCTGGCCGACGCCAAGTTCTTCTTCGACCAGGACCGCAAGAAATCGCTGGAATCGCGCGTCATCGGCCTGTCCAAGGTCGTCTACCACAACAAGCTGGGCACCCAGGGCGAGCGCGTCCAGCGCGTCGCGGCGATTGCCCGCGCCATCGCCGAAGCGCTCGGCGGCGGCGAGCTGGTGCAGCACGCCGAACAGGCGGCGCTGCTCGCCAAGGCCGACCTGCTCACCGACATGGTCGGCGAATTCCCCGAGCTACAGGGCATCATGGGCCGCTACTACGCCCAGCACGACGGCCTGAATGCCGACGTGGCGGCTGCCATCGAGGACCACTACAAGCCGCGCTTCGCCGGCGACAGCCTGCCGCGCGGCAAGGTCGGCACGGTCGTCGCGCTGGCCGACAAGCTGGAAACCCTGGTCGGCATGTTCGGCATCGGCCAGATCCCGACCGGCGACCGCGACCCGTTCGCGCTGCGCCGCCACGCGCTGGGCGTCATCCGCATGCTCGCCGAGGGCGACCTCAACCTCGCCGTCGACAGCCTGCTCAACGGCGTTTTCGCGCAGTTCAACGGTATCGAAGGCTTCGCCCCGAACCCGCAGGCACTGGCCGACTTCATCTACGACCGCCTCGCCGGCAGCCTGCGCGAGCAGGGTTACACGGCGCAGGAAGTCGATGCCGTGGTCAGCCAGCGGCCGCAGCGCCTGGGCGACATCGTCAAACGCCTGGCCGCCGTGCGCGCCTTCTCGGCGCTGCCCGAAGCCGCCGCCCTGGCCGCCGCCAACAAGCGGGTCGGCAACATTCTGAAGAAGGCCGACGGCGTCGTCGAAGCCCGCGTCGATGCGGCGCTGCTGCGCGAAGCCGCCGAAAGCGCGCTGCACGCGGCGCTGGTCGACGTCGTGCCGCAGGCCGATGCCGCTTTCCTGACCGGCGACTACAGCGAATCGCTGCTCGCCCTGGCGGCGCTGCGCGCACCGGTCGATGCCTTCTTCGACGGCGTCATGGTCAATGCCGACGATCCGGCGCTCAAGGCCAACCGGCTTGGCCTGCTCGCCATGCTGCACGCGGCGATGAACCGCGTCGCCGACCTCTCCCGGCTGTCGGCGTAAGCGGCGATGGTGGCCAAGCTCGTCATCCTCGACCGCGACGGGGTGATCAATTTCGACTCCGCGCAGTTCATCAAGAGCCCCGAGGAATGGAAACCGATCCCCGGCAGCCTGGAGGCGATCGCCCGCCTCAAGCAGCACGGCTACCGGGTGGTCGTCGCCACCAACCAGTCGGGCGTCGGGCGCGGCCTGTTCGACATGGATACGCTCAACCGCATCCATCGCAAGATGCACAAGGCCGCCGGCGAACTCGGCGGGCGCATCGACGCCATCTTTTACTGCCCACACACCGCCGATTCGAAATGCGACTGCCGCAAGCCGAATCCGGGCATGTTCCGGCGCATCGCCGACACCCTCAACACCGACCTCAAGGGCGTCGCCGCCATCGGCGATTCGCTGCGTGACCTGCAGGCCGGCGCCGCCGCCGGCTGCCAGCCGATCCTGGTACTCACCGGCAAGGGCGAAAAAACCCGTGACGAAGGCGATCTGCCTGCCGGCACGCTGATTTTCGCCAACCTCGCCGCAGCGACCGATCACCTGCTGGCCCAGGAAAGCAAGGAAAAGAAATGAGCGCAGTCCGTTCCACCCTGTTCATGATCTACGCCATCGTCTGGTCGGTGTTCAGCGCGCCGCTGGTGGTGATCGCCGGGCCGCTGCTCGGCGGCATCTGGGCCTACCGCTTCGGCCGCGTCTGGCGTCTCGGCACGCAATGGGGCGTCGAGAAGCTGCTCGGCATCCGGCCGCGCATCATCGGCCGCGAGAACATGCCGGCCGAACCCTGCGTCATCATGTCCAAACACCAGTCGGCCTGGGAAACGATGACCCTGCAGGACTGCGTGCCGACCGGCGCCTACTGCGTCTTCGTGCTGAAGAAGGAATTGCTCAAGCTGCCTTTCGTCGGCTGGGGGCTGGCGGCGATGAAGATGATCTCGATCGACCGCGGCGCCGGCAAGAACGCCCTCGACCAGGTCGTCACGCAAGGCCGCGAGCGCCTCAAGCAGGGCTTTTACGTCATCATCTTCCCCGAAGGAACGCGTGTTCCGCCGGGCGAAAAGCGCCGCTACAAGCCGGGTGGCGCCTACCTGGCGACACACGTCGGCTGCCAGGTCGTACCGGTTGCCCACGACGCCGGCGAACTGTGGCCGCGCCAGGCTTTCCTGAAGCGCGCCGGCACCGCGACCATCAGCATCGGCCCGGCCTTCGACGCCAGCGGCATGAGCGATGCTGAGGTCAACCAGCGCGTCGAGGACTGGATCGAAGCCGAGATGCGCCGCCTTTCGCCGCACCGTTACCCGGATGCCGGCAAGGCCGACTGAGACGCCCCGGCGCATCGTCGTCGCCGGCCAGACGCTCGACTACACGCTGCGCCGCAGCACCCGACGCAGCATCGGCCTGAGCATCGACCAGCGCGGCCTGCGCGTCGGCGCCCCGCAAGGCGCCGCGCTGCGCGACATCGAGGCGCTGATCCGCCAGCACGGCGACTGGGTACTCGACAAGCTCGCCGTCTGGCGCGAGCGCCCGGCGGCGACCCGCTTCGCCGTCGTCGACGGCGCCGTGCTCGACCTCCTGGGCAGCCCGACCCGCCTGCGCGTCGATCCGGCAAAGCGCGCCGGCGCCCGTTTCGCCACCGGCGAAATACACCTCGCCGTGCCCGCCGCCACCGACCCCGCCCGGGTGCTCGAAGCGGCGCTACGCGAGCGGGCGCGCGCGCTGTTCGCCGAACGCCTGGCCCATTTCGCGCCACAGCTCGGCGTCGCGGCGCCGCCCTTGCGTCTGTCGTCGGCGCGCACGCGCTGGGGCAGTTGCAACGCGCGCGGCAACATCGCGCTCAACTGGCGGCTGCTCCTGCTGCCGCCGGCCATCGTCGATTACGTCGTCTGCCACGAACTGGCGCACCTGAAGGAAATGAACCACAGCCCGCGTTTCTGGTCTGTTGTCGCACAACTCTGCCCGGACTGGAAGGCGCTGCGCAACGAACTGCGCCACCTCGGCCGGCAACTGCCGCAATTCTGAAAGGACACCCCATGCGCATCCTGCACACCATGCTCCGCGTCGTCGATCTCGACCGCTCGATCGCCTTCTACACCGAAATCCTCGGCATGCAGTTGCTGCGCCGCAACGACTACCCGGAAGGCCGCTTCACGCTGGCTTTCGTCGGCTACGGCAGCGAAGACAGCGAAGCCGTGCTCGAACTGACGCACAACTGGGACACCGCCAGCTACGAGCTGGGCAACGCCTACGGCCACATCGCCCTTGCCGTCCCCGACGCCGCTGCCGCCTGCGCCGCGATCAAGGCGCGCGGCGGCAAGGTGGTGCGCGAAGCCGGGCCGATGAAGCACGGCAGCACGATCATCGCCTTCGTCGAGGACCCGGACGGTTACAAGGTCGAACTGATCCAGCGCTGACACCGCGTCAGCTACCGACGATTCCCCCGTCCTCCCGGCTGATCACGACGACACCGCTGCGCGGCCGGCCGGAGGGCAGGGCGAGGCCGTCGGCGCGCCGCGGCCACTGGCTGGCCGGCCAGTCCGAGTAGCGGGTGGGATCGTCGGCGGGCGCCTCGTCGCCCGGGTGCTGGATGCCGACGAAGAGGTGGCGGCCGTCCGGCGTCATCGTGATGCCGGTCACTTCGCAGCCGTGCGGGCCGGTCAGGAAACGCCGGAAGCGGCGGCTGACCGGGTCGGCGCAGGACAGGCTGTTGGCCCCCAGGTGCTGCCAGTCGCCGCGCCCGTCGCCGGCCTGGTCGGTCTGCACCCAGAGCCGGCCGAACCAGTCGAACCAGAGGCCGTCGGGGGCGCCGATGTCGGCGGAGCCGGCCGGTTCGCCGACCATGTCGCCGCGATAATCGTTATCGGCGCGCGCCGCCTTGGTCGTCGCCTGGTCGCCGCACTGGACGAAGATTTCCCAGGTGAAGGCGGTGGCGCGCACGCTCTGTCCATCCTCGCGCCAGCGGATGATGTGGCCGTAGATGTTGTCGCCGCGGGGATTGGCGCCATCCACCGGCGGTCGCGCCGAGGCGGCGGCGGCGCTGCCGTCGGCCGGGTTGCTTGAGGCCGGAGTGGTGCCGCGGCGGTCGTTGTTGGTCAGCGTGCAGTAGATTTCGATTTCCGGCTGGCCGGCGTGGCGCGGCCGGGCACCGGTCCATTCCGGGCGGTCCATCATGGTGGCGCCGACCGCGTCGGCGGCCATCCGGGTCTTGATCAGGATGCGCGCCTGCACTTCGCTGTCGTCGATGCCGGCGAACTGCGGGTGCTGGCGCAGCGGCCGGCCGTCGACGCCCGGTGTGCCGGGTTGCAAGGCCACCCATTCGCCGCGCTGGCCGGGGTTGAAGCGGGCCACGTAGAGGGTGCCCTCGTCGAGCATGGTCGTCTTGTCGCCCGGCTGCTTCGGGTTCCAGCGGCGGGCGCAGACGAACTTGTAGAGGTACTCGTTCTTCTCGTCGTCGCCCATGTAGAAGGCCAGGTGACCGTCGCGGTCGAGAACGTACTGGGCGCTCTCGTGCTTGAAGCGGCCGAGCGCGGTACGCTTGACCGGCGTCGACTGGGGGGCGAAGGGATCGATTTCGACCACCCAGCCGAAGAGGTTGGGCTCCAGGGGGTTTTCGCTCAGGTCGAAGCGCGGGTCGACCCGGTGCCAGTGGTAGCCCTTGCCTTCCCGGTCTAAGCCGTAGCGGCGGTAGAGGCGGCCGTTCTCGTCGGGCGGCGCCGGCAGCGCGCCGCTGGCGCCGAAATTGCCGTTCCAGTTTTCCTCGCAGCTCAGGTAGGTGCCCCAGGGGGTGATGCCGTTGGCGCAGTTGTTCATCGTGCCGAAAGCCCGGTAGCCGTCCAACTGGCGCCCGGTAGGCTGCGAACCTGCGGCGCCGATCCGGTATTCCCGGGCGCGCAGCAAGGCATGGCCGGCGGCCGGACCGGCCACGCGCATCGGCGTGTTGGCGGTGATGCGCCGGCCGCGCGGGGAATCGGCCAGCACCTGCCAGCGGCCGTCCACCAGGCGCAGTTCGCAGATCGACACGCCGTGCGCGGCCTGCGACTTGCGGCATTTCTCGATCGTGAAGCCGTCGCCCAGCACGTCCTTGCCCGCCTGTCCGGCCGGGTAGAGCACGGCCTCGTGGGTGTATTCGTTGTTGGCGCAGAGCAGGCCGCGATTGCTGGCGAGCGGAAAGAAGTGCATGCCGTCGGTGTGCATGCCGTATTGCCCGGCCTGCTCGGCGGCGGTGTTGCTGGCGTCGGCGCGGAAGGGGACGGCCCCGGGCAGGATCGGATCGCCCCAGGCCACCAGCAGTTCGACCCGATGGCCGGCCGCCACCGCGACGCGGTCGGGCAGCCGGCCGTTACCTAGCAGGGCCGGCGGCAGCGCGGCGAAGCCGATGCCGACTGCGGGCGCCGCAGCGCTTTCGCCATTGCCCATCGCCTGCACCAGACCGGACAGGGTCAGCCCGCCGGCCGCCGCCAGGCTGGCGACGCCGGCACTGCCTTGCAGGAAACGCCGGCGGGCCGGATCGACGCCGGCCAGCAGCTCGCGGATCGAAGGATTGCCGGATTCGTTGCGACTTTCGTCGTTGACCGGATGCTGTATGCCTTTCATGGCGACTCCCTTGCGTTCAACGGCCCGCCGGGGCCGGCTGGGTAACGAAGCCGATCCGCCCCAGCCCGGCGCGCGCGGCCTGGGCCATGGCCTCGGCCACCTGTTCGTAGCGGGTCGTCTTGTCGGCGTAGAGGTGGATCTCGGTGCTGGGCCGGCTGCGCCCGAGGCCGGCGAAGCGCGCCGCCAGGGTGGCGGCGTCGACCGGCTCGCCGTTCCAGTAGTAATGACCGGCGGCGTCGATGCTGACATCGACCTTGTCGGCCGCCGCTTCGTGACTGGAAGAGGCCTGCGGCAGGTCGAGCTTGACGGCGTGGGTGAGCAGCGGCGCGGTGATCATGAAGATCACCAGCAGCACCAGCATGACGTCGATCAGCGGAATCATGTTGATCTCGGCGCGCGGCACCCCGCGCCCGGCAGCGCCCGGATTGAGGAAGGCCATGCTCAGGCTCCCCGGACGCTGGCCGGCAGCGCCTGGCCGGTGATCAGGTAGTGGTGCAGATCGTGGGCCAGGGCGTCCATCTGCGCCAGCAGCATCTGGCTGCTGCGCGAGAAGACGTTGTAGGCGAGGACGGCGGGAATCGCCACGGCCAGACCGAGGGCGGTCATGATCAGCGCTTCGCCGACCGGGCCGGCAATCTGCTCCAGGGTCGCGGCGCCTTCGATGCCGATCGCCGCCAGCGCGTTATGAACCCCCCAGACGGTGCCGAACAGACCGACGAAGGGCGCCACTGCGGCAATCGAGGCGAGCAGTGTCTGGCCGTTATCGAGGCGCGCCCCCTCTTCGCCGACCACCCGGCTCATGCAGCGCAGCAGCAGTTCCTCGCCGTCGTCGCCGCGGGCCCGGCGCACTTCCCCATGCACCTGGAAGGAAGCCAGCGCCAGCCGGGAAAAGGGGTCGCTGGCGGCGGCTGCCGGGGCGGCGGGCGTCTGCCCGGCCCAGAACTCGCGGCGGAAGCGCCGTCCCTGACGGTGCAACTGCCAGAACAGCAGCGCCTTGCTGAAGATCGCGTACCAGGAGGCGAGCGACATCAGGGCCAGCAGGCAGAACAGGGTGGCGCCCAGGGGATCGGTATGGGCGAGGAAATATTCGATGGGGTTCATGGACTGCATGTCAGTTCTCCAATTTGAACTGGATGGGCACTTCGACCCATCCGGATACGTTCTGCTCGCCCCGCCGGGCGGGGACGAAGCGCCATTCCTGAACGGCGGCGAGCGCCGCCCGGTCGAGACGCTCGTGACCGCTGCCGGTGTGCACGCGTAGCTGCTCGGCGCGGCCGGCGGCGCTGACCAGCACGCGCAGGCGCACCGTCCCCTCTTCCCGCTGCTTGCGCGAGAGCAGCGGGTAGGCGGGCTGCGGGTTGTTCAGGTAGGCCGCCTGGTAGGACGGCGGGCTCAGGCTTTCCGCCGCCGGCCCCGACGCCGCGGCCGGCGGCGTTGCGACGGACGGTGCGGCGGCGGGCTCGGGCGCCGCCTCGGGGGCCGCCGCCAGCGTCGGCTGGGCGGCCGGAACGGGCGTCCGGGTGCTCAGTACCGGAGCCGCCTTCGTTGGCAGCGGCGGCGCGG
>JAFIHA010000001.1 GCA_017848965.1 Dechloromonas aromatica (nom. nud.) | reverse complement strand
TTGCATGTGTAAGGCATGCCGCCAGCGTTCAATCTGAGCCAGGATCAAACTCTTCAGTTCAATCCAACAAACTCGCAAATTCACTGACGGTAGATTTCTCTACCTATTACTCGGTGTATTTGCCTTAATACTTTTGCGACCGAAGCCGCTTCGCATCAAGACACCCACACCTATCGGTTGTCCTAACTTTTAAAGATCAATTCCGCCGCGCCGTCGCTTTCACTTCGTCAGCAGCAGAGAAGCGAGATTATGAACCAACTCCTCACTTCCGTCAAGCGTTTTGAAAAATAATTTTCAACTCACTTTTAAAACCAACTCTTTCAAACCCCAGAAACAAAACACCTGGATTTACCAAGCGCCTTACTTACTGGTTGCGGGAGAAGGATTTGAACCTGCGCCCTTCGGGTTATGAGCCCGACGAGCTGCCAGACTGCTCCACCCCGCGTCCGTCAGAGAGGCCGAATTATGCCCAGCCACCGGACACTCGTCAACCCCTTTCCGCAAATTCTTTTACTCTGACAGCCAATCAAGCAGTGGAGTCCATTGTTCGACATCCCTTTTATGCCTGGCTTTTGGCGGATCGAACACCGTTGCCCCGGCAGCGGCGACGTTAACGTAATTTTGGGTATTGCGCAGATAAGCGACGATGGGAATGTCAAAATGGCGCAGGAATTCCTCCAGCATTGCTGCTGCGCGCGTCCGGGGATCAACCCGCATGGCAACGATACCAACCTTGGCGCGCGTGCCACGGATTTCACTCCTGATGGAATTCAGAAAGTCTTCCGTCGCGGCCATATCGAATACGGAAGGAACCAGCGGCACCACGACCTTATCTACAGCACGAATGTAGTCGCTCAACTTGTACCCCTGTAGGCCAGCCGGCGCATCAACAACAACCCAATCGGCGTCTCGCGGCAGGCTGAGCGTAATCTGGTTGCCACCAAAATAACCGGTAACCGGCGACAAGGACTGATCCCGGAATGCCATCCAGCGCAAAGCCGACTGCTGCCGGTCCAGATCACAAAGCGTGGTCACCTTGCCCTGGTTGGCAAAATACCCTGATAGATTGGTCGCCAGGGTGGTCTTGCCAGCCCCTCCCTTTGGATTCGCCACAAGCACAGCACGCATCTGAAACTCCCTGTTTGATTTGAGCATGATTATATTGCTCGCACCAGACGCGTCATAGATGCATAAAATAAGCACTTCACCAATCTGAAACTGCAAAATGATCACGAAAGTCGCCGGCGAACGCCAGGGTATCCAGTCCATCGAGGTCGGTTTCCGACTGCTTGACGTTCTGGCCAAGAACAACCGTCCCATGATGCTGCGCGATATTGCGAAGGGGGCTGGCATGGCGGCGGCCAAAGCCCACCGCTATCTGGTCAGCTTCATGCGTATCGGTATCGTCGAACAGGATGCCGGAACCGGGCGCTACGATCTGGGGGCTTACGCTCTGGAACTGGGGCTTTCCGGACTCGGTCGTCTCGACCCGGTCAGACTGGCCGGCCCGATCCTCGACAATCTTTGCGAGGACATCCATGAAACCGTCGCTCTCGCTGTCTGGGGAACACATGGCGCCACCATCGTCCGCATCGTCGACGCCGGTAGCCCGATCACCATCACCCTGCGCCCCGGGACGGTTCTTTCCCTGACCCGCTCGGCAACCGGACGCGCTTTCGCCGCGTTCTGTCGTTCGCCTTTCCTGAAGAAGATGATCGACAAGGAACTCCGCGAACAGGCTGACAGCAGCAAGACCGCCATCACGACCTGCCGGCGACAACTGGAAACGACGCTTACCGAAATCCGCGAGCGCGGGCTTTCACGCGCCAGCGGCAGCCTGACGCCCGGCATCAACGGCTTCAGCGCGCCGGTATACGATCACAGTGGCCGCATGGTTGCCGCCATTACTTCTTTGGGGACGATTGGCGAATTCGACGTCGAGTGGGAGAGCGATACGGCGAAACGCATGCTCGCAGCCGCAGCAGAACTATCGCATCGACTAGGCTACGGCAGTATTCAGGAATAGTGCTGGTGCCCCCGGTCGGAATCGAACCAACGCCTGATGATTACAAATCAACTGCACGACCTTCATGCTACGGGGGCTGACGCAGGGCCGGGATTATAGCCGATCGACAGAGTTCATTGATGACCACGCCGACCAATCCGTTTGAAATTGCCCGCGACACGCTCAAGCAACTGGCGCAAAAGCGTATCCCGCCGACGCCGGACAATTATCAGACCCTGTATCACGATATCGCCGGAACCAAACCCGCCAATTCGACTTTTCCCGAGCGGCAATTGCGCTCCCTGACGGAAGCGCTACCCAGAAGCTCGCCTGATCAGCTACGTTTGGCGAGACAGCTTGACGAGGCGATCAAGCGCGCCGACTGGGATGCCTATCAGAAATGCCTGAGCACTTTCGTCGCCGGATTGGTCGAATCGCAGAAGTTGGCCTGGGGCGAACTGATCAGCGATCTGCTCCGGCAATGGGAAGCCAAGCACCAGGGACTCACCTCCGCCCGCAAACGCGAATCGCTCGAACATGTCCTGACCAGCAGCGCCAGCAACCCGGACAATCTATTCTCCCGCCTGCAGAACCTTCTGCGTTCGTGGGGCAACGGGCGGGAACACGAGGCCGGCGGTGGTCTGCCGGAAGTCTCCGAACTCGTCTCAGCGGCTCCAGCCGAAATAAAACCGCCGGCCAGTGCCAACGAACACAAGGAAATGCTGTATCAGCTCAGGGAGCTTTTCGCATTTACGCTGGAAACCGCGATCGCCACCCAATTGCTCGAGAGCCCCTCGCTTTCCAGCGATGCAAAACAACTGGCCCAGGCCATCAGACAGGCGAGAAACACGGAGGAAACGCAGGACTTCCTGGTCCGCCTCAAACGTTTTGCCTTCAAGCTCGAACTGCTCGCCGAAGACCAGCAGGAATTGCGCAAGAGCTTGCTTGGCTTGCTCCGGCTGCTGGTGGAAAACATGACCGAACTGGTCATCGACGACCGCTGGCTGCACGGACAGATCGAAGTCGTCCGCGAGATCATCGACAAGCCGCTGTCGCAGCGCAGCATCGACGATGCCGAACGCCGCCTCAAGGAAGTGCTCTTCAAGCAGAGCCAGTTGAAGGCGAGCCTGTTTGAAACCCGCGAGGCGATCAAGCAGATGCTGACCGGTTTCGTTGATCATCTGGCCAACTTTGCCGATGCCACCTCGGATTACCACGACCAGATTGAAGTCTTCGCCAACAAGATCAGTTCGGCGAACAACATTTCGGCGCTGGAAAACGTCCTCGCCGAGGTAATGCGGGAAACCCGCAGCATACAGAGCAATGCCAAGCGCTCGCGCGACGAACTGCTGGCAACCCAGCAGCGTGTCCGCGAAGCCGAAGCCCGCATCAGCGAACTGGAAAACGAACTCGCCAAGACCAGCGACCTGGTCCGCCACGACCAACTGACCGGCGCCCTCAACCGACATGGCCTCGAAGAGATGTTCGACAAGGAGCTGGCTCGTGCCAGACGCCACGATACCCTGCTCTGTGTCGCGCTGCTCGACATCGACAATTTCAAGAAGCTGAACGACTCGCTCGGTCACGACGTCGGCGACCAGGCGCTGGTCCATCTCGCTGCCGTCTGCCGCGAAACCCTGCGCCCGCAGGACACGATCGCCCGCTACGGCGGCGAGGAATTCGTCATCCTGCTCCCGGAAACCCGCCTCGACGACGCCGCCAACGCGCTGGCCCGGCTGCAACGCGAACTGACCAAGCGCTTTTTCCTGCACGACAACGACAAGGTCCTGATCACCTTCAGCGCCGGCGTCACCCAGATGACCGCCAACGACGACCAAGGCAGCGTGATCAAGCGTGCCGACGAGGCGATGTATGTCGCCAAGCAGACCGGCAAGAACCGGGTTGTGACGAAACAGTGGACCCCATGACGGAGAGCCGCCTCGTGCCGGAAAGGAAATCGCCGCTCGCCAGCCGCCAGCATGTTCCGCTGCGCTTCCTCAAATCGTCGCTCGTCGTCGACAGCGAACTGACGCCCAACGGCGAAATCGCCGGCTGGCTGGAAGAAGAACGTCGCTCGGCCGGACTGTCGCTCGAACGCGTCCCCCTGGACCAGCTGGAAAACTGGGCGTTCACCGAAAACGGTCGCATCGCCCACCGCAGCGGCCGCTTCTTCGCGATCCAGGGCATCGAGGTGAGCACCGACTGGGGCGAGGTCCCGAACTGGGACCAGCCGATCATCGACCAACCGGAAGTCGGCTTCCTCGGCCTGATCGCCCGTGAATTCGGCGGCGTCCTGCATTTCCTGATGCAGGCCAAGGTCGAGCCTGGCAATCTCAACGCGGTCCAGATCTCGCCGACCCTGCAGGCGACCAAGAGCAATTACTCGCGCGCCCATGGCGGCAACGCCCCGCGCTATCTGGATTACTTCATCGACGCCCGGCCCGACGAGATCCTGCTGGATCAACTGCAGTCCGAGCAGGGCGCCCGCTTCCTGGCCAAGCGCAACCGCAACATCATCATCGAGCCCGAGGGCGAACTGGCGCTTACTCCCAGCTTCAGGTGGCTGACGCTGGGCCAGATCAAGCACCTGCTGCGTCAGCCGAACCTCATCAACATGGATACCCGGACGGTCATTTCCGGGATTTCCTACGGCGAGTTCGACGATCGCGCCGAGTACTACTTCGACCTCTTCGCGCGCCACTTCTCGAGCAGCAACCTGCCCGCCATTTCGCTCCTCAGGTCTTTCCTCCACGCCGGCGACAGCCTGCACAGCATGGAGGAAATCCTGTCCTGGGTGACGCACCTGCGCTCGCGCTACGAACTGCACATCACCCGCAAGCCGCTTTCCGAACTGCGCCAGTGGCGGATCGAGCGGGATTGCATACGCCACGAAACCAACCGCTTCTTCAAGGTGATCGGCACCCGCATCGAGCTGCACGGCCGGGAAGTGCGCAGTTGGTGCCAGCCGCTCATCGAGAGCGCCCAGGAAGGCCTGCTCGCCTTCATCATCAAGCCAATCAACGGCGTCTATCACTTCCTCGTCCAGGCCAAACTGGAGCCGGGCAATTTCGACATCATCGAGTTCGCGCCGACCGTCCAGTGCCTGACCGGCAATTTCCGCGACAACGAACCCGGGCAGCGGCCGCCCTATCTCGACTACGTGCTATCCGCGGCACCCGAGCAGCGCCTGGTCGACACCATGCAGTCAGAAGAAGGCGGGCGTTTCTTCCAGGAACAGAACCGCAACCTGCTGGTTCTGGCCGACGACGAATTCCCGCTGGCGACCTCGGAAAACTACCGCTGGATGACCCTGAACCAGATCAAGCAGTTCATCCGCTTCAACAATTACCTGAACATCCAGGCACGCAGCCTGATTTCCGCCATTTCCTTCGCGTGATCAAGGCATGAGCATCCGCTTCGGCATCCTCGGCTGCGCCAGCATCGCCCGCCGCATGTTCGCGCCGGCCATCGCCCAGGTCGAGGAGGCAACATTGGTCGCCGTCGCTTCCCGCGATCCCGCTCGCGCCGCGCAGTTCGCCGCCGATTTCGGCTGCGCGGCGGCCAGCGACTACCACGCCCTGCTCGCCCGCGACGACATCGACGCCGTCTATCTGCCGCTGCCGCCGGCCCTGCACGAAACCTGGGCCGCTCACGCGCTGGCGGCGGGCAAGCACGTCCTCTGCGAGAAGCCGCTGGCCACCGACCTCGCCGCAACCAGCCGCCTGGTCGAGGCGGCGCGCCGCGCCGGCAAGGTCCTGGAGGAAAACTGGATGTTCCTCCACCACCGCCAACTGCAGTTCATCAAGGACCGGCTCGCCAGCGGCCAACTGGGCGAAATCCGCCTGCTCCGGGCCAGCTTCGGCTTCCCGCCGCTGCCGCCGGACAACTTCCGTTACCGCGCGGCGCTGGGCGGCGGCGCCCTGCTCGATGCCGGCGGTTACACCCTGCGCATCGCCCGCGAACTGCTCGGCGACCCGCTGACGCTGCTCGGCAGCCACTTGCAGACGCCGCCGGACAGCGAGGTCGACCGCTTCGGCAGCGCCCTGCTGCTATCGTCCCGGGGCATCACCGCCCAGCTCGCCTTCGGTTTCGACAGCCACTACCGCTGCGAGCTGGAAATCTGGACCGCCAGCGCCAGACTGACCGCCCCCAGAATCTTCACCGCACCGCCCGGTTTCGCCCCGCCGGTCCGGATCGAAACCGGACAAGGCGGCGAAGAACACACGATCGCCGCCGACAACCACTTTGCCAACGCCCTGCGCCACTTCATCCGCCGCATCGCCCGCCACGACACGGCGTGCGACGGACTGCTGCGCCAGGCCACGCTCACCGAAGCCCTGAGAACCCATGCCCGCCATCCATGTCACCAAACCGGCCCTGGCGCCGCTTGACGCCTTCGCCCGCAAGCTCGAGTCCGCCTGGGAAAGCGGCGTCCTGACGCACAACGGCCCGCTCGTTCGCGAACTCGAAGCGCGGCTCTGCGACTATCTGACGCTGCCCCGGCTCGCCGCCGTCACCAACGGGACCATCGCCCTGCAACTGGCGATCCGCGCCCTCGGCCTGCGCGGCGAAATCATCACCACGCCGTTTTCCTGGGTCGCCACCGTCAGCGCCATCGTCTATGAAGGCTGCCGGCCGGTCTTCGTCGACATCGACCCGGAAACGCTGAACATCGACCCGGCGCAGATCGAAGCCCGCATCACCCGCCACACCAGCGCCATCCTGCCCGTCCATGTCTTCAGCAACCCCTGCGCCACCGGGGAGATCGGCGAAATCGCCGCCCGCCACCGGCTCAAGGTCATCTACGACGGCGCCCACGCCTTCAACCTCAGGCAGGGCGGCGAGCCGCTGGCGCTGGCTGGCGACGTCACCGCCCTCAGCTTCCACGCGACCAAGCTGTTCAACACCGGCGAAGGCGGCGCCTGCGTCACAGCCGACCCGGAACTCGACGCGCGCATCCGCCGCCTGCGCTTCTTCGGCCACGACGACGCGCGCAACATCGTCGACGACGGCACCAACGGCAAGATGACCGAGATCCATGCCGCGCTGGGCCTGGTCAACCTCGAATTCGCCGCCGCCGTCGAGCGCAAGCGGCGTAGCGATTACGCGCACTACCTGGCCTGTCTCGGCAGCGCGCCGGCACTGCGCTTCCAGCGCATTGACCCGGAAGCCTGCAACCACAGCTACCTGCCGGTCATTTTCCCGGACGAAGACAGCCTGCTCGCCGCCGAGCAGGCGCTGCTCGCCGAGTCTGTCGTCGCCCGGCGCTATTTTTACCCGGCGCTCAACACCCTCGACCACCTCTTTCCCTACCAGCCCTTCCCGGTCGCCGAAAGCATCTCCCGGCGCATCCTCTGCCTGCCGCTGTATTTCGAGCTCGGCATTGCCGACATCGAACGGATCAGCGGCATCGTCGTCGATTCGCTGGCCCGGCATTCCTCGGCAAAGCGCGCAACACCATGAGCCTTCCCCATCTCTTCATCTACGGCGCCGGCGCCTTCGGCAAGGAAATCCGCGATATCGCGCGACGCGCCAACCGGCAGGAACAGACCTGGGACAAGATCTTCTTCATCGACGATTTCGCACCGCCGGGCACCTGGTTCGGCGACTGCCAGTCCTTCCCGTTCACCTCGGTGCTGGAAGATTTCGACAGCGCCGCCATCGAGGTAGTGATTGCCCAGGGCGAACCGGTGCACCGCGAGACCCTGTACGGCAAACTGAGCCAATGCGGCATCCGCCTGGGCCGGGTCGTCGACCCCTCGGCGATCGTCTCGCCCTATGCCTGCGTCGGCGAAGGCGTTGTGCTGACGGCCTTCTGCAGCGTCGCCGCGGATGCTAAAGTCGGTAATAATGTCGCCGTTAATGTCCAGGCCATCATCGGTCACGACGTCGTCGTCGGCGACCATGCGGTGATCTCGTCGATGGTCAATCTGGGCGGCGGCACCCGCGTCGGGACCGCCACCTATATCGGCATGGGGTCGCAGGTGAAGGAACAATTGCGCATCGGCGACCGCAGCATCGTCGGCATGGGGTCGGTCGTCCACCATGACCTCGGCGACGACCTGATCGCCCTGGGCAATCCGGCGCGGGCCATGCGAAAAAACGAAACCCGCCGGGTTTTCAACAAGTAAGGAAAGGCACTCGCTCGATGAGCAATCAGGAAAAATACCAGCAGGTCTTCATCGAATGCTTCGGCGTCGCCGCCGACGTCCTCGGCGACAATTTCACCTATCAATGCGTTCCGGCCTGGGATTCGGTCGGTCACATGGGCATGATCGCGGCGCTGGAAGATACCTTCGGGATCATGATGGAGACCGACGACATCGTCGATTTCTCGTCCTACACCAAGGGAATGGAACTGCTCGGCAAGTACGGCGTGACCTTCTGAGACAGTCGGCGCCGGCATGGACTTCGTCGCCCGTCTAACCGAGTTCGCCGACCGGCCGCTGATCCAGGCCGACGACGCGAGCGTCCATCGCTACGCCAGCGTGCTCGAACTGGCGGCCGCCTTCGAACGGGCCGGCTGCGCCAGGCAACTGGTCTTCTGCCTGGCCGGCAACACGCCGGGCGCGCTGCTCGGCTACCTGGCACTGCTGCGCTGCGGGGCGGTGCCGCTGATGCTCAACGGCAGCCTGCCCGCCCCCCAGTTGAGCGCGCTGATCGCCGCCTACCGACCGGCCTTCCACTGGCTGGAGCGGCAGCGCGCCGCGGAACTCGCCGGCACCCGGGAAGCCGCCGCCCATGCCGACCATGTCCTGCTCGGCAGCGCAACGCCGGCCGACTACGCGATCCACCCGGACCTCGCCCTGCTGGTCGCCACCTCCGGCAGCACCGGCAGCCCGATGTTCGTCCGCCAGTCCCGGCGCAACCTCGCCGCCAACGCCGCGGCGATCGCCGAATATCTCGCCATCGGTCCCGACGAGCGGCCGATCACCACCCTGCCGCTGTCCTACACCTACGGCCTGTCGATCATCCACAGCCATGTCCTGCACGGCTGCCCGATCGCCCTCACCGGCAAGAGCTTCTTCGACCGCGGCTTCTGGGACTTCTTCCGGGAAGTCGCGCCGACCTCGTTCGGCGGCGTTCCCTATCACTACGAAATGCTGCGCAAGCTGCGTTTCTGGCGCATGACGCTGCCCGGCCTGCGCACGCTGACCCAGGCCGGCGGTCGCATGGCACCGGAAATCGCTCTGGAAATGGCGGTCGAAGCCCGCCAGCGGGGCCTGCGCTACTACACGATGTACGGCCAGGCCGAGGCGACGGCGCGCATGTCTTACCTCGAACCGGAGATGAGCATCGAGAAGGCGGGCAGCATCGGCCGCGCCATTCCCGGCGGCAGCTTCAGCCTGGAAGACGAGGCAGGGAACGAACTGAGCGACGCCGCAGCCAGCGGTCAGCTGGTCTATCGCGGCGATAACGTCAGCCTCGGCTACGCGACGGGTTACGCCGACCTGGCGCGCGGCGACGACAACCAGGGTTGCCTGCGCACCGGCGACCTCGCCCGCCGCGACAGCGACGGCTATTACTACATCACCGGCCGCCTGAAGCGCTTCCTCAAGCTGTTCGGCCACCGCATCAACCTGCAGGACGTCGAGGACATGCTGCGCACCCGGGGCCACGACGCGGCCTGCGGCGGCGAGGACGATCATCTGGTGATCTACCTCAACGAAGCCGACGGCGCCGACGCCGGCGACCTCAAGCGCCAGCTTGCCGAGACCCTGCGCGCGCCGCCTTCGGCCATCGCCGTCGTCGGCGTGGCGGCGCTGCCGCGCAACGATGCCGGCAAGCTGCGCTATGCCGAACTGGGCGGCCTGGCCGGAAAAACCCTGGCATGACGGCGGACGACTACCTGACCGAGCTGGCGCAGTGGCTGGAAATCCCGCCCTTCGCGCTGGCTGCCGGCGACAAGACGCCCCGCCTCGCCGGTGCCCTGGCCCGCCTGACGCAACACCATCGCCGCCACTGCCCGGCCTACGCACGCCTGCTCGACATTTTCGGCGATGACGCGACAGCCGCCGCCGGCCTTGCCGACATTCCCTTCCTGCCGGTCCGGCTGTTCAAGGAATACGAACTGGCCAGCGTCGCTCCCGACCAGGTGTTCAAGACGATGACCTCGTCCGGCACCAGCGGCCAGGCGGTTTCCCGGATCTTCCTCGACCGCGCGACGGCGGCCGGGCAGAGCAAGGTGCTGGCCCGGCTGATGGCCGAACTGATCGGCCGCCAGCGGCTGCCCATGCTGATCGTCGACGCGCCCGGCGTGCTCAAGGACCGCCAGCGCTTCTCGGCGCGCGGCGCGGCGATCCTCGGCTTCTCGCTGTTCGGCCGCGACCTCACCTATGCGCTGGACGACGACCTGCAGCCCGACCTGCCGGCGATCGAGGCCTTCCTCGCCCGCCACGCCGGCGCGCCTATCCTGGTCTTCGGTTTCACCTTCCTGATCTGGCAGCACCTCTACCTTGGCCTGCGCGCCAAGGGCCGGCGGCTGGCGCTCGACAACGCGCTGCTCCTGCACGGCGGCGGCTGGAAGAAGCTGCAGGAGCAGGCCGTCGGCAACGCCGAGTTCAAGGCCGGGCTCAAGGCGCAGACCGGCATCGAGCGCGTCGTCAACTACTACGGCATGGTCGAGCAGACCGGCTCGATCTATCTCGAATGCCCGGCCGGCCACCTCCACGCCTCGCTGTTTTCCGACGTCCTGATCCGCAGCCCGGCCGACTTCTCGGTCCTGCCGGCGGGCCAGAGCGGGCTGATCGAAACCCTCTCCGTCCTGCCCTTCAGCTACCCGGGACACGCCCTGCTCACCGAGGATCTCGGCGTTCTGCTCGGCGAGGACGATTGCCCCTGCGGCTGGCGGGGCAAGTACTTCACCGTGACCGGCCGCGCGCCGAGCGCCGAACTGCGCGGCTGCAGCGATGTCCGGGCGAACCATGAGTAAACGCCCGCTGCCCGCCGACCTGCCGCTGGTGTACCACGCCGGCGCCGGCATCGCCGACATCGACTGCCGCCCGCTGCCGCCCTACGCGCCGCCGACGCTGGCCTTCCTCGCCGACCTTTCGCGCCGCCTGCTCGCCGACAGCGCCTGCCGGACCTTCCCCGACATCGCCGCCTTCGGCTACTGGTGCCGGCCGGCCAACCTGGTCCGCCTGGCCGCCGCGGCCGCCGGCCCGCAGCGGCGCCTCGGCCGCGGACTGGCGCTGCACATCGCGCCCGCCAACGTACCGGTCAACTTCGCCTTCAGCCTCGCCTTCGGCATGCTCGCCGGCAACGCCAACATCGTGCGGGTACCGGCCGCGCCCAAGGAGCAGACCTTGATCCTGTGCGCCGCGCTGCGCGAGCTGTTCGCCGAACCGGTACATGCCCGCCTCGCGGCGATGAACCGCGTCGTCGGCTACCCGCGCGACGACGCCATCACCGCCGCCCTCTCGGCCTGCTGCGACGCCCGCGTGCTGTGGGGCGGCGACCGCACCATCGCCCAGCTGCGGCAACTGCCGATGCCGCCGCGCTGCGTCGAGATTGCCTTCGCCGACCGCTACTCGCTGTGCCTGCTCGACGCGGCGAGCGTCGCGGCGAGCGACGCGGCAGCCTTGGCAAAATTGGCCGGCGATTTCTACAACGACGCCTACCTGCTCGACCAGAACGCCTGCTCGTCGCCGCACCTGGTGCTCTGGCTTGGCGACGAGGCAACCGCCGCGCGCGCCCAGGCCCGCTTCTGGCCGGCACTGGCCGAGGTCGTCCGGGACAAGTACCCGCTGAGCGCGGTACAGGCGGTGGACAAACTGAGCGACCTCTGCCGGATCGCCCTCGAACTGCCCGCCGCCGTCGCCAGCACTCGGCACGGCAACGCCATCTACCGCATCCGGCTGGCAGCGCTGCCCCCGGACATCGAACGCGTGCGCGGCCGGCACGGCCTGTTCCTCGAATACGTCAGCCCGGACACCAACTGCCTCGACGCCATCGTCGACGAGAAAACCCAGACCCTGACCTGTTACGGCGTCGACCGCGAACAGCTTGCCCAGACGATCGTCGACCGCGGCCTGCGCGGCATCGACCGCATCGTTCCCGTCGGCCGCGCACTCGACATCGGTCCCGTCTGGGACGGTTACGATGTCGTCGGCGCCCTGTCGCGCATCGTCGCCACCCAATGACACACTGGAAAGCCGCCATGGAAGCCTTCAGCCTGAATTGCGTCGAACTCCTCGAATACCAGCCCAACCGCTACCCCTTCCTGATGATCGACCACGTCGAGGAAGTCATCCCCGGCGTCAGCGCCCGCGGCTACAAGAACCTGACGATGAACGAATGGTATTTCCCGGTGCATTTCCCGGGCGCGCCGAACATGCCCGGCGCCCTGCAACTGGAAGCGATGGCGCAGATGCTGACGGTGGCGATCACCACCCTGCCCGGCAACAAGGGCAAGGTCACGCATGCGCTGCAGCACCTGGTCCGCTTCCGCAAGGAAGTCCTGCCGGGGCAGCAACTGGTCATCGAGGCCAAAGTGCTGTCCTGGAAGCGCGGCATCGCCAAGGGCACCGCCACCGGCTACACCAACGGCGAAGTCGCCTGCGAGGCGGAGATGATGATCACCATTCCGGAAATCCTCGAACAGTACCTGCCGAAGAAACCGCAAGCCTGACGATGGCCGGACTGCCGCCCGTAGACATCCTGATCGTCGGCGCCGGCGCCACCGGTGCCGCGGTCGCCTGGCGCCTCGGCCAGGCCGGGCTGGACGTGCTGTGCCTGGAGCAGGGCGAGCACATGGACCCGGCCCATTACCCGAGCACCCGCCCGGACTGGGAGCTGGCCCGCCTGCAGGACTTCCACGTCAGCCCCAACGTCCGCCGCCGGGAAGCCGATTACCCGATCAACGACAGCGATTCGCCGATCGCCATCGCCAACTTCAATGCCGTGGGCGGCAGCACGATTCTCTTTTCCGGCCACTTCCCGCGCTTTCACCCATCGGATTTCCGGGTCCGCAGCCTCGATGGCGTCGCCGACGACTGGCCCATCGACTATCAGCAACTCGCCCCCTATTTCGCCCTCAACGATCGCATGATGGGGGTTTCCGGGCTCGGCGGTGATCCTGCCTACCCGCCGATCGACGGCCTGCTGCCGCCGGTGCCGATGGGCCGCCTCGGCGCATGCCTCGGGCGCGGCTTCAACCGGCTCGGCTGGCACTGGTGGCCGGCCTACGCGGCAATCGCCACGCGTCCGCACCACGGCCGCCCGCCCTGCATCAATCTCGGCCCGTGCAACACCGGCTGCGCCCAGGGCGCCAAGGCCAGCACCGACGTCAGCTACTGGCCGGCAGCCAGGCAGTCCGGCGTCCGCCTCCAGACCGGCGCCCGGGTCAGCCGCGTCACTCTCGATGCGCAGGGGAAAGCCAGCGGCGTCCTCTATTTCGACGCCACCGGCAACGAATGGCAGCAGCTGGCACGGCTCGTCGTCCTCGCCTGCAACGGCGTCGGCACCCCGCGCCTGCTGCTCAATTCCGCCTGCCCGGCCTTTCCCGACGGCCTGGCCAACCGCTCGGGGCTGGTCGGCAGAAACCTGATGCTGCACCCGCTGGGTTACGTCGAAGGCCTGTTCGACGAAGCGCTCGACAGCCAGCTCGGCCCGCAGGGCTGCTCGATCTACAGCCACCAGTTCTACGAAACCGATAGCGCCCGCGGCTTCCTGCGCGGCTACACGATGCAGGTGCTGCGCGGCCCGGGGCTGCTGGAGACCGCCACGAGCGGCTTCCTGCGCCGCGAAATCCCGCCCGGCCCCGGCTTCGCCGCGGCGTTGCGCGAACGCTTCGGCCATCTCGCGGCCATGGGCATCATCGTCGAAGACCTGCCGGACCCGGACAACCGCGTCACGCTGGACGGCGAACTCACCGACAGCCACGGCATCCCGGCGCCGAAAATCCATTACACGCTGGGCGACAACAGCCGGCGCATGCTCGCCCACGGGCTCGAGCGCGGCAAGGAAGTCATGCGCGCCGCCGGCGCCCGGCGCACCGCGGCCTTCGGCCCGGTGCGCCACACCGGCTGGCACCTGATGGGCACCGCGCGTATGGGCAACGACCCGGCCCGCGCCGTGGTCGACGCCCGGGGCCGTTGCCACGATGTCGACAATCTCTACATCGTGGACAGCAGCGTCTTCGTCACCTCGGGCGGCGTCAACCCGGCCTCGACGATGCAGGCGATCGCCCTGAACATCGCCGACGGCATCGTCGCCAGAAGGAATGCCGCATGACCAACCCTCCGGAAACCGGCGACCGGACGCTCGCCGTCCTCCTCGACGACCTGCTGCCGCCGGCTGTCGGCGTGCCGACGATCGACGCCCCCCGGCTTGCCGAGTTCGCGGCGCGGCACAGCCGCAGCGCGCCACTCGCCAGGCTGCTGGATATCGTTGCCGCAGCATCGCCCGGGACGCCCTTCGCCGATCTCGACGCGGCGGCGCGCGCCGCGCTGCTGAGCCGCATCCGCCGCCAGCATCTGGCGGCCTTCGCCGACTTCTTCCTGCTCGCCATCCAGTGCTACTGTCTCGATCCGGCGGTCCGCCAGGCCTTCGGCGACGACCCGGCCGCCCCCTTCCCGAACGGGCGCAGCCTCCCGGACGGCGATCTCGAACTGCTGGAAGCCGTCTACGAACGCGGCCCCCTATTCCGCGATCCTCACGCTTTGACCGACAAGGAGCAGACTCCATGAAAAAAGCCCTGATCACCGGCGTCACCGGTCAGGACGGTTCCTACCTGGCGGAGTTCCTGCTCGCCAAGGGCTACAAGGTGCATGGCATCAAGCGCCGGGCGTCGTCCTTCAACACCCAGCGCATCGATCACATCTACGAAGATCCGCACGTCGAGAACGCCCGTTTCGAACTGCACTACGGCGACCTCACCGATTCCTCGAACCTGACGCGCATCCTGGCGGAGGTTCAGCCCGACGAGGTCTACAACCTCGGCGCCCAGAGCCACGTCGCGGTCAGCTTCGAAGCACCCGAATACACCGCCGACGTCGACGCGATCGGCACCCTGCGCCTCCTGGAGGCAATCCGTTTCCTCGGCCTGGAAAAGAAGACCCGCTTCTACCAGGCGTCCACTTCCGAACTCTTCGGTCTGGTGCAGGAAACCCCGCAGCGCGAAACGACGCCCTTCCACCCGCGTAGCCCCTACGCCGTGGCGAAGATGTACGCCTACTGGATCACCGTCAATTACCGCGAGGCCTACGGCATGTACGCCTGCAACGGCATCCTGTTCAACCACGAATCGCCGCGTCGCGGCGAAACCTTCGTCACCCGCAAGATCACGCGCGGCCTCGCCAACATCGCCCAGGGGCTGGAAAAATGCCTGTACATGGGCAATCTCGACGCGCTGCGCGACTGGGGCCACGCCAAGGACTACGTGCGCATGCAGTGGATGATGCTGCAACAGGCGCAACCGGACGATTTCGTCATCGCCACCGGCAGCCAGCACAGCGTGCGCCAGTTCATCGAATGGAGCGCCGCCGAACTGGGCATCACCCTCGCCTTCGAAGGCGAAGGCGTCGAGGAGAAGGGGCGGGTGGTCGCCATCGCCGGCGACAAGGCGCCGGCCGTGCGGCCGGGCGACATCGTGGTCGCCATCGACCCCCGCTATTTCCGGCCGGCCGAAGTGTCGACGCTGCTCGGCGACCCGTCCAAGGCCAAGGCCAAGCTGGGCTGGGAACCGGAGATCACGGCCCGGGAAATGTGCGCCGAAATGGTCGCCCACGACCTGGCGCAGGCCCGCCAGCACGCCTTGCTCAAGCAACATGGCTACCAGGCATCGGCCTGGCACTTCGAGTAGGGCGCGGCGCATGAAGATCCTGCTGACCGGCGCCTCCGGCATGGTCGGGCGCAACCTCCTGGCGCACCCGGCGGCGGCACGGCACGCATGGCTGACGCCGGGCAGCGGCGAGCTGGACCTGCTGGATTTCGCTGCCGTCCGGCACTACCTGCAGGCCAGCCAGCCGGACCTGGTGATCCACGCCGCCGGCCGGGTCGGCGGCATCCAGGCCAACCTGCGCGAACCGGTGCGCTTCCTCGTCGACAACCTCGACATGGGGCGCAACGTGCTGCTCGCCGCCGCCGAAACCGGCATCACCCGGCTACTCAACTTCGGCAGCACCTGCATGTATCCGCGCGGCCGGCAGCAGGCGCTGCGCGAGGACGACGTGCTGAGCGGCGAACTGGAACCGACCAACGAGGGCTATGCGCTGGCCAAGATCACGGTGGCGCGGCTGGCCGCTTACCTGGCCCGGGAAAATCCGCAACTGCAGTACAAGACCCTGATCCCCTGCAACCTCTACGGCCCTCACGACAAGTTCGACCCGCGCTGGTCGCACATGATTCCGGCGATCATCGACAAGCTGCACCGCGCCAAGACCGCCGGCCACGACAGCGTCGAAATCTGGGGCAACGGCGAAGCGCGCCGCGAATTCCTCTACGCCGGCGACCTCGCCGCCGCGGTCCTGCGCGCCGTCGAGGATTTTGCCGCCCTGCCGGCGCTGATGAACATCGGCCTCGGCCACGACTACACCGTCAACGAGTACTACGCGATCGCCGCCGAGGTTGTCGGCTATCGCGGCGGCTTCCACCACGATCTTTCCCGGCCCACCGGCATGGAACGCAAGCTGAGCGACACCAGCCTGGCCACGCGCTGGGGCTGGCAACCCGCGCATACGCTGGCGCAGGGCCTGGCCAAAACCTACGACTATTATCTGCAGCAACGGCAAGGAACCTGACATGCACTACCCGCTCGCCAGCTCGACCTGGGATGAGGCCGAATACGCCGCGATCGACCGCGTGGTCAAATCGGGCATGTTTTCAATGGGCAAGGAAGTCGCCCGCTTCGAGCAGGCCTTTGCCGAGTGGGTGGGCAGCCGCCATGCGGTGATGGTGAATTCCGGCTCGTCGGCCAACCTGGCGATGATCGCCGCCCTCATGTTCCGCCAGCAGGGCGCCCTGGAAAAAGGCGCCGAGGTGATCGTCCCGGCGGTCTCCTGGAGCACGACCTATGCGCCGCTGCAGCAGCACGGCCTGAAGCTGAAATTCGTCGATATCGACCGCGATACCCTGAACATCGACCTGCAGCAACTGGCCGCCGCGATCAGCGACGACACCCGGGCCATCCTGGCCGTCAACCTGCTGGGCAACCCGAACGATTTCGCGGCGATCCGCCGGATCATCGGCGAGCGCGACATCATCCTGCTCGAGGACAACTGCGAATCGCTGGGCGCCAGCTGCGCCGGCAAGCAGGCCGGCACGCACGGCCTGATGGGTAGCTTCAGCTGTTTCTTCAGCCACCATATCTCGACCATGGAAGGCGGCCTGGTCGTCACCGACGACGAGGAACTCCACCACATCCTGCTCTGCCTGCGCGCCCACGGCTGGACGCGCAACCTGCCCAAGCACAACCGGGTGTGCGGCGAGAAGAGCGACAACCCCTTCGAGGAATCCTTCCGCTTCGTCCTCCCCGGCTACAACCTGCGCCCGCTGGAAATAAGCGGGGCGATCGGCCAGGCGCAACTGCAGAAACTGGACGCCATGATCGCCGCCCGCCGTGACAACGCCCGGCATTTCGCCGAGCGCTTCGCCAACCACCCCTGGCTGCGCCTGCAGCGGGAAACCGGGCAGAGCAGCTGGTTCGGCTTCGCGCTGCGCCTGACCGAGGACGCTCCGGTCGACCGGGCGACGCTGGTGGACCGGCTGAGCGCCGCCGGCGTCGACGTGCGGCCGATCGTCGCCGGCAATTTCGCCAAGAACGAGGTGCTGAAGTGGTTCGACTACAGCATCCACGGCACCCTGGAAAATGCCGACCACATCGACCGCGCCGGCTTCTTCGTCGGCAACCATCATTACCCCCTGCGCGAACAGATCGACTACCTGCATTCCTTGCTCTGCTGAGACAACTGCTATGCTGCCGGAAATCGTCGCTGGCGCCGGCGGCATGCCGGTATCCCTTGCAAGGCCCGTCTTTCATTTCCTACCTGACCATGCGCATTCAACCCGTCATCATGGCCGGCGGCTCCGGCACCCGGCTCTGGCCGCTGTCGCGGCTGCAGTACCCGAAACAGTTCCTGCCGCTGGCGCCCGGCGGCCAGACCATGCTGCAGGCCACCGTGCAACGGCTGGACGGGCTGGACCTGGCGCCGCCGCTGCTGATCTGCAACGAGGAACACCGTTTCCTGGCGGCTGAACAACTGCGCGCCATCGGCCGCGAGGATGCGCGCATCCTGCTCGAATCGGCCGGCCGCAACACGGCGCCGGCCGTCGCCCTGGCGGCGCTGCTCGCCGGCAGCGCGGCGAGCGATGGCGACGTGCTCCTGCTGGTCCTCGCCGCCGACCACGTGATCGGCGACGTCACCACCTTCCAGCGTTGCGTGCAGGCGGCCCTGCCGCTGGCGGCAGCCGGCAAGCTGGTGGCGTTCGGCGTCACGCCGACCCATGCCGAGACCGGCTACGGCTACATCGAGCGCGGCGAAGCCATGGACGGCGGCTTCGCCATCCGCCGTTTCGTCGAGAAGCCGGACCTCGAAACGGCCCAGGCCTACCTGGACAGCGGCCGCTTCCTGTGGAACAGCGGCATGTTCCTGTTCACGGCTGACCGCTATCTCCAGGAACTGACGCAGTTCGCGCCGGAGATCGTCGCCGCCTGCCGGAAAGCGGTCGCCGGCGCGCAGGCGGATCTGACCTTCCTGCGGGTGGACAAGGCGGCGTTCGAGGCCTGCCCGGCGGATTCGATCGACTACGCGGTGATGGAAAAGACCGCCGACGCCGCGGTCGTCGCCCTCGACGCCGGCTGGAGCGACGTCGGCTGCTGGTCGGCGCTGTGGGACCTGAGCGCCAAGGACGCCGCCGGCAACGCCGTCCTCGGCGACGTCATCCTGCAGGACTGCGCCGGCTCCTACGTCCATGCCAGCAACCGCCTGGTGGCGGCGGTGGGCGTCAGAGACCTGATCGTGATCGAGACCAAGGATGCGGTCCTGGTCGCCAGCAAGGACCGTGTGCAGGAGGTGAAGCAGGTGGTCGAACGGCTCAAGGCCGACGGCCGCCCGGAGCACGACAAGCACCGCGAGGTCTATCGTCCCTGGGGCATCTACGACAGCATCGAGAACGGCGTGCGCTACCAGGTCAAACGGATCACGGTGCGGCCGGGCGCCAAACTGTCGGTGCAGATGCACCACCACCGCGCCGAACACTGGATCGTCGTCAGCGGCACCGCCCGGATCACCAAAGGCGAGCAGACCTACCTGCTGACGGAGAACCAGTCCACCTACATTCCGGTCGGCGAACTGCACGCCCTGGAAAACCCGGGCAAGATTCCGCTCGAACTGATCGAGGTGCAGTCGGGCTCCTACCTGGGCGAAGACGATATCGTCAGGCTGGAAGACCGCTATGGCCGGACATGAAGACGCCGACCGCGCGCCGGCGCTCGTATATCATGCTGAAATGGATTCACCCTGCCAAGCTTGCGGGCGCGGCGGCGCCACCGTTCCAGAACATCAGCGTTTAGCGGCCTGACCGCGACGCTTCAGCCGAAGACACGACGATGCACAATATCCCAGACTGGCCGGCCTTCCAGAAGCTGCTGAACGGCCGCGAGGTTTACATCTATGGCGGCAACGTCGAGGGCGTCGGCGTGTCGCGGATGATCTCCAGCCACTACCGGCCGACCCGCGGCTTCATCGACACCCGGCAGTTCAACCACGGCTTCCTGCGCAGCGTGCCGGTGGTGCATCCGGCGGCATTCAGCGACAGCCCGGCCGCCGCCTTCATCGTCATCTGCACCAAGCACCGGGAAACCCGCGCGCTGGCGAAAAAATTCTGCCTCGAACGCGGCTATGTCGAGGGACGGGATTTCGTTTTCAATTCGGCGCTCTGCCGCTATTTCCCGACCATCGAGACGGTCGGCATCTGCAACCTGCGCTGCATCACCTGCGACATGGGGATTCCCGGCGCGAACCACAACCAGAAGATGATGCGCCTAGAAACCTTCAGCGCCATCCTCGACAAGCTGAAGGCGGAAATCCCCTTCCTCAACTCGCTGGCGCTGTATCTGTGGGGCGAGCCGTTGCTCCATCCCGAGGTCGGCGAAATGGTGCGCGCCTGCCACGCGCGGGGCATCGCCACCGAGTTCTCCTCGAACCTGAACAATATCCGCCATCTCGATTCCTTCATCGCCGCCGACCCGGACATCCTGATCGTCACCAGCTCCGGTTTCGGCGACAACTACGAAATCACCCACACCGGCGGCGACTTCGAGAAGTTCAGGAACAACTGCATCGAGCTGCGGCAAATGATCGACAAGCACGGCGCCGAGACCTTCGTGAAGTATCACTACTGCGTCTATAACAACAACCAGGGCGAGGAAATGCTCGCCGCCCGCCGCTTCGCCGAATCGCTGAACTTCCAGTTCGTGCCCATCCTCGCCAACATCTTCCCCGGCAAGGTGCACGACTACGTGGTGCTCGGCACCCCGCTGCCCGACGTGATGCTGGAAGCCAACAAGTACCTGCTCTACGACATCCACGACCAGATCCAGTGGGCGCAAGCCCAGCGCGACAAGCACTGCCCGGTGATCAAGGCCTTTCCGACGATTCGTTGGGACGGTCGGGTCATGCAGTGCTGCAACATGACCCAGCCCTTCGTCGGCGACACGACCTATCTCGAAACCAGCATGTCCGAACTGCTCGAACTGCGCGAATCGTCCGGCTTCTGCCAGCGCTGCATGGCACACGGCATGCACCGGGTATTCGACGTCAACGGGCGCGAGGACAAGAGAATGACCACGATCGCCATCGCCAGCAGCAAGAACGACTCGCCCAAAGCCTGACCATGTACTTCAGTTATTGTCCGACCAAGAAAATCTTCGGCGACAACGCGGTCCCGGCGCTCGCCCGGGAAATCGGCGACGCCGGCAGAATCGCCCTGATCGCCAGCGCCAGCGCCATGAGCGCCCCGGGACTGGCGGAAGCGCTCGCCCCGCTCGACGCCAGGATCTGCCTGCGCCAGATCTCCCATGCCGCCGGCGAACCGGATTACCTCGCCGTCGGCGCCCTCGCCGACACCCTGCGCGAGCGCCAGGTGACGCTGCTGCTGTGCGTCGGCGGCGCCTCGGTGATCGACCTGGCCAAGGCGGCGGCGGTCTGCGCCCACTTTCCCGGCGATGCCGACGAAAAATGGGCGCAACTGCTGGCCTCGCCCTTCGACACGCCGGCCCTGCCGATCGCCGTCGTCAGCAGCCTGCCCGGCACCTCCTCGGAATCGAACAGCACTTTCGTGGTCAAGGACGCCCGCCGGAACAAGCGCGCCATTTCGAAACTCCAGTGCTTCCCGCGGGTCATGGCCTTCGACCCGCGATTCGCGGCGACGCTGCCCCGCCGGCAGCTGCACCTGAGCATGTTCGATGCCTACATGCACGTCCTGGAACAGTGCATCCGGCCCGACCCCGTCTGCCTGGTCAACGACGGTCTCTGCATCACCGCCTTGTCGACCATCCTCGACCTGCATCGCCGTCTGGTGAGCGGCGAATTCGCCGACGAGGACCTGCTGCGTTTCTCGCGCATTTCGTCGTTCATCATCGATGGCGCGACGCTAGGCCGGGGCGTCACGGTGGATGCCGTGACCCACGAAATCGCCGTTTTCCTGTCGGCGCATTTCCCGATGGCGCACGGCGAAACCCTGGCCCGCGTCCTGCCGGAGTATCTCGCGCATCCGGCCAATGCCGGCAAACGCGCGCGTTTCGAGCAGTTGATGGCACGCTCGGTGACGGCGCTCAATGCCTTCCACGGCAAATCTGTGATCGCCGATTTCGAACTGCACCGCCATATTGCGGAAAGCGGCATCCTCGGCCAGCCGGTCGCTGGCGGCCGAGCGCCGATCGGCGAAACGGAAATCGCCGCCTTCCTCGACGAGCGGGACGCCTTCTGGCAACAGAAGGGCGTGGCGAAGGAAGACGTCGGCGAGGTGCTGCGCCGGACGATCCAGCGTCTCGATGCGTGAAATCCGCAGCTTCGCCGGCCTGGCGCCGGAGCAACTCGCAAGCCTGGTCGGCGCCCGGCAACTGATCGTCTGGGGCGGCAACGAAGCCTGCGTCGAGACGCTGGCGAGTCTGCGCGAGCATTACCGCGTCGCCGGGCCGATCGTCGTCCTGACCATGCAGCACGTCGGCTTCGAGCGTTTCGGCGACGCCGCCGTGCTCGCCGATCCCGGGCAGTACCTCGCCGAACACGCTATCGATGCGCAATCCCACTGCGTCGTCGTCGCCTCGCTCTCGTACCGGCGGCAGATCGTCGAGCAGTTGACGATGCGCGGATTCCTCAAGGACCGGGATTACCTCTTCCACCACGCGCTGTTCCGGCCGAAGCTCATGGTCCGTCTCGCGCCCGGCGCCGGCTACAAGATCGCGGTCGACGACATTCTCGATTTCGTCGCCAGGCACCGCCAGGCGCTCGCTGGCAGTTGCGTCGAAGTCGCCGGGTTTCCCGACCCGCTGGCCTTTGCCGGCATCGACGACCTGCTGGCCGGACTCGACGCCTTGGGCCCGCTCACCGTCAGCACCTACCTGCCGGCGGACGGGCTGCTGACGCCCCGCACCCGCCACCCGCTGCGCCTGCGCCTGTTTGCACTGGCGCGGGAAGCGGAATTCCGCAGCCTTTTTCCCGACACCGCCTGGCCGAGGGCGGAGCGGGAAATTGCCGCCTTCCTCGAGCGGATCCCCGGCAACCTGCCGACCCAGGTCGTCAGGACAGGCTTTACCGGCCCCGCGCCCCGGCTGCCCGAACGGGCAAACATCATCTACGCCGACGATCTTTCCTATCCCTGGGACTACACGGCGCTGCTGCACTACGCCAGCCACCCGACGGCCGCCGCCCGGCACGACCTCGAGCAATGCTGCGGCTTCGACGTCGATGCGGCGCTCGCCAAAGCCCGGCTGCAGCGCGAGAAGAACTGCATGTGCGAACGGGTCTTTCCGGTCTTCAATGCGGACGGTTCGCTCGCCACCTGCCACCTCTACAGCGCGGCGCTGTTGAGCCGGACGCCGCTCGCCGCATCGCTGGCAGAAATCATCGCCACCCGGAAATTCAACCCGCACTGCCGCACCTGCCAGGATGCCGGCCTGCATCGTTTGGACCTGAGACTGCTATGAGCCCCTCACCATCCGCCACCGGAGAAGCCATGGAAGACAGCCAGCGCCGCGCCCTCAGGCAGCGCGCGGAATACGAAAGGCGACTGGCGGCCGGAGAAAATCCGGCGCCGCTGGTGGCACGGATCGACCTCGAAGAACTGGCCGGCAGCGAACGCTACCGGCGCGTCAGCGAACTCGAGCAGATCGACCAGAACAGCGAGACCTGCTTGCGCGGCCAGCCGCTGCTGTTCCACACCCCGTCCAGACGGCTGCTCTGGCAGGCCCTCGGCCAGGAATACATCGAACCCGAACTGCTCGACTACATCGACGACATGGAAGGCGGCTCGGTCTTCTACGACATCGGCGCCAGCAACGGCATCTTTGCCCTCTACGCCGCGGTGACCGGCAAGCAGGTGATCGGCTTCGAACCGGAAATCGAGAACTTCGCGCTGCTCAACCGCAACACCTACCTCAACCGCCAGCGCATCGCCGCCGGCATGAGTTCGTTCAACATCGCCCTTTCCAGCCAGACGACGCTGGGTCGGCTGTTCATCAAGCGCTTCGAGGCCGGCGGCCACCTGAAGATACTCGACCGCCCGGTCGAGCGGGGCTTCGAGGCATTCGAGCCCGAATACGTGCAGGCGGTGATGAAGTATCGGCTCGACGACTTCATCGGCGTCAGCGGCATTCCCCGCCCCAACCATCTGAAGATCGACGTGGACGGCTGCGAACTCGAGGTCATGCAGGGGATGGCCGAAACCCTGGCCGACGCCGGACTGCGTTCGATTTTCATCGAACTGGAGGAAAATAACGAACAGTCGGAAGCTTGCCGCCGCATCATCGAAGGCGCCGGTTTCCATCTGGCAAAAAAGAAGCGGGTGCAGAACTATTTCGGCGAAAACAACTGTGTCTTCCGGCGCCATGGCTAGGCCCCCCGCAGCCCACCTTGGCGCCGGGCATCCCGGACCTCCCATCACGGCATAACGATTCATGCTCCTGAAAGACAAACTCGCCATCATCACCGGCTGCAACCGCGGCATCGGCCTGGCCACCCTGAACGCCTTCGTTGCCCAGGGCGCCAGCGCGATCGCCTGCATCCGCAGCGAGAACCCGGAATT
Source organism: Dechloromonas aromatica (nom. nud.) (assembly GCA_017848965.1). Classification (GTDB taxonomy): domain Bacteria; phylum Pseudomonadota; class Gammaproteobacteria; order Burkholderiales; family Rhodocyclaceae; genus Azonexus; species Azonexus aromaticus_B. The sequence goes on along the minus strand of JAFIHA010000001.1, from coordinate 3,439 downwards.
CGCGCAGCACTGCCAGGAACTCGCGGCCAGGCATGGCGTGAGCATCGACATCCTGCCCTTCGACCTGACCTCGGCCGACGCGACCAAGGAAGCCGTCGCCCGCATCGTCGGCCTGCGGCGCCGGATCGACATCCTGGTCAACAACGCCGGCGCGGCCAGCGGCGCGCTGTTCCAGATGACCACGCAGCGGGACCTGCGGCAGATTTTCGAAATCAACTTTTTCGCCCAACTGCAGTTCACGCAGTCGATCTCGCGCCTGATGACGCGCCAGCGTTCGGGCAGCATCATCAACCTGGCCTCGGTCGCCGGCCTCATCGGCGAACCGGGGATGACCGCCTACGGCGCCAGCAAGGCGGCGCTGATCCAGGCCACCCGCACCCTGGCCAGCGAACTCGGCGGCGCCGGCATCCGGGTCAATGCCATCGCCCCCAGCATCACCCATACCGACATGTACGAGCAGATGGACCCGGCCGCCCGCGAGCGGCTGATCGCCGCCTCGGCGCTGAAGCGCGCCGCCCGGCCGGAAGAGATTGCCAACGTCGCCCTGTTCCTGGCCAGCGACCTTTCCAGCTACATTACCGGCCAGGTCATCCGCGCCGACGGCGGCATTCTGTAGGAGCACCCCCGCGATGAATTTCGACGAACTGGCAGAAATGGCGCGCTTCATGCGGCGCAAGATCCTCGACATCAGCCACGCCTGCAATCTGAGCGCCCACCTCGGCGGCGGCCTGTCGATGGTCGACATCACCGCCACCCTCTACGGCAGCGTGCTGCGTTTCGACCGCGACGATCCGCTGTGGCCGGAACGCGACCGCTTCATCCTGAGCAAGGGGCACGGCGTCCTCGGCTACTACAGCGCGCTGCTGGCTGCCGGAATCATTGGCGAGGAAACCTTCGCTTCCTTCCAGACCAACGGCAGCGACCTGATTGCCCACCCGGTGATGAACCCGGCGCTCGGCATCGAATCATCGAACGGCAGCCTCGGGCACGGCCTCTCGCTGGCGATCGGCATCGCGCTCGCCGCCCGCAAGAAAGGCCAGGCACACAAGACCTACGTGCTGCTCGGCGACGGCGAATGCAACGAGGGCGCGATCTGGGAGGGCGTGATGCTCGCCGCGCAGCTCAGGCTGGACAACCTGGTGGCGATCGTCGACTACAACGGTCTGCAGAGCGATGGCGAAAGCAGTCAGATCATCGATCTCGGCGACCTCGCGGCAAAGTTCGCCGCCTTCGGCTGGAACGCCGTCACGGTTGACGGCCACGACATCCCGGCGCTGCACGCGGCGCTCACCGCCCCCTCGCCGGACCGGCCGCGCGCGCTGATCGCCCGCACGGTCAAGGGCAAGGGCATCTCCTTCATGGAAAACAACAACGAATGGCACCACAACCGGCTGACCAAGGCCAGCTACGATAGCGCCGTCGAAGAACTGTCGGCGCCCTGCCGCTAAGCCCGGCCAACCCGCCGCCTCCCATCACTCCTTCCGCCACCCGCGCCATAGCCCAGATGAACAACAACGGATACATCCTCTGCCGCCCGCAAGGCGGCCTCAATGACATGCTGTGCCAGATCGAGCACTGCTGCCGCTACGCCGAGAAATTCAGCCGCACCGTCATCGTCGATACCAGGTACGAGAAGGCCATCCATTTCCGCGACCGCATTTCCAATTATTTCGTCAGCCAGCAGCAGGGGCTGCTCCTGGATGCGACGGAAGCCGACATCGAGGCGGCCAACAACTCGATCTTCCCCTACTGCGTCATGGGCAAGGTGCGCGACTACGATTTCCATTTCTCGTGGGACAAGCGGCTCTACGTCGAATCTTCCACCCTGACCCCGCTGACCTTCGAAACGCACAAGCACTACCCGACCAAATACCTGCTGCACCATACCGGCGGCAGCGGCCAGCATTCGATCTGCGCCCTGCAGCGCATGCGCCTGCACGACAGCGTGGTCGACCTGCTGATCGAGCGTCTGGAAGCGATCGGCCGCGATTACGTCGGCATCCACATCCGCAACACCGACTACGAGACCGACTACCACAACAGCCTGCACGAACTGAAGACCTTCGAGAACACGCCGATCCTGGTGTGCACCGACTCCCAGGCGGTGCTCGACGACGCTCGCGCGATCATCGGCGAGGACCGCGTCATCTCGTTCTCGAACCTGGAGACCGGCGAGGACAAGCGCATCCATTTCTTCACCGACGACAGCCTCGCCCGCCAGCGCAACCTTGACGCCATCGTCGACCTGCTGCTGCTGGCCTTCTCCACCTACCTGGTGACGCTGCCGCTGAAGATCAACAAGGAAGCGCCGCAAGGCGGCTACTCCGGCTTCTCGATCCTGGCTGGGCTGCTGCACAACAACCGGACGACGCTGATGTCGATCGTCGGCCGCCAGCACCGTACACTGCGGAAGTTCGCGTTCAGCCTGATCTGAGCCCGCGCCCAACCCTCACGCCGAAAGATCGCCGATGGAGTTTTCTACTGGAAATGTTCGCCTCTGGTCGAGACTGGGACCGCGAGGCATGTTCGGTCAGGCCATCCTGGCGCTGGCCGAGAGCTGTCCCGAACTGCTGGTCCTTTCCGCCGACCTCGGCAATTCGTCCGGCCTCGACCGCTTCAAGCAGACCTATCCCGAGCGCTACCTCAACGTCGGCATCGCCGAACAGAACCTGATCGGCGTCGCCGGCGGCCTGGCCAAGGAAGGCTTCACCGTCTTCGCCACCTCGTTCGCCCCCTTCATCACCATGCGCGCCGCCGAGCAGATCCGCATGAACCTCGGCTACATGGGCTTCAACGTCAAGGCGGTCGGCATCGGCAGCGGACTGGGCATGGGCTTTCTCGGCAACTCGCACTACGGGCTGGAAGACGCCGCCATCATGCGCTGCATCCCCAACCTGACCGTGGTCAGCCCCGCCGATTGCGGCGCCATCGCCAAGACCGTGTTCGCCGCGGCCAGTCATCCCGGGCCGATGTACATCCGGCTGACCGGCGCCCCCAACACGCCGATCGTCTATCGCGAGGATTTCCCGTTCCAGCTCGGACGGGCGATCCCCTTGCGCGAAGGCGGCGACGTCGCGCTCGTCGCCTGCGGTTCGATGGTGCACGCCGCGCTGGCTGCCGCCGACCTCCTGGCGCAGGAAGGCATCGCCTGCAGCGTCACCGACATGCACACCCTGAAGCCGCTGGACACCGCGCACCTCGACCATCTCGCCGGCAGCGCCCGGCTGCTCGTGACGATCGAGGAACACAGCCGGATCGGCGGGCTGGGGAGCGCCGTCGCCGAGCATCTCTGCGCCATGGACGCGCATCCGCCGCTGTTGCCGATCGCGCTGCCCGACGCATTCGGCAAGAGCGGGGAGTACGCTTTCCTGCTCGACCACTACGGGCTGACGCCCGGCAAACTGGCGGGCCGGATCGGCGAACGCTACCGGCGCCTTGC
>JAFIHA010000040.1 GCA_017848965.1 Dechloromonas aromatica (nom. nud.) | reverse complement strand
GTGCGTCCTCTGTCTGTGGACTTCCCAGGCAGAAAATCCGCTATGCGTGACCACTGGTCATCGGTGAGCATTCGGCGATCCATGTCTTGTATCCAAAAGACAGGATGTAAACACAATTCCGCAAATGTGAACAGCCCCTAGTCATCGTCCGTTGTCTGCTTGGACGAGGGGGTTGCCATTAGCCATTGCAGGCGTCAACGATGCATCCCGGATTGGCCTTGAGCGAGCGATATCTGGGCACTTGGAGAGAGCTGCTTTCTGTATTTCTGTCGTATCGCTTGATAACAGCAGGATGCCTGGGGCGGGAAGCGGCAAGCCAAATATGTTTTTTCCGGTCGTTGTTGTCAGTTTCAACCTACCTACGTAAGCCACTTCGCCAGAGGTCAGAGAAAGCGGCAGTTTGAACTGATTTTTCTCCGGGATTGAATACCCACTCCCCCCCCCTGCAAAGTTGTAGAAATCGAAGGTATAAAACACGTAATCGCCAGCTGGAAGCGGAATGCAGAAATGGAACCCCTTCTCCTTCCGAGTTAAATCCACAAAATCGTAGGCAGTGTCGTTGCTAAACATGGAGCCCGTAACCGAATTAAGCCGCCCGCTTGCGTCTTTGTCGCTACTGCTTCGATAGTAGGCTGAAATGGAATTGAATGCTTGATCGCATCGTTCTCTACGAGGCTCGCAGGTAACTACATATGTCCCAACAATATATGAGTGATTCTCCGCGGGAATCGCCGATAAGCGCTGAGTAAGGACGTTCGGTCCAGTTGCACAGCCAGACAGGCACAGGAATGCGTTCACTGTCAGAAAAGCTGGGAAAAAGCGCATGTATTCTCCAAGAAATAGCTAATTGGTATGAAGGCGGTTGCCACTCGGCATTCGGAGCGACCTAACGACGCTGTAGATATGTTTGCCTTTGCGGACTACCGGGCCTTAAGGTAAGCGTCGACACAGAATACCTCCCGATAACCGGCGTTCGTTTCAATACGAAGCTGTGACCACCTGTCATGCGTTGCCACAACGGCAACGGACAAGATAGTTGGAGAGCCTTCAAGCGGCCCCTCAAATTCTTTGTATCCGTATGCGTTGTCGAAAATCACGGTGCGTTCCGCATAAGAATTGGATCGCCATTCCTCCGGGTAGAGGAGGCGCATTTCGATCAGATCTTTCTCGGGTGTAATGCGAACGCTCAAGATCAATGAGTCGTGCCAGTGGATGTCTTCGTTAATGGTCATGAGTGTTGTTGAGACGCCCAATAGTTATTCACGAGCAGAAACGCCCGGATGATTGCCAATAATACGGACACGGTTGAATCGCCCCCAAACCCATGAATGACAAGGAGATTATCCAAAGTGGGTCGCCTTATCAATGGCCGATCATACGGACAGAGCTGAAATCCGGCATGGGAGGCTTCCTCGGAAGGCCGCCGCTGTTCATTTCGGCCATGAGCGCAGCAATCCTTGTACGTTTTCCGGAAACCGACCCAAACCCAGCTTTTCCCCGCTTGCGGTTTCCTTCGCCATGATGCCGGTGTTAGAATCGCCTCCGCTTTTAGGTACCCGTTTCGCATTGCGGATCGGGTTTAAACGGGAAGCCGGTGCGTCACCTCGTGTGGCAATTCCGGCGCAGCCCCCGCTGCTGTAAGCCTGACGACCCTGTTTTTGCCACTGTGTGTTCGCACACGGGAAGGTGCAGGGAAGGATGACGGCGAGCCAGAAGACCGACCTTTGAGCCAAGTAGTGCCATTCTCCGGGGTGATGAGAGCGGTTCTGAGACAGATGCGCGCGTGCTGGGCACGCCCTGACCTTCTCCGATTCGTGCTGATTTTCCCCGGGGGTTTCATCGCTTCGGGGAGGAAGTCATGCACATCATGGAAGGTTTTTTGCCGGTGGACCATGCCATCGGCTGGTCGCTGGCGTCGGCGCCGTTTCTGGCCTGGGGCGTGCATTCGGTGCGCCGGCAACTGCAGGCGCAGCCGGAGCAGCGCATGTTGCTCGGCGTTGCCGCCGCCTTTGCTTTTGTCCTCTCCGCGCTCAAGCTGCCGTCGGTGACCGGCAGTTGCTCGCATCCCACCGGCGTCGGGCTCGGCGCGCTGTTGTTCGGGCCGCTGGCGATGGTGCCGGTCGGCTTCGTCGTCCTCCTGTTCCAGGCGCTGTTGCTGGCGCATGGCGGGCTGACGACGCTGGGCGCCAACGTGTTTTCGATGGCCATCGTCGGGCCTTTCGTCGCCTTTGGATTGTTCCGCCTCGGTCGCCGCTTCGGCCTGTCGCTCGCCGTCTGCGTGTTCGCCGCCGCCTGCCTGGGCGATCTCGCCACCTATCTGACCACCGCGATCCAGCTGGCCTGGGCCTTTCCCGATCCGGCCGGCGGTTTTGCCGCTTCCTTGCTCAAGTTCGGCGGCATCTTCGCGATCACGCAGATTCCGCTGGCGATCAGCGAAGGGCTGCTGACGGTGCTGGTGGTCAATACCCTGACCCGCTTCAACGCTCAGGAACTGCAAGGCTTGCCGCTGTTTGCCGGAAACGGGGGCAAGGCATGAAGAAGCAGAATCTGTTGATTTTGGCCGCCGTCGTGCTGTTGACCGTGCTGCCGCTGTGGCTGGTGCCTTATCTGGGCATCGGCGGCGCCGACGGCGAACTGTTCGGCGGCGCCGACGACAAGGCGCAACAGGCCATCGCTACCGTCGCGCCGGGCTACCAGCGCTGGTTCGAGCCGCTGCTGGAACCGGCCAGCGGCGAGATCGCCTCCTTGCTGTTTGCCTTGCAGGCGGCGCTGGGGGCCGGCGTCATCGGTTACTGGCTGGGCTGCGCGGTGACCCGCGACAAGCTGCGCAAACAAGGCGAAGCACAGGCGCCGCATGCTGATTGAGCAGGCGGCCTACGCCAACCGCTGGCGCGGCGTCAGCCCGGCGGCCAAGGCAGCGTTCGCGCTGGCCGGGTTGCTGGCGGCCTTTGCCGCAGTGTCGCCGGGCGCGGCGCTGCGCCTGGCCCTGTGTTCCGCCGTGCTGACCTGCGTCGGTGCCGGCGTGCCGGCGGGCCTCTACCTGCGCGTCGCGGCGCCGGCGGTGGGTTTTCTCGGCTTGTCCTGCGTCGGGTTGCTGGTGGCGGTCGATCCCGACAGCGGCTGGCGCTGGGCGCCGGAAGCCTGGCCGCAGGTCGCCGCGCTGGCCGGCCGTTCGCTCGCCGCGCTGGCGGCCTTGCTCGGGCTGGTGCTGACGACGCCGCTGTCCGACCTGATCGCGCTGCTGCGTCGCCTGCGTTGCCCGGCCGTGCTGCTCGACCTGATGGTGCTCTGTTACCGCATGCTCTTCGTCTTCTCGCAGGCGGTGCATGAGGTGCGCACGGCGCAGCAGGCGCGCCTGGGCGATGCGACGCTGCGCCACAGCCTGCGCTCGCTTGGGCAACTCACGGCCAACCTGGCGCTGCAGGTCTGGCAGCGCGCGCTGGCCCTGCATCTGGCGGCGCTGGCGCGCAACGGCGACGGCAGCCTGCGCTTCCTGACACCGCAGTTCGCCCACGCCGGGCGCGATACCGCGCTCGCCGTGCTGGCCGGCGGCGGCCTGCTGGTTTTGGCGCGCTGGGCCTCCTGATGTTGCTCGAAGCGCTTTCGCTCAGCCACCGCTACGCCGACGGCAGCCTCGGCCTCGACGGCTGTTCGCTGGCCATCCGCCGCGGCAGCCGCAACGCGCTGCTCGGCGCCAACGGTTCCGGCAAGACCACCTTGCTCATGCATTGCAACGGCCTGCTGCAGCCGAGCGCCGGCAGCCTGCGCTTTGCCGGTGCGCCGCTCGACATGAGCCGCGCCGGGCTGGCTGCCTTGCGCCGCCGGGTCGGGCTGGTTTTCCAGAACCCGGACCGGCAGTTGTTTTCGGCCAGCGTCGTCGAGGATGTGTCCTTCGGCCCGCTCAATCTCGGCCTCGACGAGGCGACGGTGCGCGGGCGCGTCGACGAGGCGCTGGCGGCGGTCGGCATGGCCGAGCAGGCCAATCGCCCGGTGCATCACCTCAGCTTCGGCCAGAAAAAGCGGGTGTGCATTGCCGGCGTGCTCGCCATGCAGCCGGAGGTGCTGCTGCTCGACGAGCCGATGGCCGGGCTCGACGCCGCCATGCAGCACGAGCTGCTGGCCGTGCTCGACCGCCTGGCGGGGCAGGGCATCACCATCGTGCTGTCCACGCACGATGTCGATTTCGCCTATCGCTGGGCCGACGACATCCATCTGCTTGCCGCCGGCCGCTGCCTCGCGTCCTTCGCCGCCGCCGAACTGCCGGCGCAGGCCGAGGCGCTGCGCCAGGCCGGGCAGCCGCTGCCGGCGGTGGTTGCGCTGCAAGGCGCGCTGGCCGCGCGCGGCATCGCCGCCGGCGCACCGGCCCGCAGCCTGGACGCGCTGCTGGCCCAACTTTCCCTGGAGGAAGCTCGATGAAATTTGGCCGATTTTGGCGGTTGACCGCGGGATTTTGCCGATGAGCGGAAAAATCTGGTTTGTCGGCGCCGGCCCCGGCGATCCCGACCTGATTACCGTCAAGGGGCGCAAGCTGCTCGAACAGGCCGGCGCCGTGCTCTTCGCCGGTTCGCTGGTCGACCAGGCGGCGACGCTGTACGCGCCGGCCGGCTGCGACATCCGCGACTCCAAGGACATGACCCTCGAAGAGATGACCGACTGGCTGCTCGCCGCCGCCGCCCGCCATTCGACCGTGGTCCGCCTGCAAACCGGCGACCCCGGCCTCTACGGCGCGCTGATCGAGATGACGCGCCCGCTCACCGCCGCCGGCATCGAATGGGCGGTGGTGCCCGGCGTCTCGTCGGCGATGGCCTCGATGGCGGCGGCCGGCGAGACGCTGACCCTGCCGGAAGTGACGCAGACGGTGATCCTCACCCGCGTCGCCGGGCGCACGCCGATGCCGCCGGGCGAGGAACTCGAAGCCCTGGCTACGCACCAGACGACGCTGTGCATCTACCTGTCGATCACGCTCTTGCACAAGGTGCAGGAGGCGCTGCGCGCCGCCGGCTGGGCCGAGGACGCACCGATGCTGGTCGTCCAGAAGGCGAGCTGGCCGGGCGAGGAAAAGATCGTGCGCGGCACCCTGGCCGACATCAAGCAGCGCTGCCAGGCCGAGAAGATCGGTAGCCAGGCGATGATCGTCGCCAGCCCGACGCTGGGCGCCGCCGACTGGCCCGACCTCATCCGCTCCAAGCTCTACGACCCGGCCTTTGCCCACCGCTTCCGCCGCGCCAGCCTTTCCCCCGAACTTTCTCCGGAGTCCAGCTCATGAAATCCACCACCTACCTGCTCGTTGCGCACGGCTCGCGCGGCCGCGACGGCAACAAGGAAACACTAGCCTTCGCCGCGCAGTGGCAGGCCCGCCACCCGGACTGGCGCATCGAGGTGTGTTTCATCGAACACGCCGACGTGCTGCTCGACGAAGGGCTGGATCGCGCCGCCGCCGGGGCCGGCACGGTGGTCGCCATTCCCTTCATCCTCAACGCCGCCGGCCACGTCAAGATGGAACTGCCGGCGGCGGTGGAAGCGGCGCGCGCGCGGCATCCGCAGGTCCAGTTCATCGTCACCCGCCACCTCGGCATGGGGCGCGAGCTGTTCGCCGTCCTGCAAGGCCAGTTCGACCGCCTGATGAAGCAACTGGCCGTGCCCGACCCGCAGACCACCGGCGTCGTCCTGCTCGGCCGCGGTTCTTCCGATGTCGGCGCCAACGGCGAACTGGCCAAGATGGCGCGCTGGCTGTATGAGGAAAACGAGCACGAACTGGTCGACCTGGCTTTCACCGGCGTCACCTGGCCGCGCCTGGAAACCGTCGTGCAGCGGCAGGCGCGGCTGGGCATGATGCAGATCGCCATCATCCCGGTCTATCTGTTCACCGGCGTGCTGATCGAGCGCATCGGCGAGCAGGTCGCCCGCCTGCGCCAGCAGTACCCGCAACTGGCTTTCGCACTGGGCCAGCATTTCGGTTTCGACGAAGGCATCTTCGCGCTGCTCGACGCCCGCGTGGCGCCCGACGCGCTGGCCGGCGGCCTGCTCGAATGCGACGGCTGCAAGTACCGCGAACTGGCCGAGGCCGAGCACCTGCACGACCACAGCCACACCGCCATCGCCAGCCCGGCGCACGGCCATGCTCACCACGACCACGCCCACCACGGCTGCGCCCACAGCAACGCCTGACCCGGAAGCCGCATGTTCAACACCGTCACCGAACAACTGACTGCCGCCGGCCGCGCCATCGAGCACGACTCCTTCGCCATCATCGACGCCGAGGCCGGTCCGCACGCCTACAGCGCCGAGCAGTGGCCGCTGGTGCGCCGCATGATCCACGCCAACGCCGATTTCGAGTTCAACGGCCTCACCGCCTTCCACCCGGACGCGATGCAGGCCGGCATGCGCGCCGTGCTGAAAGGCGGCACGCCCATCGTCGCCGATGTCGAGATGATCTGCGTCGGCCTGTCGCAGCCGCGGCTGCAGCATTTCGGCCTGAGCGTCCACCACTACATTTCCGACGTCGATGTGATCGCAGCGGCGAAAGCCGCCGACACGACGCGCGCCGTGCAGGCGATGCGCAAGGCGCAGAGGCTGGGCCAGCTCGACGGCGCCATCGTCGGCATCGGCAACGCGCCGACCGCGCTGATCGAATTGGTTCGCCTGATCCGCGAGGAGGGCGTGCGCCCGGCGCTGGTCATCGGCATGCCGGTCGGCTTTGTCTCAGCGGCCGAATCAAAGGACTTGCTGATGACCGTCGATGAAGTGCCCTGGGTGGCGATCAAGGGCCGCAAGGGCGGCTCGACGCTGGTTGTCGCCGCCATCCACGCCATGCTCTCGCTGGCCGAAGTGGAACAGAAAAACAAGGAGAAACAGCGATGAAGTTCAGTGGCAAATATGGTGAATATCGTGTGCTAGCCAAGCTTCTGGAAAGAGATATGGAGGCCTACTTGGCACTTCGGCACAACCAAAGCGACTACGACATCACCGTAATCACGTCGGCAAAGAAAGTTGTGCGTATTCAGGTAAAGACTGCGGTGCTTGCCAATAAAGCGACCAATAACCCATTTGATATAGACCGTGAATACGATTTTTTGGTGGCAGTAATTATTGAGCCAATCACAACGCCCAACAGTGATGATTCAGAAGTGCAGCAGCGCTCCCGGTTTTTCATACTCACTCGGGATGAGGCTTTTGCAATCAAGGGAACAACGAGTCTTTTGGGCCTGAGCCAGCAGCGCAATAAGGTATATCAAGTCAAGGATGCGTTGCTGCCCTTCGAGAACCAATGGTCGAAAATACGAGACTTCAGTGCATGACTGAGGTTGAACCCGCCAAGGTTCGCAAGGGCGATGGCAAGCGCGCGCGCGGCAACCGCACCGGTTTCACCACCGGCGCCTGTGCCGCCGCTGCGGCGCGCGCTGCCAGCCTCGGGCTGCTACTGAGCGAAGTGCCGGAGACCATCGTCAGCCGCCTGCCCAACGGCCAGGACCAGGCCTTCCCAGTGCTCGACGGCAGCGTCGAGGAAGCCGCCGGGCTGGCGCACGCCGTCGTCGTCAAGGATGCCGGCGACGACCCCGACGCGACCAACGGCGCCCACCTGACCGCCGACGTTCGCCTGCTGCCGCACCGCGCCGGCGAGATCGTGCTCAAGGGCGGCGTTGGCGTCGGCGTGGTGACCAAGGAAGGGCTGGGGCTGGAGGTCGGCGGGCCGGCGATCAACCCGGTACCGCGCCGCAACATCCTCGACAACGTGCGCGCCGTGGCCGGCGAACTGCTCGAACACGATGGCCTGGAAGTGAGCATTTCGGTGCCCGGCGGCGACGAGATGGCGAAGAAGACGCTGAACGCCCGCCTCGGCATCCTCGGCGGCATTTCCATCCTCGGCACCACCGGCATCGTCCGCCCGTACTCGACTGCCGCCTTCCGCGCCAGCGTCGTGCAGGCGGTCGATGTCGCCGCGAAGCAGGGGCAGACCAGCGTGGTGTTCACGACGGGGGGGCGCACCGAGAAGTTCGCCATGCGCCAGTTGCCCGAGCTCGACGAATCCTGCTTCGTGCAGATGGGCGACTTCGTCAAGGCGGCTTTCGCCAGCGCGCTCAAGCGCAAGCTGCCGCAGGTGTACATCGGCGCCATGGTCGGCAAGCTGACCAAGATGTGCCAGGGCCTGGCGGTGACGCACGCCTGGAAGGCCGAGGTCGACCGCGACATCCTCGCCGACTCGGCGCGCGAAGTCGGCGCGCCGGACGAACTGGTCGAGGAAATCCGCGCCGCCGAAACCGCCCGCTTCGCCGCCGAACGCCTGGCGACGCTCGGCCTGTCGGTCGCTTTCCATGAACAACTGGCGAAGAAGGCGATCCGCGCCCTCAAGGGCCAATACCCCGGCAGTTACCGGCTGGCCGTGCTGGTCTGCGATTTCGACGGCAATTTCATCTGCCGCGTCGATGAGGAGGCAGTGTGATGAGTGCTGAGGTTTTCATCGTTGGCATCCTCGACGACGGCTGGGCCGGCCTCGGCGACGCCGCCCGCACGGCGCTGAGCGGCGCCGGGCTGGTGATCGGCGTCGGCCGCACGCTCGACTTGCTGAAAACGCAGTTGGCGGGCGCCGAAGTGCGCGCCATGGACGGCGCGCTCGCGCGTGTGCCGGGCTGGATTGCCGAGGCGCGCGCTGCCGGCCGGACGGTCGCCGTGCTGGCGACCGGCGACCCGCTCTGCCACGGCATTGGCGGCTACCTGCTCGGTCAGCTGGGCGGCGCCGGCGTCCGCGTGTTGCCGGCGCCATCGACACTGCAGATCGCTTTCGCCCGCTGGCAGAAACCCTGGCAGGACGTGGCCATCGCATCCTGCCACAGCCAGGATGCCGGCGAATGGCAGTGGGGCGCGACGCCGGCGCACGGGCTTTACCCCTTGCTGCGGGCGGTCGCATTGAACCGCCGCGTTTTCGCCTTCACCGGCCCGGACAACGACCCGGCGCGGCTGGCGCGGGCGCTGATCACCGCTGGCTACGGCGACGAAGTCCGCCTGTCGGTGGCCAGCCGCTTGCTGCGGGCGGATGAAATGGTGGCCTGCGATTTGTCGGCGGTCGACGTCGCCCATCGGCAATTTTCCGACCCCAGCGTCGTGCTGATTGAGCGTTCGCCGGACGCCGCGCCGGTCTTCGGCCGCGACGACCTCGACTACCTCCAGCGTTCGCCGGAAAAGGGCCTGATCACCAAGCAGGAGGCGCGCGCGCTGTCGCTGGCCAAACTGCGGCTGAAGGCCGACAGTGTGGTCTGGGACATCGGCGCCGGTTCCGGTTCGGTCGGCCTCGAAGCCGCCGGGCTGGCGCCGCTGGGTCACGTCTGGGCGATCGAGAAGAACGCCGCCGACGCCGCCAACACGCGCGCCAACGCCGAGCGCTTCCGCATCGGCAACTACACGCTGGGCGAAGGCAAGGCGCCGGCGCTGCTCGACACCTGGCCGGACCCGGACGCGGTGTTCATCGGCGGCTCCGGCGGCGAACTGGACGAACTGATCCGCCTGATCCTCGCCCGTTTGAAACCCGGCGGCCGGCTGGTGATGAATTTCGTCACCTTGGAAAACCTGGCGACGGCGACGAGCACGCTCAAGGCCCTCGGCGCCGGCTGGGACGTGGTGCAACTGCAAGCCAGCCGCAGCCAGCCGATACTCGACATGCACCGCATGGCGGCACAAAACCCGGTGTGGATTGTCACCGCCTGGGTTCAGAACAAGGAAAACGCATGACCGAATCCAAATGCTACGGCAAACTCATCGGCGCCTCGCTCGGCCCCGGCGACCCCGAACTGATCACCCGCCGCGCCTGGGCTGCGCTGCAATCCGGCGCGCGCTGGCTGTACCCGGTGAAGAAGGCCGAGGAATTGTCCTACGCGCTGGCCATCGTCGAGCGCGGCGGCATTGCCGTGCCGGCCGACGCCGTCGAACTGGTCTTCCCGATGACGCGCGACGCCGAGATCCTGGCCAAGGCCTGGGCGCGCGCCGCGACGCAAACCGTCGAACTGCTCGCCGAAGGGCGCGACCTCGTTTTCCTGGTCGAAGGCGACGCCTCGACCTTCGCCACCTTCGGCCACCTCGCCCGCGTCGTGCGCGAACTGGCTCCGGAAGTCGAGGTCGAGACCATTCCCGGCGTCTCGTCCTTCGCCGCCGCTGCCGCCAGCGCCGATGTCACGCTGGCCGAAGAAGACGAAACCTTCGCCATCATCCCGGCCGCCTACGGCGTTGAGGTCATCAACCACCTGCTCGACGAGTTCGACACGCTGGCGCTGCTGAAAGTGAAGCCGCTGCTCGACGAGGTCATCGACCTGCTCGAAGGCCGCGAGCTGCTGGCGACCTCGGTGTTCATCGAGAAAGTCGGCTCGCCCGCGGAGCGCATCGTCCGCGACATCGCCAGCCTGAAGGGCGAGAAGGTCAATTACCTGTCGCTGCTGCTGGTGCAGAACCCCAAACGCGTGCGCGGCGAACTGCGCCGCGGCTGCCGCAAGCGCCAAGTCGCGGCGGTGGCGTAAATCCTGCGGTCGACCGGAAAAATGAGCAAAAAATGAAGATTGCCGTCGTCTCCATCACCAAACACGGCATCGCGCTGGCCGGCCGGGTGGTCGCTGCGCTTCCCGGTGCACAACTGTTCGCACCGGAAAAATTCCGTGCTGAAGCCGACGCCGCCGCGCCCGGCGCCGCCCACTGTTACGCCGGCAAGGTCGGCGAGCAGGTGCCGGCGCTGTTCGCCGCCTTCGACGGCATCGTCGCCATCGTCTCGCTCGGCGCCGTCGTCCGCCTGATCGCGCCGCATCTCAAGGGCAAGGAAGTCGACCCGGCCGTGGTCGTCATCGACGAAGCCGGCAAGTTCGCCATCCCGGTCCTCTCCGGCCACCTCGGCGGCGCCAACCAGTTGGCCGGCCACCTCGCCGCCGCGCTCGGCGCCCAGGCAGTGCTGACCACCGCGTCCGACGCGCGCGAAACCATCGGCGTCGACATCCTCGGCCGCGAACTCGGCTGGACCTTCGAGGCCACGCACGACGAACTGGTGCGCTGCAGTGCGGCGATGGTCAACGACGAGCCGGTCGCCCTGATCCAGGAAGCCGGCTCGCCGGACTGGTGGGCAAACCACGCCAACGGCCGCAACGGCCCGCTGCCGGCCAACGTGAGCTTGTTCGCCCGTCTCGAAGACGTCGATCCCGAGCGTTTCGCTGCCGTACTGTGGATCAGCAAACGGGCAATGCCGGCAAGCTACGCCGCACAACTGGCCGGCCGCCACGTGATCTATCGCCCATGAAAGGCCACCGCATGCGCAACCGCATACGCAGCCACGGAGCGCCACTTCCCCCCTCGCGAGCGCCGAGCAGCGCAGATCGGCCGGGGGCAGTCGGTTCGCAATGTCCGAGCCGCAGGCGAGTTTTGCGAACCGCCCGGCCGGTCGAGCAGCGCAGGGAACCGGGCCGACGGCCCGGCGCGAACGTAGGAGTCAGCTTTTTTTGCTTCCGTTTTTTGACGAAGCAAAATGCGAGAGACGCCGGGCGTGATCTATCGCCCATGAAAAACCACCGCATGCGCAACCACGGAGCGCCACTTCCCCCCTCGCAAGCGCCGAGCAGCGCAGGCCGGCCGGGGGCAGTCGGTTCGCAATGTTTGAGCCGCAGGCGAGTTTTGCGAACCGCCCGGCCGGTCGAGCAGCGCAGGGAACCGGGCCGACGGCCCGGCGCGAACGTGGGGGTCGCCTTTCTTTGCTTCCTTTCTTTGGCGAAGCAAAGAAAGGAAGACGCCGGTCAACGGCGGAAAACGGCGGTCGAAACGGAACGCCGCTCGTTACAGCCCGACACGCACCGCTCGGCACAGGTGAAGGGAACGAAATCTTGAAAATCACCCTCGGCCTCGGCTGCGACCGCAACACCCCCGCCAGCACCATCGCCCGCTGCATCGAAGAAGCGCTCGCGGCCTGCGGACGTACCCCGGCCGACGTGCGAGCGGCAGCCAGTATCGACCTCAAGGCCGACGAACCCGGCCTCCTTGAAGTCATTGCCCGCCACGGCTGGCCGGCGCTGTTCTACCCGGCCAGCGAACTGGCCGCGGTCGACGTGGCCAATCCGTCGGAAACGGTACGCAAGTACACCGGCACGCCTTCCGTCTCGGAAGCGGCGGCGCTGCTCGCTGCCGGCGCCGACAAAAGTCACCTACTCATCGAAAAACATCGGCTGCGCGGCCCGGACGGCCGCAACGCCACCGTCTCCATTGCCAGGATTCCCCATGAACGCACCTGACCATCCCGCCGCCCAAGGCAAGATCATGCTCGTCGGCCTCGGCCCGGGCAGCCACGACCACCTGACGGCGCGCGCCCGCGCGGCGATTGCCGAGGCCGACACGATCATCGGCTACGTCACCTACATCCGCCTGATCGCCGACCTGGTCGAAGGCAAGGAGGTGATCAAGAAGTCGATGACCGAAGAACTGGACCGCGCCGTCGAAGCGCTCGACCGCGCCCGCCAGGGCAAGAAGGTGGCGCTGATTTCCTCGGGCGATGCCGGCGTCTACGGCATGGCCGGGCCGACCTTCGAGGTGCTGTTCCAGGCCGGGTGGACGCCGGACGCCGATATCGAGGTCGAGATCGTCCCCGGCGCCTCGGCGATCAACACCTGCGCGGCGCTGGTCGGTGCGCCGCTGACCCACGATTTCTGCGCCATTTCGCTGTCCGACCTGCTGACGCCCTGGCCGACCATCGCCCGCCGGCTCGACGCGGTGGCCTATGCCGATTTCGTCGTCGCGCTGTACAACCCGAAGAGCGGTCGGCGCACGCAGCAGATCGTCGAAGCGCAGCGCCTGTTCCTGCGCCATCGCGACCCGCAGACGCCGGTGGCCATCGTCAAGTCCGGCCACCGCCCGAAGCAGCGCATCGAGCTGACGACGCTGGAGCGCATGGCCGAGGCCGAGATCGGCATGCTGTCGACGGTACTGATCGGCAATTCCAACACCTTCATCAAGCACGGCCTGATGGTGACGCCGCGCGGCTACGCCAACAAGTACGCGGTGGAGGCCGGCGAGCGCAACACGCATGCCGGCGAACAGGCCGGGCGTTCCTTGTCCACCGGCCTCAACGGCTGGCTGGCGACGATCCAGGCGAGCGGCCGCAGCGCCGCCGAACTGGCCGCCGACTATGGCCTGCCGGAGGACTACATCGCCGCCGCATTGCAGAGCGAACTGCCGCCGGAAAACGAGGAGGCCGAAATTGAAGGCTGAGCACGACGAGAGCGAGATCATCAAGCCGAAGATCCGCGACTACAGCCGGCAGATCCTGGTGTGCACCGGCCCGCGCTGTACGCAGAACGGCGAGGGCGAAGCGCTGTTCAACGCGCTCCAAGGCAAGCTGCGCGCCGCCGGCCTCGGCGTCGATGCCGGCCCAGCGCGGGTCAAGCGCACGCGCACCGGCTGCGTCGCTGCCTGCCAGGGCGGGCCGATTGTCGCCGTGCAGCCGGACGGCGTCTGGTATTACAACATCAGCGACGCGAACATCGACCGCATCGTCGAGCAGCACCTGAAGGGCGGCGCGGTCGTCGAAGACCTGGTCTTTCACCGCAACGGCGGCGGAGACGAAGCATGTTGAGCCGCGGTAGCGAATTCCCGGCCGGGCGCGTCGCGCTGATCGGCGCCGGCCCCGGCGACCCCGAGCTGCTGACGCTGAAGGCCTACCGGCGCCTGCAGCAGGCCGAGGTGATGCTCTACGACAACCTGGTCAGCCCGGAAATCGTCGATTTCTGCCCGTCGACCGTGGAGCGCATCTACGTCGGCAAATCGGCCGGCAACCACACGCTGCCGCAGGAGGAAATCAGCCGGCGCCTGCTCGACCTAGCCCGCGCCGGCCGCCGCGTGGTCCGGCTGAAAGGCGGCGATCCCTTCGTTTTCGGGCGCGGCGGCGAGGAGATGGCGCTGCTCGTCGAGCACGGCATCGAAGTCGAGATCGTCCCCGGCATCACCGCCGCACTCGGCGCCGCTGCCGCCTTCGGCTTTCCGCTGACGCACCGCGACCATGCCCAGAGCTGCGTCTTCGTCACCGGACACTACAAGGATCACAGCATCGACCTGAACTGGCAGGCGCTCGCCCAGCCGCAGCAGACGATCGCGATCTACATGGGCGTCAAGGGGCTCGACATCATCGCCCGGCAGTTGCAGGCGCACGGGCTGCCCGGAACGACGCCGGCAGCGCTGATCTACCGCGCCACCTGGCCGAACCAGAAGATCTATCCGGCGACACTGGCGACGCTACCGGAAGTCGCCCGGCGCCACGCGGTCGCGCCGCCGGCCCTGCTCGTCATCGGCGATGTCGTCGCCCTGGCGGAGAATCCCTGAGCGAAAAAAAACCGACCGGGTGGCCCCGGTCGGCTTTTGCCTCCTGGCGCGGCAGCGCTTACTGAACTTGCTGGATGCCGGCGATGACCCAGCCGCGGTTGCCGCTGAGGGGTTTGGTCATGTGCCAGATTTCCGAGAAATTCTCGACCGGGCCGTTACGCTCCTCGCGGATCTGGCCGCTGAAGTGCACGCTGACAATGTAACGGCTGGCTTCCTCGACGACGTCGATGACCTGGGCATCGAGATGAACGACATCAGTCTCCTGGCTGGCACCCTTGCGTTCCTCGATCGCCATCTTGATTTCGGCGAACATTTCCGGCGCGGTGAATTCACGGATGTCGTCGAGGTTGCCGGCATCGTTGGCCGCCTGCAGGCGGATGAAATTGACCTTGGCGTTGCGCACGAAGGCTTCGACGTCGAAGTCGGCCGGAATGTTGCCGCCAGTCGATTCAACGGCCTGGGCCGCCGACGTGAAGGACGAACCACCTGCCGGCGTGAAATCCGGCCGCGCCACATTGCCCGGCTGGCCGCCGTAGTTGGCACCAGCGCCGGCGTACTGCATGCCCTGCGCCTGAGCGCCGGCCTTCTTGCGCATGAAGAAGCCGATGGCGGCGATCACGGCGAAAGCCAGCAGGGCGATCATCATGAAGTTGGCCAGTCCTTCGCCGAAACCGAAGTGCGAAGCCAGCGCGGCCAGACCGAGACCGGCGGCGAGACCGGCAATCGGCCCCATCCATGAGCGCTTCGGCTGCGCCTGCGGCGCCGCAGCGGGTGCCTGATGCGGCGCTTGCTGGACGTTACGGCTCGGCGGCGTGGCCTGGCGCTGCATGCCGAACGAGCTACCACCACCCAGGCGTTTGGCTTCGGCGTCGTTGATGTTGAGCGTCAGGCCGAGGATGACGGCCGCCGCCATGGCGATGAATTTGTTCATGAATGTCTCCTTTGGGGAACAAGTGGGGGCATTGTACGCAGCCAACGCCTTCCAAAAAACAGGGTGACGCTAATTGACGATCCGAAAAAACCGGAAATTCAAGCACCAAACAGCGCTGCCGCTGCCTGCGGCTGCGACGGGAAATAGAAATGCACGTAGGAGGCGGTCAGCCGCTGCCGGCGGAAGATCGCCTCGCCCTCGCGGCCTTCGGCAGTGACAGCGCGACACAGCGGCGACAGCGGCGTCTCGCTCTTCGAGTAATGGAAGGTGTGGCCAGCCAGCCGGCCTTCCGGCAAGTCGGCGAACTGCGTGCCGAGCGCCGCCAGGCGCGGCTGCATGACCGCCCGCCCGGGCAGCAGACCGGCGAAGCGGTACGTCTGGCCGGCCTTGTCCACCACTTCCTCGAACAGGCTCATCATGCCGCCGCACTCGGCGAGCAGCGGCTTGCCGGCGTCGACGTGGGCGTGCAGCGCCTGCCACAGGCCGACATTGGCGCTCAGCGCGGTAGCGTGCAGTTCCGGGTAGCCGCCGGGCAGCCAGACGGCGTCGCACTCGGGCAGCGGATCGCCGGCCAGCGGCGAGAAGAAGCGCAATTCGGCGCCGAGCCCGAACAGGGTTTCCAGGTTCGCCGGGTAGATGAAGCCGTAGGCCGCGTCGCGGGCGATGGCGATGCGCCGGCCGGCAAGCAAGGGCGGCAGGGCCGGCGGCGGGGCGGCGGTGAAATTTACCGCTTTGGGCAAGTCGACCGTGGCACTCGCGGCGAGCGCGTCGGCCAGCTTGTCGAGGCGGCTTGCGAGGTCGTCGATCTCGGCCGCCTGGAGCAAGCCAAGATGGCGCTCGGGCAGGCTGTCGCCACTCTTCGGCAGGGCACCGAACCAGCCCATGCCGGGTTTCAGGCTTTCCTGGAGCATGGCGGCGTGGCGCGGGCTGGCAACACGATTGGCGAGCACGCCGCCAAACGGCAGCGCCGGGCGGTATGTCGCCAGGCCGTGCGCGACGGCGCCGAAGGTCTGGGCCATGGCCCCGGCGTCGATCAGCGCCATGACCGGAATGGCGAAACGCTCGGCGATGTAGGCCGCCGACGGCCTGCCGTCGAACAGCCCCATGACGCCCTCGACCAGGATCAGGTCGGACTCCGCCGCCGCGCGGGCCAGTCGCCAACGCGCGTCGTCCTCGCCGCACATGCCGAGATCGAGGTTCTGGCACGGTCGACCGCTGGCGAAGGCATGAATCTGCGGATCGAGGAAATCCGGCCCGCACTTGAAGACGGTGACGCGCCGCCCCTGCCGCGCATGCAGGCGGGCCAGCGCGGCGGTGACGGTGGTCTTGCCCTGGCCGGAAGCGGGCGCGGCGACAAGCAGGGCCGGGCAGGCGGGCATCAGTATTCCAGTCCGGGCATGGCTTTCACGCCGGCCTGAAAGGCGTGCTTTTCCATGCCGATCTCGCTCACCGTGTCGGCGGCGTCGCGCAAGGCCTGCGGCGCGGCGCGGCCGGTGACGATGACGTGCTGCAGGGCCGGACGCGAGAGCAACCTGGCGATCACCGCGTCAAGGTCGAGCCAGCCATACTTGAAGGCGTAGGTCATTTCGTCGAGGACGACCAGGCCGATGTCGGGGTCGGCCAGGTGCTGGCAGGCAACGTCCCAGGCGGCCTGGGCGGCCCTGGCATCGCGCTCCTTGTCCTGGGTTTCCCAGGTGAAGCCTTCGCCGCCGACATGCCAGGCGACGTTGGGCTGCTGGCGGAAGAAGGCTTCCTCGCCGGTGTCCGAGCGGCCCTTGACGAACTGGACGACGCCGACCTTGAAGCCATGGCCGAGCGCCCGGGCGACGACGCCGAAGGCGGCCGAGGACTTGCCCTTGCCGTTGCCGGTGTTGATCACCAGCACGCCGCGTTCCTGTTGGGCGGCGTCGATCTTGCCGTCGATCACGGCCTTTTTCTTCTGCATGCGTTGTTCGTGGCTGATCGTCATGGGCTTACTCCGGAATGAAACAGCGCTGGCCGTGGTCTTCGATCTGCCGCAGCCCGTAGCCGTAGAGTCCGGACAGCGTTGCCGCAGTCAGGACGGTATCGACCGTACCCTGTGCGCAACGGCCGTCGCCGTAGACCAGCAGCGCCCGGTCGCAGAAGCGGTGGGCCAGCGCCGGGTCGTGCAGGACCATGACGACGGCGGCGCCGCAATCGCGGGCGGCGCTGGCAAACAGTTCGAGGACGGCCATCTGGTGGTTGAGGTCGAGATGCGACAGCGGTTCGTCGAGCAGGTAGAGCGGTGGCGCCTGGGTCAGCAAGGTGGCGATGGAGAGGCGCTGGCGTTCGCCGCCGGACAGCGTATGCACCTGGCGCGCCTCCATGCCGGCCAAGCCCAGCGCCTTGAGCGCGCCGCGCGCCAGTTCGGCGTCGCGCTTCGATTCCCAGTCCCAGCGGCCGAGGTGAGGATGGCGACCGGTGAGCGCGGTTTCGAGCACGGTCGAACCGAAGGGGTCGCTCTGGAACTGGCCTAGCCAGCCCCGGCGCAAGGCCGCCTGACGCGGCGGCAGCAGGGCGCAATCTTCGCCATCGAGCAGCACGGCGCCGGCTCGCGGCGGACGCAGGCCGGCCAGCGTGGACAGCAGCGTCGACTTGCCGGCACCGTTGCGGCCAAGGATGGCCAGGCTTTCGCCCGGCTGCAGGCTCAGGTTCAGACGGTCGACAACGGTCTTGCCGCCGATATCGACGCCGAGCTGCCGGGCTTCAAGCAAGGGGGCGCTCACTTCGGCTGCCTCGACAGCAGGAAGAGGAAGACCGGCACGCCGATCAGCGCGGTGAGGACGCCGACCGGCAACTGCTGCGGGGCGATCACGGTGCGCGCCGCGGTGTCGGCAAAGACCAGCAACGAGCCGCCAGCCAGCACCGCGGCCGGCAGCAGCAGGCGCTGGTCGTTGCCGAGCGCCAGCCGCACCAGGTGCGGCACGACCAGCCCGACGAAGCCGATCGAGCCGGCGGTGGTCACCGAAGCGGCGGTGGCGAGCGAAGCGAGCAGGTAAATGGCGACGCGCAGGCGGTCGATCGCCACCCCCAGCGCCTGCGCCTGCATCAGGCCACGCGACAGCAGGTTGAGTTCGCGGGCAAAAGGCATCGCCACTGCCAGGGCCAGGATCAGCACCAGCAGCGTCGGCCACCAGGTATAGGTCTGGCCGAGATCGCCCATCAGCCAGAACAGCATGCCGTGCAGCTTGCTCTCTTCGGCGATCGACAGCATCAGCGCGATCAGCGCGCCGCAGCCGGCGGCGACGATGACGCCGGTGAGCAGCAGGCGGGTCTGGGTCCAGCTGCCGTCGCCGTGCGCCAGCCCGAAAACCAGGAACATGGCGCCGAAGGCGCCGGCAAAGGCGAGTCCGTCGACAGCCAGCAGCGGCAGCCCAAGCAGCATCGCGAACATCGCGCCAACCCCGGCGCCGCCGGAAATTCCCAGCACGTAGGGATCGGCCAGCGGATTGCGCAGCAGCACCTGCATCAACGCGCCGGCCAGCGCCAGCAGGCCGCCGCAGGCAAAGCCGGCGAGCGCGCGCGGCAGACGCAACTGGACGACCATGGCACCGGTCCCGTCGCCCTGGCCGAACAGGGCGGCGACGATTTCCGCTGGCGCCACGCGCAGGCTGCCGGCCGCCAGCGCCAGCGCGAAACTGGCCAGGCTGAGCAAGGCGAGCGAGGCAAGAATCAGGAAGGCGCGGCGGCGGGTCGGCATGCGGGATTACTTCGGACTGTAGCGGATGCCGATGAAGGCGTTGCGTCCCGCCGTCGCATAACCGTCGGCAAGCGTGTAGTCGCGGTCGAACAGGTTGTTGATGCGGGCGAAGACGGCCCAGTCCGGCGAAAAACGGTAGGCGGCGTAAAGGTTGGCGAGAGTGTAGCCGCTCAGGCCGACGCGCGCATTCGATTTGTACTCGTAGCGCTTGCCGCTCGCCGTCAGCTCGAAGCGCCAGTCCCAGTCGCCGACGCTGCGGGCGACCGCCGCCGCCACCGTGTGCCGGGCCCGACGCGGCAACTGGCGGTGGTTGCTGCGGTCCTCGGCGTCGAGCCAGTCGTGGCTGGCCTGCAGGTCGAAACCGGCCAGCCGCCCTTGCCAGGCGAGCGTCGTTCCCTCGATGCGGGCGTTTTCGACGTTGGTCGGCTGATTCAACGCGCCGACCTTGGTCCACACGATCATGTCCTCGATCCGGTTGAGGTACCAGGTCAGCGAGACGTGCTGGCTGCCATTCTCGTAATGCAACGCCGCTTCCCGGTTGCGCGACGACTCCGGGCGCAGGTCCGGGTTGCCGGCATAGCTGCCGCTCGCCGGATAGTAGAGTTCGTTGAAGGTCGGCGCCTTGAAAGCCGTACCGGCACTCAGGCTGGCCCGCCAGTTCGGCGAGAAGCGGTAGCCATAGGCGAGCGAGCCGGAAGTCTTGTCACCGAACAGCGAATCGTCGTCATGGCGAACCGACGCCTGCAGCCGGTGCGCACCGAAGCCGCGATTCCAGCCGAGCTGCACGGCATCGTTGCGGCGTTCGTCGCGGGCATAGTTGCCGCTGGTGTCGATTTCCTGTTCGAGACGCTCGACGCCGACCAGGAAATTGCCGAGGCGGCCCTGGATGTCGTGCTGCCAGGCGTATTGCCGCTGTTCGGTGTTGAAACGGCTGTTACGGATGCCGTCCTTGAGGTTGCTCGAATCGTCGATGCTGCGACCGACGCTCAGGCGACTGGTCCATTGATCGCTCAGGGCGTTCTGCAAGACCAGGCTGGCCGCGCCGTTGCGCGTGCTGTTGACCCAGTTCACCTTGGCGCCGGAACCGTCATAGCGGCTGCGCCCCTCGGCATGCAGGAAAGTCAGGCCGAGTTCGTGGCCGGGCGCGAACTGGTAACCCAGGCTGCCGGCCGCCGCCCGGTTGCGGAAGCCGTCGCGGTCGGGATTGGCTTTCGGGTCCTTCGGCTTGCTGTTGAAGCCGTCGCTCGCGTCTTCGCTCAGGTTCAGCGCGTAGCGCCAGCTACCCTGGCTGCCGGCCAGCCCGGCGCTGGCCGAGCGGGCGCTATCGCTACCGCCGCCAGCGGTAGCTGAAAACTTCAGCGGCCCGCTGCCACGCCGGGTAAATACCTGGACCACGCCGCCGATCGCATCGCTGCCGTAGAGCGACGACGCCGACCCGCGGACGATCTCGATGCGCTCGATCTGCGCCGCCGGGATGCGCGACCAGGTCGGCTCGCCGGAAGTCGCCGAGCCGACGCGCATGCCGTCGATCAGCAACAGGACGTGTTTGGGATTGGCGCCGCGGACGTACAAGTAGGACGCTGCGCCCGGGCTGCCGTTGGCCGCCATCTGGATGCCGGGTTGCGCGGCGAGGATCTGTTCCAGGCTGGAATGGCCGGCAGCCTCGATCTCGGCGCGTTCGAGGACGGTCGTATCGGTGAGGACTTCGTCGGCGCGCATGGCCTGACGGGTGGCGGTGACGACGACATCGTCGAGCTTGACGGTTTCGGCGGCGCCAGCGACTGCGATGCAAGCGGCCGGCACCAAGCCCAGCAGGGGCCTGAAACGGATGGACATGGTTTTCCCTTTCCCGGCAGGCGTCCCCGCATGCCGGAATGCGTTGAAAAGGAAACGCACGGGCAGGGCGCAGGTCGGGAAACCGGCGCCACCACCCCGTGGCATTTCCGTGAGGCATGGCAGGCCGGTATCCGGGCTCGCAAGTCTTGACGCATCGCCTTCCCAGGTTTCCCCAGTGGCTTCGTGATGCGCCCGCACTTGCTTACCGTTGCGGGGGCAGCAGCGGCTTGGTCTCGGAGAGACGCACCGCTTTCCCGTTTAACCGTATGGAATAAAATTCGCTTACGGCACCTGACAAGCGGGGCATTCTACATCGCCGCTTCAAGCAGCGCGAGCCGGCCTCTGCGCAAAAGCGATAAATCACTTTGAAAATAGCCGCTTAGTCCTTGACCAGACTACATTTATCCCTCTATAGTGCGGCCCATGAATAGCGAACTCGAAGCGCTCGAAACCAAGATCGATCAGGTCGTCGCCCTGGTGCACCAGTTGCGCGCCGAAAACGAAGTCTTGAAAAACCAGATCGCCGCTGCCGAAGCGGAACGCCTGCATTTGCGCTCGACCATGACGGCCGCCCGCGAACGCCTCGAAGGCCTGATCGAACAGATTCCCGAGGATGCCTGATGAGCGGCGAGCAGAATTTTCTCGACGTCAAGATCATGGGCCGCGAGTACCGCGTTGCCTGCCTGCCCGAAGAACGTGATGCCCTGCTGGCGGCGGTCGACATGGTCGACGGCAAGATGCGCGACATCGCCCAGCGCACGCGCAGCACGATCGCCGAACGCGTCGCGGTGATGGCAGCGCTCAACATTGCCCACGAGCACCTGGGCCAGCCCGTGCCGGACGACAACCAAGAAACGGTTGCGTCGCCGGAAACGAAGCGTAGAATCGAAGCCATGGGAGCACGGTTGGATGCCGTGCTGGCACCCCAGCAGCAACTGGACTTCTGACCGGTTGCGGGGTGGCCCGCCGAGTGTCCCCTGCGGTGTTTGTTAAGGCCATATATTCCTTGAACCAATGCTGATTGGCATCGGTTGCGGACCAGAAACCCGCTGTTGTGCGCGTTCTTCGTCGAACGTGCCTGATGCGGAAGGAAAGCAGCCACTCTGAACCCAGGTTCAGGATGCCGGCCTGACGGCACTCGCGGGGGCTTTTTTTTGACAGGTGGCAGCTGGTCTGCCACCTGTTTTCATTTTGTGACCGGAAGATGCAGTACTGGCTGATGAAATCGGAGCCGGACGAGGTTTCGATCGACGACCTGGCGGCCGCGCCGCAACGCGCCTTTCCGTGGACCGGGGTGCGCAACTACCAGGCGCGCAACTTCATGCGCGACGCCATGCAGCCCGGCGACCTCGCCTTCTTCTACCATTCCGGCTGTAAAGAACCGGGCATCGCCGGCATCTGCGAAATCTGCTCGGACAGCTATCCGGACCCGACCCAGTTTTCCGCCACCGACAAGTATCACGACCCGAAATCGACACCCGAACAGCCGCGCTGGTGGCTGCGCGACGTGCGTTTCGTCAGCCGCTCCCGGCTGCTCGGTCTCGGCGAGCTGCGCCGCCATCCGGAACTGGCCGGCATGCGCGTGCTGGCGCGCGGCAACCGGCTGTCGATCACGCCGGTGACAGAGGCGGAGTGGAATTTCATTGACCGTTTGCTGGAAACTGACACATGACGCTTTGGTGGCTCACTTACCCTCTGCTGGGAATTTTCGGCGGTTTTGTCGCCGGTCTGTTCGGTGTTGGTGGCGGCCTGACGCTGGTACCGTTCATGTACATGCTGTTCGTCGCCCAGAACTTCCCGCCCGAGCACCTGATGCATCTGGCGCTCGGCACCTCGATGGCGACCATCGTATTCACTTCGATTTCCAGCATGCGCGCTCATCATTCCCACGGCGCCGTGCGCTGGGACATAGTTCGGACGATGGCACCGGGATTGGTGCTCGGCACCTTCGGCGGTTCGCTGGTCGCCGGCCAGGTACCGACCGGACCGATGACGGCGATTTTCGTCGTCATCGTCTATTACGCATCAGCCCAGATGATGCTCGACTTCAAGCCGCACGCCCATCGCCAGATGCCGAATGCCCTGGGACGTTTCGTCGCCGGCAGCGTCATCGGCGTCATTTCCAGCCTGGTCGCCGCTGGCGGAGGCTTCCTTTCGGTGCCGTTCATGCTGTTCTGCAACGTCGCCATCCACAATGCTGTCGGCACTTCATCGGCGTTGGGTTTTCCGATTGCCGTCGCCGGAGCGGTCGGCTATATCGTTGCCGGTTTGAACGATAGCGGATTGCCGGCCTATACGCTGGGCTATATCTACCTGCCGGCGTTTTTCGGCATCGTCGTGATGAGCATATCGATGGCGCCAGTTGGCGCCAGACTGGCGCACAAACTACCGGTCAAACAGCTGAAGCGGGCTTTCGGCGCCTTTCTCGCCTTGCTTGCCACCAAGATGCTGCACAGCCTGATCGGCTGAAACGGCTCAACCGCCAGCCTTGAAATCGCGCAAGGTGGCGACGAGATCGGCAAAGCGCTCACCCTGCACCGTCACGTGGGCTCGCAACTGCGCCGAAGCGAGGTCGCTGTCGCCCTTGACGATGGCGTCGACGATCGCCTGATGCTCGTTGAATGATGTCGCCATGCGGTTCCTGACGCGCAATTGCAGCCGTCGGTAGGGACGCAGGCGACGGTGCAGGGCCGTCGCCTGCTCGACCAGAAAACTGTTGTGGCTGGCTTCGTAGATACGCTGGTGAAACACCTCGTTCAACTGGTAATAGACATCCGGCGTGTTGGCATCGCGCGCCGCTTCGCAGGCACGATGTGCCTCCTGCAAGGCCAGTTGCTCGTCCGCGGTGATCCGCCGGGCAGCCAGACGCCCGCACATCGCCTCCAGCTCGGCCATCACCTCGAACATCTCGCAGACCCGATCGGCCCCCACCTCCGGAACGGTGGCGCCGCGCCGTGGACGAATCTCGATCAGACCGGCCGAAGATAGCTGAATCAGCGCTTCGCGCACCGGCGTTCGCGAGACTCCGAAGGTATTGGCAAGCTCCTGCTCATCGAGCCGCGTCCCCGGCGGATAAACCCCGGTGACGATGCGTTCCTCGATCAGTTCCCCGAGGCGTTCGGACTGGCGTGTCACGGCAGGAATTTCGGTGGGACTGTTCACGATAGTGCTCCAACGATTGGTAGTTATTAAATTATACGAAATTAGTTGACCAGTATTCAATCTCTGATATTGTGTATACAAGACGGTGACTTTTGAACACAAATAGTGCGGCATTCCTGAATCTAGGATAAGCCAGCCGGTCAGCGAGGGGTCACCGTTCCTATGTCATCAACCCAGGAGGAGACATCCATGATCAGCAAGACCAAGCGCTACCTTAGCCTGGCGATTGCCGCCGCCACCCTGAGCTTTGCCCTGCCTGCCGCCCATGCCCAGGCGCCGCGCGTTATCAAGATTTCACACCAGTTCCCGGCGGCAACGACCGAAGACGGCGATTTCCGTGACCGCCTGGTCCGTCGCTTCGCCGCCGAGGTCGAAAAGCGGAGCAAAGGCAGCCTGAAGTTCGAGATCTATCCGGGCAGCTCGCTGATGAAGACCAACAGCCAGATCGGCGCCCTGCGCAAGAGCGCGCTGGACATGAGTCTGGTGCCCCTGGCCTACGGCGGTGGCGAAATTCCGCAGGTAAACATCACCCTGATGCCGACCCTGGTCAGCAGCTACGAACAGGGCATGCGCTGGAAGAATGCGCCGGTCGGCAAGGAGCTCGACCGCATCCTGGCCGACAAGAACATCAAGATCGTCACCTGGATCTGGCAGGCCGGCGGCATCGCCTCGACCAAGAAGACCGTGGTCGTGCCGGACGACGCCAAAGGCCTGAAGTTCCGCGGCGGCAGCAAGGAAATGGATCAGATGCTGAAGGGCGCCGGTGCCGCGGTGACCGGCATGCCGTCGTCGGAAATCTACTCGGCGATGCAGTCGGGTGTGCTCGATGCGGCGCTGACCTCGAGCACCTCGCTGATCAGTTTCCGCCTGCAGGAGTTCACCAAGTTCGCGACCAGTGCGCGTAACAGGAGCTTCTGGTTCATGTTCGAACCACTGCTCATTTCCAAGGGCCTGTACGACTCGCTGACGCCGGAACAGCAGAAGATCGTCAGCGAGGTTGGCGCCAGCCTGGAGCAGTTCGGCGTCGAAGAATCGAAGAAGGACGATGCGCGCATGGCCGAGGTCTACGCCAAGGCCGGCGCCAAGGTCGCCGACATGGACGACAAGGCTTTCGCGGCCTGGCGCGCCATTGCCGAACAGACCTCGTTCAAGGATTTTGCCGAGAACATCAAGGGCGGCCGCGAGCTGCTCGACATGGCGCTGTCGGTCAAGTGATCCCCGGGGCCGGGCAGGGCCCGGCTCCTCCTCCTTCTTCTTGAGGTGAATCATGAGCCCCGGAGTTTTCATCAGCCGCGCGGTCAAGGCCTTCAACATCGCCACGGGTTACCTGTCGGCCTTTCTGATCGTCGCCGCCACCGGCATTCTCGTGTTCGAGGTTGCCGTCCGTTATTTCTTTGCCTGGCCGACCGACTGGGAAATCGAGCTGTGCGTCATGTTGCTCATCGCTTCCAGTTTCCTGGCCGCCGCCCACACCCAGTTGAATCGCGGCCACGTAACGATCGAGATTCTCGACGAGGTCACGCCGCATAGCTGGACGCAGTGGCGGATGGCCCTGTCCGACCTGCTGTCCTTTCTGTTCTGCGCCTTCGTCGCCTGGCATTGCTGGCATCTCTTCTACGAGGCCTGGGACGAGGGACGCATGAGCGACACCTCGTGGGCGCCGAAGATGTGGCCGGTTTTCGCCACCATGGCGGTCGGCATGACTTCCCTGGCGCTGCAGATCTTCGTCCAGTTCATCGAAGATTCCCTGCCGGAAGCGATGCGCTCGCATCAGCCGCCACCCCAGCACAACGCCGCCATCCAGGTGGCCATCGAACGCATCCAGCGCGATGACGAAGGAGAACGCAAATGAGCGTCGGAACCCTGGGCCTGCTCTATGCGGCCGCCACCTTCATCTTCCTCTTCTCGGGCATGCCGATCGCCTTCGCCGTCGGCTCGGTCGCCCTGATCTTCATGTATTTCTTCATGCCGGCGGCGCAATTGTCGATCATCGCCGAGACCATCTTTTCCGAACTGAACAGCTTCACACTGCTGACCATTCCGCTGTTCATCATGATGGGCGCGGCGATCGGCAAGTCGCGCGCCGGCTCGGATTTGTACAACTCCTTGAATCGCTGGCTGTACAAGGTGCCGGGCGGCCTGGGCCTGGCCAACACGCTGGCCTGCTCGGTGTTCGCGGCAATGTGCGGCTCCTCGCCAGCGACCTGTTCGGCGATCGGTTCCTCGGGCATCCCGGAAATGCGCAAGCGCGGCTATTCCGAACGCCTGGCGACCGGCCTGATCGCCGCCGGCGGCACCCTGGGTATCCTGATCCCGCCGTCGCTGACGCTGATCCTTTATGGCCTCGCCACCGAGCAGTCGATCGGCAAGCTGTTCATGGCCGGCGTCGGTCCGGGTCTGCTGCTGACGGCGCTGTTCTCGATCTGGGTGATGTACAAGTCTTGGGCCGAAAAGAACGAGAAGATCGCACTCAGCAAGGCGACGGCGAGCGCGCCGCCGGTCGACGAGTTTTACAGCTGGAAGGAACGCCTCGAGACCCTGCCGCGGCTGGCGCCTTTCCTCGGCCTGATCATCGTCGTCATGGTCGCCCTCTATGGTGGTTGGGCGACGCCGTCGGAAGTCGCCGGCATCGGTGCCTTCGGCGCCCTGCTGATGGTGATGGGAATCTACGGTTGCTGGCGCTGGAGCGACCTCAAGGTCATCCTTTCCGGTACCGCCCGCGAGTCGTCGATGATCATGCTGATCATCGCCATGTCCTTCCTCTACACCTACGTGATGAGCTACCTGCACATCACGCAGTCGGCAGCGGCCTGGATGATCTCGCTGGAACTGAGCAAGTGGGCCTTCTTCTTCTGGGTCAACATCCTGCTCATCGTGCTCGGCTTCTTCCTGCCGCCGGTGGCCATCATCCTGATGGTGACGCCGATCATCCTGCCCGCCCTGAACGCGCTCGGCATCGACCTGATCTGGTTCGGCGTGATCATGACCATCCTGATGGAAATGGGCCTGATCCACCCGCCGGTTGGCCTCAACCTGTTCGTCATCAGCGGCATCGCGCCGGACATCAAGTTGAAGGAAATCATGTGGGGGACGGTGCCTTTCCTGCTGCTGATGGTGCTCGGCATCGTCCTGCTGTGCATCTTCCCGGAAATCGCCACCTGGCTGCCATCGCAGTACAGCGGTTCCTGAAGCGAACGGAGCGAAGATCATGAACGCCCCCCTTCCCCGTGCCTGGGATTCCCTGCGCCAGAGCCGCGGCAAGCGCCTCGAACGAGCGGCCAGCCTGGGCTTGCATGGCAAGAACGGCAAGGAAATTCCGGCCGACCGCATCATCGACCTGCTCGAAGCCGTCATCGAGCGGGGCGACCGCGTCTGCCTCGAAGGCAACAACCAGAAGCAGGCCGATTTCCTCGCCGAGTCGCTGGCCGACTGCGATCCGGCGCGCATCAATCACCTCCAGATGGTCCAGTCTGTCCTGGCGCTACCGAGCCATGTGGACCTTTTCGAGCGCGGCCTGGCCAGCCGCCTCGACTTTTCCTTCAGCGGCCCGCAGGGCGCCCGGCTGGCCAAGCTGGTCCAGCAGCAGCGCATCGAGATCGGCGCCATCCACACCTATCTCGAATTGTTCGGCCGCTACTTCCTCGACCTGACGCCGAACGTCGCGCTGATCGCGGCGCAGGCGGCGGATGCCCAGGGCAATCTCTACCTCGGGCCGAACACCGAGGACACGCCGGCCATCGTCGAGGCGACCGCGTTCAAGGGCGGCATCGTCATCGCCCAGGTCAACGAGCGCCTCGATCAGTTGCCGCGCGTCGATGTGCCGGCCGACTGGGTCGATTTCACCGTGCTGGCGCCCAAGCCGAACTACATCGAGCCCTTGTTCACCCGCGACCCGGCGCAGATTACCGAGGTCCAGGTGCTGATGGCGATGATGGCGATCAAGGGCATCTACGCCGAGTACGGCGTCACCCGGCTGAACCACGGCATCGGTTTCGACACGGCGGCGATCGAGCTGCTGCTGCCGACCTACGCCGCCGAGCTTGGCCTGAAGGGCAAGATCTGCACGCACTGGGCGCTGAATCCGCATCCGACGCTGATCCCGGCGATCGAATCCGGTTTCGTCGAATCGGTGCATTGCTTCGGCTCGGAAGTTGGCATGGATCCCTATATCGCGGCCCGCTCCGACGTCTTCTTCACCGGTGCCGACGGCAGCATGCGTTCCAATCGCGCCTTCTGCCAGACAGCCGGGCTGTACGCCTGCGACATGTTCATCGGCTCCACCCTGCAGATGGATCTGGCCGGCAACAGTTCGACGGCGACGCTGGGCCGGATCACCGGTTTCGGCGGCGCGCCGAACATGGGTTCCGACCCGCACGGCCGCCGTCATGCCAGCCCGGCCTGGCTCAAGGCCGGCCGCGAGGCCTACGGGCCGCAGGCGACGCGCGGGCGCAAGCTGGTCGTGCAGATGGTCGAGACCTTCCGCGAACACATGGCACCGGTCTTCGTCGAGGAACTCGACGCCTGGCAACTGCAGCACAGCATGGGCGCCGAGCTGCCGCCGATCATGATTCACGGCGACGACGTCAGCCACATCGTGACCGAGGAAGGGATCGCCAACCTGCTGCTTTGCCGGACGCCGGAAGAGCGCGAGCAGGCGATCCGCGGCGTCGCCGGTTTCACTCCGGTGGGCATGGCGCGCGACAAGGCGATGGTCGAGAACCTGCGCGACCGCGGCATCGTCCGTCGTCCCGAAGACCTCGGCATCAACCCCCGGCAGGCCAGCCGCGGCCTGCTCGCGGCGCGCTCGGTCAAGGACCTGGTGCGCTGGTCGGGCGGTCTCTACGCGCCGCCTTCCCGTTTCCGCAATTGGTGAATGCCATGGAAAAACTCGAATTCAAGTTTCCCTCGCAAGCCCTGCTCGCCGCTGCGCCACCCGCGCTATGCGGCGTGGTCGGCTCCGGCAATCTCGAAATTCTGGTCCGTTCGGGCGTCGACCGTCAGATTTGCGAAATCAGCGTTAACACCTCGGCACGCGGTTTCGGCGAAACCTGGCGCGCCGTGCTGGCGACCTTCGCCGCCAGCCAGGCAGTCGGCGGGACGAGCATCGCCATCAACGACATGGGGGCGACCCCGGCGGTCGTCAGCCTGCGCCTGGCGCAGGCGCTGGCCGACTATCGCGGAGGTGCGCAATGAGTCTGTCCATCCGTCATAGCTGGTTCGAGGCCACCGCCCGCCAGCGTCTGGCCGGCCTGCTCGACCCCGGCAGCTTTTGCGAATTCCTGCCACCGGCTGTTGCGCAACCGAGTCCGCACCTGGCCCAGCTTGAGTTGCCCGGTGCTTTCGACGACGGTGTCGTCGTTGGTGCGGGGCAACTTGGCGGCCGGCTGGTCCTGGTCGCCGCCCAGGAAGGCCAGTTCATGGGCGGTGCCGTCGGCGAAATCCACGGCGCCAAGATTGTCGGCCTGCTGCGCCGCGCCGTTGCCGAAAAACCAGCAGCCCTGCTGTTTCTCATCGATTCCGGTGGCGTCCGCTTGCACGAGGCCAACGCCGGGCTGATCGCCATCTCCGAAATCATGCGCGCCGTGCTTGCCGCACGGGCTGCCGGCGTCCCGGTCATTGCCCTGGTCGGCGGTAGTTGCGGCGCCTTCGGCGGCATGGGCATCGTCGCCAAGCTGTGTTCGGCGGTGGTCATGTCTGAAGAGGGGCGGCTGGCGCTGTCCGGCCCGGAGGTCATCGAAACGGTAGCCGGCGTCGAGGAATTCGATGCCAAGGACCGTGCCCTGGTCTGGCGCGTCACCGGTGGCAAGCACCGCTACCTGATGGACGATTGCGCGGCGCTGGTCGACGACGATATCGCCGCTTTCCGCAACGGCGCCAGCGCGCTCCTCGCCGGCTGGCAGGAAAGGCCGAACACGCTGGCCAGCCTGCGCGCCGAACAGGTGCGTCTGCAAGGCCGACTGGCCACCTACGCCGGTTGCCGCGACGGCCTCGAAGTCTGGGCGGCGCTCGGCGTCGCCGAGCCGGCACGCGTACCGCTGCTCGACTGCGACGAGCTGATTGCCTTGAAGGAAGGATTGCCGACATGACGCTGAATACCATTCTCGATGCGCTATTCCCGGCCGGCCACGCGGTCGCCGTGGCCAACCAGGTGCTTGCCGGCGAGGCGCAGACTGCCCAGGGCCCGGTCGCGGTGCTTGGCACCACCGACGCGGCGGCGATCGATCATGCGATGGCGCTGGCGCTGGCCGGCACGGTTCTCGATACGGTCGAGCAGCATCCGGGACGGCCGCTGGTCTTCCTGGTCGACACCAGCGGTCAGGCGCTGTCGCGCATTCAGGAACTGCTCTGCCTGAACGGTTCGCTGGCGCATCTCGCCAGTTGTGTCGATTTCGCCCGTCGCCAGGGGCATCCCTCGCTCGCCCTGGTGACCGCCAACGCGGTCAGCGGCGGTTTCCTGTCCTTCGGCCTGATGGCCGACCAGGCCTATGCGCTGGCCGATGCCCAGGTTCGGGTGATGGACTTGCGGGCGATGGCGCGGGTGACCAAGATCGCTCACGAACGACTGGTCGAACTGGCGGCGAGTTCGCCGATCTTCGCCCCGGGAGCAGCGAGCTACCAGAAGATGGGCGCGATCGCGGCGATCTGGCCGGCACCGACGGCGATACTATTGCTCGAGGCATTGCGCGAAGTCGCTCAGAGCCGGGATGGCGGCGACCAACGCCAAACCCTCGGCACGGCGCGTGGCGGGCGGCAACTGGCGGCCGGCGTGAGCGGACAGGTGCAGCATGCGGTGTTCGCCGGCTGACAGCATGTTGCGCCACGACTTGGTTTATCTGCAGCCGGAGGCAGCCTGGCAATCGCCTTGCGCGGCGCCCGGCAGCCCGCTGGCGCAGGCTGCGCAGCGCTGGCTTGCCGCTGGCCGGCCATTGGTGGCGGCGCGCCAGCCAGCCGATGAGGAGATGCTGGTGCTCGGTCTGACGCTGCCGACGGCACAGGGACGGCAACGCCTGGCGATCCGCGTCGAGCCAGAGGCGATTGAGCGCTGCCGGCCGCCGCTGCAAATCGAGCAATGCCTGCATCGCCTGCCGGCCGCGCACGCCCTGGAACTCGGCTCGCTGGCCGAACGGGCGCGGGCCGGCGCAATCGCGCTTGGCGTCTACGGCTCGCTGGCCTGGGAAGCGATCAGCGGCGAGCCCTATCGCCATCAGGCGTCCGATATCGACCTGATCTGCGATGTCGCCAGCGAGAGGCAGTTGATTGCCATGCTTGGCGAACTGGAGCGGACGGCGGCCCGGGTGCCTTGTCGTCTCGACGGCGAAATCCGTTTTCCCGACGGCAATGCCGTTGCCTGGCGGGAAATTCTTGCCCATCTACCGACCCCGGAGACGCCGGTATTGGCAAAAGGCCAGCGCGATGTCGCCCTTCTGCCGCTGGCGCGCCTGATCGCGACCTTGTCGCCGGAGCACTGTCATGCCTGAAATTGCCACGCGTGCATCGATTGCCCCCGGCTTTCCGGGCCAGGCCCCGTCGCTCGGATATGTCGGCCGCCTGGTGATCCGCAGCCTCTACCGCGAGGTGGCCCTGCCGCTGAAACCCGGGCTGGTCTGCCCGGGAAGCCAGGGCAGCCATGCCGACATGGATTTCACCAGTTTCGTGCGCAGTCTGCAGGCGCTGCGCGACTATTTTCCGGCAATCGCCGATTGCGGCCGCCACGATCCCGCACTGGCTTCGCTGCAAACGCTGGGGATCGCCGCCGAGCGGCGCATGCTGGCGGCGACTGGCGGCATCAACACGCACCGCGGTGCGATCTTCAATCTCGGCTTGCTTTGTGCCGCCAGCGGCTACCTGCTCGCCAGCAGCCAGACGCTGACAGCGGCCAGCGCCTGTCGCTGCGTGGCCGAGCGCTGGGGCGAGGGCATTCTGGCCGATCTGCTGCAAACACCGGCGGACAGCCATGGGCTGCTCGTCGCCCGGCGTTACGGGAGCGGCGGCGCCCGTCAGGAAGCGGCGGCCGGTTTCCCGGCGGCGCTGGCGATCGGTTTGCCAGCCTACCGCCGCATCCTGGCCGCCACCGGCGATCCCGAACTGGCGGCTGAACAAGCCCTCTTTGCACTGATCGCCGAAGTCGAGGACAGCAATCTCCTATGGCGCGGCGGTCCGGACGGGCTCGCCTTCGGACGCCGGCAGGCGGCCGATTTTCTTGCCGCCGGCGGTGTCCTGGCCAGCGATTGGCGCGAGCGGGCGCAGGCAATCGATGCGGCCTTCGTCGCCCGCCGCCTGAGCCCCGGCGGTAGCGCCGACCTGCTCGGGGTGACCTTGTTCCTGGCCGAACTCGACGGGCTTGCCTGAGATGCGGCTGGCGCTCCTGTTCAGCGGCCAGGGCGGGCAGACGGCGGCGCACTGGCGGCAACTTGTCGAAACCGGCAACGCCGGTTTGCTTTCGGCGGTGTCGGCAGTGGTGCCCGAACTGTGTTCGCACAACCCACCACGATCTGAATGGCTGGCCGAAAACAAGGTCGCGCAGCCTCTGATTTTCGCCCAGCAGATGGCGTTATGGGGCAAGTTGCGTGATCGCCTGCCACAACCGATTTGTGCCGCCGGCTATTCGCTTGGCGAAATGGCCGCCTGCTGCGTTGCCGGTGCCTTTTCGCCGATCCAGGGAGTCGGCTTGTGCGCAACGCGGGCAGCCTTGATGGATCAGGCGGCGCCTGGCGAGTACGGCATGCTCGCCGTGCTCGGTCTGGAGGAAGCGCGGGTTGCCCAGCTAGCGAGCGCAGCCGGGTTCGCCATCGCCATCCGCAACGCGCCGCGCCATCTGGTACTCGCCGGTCCACAGGCAGGTCAGGCTGCGCTCGCCAGCACGCTGGCGGCGGCCGGTGCGACGCGCCTGGTGGCACTACCGATTCGCACCCCTTCGCATACGGCGCGGCTCTTGTCTGCTACGAATGCTTTCGCGGAACATCTGCTGGCATTGCCCGATGCCCGTTTGTCTTTCCCCGTGTTCAGTGCTGTCGATGCGACGGCAGCACGCCGGGTTGCACCAGCGCTTGGCGCACTGGCCCGCCAGTTGGCCGAGCCGCTCGATTGGGCAGCCTGCCTGCAGGCAATTCGCGAGATGCAGCCGGATGCGGTTCTTGAGATCGGGCCGGGCAATGCCCTGGCGCGACTGTTCGGAGAAATGGCGCCGGAGATTCCGGTACGGGCCAGCGACGATTTTCGGAGCAGCGACGGTATCGTCGCCTGGCTGGCGTCATGCGCCGGTTGAGGCTGGCTTGATGTCGCTGATGCTGCTTGCCGCCTATCTGGCGACTGGTGCGGTCGCCGGCTTTTTCGCCGGCCTGCTCGGCGTCGGCGGCGGCGTCGTGGTGGTGCCGATGCTGGCCTTGCTGTTCGCCGGACAAGGCTTCCCGGAAAACGAAATACTGCATCTGGCGCTCGGCACCTCAATGGCGACCATCCTGTTCACTGCGGCTTCCAGTCTGCGCGCCCACCATGCCCACCGGGCCGTGCTCTGGCCAACGGTACGTCGACTGACCCCGGGCATCCTGCTCGGTACCTTGTGCGGCGCCTATCTCGCGACTTTCGTCTCGTCGCGGCTCCTGGCCTTGATCTTCGCTGCCTTCATGCTCTTCGTCGCCGGCCAGATGATCGCTCAACGACGTCCGCGAGCCGGCCGCAGCCTGCCCGGAGCGCTCGGCCTGAGCCTGGCGGGCGGCGTGATCGGCGCTTTCTCGAGTCTGGTGGCGATCGGCGGTGGCGCCCTGACGGTACCTTTCCTGATCTGGTGCGGCGTTCGCCCCCAGCAGGCGATCGGCACCTCGGCCGCGGTCGGCCTGCCGATCGCCATCGGCGGCACCTGCGGCTATGTCTGGCATGGCTGGGGGCATGCCGGGCTGCCGCCGGGCAGTCTCGGCTTCGTCTATCTGCCGGCGCTGGCCGTCATCCTCGTCGCCAGCGTGCTGGTCGCGCCGCTCGGCGCGCGGCTCACGCACCAGCTACCGGTGCGCCTGCTGCGCGGCATCTTCGCCGGGCTGTTGCTGCTGCTTTCGGCGAAGATGCTGTGGAACCTGTTCGCCCCCTGAGTCCGGCGCTTCAGCGCGCCTTGAACTGCGGCTTGCGCTTTTCCAGGAAGGCGGCCAGCCCCTCGCGGTAATCCTCGGTGTCGAGAAAGGCGAAGGAGGCGGCCTTTTCCGCGTCGGTCAACGGCCGGCCATCCTGCAGACGACAGATCCACTGCTTGTGCCAGCCAGCGACGAGCGGCGCCCCCTGGCAGATACGGCGGGCGCTGGCATAAGCTTCGTCGGCGACCTGGAGGTCGGGCACGACGCGCGTCAGCAGGCCTTTTTCGTAAGCCTCGCGGGCACCGAGGATGCGCCCTTCGAGCAGGATTTCCTTGACCACGGCAGCACCGGCGAGACGCAGCAGGCCTTCCATCTCCCCCGGATACATCGAAAAGCCGAGCTTGTTGATCGGCGCGCCGAACTTCGCACCTTCGCCGGCAATACGCAGGTCGCAGGCGCCGGCGATCTCCAGCCCGCCGCCGATGCAGGCGCCCTGGATCAGTGCCACCGTCGGGTGCGGCGAATCGGCGATGGCATTCAGCGCGGCGGCAACTTCGCCGTGATAGAGCAGCGCCTGATCGAGCGTGGTCCGGGCACTGACGAATTCCTCGAGATCGCCGCCGGCGGCGAAAGCGGCCTCGCCAGCACCGCGCAGGACGATGCAACGGACGCTGGAATCGGCGGCCAGCGTCGCCATGTGGTGGCTCAAGGCGCGCCACATCGCCAGGTCGATGGCATTCAGCTTGGCGGGATTGTTCAGGGTCAGGGTGGCGATTTCACCGTCAATTTTCAGGTCAATGCTGCTCATGTTCCATGTCCAAAATTACGCATGCGTAAACTTACATACACTGTAAGGTTATCGGGTCTTATATAAGATACAATGCGCACGCCGCTTAGCGGTAATTATTAATAAGGAGAACAACTATGAGCAGCGTGATGTACGAAAGGATGCGGGGAAATCCCAAATTCCAGGAGCTGGTCGCAAAGAGGGGACGTTTCGCCTGGACCCTGGCCGCGATCGTTTTGACCATGTTCTACGGCTTCGTGATGATCGTGGCGTTCGCGCCCGCGTCGCTCGGCCAGCCGATTGCCGAAGGTTCGCGATGGACCGTTGGCGTCGTCGCCGAACTTTTCATGTTCATTTTCTTCTGGGTGCTGACCGCGGTCTATGTCCGCCGCGCCAATACCGAATTCGACGCCCTTTCCCAGGAAGTGGTGCGTGACGCCTGGAAGGAGAACAAATAATGCGCAAGATCATTCCCGCGCTCGGGCTGCTCGGCCTGAGCACTCTGGCCTTTGCCGCCGGCGACGCCCTCGGCCCGACGGAACAGCAAGCCACCAACTGGCACGCCATCATCATGTTCTGCCTGTTCGTCGCGATGACGATGGGCATCACCTCCGGCGCGGCTAGCCGCACCAAGTCGACGTCCAACTGCTACGCCGCCGGTGGTGGCATCACCGGTTTCCAGAACGGCCTGGCGATCGCCGGTGACTACATGTCCGCCGCCACCCTGCTCGGTCTGACAGCGATGGTCTACAGCAAGGGCTACGACGGCTACATCTACATGCTGTGCTTCTTCGCCGGCTGGCCGATCATCCTCTTCCTGATGGCCGAACGTCTGCGCAACCTGGGCAAGTTCACCTTCTCCGACATCACCGCCTACCGCCTGGATCAAGGCAAGGTGCGCACCATGGCCGCGGTTTCCTCGCTGGTCGTCGTCTGTTTCTACCTGATCGCCCAGATGGTCGGCGCCGGTCAGCTGATCAAGCTGCTTTTCGGCCTCGAATACAACGTCGCGATCTTCGCCGTCGGCATCCTGATGATGGTCTATGTCACCTTCGGCGGCATGGTTGCCACCACCTGGGTGCAGATCATCAAGGCCTGCATGCTGCTGGCCGGTGGCACGCTGGTCATGGTGCTGGCGATGAGCCAGTTCGGCTTCTCGTTCGGCGCCCTGGTCGATCAGGCGATGTCGGTCCACACCCTGGGTGAAAAGCTGATGCACCCGGGCAGCCTGCTCGCCG
This sequence comes from Dechloromonas aromatica (nom. nud.), assembly GCA_017848965.1. Classification (GTDB taxonomy): domain Bacteria; phylum Pseudomonadota; class Gammaproteobacteria; order Burkholderiales; family Rhodocyclaceae; genus Azonexus; species Azonexus aromaticus_B. The sequence continues at coordinate 46,495 of JAFIHA010000040.1, read as the reverse complement.
ACCCGGTCACCGCGATCTCGCTCGGCCTCGGCCTGATGTTCGGTACCGCCGGCCTGCCGCACATCCTGATGCGCTTCTTCACCGTCACCGACGCCAAGGAAGCCCGCAAGTCGGTGCTCTACGCTTCCGGCTTCGTCGCCTACTTCTTCAACGTCATCTTCCTGATGGGCCTCGCCGGCATCATCATCGTCGGCCAGAACCCCGAGTTCTTCGAAGGCGGTGAAATCGGCAAGAAGCTGATCGGCGGCGGCAACATGGTTGCCATGCACCTGGCCAAGGCGGTCGGTGGCGACATGCTGCTCGGCTTCCTCGCCGCGGTTGCCTTCGCCACCATCCTGGCGGTGGTTTCCGGTCTCGCCCTGGCCGGCGCCTCGGCGATCTCGCACGACATCTACGCTCGCGTGATCAAGAAGGGTACGGCTTCCGAAGCTGCGGAAATCCGCGTCTCCAAGATGGCCACCATCGCCCTCGGCTTCGTCGCCATCATCCTCGGCATCGCCTTCGAGAAGCAGAACATCGCCTTCATGGTCGGCCTCGCTTTCGGCGTTGCCGCCGCGGCCAACTTCCCGGTGCTGATCCTCTCCATGTACTGGAAGGGCCTGACCACGCGCGGCGCGCTGTGGGGCGGTTACGGCGGCCTGATCTCGGCGGTGCTGTTCGTGCTCTTCTCGAAGTCGGTGTGGGTCGACGTGCTGGGCAACGCCGCCCCGCTCTTCCCCTACACCCAGCCGGCGCTGTTCGCGATGCCGGTCGCCTTCCTGCTCGCCTTCATCTTCTCGAAGAGCGACGCCAGCGTCCGCGCCAAGAGCGAAATCGAAGCTTTCGACGACCAGTACGTCCGTGCCCAGACCGGCTACGGCGCTGCTGGCGCAGCCAAGCACTAAACCCGCTGCGGCTTTCACCCGAAACCCCGACCGGTTCGCCGGTCGGGGTTTTTTATTGTCTTCGCGTCACACCCAGGTCATGAACCACCGGCAAATGTCATATCATAGCGACATGCGTCGTCCGACATAAAATGTCTTGACATTTTATGTCTCCACTTCTAGTCTGGATGCCACACGAACCATAACGAGGACAACATGGAAAACACACTGAAGGAAAAGCTGGATGGGCTGGACAAGCTGGTCGGCGGCCTGATGGGCGGCCTCGCGGTACAGTTGCATCCGATTGCCGGACCGGTGCCGGTGGTCCAGGTCAGCATCGAGACGCGCGAAGAACTGCCGATCTTCATCACCTGTTCGGATTCGCAGATCCTGTGCCTGTGCTACCTGTGGAGCGACAGCGAGGTCTTGCCGGAACGCCGCACCGAACTGCTCGAAACGCTGCTCGACCTCAACCCGTCGGTGCCGCTTTCCTCGTTCGGCCGCATCGGCGAGCGCTACGTGCTGTCCGGCGCCCTGGCGCGCGACGCGCGCGGCGAGGACATCGCCCAGGACGTCGCCGCCCTGAGCGACAACGCGCTCGATGCACTGGACGCCCTGTCCGAATTTCTGCACTGAAGGAGACGAACATGTCCGTGATCAAGAAAGTGGTGACCCTGTTGCGCGGCAGCGCCCGCGAACTGGCCGAGAACGTCGTCGATGCCAACGCCACGCGCATCTACGAGCAGGAAATCATCGACGCCAAGCAGAGCATCCTCGAAGCGCGCAGCAGTCTGGCCGACGTGATGGCCAGGGAAATGCAGAGCGCCCGGGCGGTCACCCGCCTGGAAGGCGAGATGGCGCGCTACGAAGGTCTGGCGCTGGAAGCCCTGGAGAAGTCCCAGGAAGCGCTGGCCGAGGAAGTCGCCGGCAAGGTGGCGGCAATCGAACTGGAGCTTGAGGAACAGCGCAAGGCACAGACCTCGTTCGCCGCCCAGGTGAGCAAGCTGAAGGAACTGATCAAGGCGTCGGAAGCGAAGATCCGCGAACATGAGCGGGAAATCGCCATCGCCAAGACCACCGAAAGCGTCTATAAGGCGACTCAGTCGATCTCCGACAACATCGGCAGCAGCGGCTCGCGGCTGGCCAGCGCCCGCGAATCGCTGGAACGCATCAAGCAGCGCCACGAACATCTGGCCGACCGCATGCAGGCGGCCGACCAGCTCGACCGCGAACTCGGCGAGAAGGCGCTGGCGACCAAGCTCGCCGAGGCCGGCATCGGCCAGGACGCCGACCGCCAGCGCAAGGTCATGGAGCGCATCCGCGCCCGCCTGGCAAAACCGACCGGCGACGCATGAGCGTCACCCGCAAACCGGCACGCTGGCAAAGCTCGGACGCGGCGATCAAGGCCGTCCAGGTGGCCTTCGACGTCGAGGAGAAGGTGCTCGAAACGGTGCGCCGCACCGCTTTCGAGGCCAACCGCTCGACCTCCGACCAGATCCGCCACCTGCTCGGCCTGCCCACTGCCAGCCGGCCGAAGCGCCCGCGCCTGACCGTCTCGCTGACCGCCGCCGACTACGCACTGCTCGCCGAACGCTACGGGCTGGCGGCGGATGACCGGCTGGCGATCAAGGAAAGGGTGACCCGCGTACTGATCGACTTCGCCAACGCCAGGACAGAAAGAACGGCCCCATGATCGCTTTCCTCGACGCAGCGACCTCCTTTCCCAGCGTCATCTACACGGTGCTGCTCGGCGTCGTCCTCGTCTATTGGCTGCTGTCGCTGATCGGCATCGTCGACATCGATTCGGGGCCGGTCATCGAGGCCGAGCTGCACACCGACGCCGATGTCGACGAAATCGGCGATCTGGCCAGCTACCTGGTCGCCATGGGGCTGAACGGCGTGCCATTCTCGGTCGTCCTCAGCCTGCTCGTGCTGGTCTCGTGGACCGTCACCTGCCTGGCGGCGATGTGGCTGCTGCCGCTGGTGCCGACCAGCCTGCTGCGCGGCATTGCCGGACTGGCCGTCATGCTGGTCGCGCTGGCCCTGGCGATTCCCGTCACCGCCAGGCTGATCCGCCCGCTGCGCGGCCTCTTCGTCACCCACAGCGCGATCTCCAACGCGGCGCTGGTCGGTCAGGAATGCAAGGTGCTGACGGCGACGGTGGATGAGAAATTCGGCCGCGCAGAAGTCGCCACCCGCGGCGCGCCGGTCAATATCCGGGTGTGGGCGGAAACGCCGAACACCCTGGGCAAGGGTTCTACTGCCCGCATCCTCGACTACGACGCGGCCGGCGCCCGCTACCTGATCGCCGCCGACGACCAGATCGACTGACCTGTTTTCAATTCACTCAAACTCAAGCAAGGGGAAATCCATGGAGCCGGTAATAATCGCCGTCGCGGTGCTGGTCTTACTCAGCCTCGGCATGATTGCGCTGTTCGCCAAGTTCTATCACAAGGTCGAACAGGGCTACGCAATGATCGTCAACACGCTGCGCGCCGAACCCGAAGTCACCTTCACCGGCCGCATGGTCTATCCGATCATCCACAAGGCCGAGCTGATGGAAATCTCGCTGAAGACGATCGAAATCGACCGCTCCGGTAGCGAAGGCCTGATCTGCCAGGACAACATCCGCGCCGACATCAAGGTCAAGTTCTTCGTCCGCGTCAACAAGACCGCCGAGGACGTCCTCAAGGTGGCGCAGGGCATCGGTTGCGATCGCGCCTCAAGCCCGGAAATCCTCGAAGACCTGTTCTCGGCGAAGTTCTCCGAAGCGCTGAAGACGGTCGGCAAGTCGATGGATTTCATCGAGCTGTATCAGGCGCGCGACCGTTTCCGCGACGAGATCGTCCGCCAGATCGGCGACGATCTTTCCGGTTACGTGCTCGAAGATGCCGCCATCGATTACCTGGAACAAACCCCGCTGCAGAAACTCGACACCCACAACATCCTCGACGCCCAGGGGATCAAGAAGATCACCGAACTGACCGCCGTCGAACGGGTGCGCACCAACGAGCTGCGCCGCAACGAGGAAATGCAGATCAAGAAGAAGGACGTCGAAACCCAGGAAGCGCTGCTCGAACTGGAACGCCAGCAGGCCGACGCCCAGTCGCGCCAGCAGCGCGAGGTCGCCTCGGTGCGTGCCCGCGAACAGGCGGAAACGGCGAAGATCCAGGCCGAGGAACACACCAAGGCCGAGCTGGCCCGTCTACTCTCCGAACAGGCGATCGCAGTACAACAGGAAAACGCCCAGCGCGAGAAGGAAGTCGCGGAAAACAACCGCAAACGGGCGGTCGCCGTCGAGGAAGAAAAGGTCACCCGCGCCCGCGAACTGGAAATCGTCGACCGCGAGAAGGAAGTCACCCTGCAGCGCATCGACAAGGACCGCGCCGTCGAAGTGCAGAAGAAGGCGATCGCCGACGTCATCCGCGAACGGGTGATCGTCGAGCGCACGGTTGCCGAACAGGAAGAGGCGATCAAGGAAGTACGCGTCGTCGCCGAGGCCGACCGCACCAAGAAATCGGTCGTCATCCTGGCCGAGGGCCAGGCGGAAGAAAAACTGGTGCTCGAAGTCAAGGCGGCAGAAGCCCAGGAGCGCAAGGCGCGGCACAAGGCGGCCGAGGAACAGACGCTGGCCGAAGCCCACCTCAAGGTCGCCGAGAAGGAAGCCGAAGCCAAGAAGCGCGAAGCCGAAGGCGTCGAGGCGCTGGCTGCCGCCACCGGCCTGGCCCAGGCCAAGGTGATGATGGTCACCGCCGACGCCGAGGAAAAGCAGGGCATGGTCGCCGCCAAGGTCAAGATGGCCGACGCCGACGCCGTCAGCAAGTTCGGTCTGGCCGAGGCCGAGGCGCTGCGCGCCAAGCTCGAAGCCGAAGCCCAGGGCAAGGAAAAGCTCGGCCTGGCCCAGGTCACGGTGCGCGCCGCCGACGCCGAGGTCATCGCCAAGACCGGCCACGCCGAGGCGGAAGTCGTCGAAGCCCGCTTCCAGGCCGAAGCCAAGGGCCTGCGCGAGAAGTTCGAAGCGATGCAGGCGATGAACCCGGCGACGCGCGAACACGAAGAGTTCCGCATGCGCCTCGACAACGCGCAGATCGCCACCCTGAAGGCGATCGACGCCCAGACCTCGATCGCCCGCCAGCAGGCCGAAGTGCTCGGCACCGCGCTGGCCAACGCGAAGATCGACATCGTCGGCGGCGAGGGCGACTACTTCGACCGCTTCGTCAACGCGCTGTCGATCGGCAAGGGCATCGACGCGACGATCGGCAAGAGCAGCACGCTGCAGGTGGCGCTCAAGGATCACCTGAGCGGCGACCGCGACCTGGTCGGCGACGTCCGCGACATCGTCGGCGCCCTCGGCGGTTCGGCCGGCGAACTGCAGAATCTCTCGGTCGCCGCCTTGCTGACCAAGGTCATGCGCGACGGCAGCGCCGAACAGCAGGCAGCCTTGCGCACCCTGCTCGCCGGCATCGGCAAGCGCGCCGACTGACGACCGGCGCGATTCTCCGGAAACGCTCCGCCCGCCGCCGGGCGGAGCGCTGTGAACCACCTCTAGGGGCGCCCCGCCATGGCTTCCACGAATACGCCTGCACCTGAAATCCCGGCTACCGCGACGACCGACCCGACTGACGCCATGGTCGGCGACAGCGGCAGTTACGAGCTGCTGAAGAAACGCCTCGCCGGTCACGGCGACGCGCTGCTGACCCGGACCCAGGCGCTGAACGCGGCGCGCGTTGCCGAATTCGGCCGCAACGAGCAGTCGCTGATCCTGCGCACCCGGGCCCGCACCGAAAACAACTGCGTCGCCCGCGACATCGTCCGCATCGGCGACCGCCTGCTCTTCGGCTACAACGTCTTCATCGGGTTGCGCAAGGAAACCGCCGTCGGCGACGTCTTCGCCCTCTACCGGCTGGCCGAGACGGGCGGCGGCGACGAACTCGAAGCCCTGCCACTGGCCGGCAGCTTCCTCGAGGACCAGCGCTTCGTTTCCGATTTCCGTGAACTGCACGCCTATTACAAGCAGGCGACGCTGACCCAGTTGCGCGTCACCCAGGACAAGCTGCTCGCCGCCTTCCAGATCGGCCAGCAACTGCACGACCTGCGCGTTTTCCGCTGGAGCCTGGAAAACGACGGCAGCCTGCGCTACATCGACAATCGCGGCGAACGCGACATGGCGCTGCCGCCGAGCCATGATTTCGAATGGACGCCGACCCGGCGCGAGGACCAGGTCGGCGGCCGTCATCCGCACATCAACATTCTCGACACGGTCTTCGTCGAAACCATCGGCGGCGACCTGACGGTCAAGATCGAGAACAACACCGAGAGCGGGCTCGGCATCTACAGCGAAGCGGTCGAGGACAAGACGCAGTCGCTGGACGACGCCGAAGTCGCCTACGCCCGGCTCGGCCTGCTGATCCTGCTGCGCATCAAGCCCTACCGCGAGCAGACGGTGCGCTACCTGGTCTACAACACGCGCACGCAGAGCGTCACCCGCATCGACGCCATCGGCGTCTCCTGCATCCAGTTGCCGGAAGACCACGGCGTCATCTTCCCCGGCGGCTACTACCTTCAGTCCGGCGAGCACAAGCGTTTCGACCTGCCGGAAGCGATGCTCGACAACTTGCGTTTCAAGCGCGTCCTGCGCTCGCCGAACGGCGAGGACGTGCTCTACGTCTTCTACCAGCCCGGCCTTGGCCATTACGCGCTGTTCACCTACAACCTGATCGACAAGACCCTCGGCGCGCCGATCCTCGGCAACGGCTACGCCCGCTTCCCGGACGGCCGCATCCTGGTCTTCCAGGCCGACGGCGGCGAGCCGACCCGGGTACACCCGATGCAGCTGTGGCAGACGCCGTTCAGCAGCGACGAACACGCCGGCCAGCAGAGCGCCGGTCAGGGTTTCTTCGGCCGCATCGGCAACGCCGAACTGGTACGCGGCATCTCCGAATTGAACGCAATCGCCCGCGCCGTGCGCGAACAGGTGCCAACCCGAACCGCCTACGAAGACCTGATCCGCCAGTGCAGCCGCGCCCAGGATGCCTATTTCTGGATCGGCGAAGCAGAAGCCGGCGGACTCGGCGACGAACTGCGGGCGATCGGCGAAGGCGCCCGCCTGACCCTGGCCGAGTTCGAAAAGGTCGACAGCATCCGCCGCGAGACGGCACAGGCCCTGGCTGCCGCCGAAACCGAACAGCGCGAGTTGCTGACCCGGATCGCCGGCATGCTGTGGCGCAGTTCCGACGAATTCGTCAGCGCCCTCAACTTGTTGCGCGAGCGGCGCGGCCGCCTGCAGACGCTGAAGGAACTGCGCTACGCCGATCTGCCGCGCATCGAGGCGATGGATCAGGCACTGGCCGAAGAACAGAACCGGGTCGGCGAGCGCGCCATGCAGTTTCTCGCGACGCCGGACGCCTTCGCCGGGCAGCGCCACCTGCTCGACGCGCTCGCCGCTCGCATCCCGCAGGCGGCGACGGCTCAGGCGCTCGAGCAGATTCTTGGCGAACTCGACGCCGTCGCCGGCGGTCTCGACCTGTTGAGCGAACAGTTGGGCAACCTGCCCGGCGGCGATGCGGTCCTGCGCACCGACATCCTCGACCGCATTTCCGTGCTTTACGCCGAGACCAACCGCCTGCGCGCGGAAGCCCGCAATCGGCGCCGCAATCTGGGCAGCGCCGAAGCCGCCGCCGAATTCGGCGCCCAGTTCAAACTCTTCGGCCAGACCGTCGAAAGCGCGCTGGAATTCGCCGACACGCCGGAGAAATGCGACGAAGCGCTGACCCGCCTGCTCGCCCGACTGGAGGAACTGGAAGGGCGCTTTGCCGAACAGGAGAACTTCCTCGCCGACATCGCCAGCCAGCGCGAAGCCGTCTACGAAGCCCTGTCGGCGCGTCGGCAGAGTCTGCTCGACGCCCGCCAGCGCCGCGTCCGTTCGCTCAACGATGCCGCCGCCCGCATCCTCGACGGTATTCCCCGGCGCGTCGCCAAGTTCCAGGAAATCGCCGAAGTTCATGGCTATTTCGCCGCCGATCCGCTGATCGGCAAATTGCAGAAGCTGGTCGAAGACCTGCGTGCGCTGGGCGACGGCGTCGCCGCCGACGACCTCGACACCCGCATCAAGACCGCCCGCGACCAGGCCCTGCGCAGCGTCCGCGACCGCCGCGAACTGCTCGGCGACGACGGCAACACGCTGCGCTTCGGCCGCCATGCCTTCACCGTCAGCCAACAGGCGCTCGACCTGACGCTGGTACCGCGCGACGAAAAACTGGCCTGGCACCTCACCGGTACCGACTACTACGCCAGCGTCGACGACACTCGCCTCGACCCCTTCCGGGCGCTCTGGGAACAACCGCTGATTTCCGAAACGCCGGCGCTGGCCCGCGCCGAATACCTCGCCGGCAGTCTGCTGTACGCCGCGCTCAACGGGCAGGACGGCATGTCGTGGACCGAACTGCAGCAGGCGGCGAGCGGCGACAGCCCAGCCCTGCCCGGACTGGTCCGCCAGTACGCGGCGACGCGTTACCGCGAGGGTTATCAGAAAGGCATCCACGACGACGACGCGGCGCGCCTGCTCGCCGCCCTGATCCGCATGCAGGGCGAAGCCGGCCTCCTCGCCTGGGGGCCGAAGCAGCGGGTGCTGGCCCTGCTCTACTGGCAGCACGGCTGCTTCCTCGCCGCCCGCGAGGCCTTGCAGCGCCAGGCGCGCACTGCCCTGCAACTGCAACTGCAATTCGCCGCCAGTGACGCACTGACCCGGCTCGAAGCCAACACGGCACACGCCTTGCAACACTTTGCCCGGGAATTCGACCCGGCAGCAGACGGCGAAGGCGCCTTCGCCACCGACGGCGAGCACCTGCCGGTACTTTGCGCACAGGCGGCGGCTTACCTGATTCGCCAACTGGCTGCCGAGCGCGCCGACGCCCACTGGGTGATCGCCGGCCCGGCTGACGACCTCGCCGACGCGCTGGTCAAGGAACTCGAACGCACGCAGCAACATGGCGACTGGCAGCGCGATCTCGACAGCGCCGAGCCCGCCGAACGCTGGCATCTGGTGCGCGCCTGGGTGGCGGCCTTTGCCGTCACCCAGGCGCCCGGCGCCGTCGACTGGATCGACGACGCCGCCGGGCGCCTGGCCGTGGCGCTGCCGCGCCGACGCGTCAACGCCAGCCTCGCCACCGTGGTCGACGGCCTGCGCAGCGAACATCCACGCATCGTCGACGGCCGCCTGGCGCTCAACCTCAACGATTTCTGGCAGCGCTTCGACGATCACCGCAACCGGATCGTGCCAGCTTTCGAGCAGTTCCAGCAGTGCCGCCACGATCTGCTCGCCGCCGAGAAGGCCCGGCTGGGCATCGCCCAGTTCCAGGCCAAGCCCTTGTCCACCTTCGTGCGCAACCGGCTGATCGACGAAGTCTACCTGCCACTGCTCGGCGATAACCTGGCCAAGCAACTCGGCACCGCCGGCGCCGGCAATCGCACCGACCGCATGGGTCTGCTGCTGCTGATCTCGCCGCCCGGCTACGGCAAGACGACGCTGATGGAATACGTCGCCGACCGTCTCGGCCTGGTTTTCGTGCGCATCAACTGCCCGGTCCTCGGCCACGACGTCACCGCCCTCGACCCCGCTGCTGCCGCCCACGGCGCCGCCCGCCAGGAGCTGGAGAAGCTCAACCTCGGTCTGGCCATGGGCAGCAACGTGATGCTCTACCTCGACGACATCCAGCACACCAGCCCGGAGTTCCTGCAGAAGTTCATCGCCCTGGCCGACGGTACGCGGCGCATCGAAGGCGTCTGGAAGGGCGAGGCGCGCACCTACGACATGCGCGGCAAGCGTTTCGCCGTGGTCATGGCCGGCAACCCCTACACCGAGTCCGGCGACGTCTTCAAGATCCCAGACATGCTGGCCAACCGCGCCGACATCTACAACCTGGGCGACGTCCTCGACGGCCGCGAAGCGCTGTTCGCGCTGTCCTACATCGAGAACAGCCTGACCGCCAACCCGGCGCTGCTGCCGCTGGCTTCGCGCGATCCGAAGGACGTTCAACTCCTGGTCCGCCTCGCCGAGGGCGAGGAAATCCCCGGCAGCGCCTTCAGCCATCCCTACAGCGCCCTCGAACAGGAGGAGCTGGTCGCGCTGATGCAGCGCCTGTTCCGCATCCGCGACCTGCTGCTCAAGGTCAACCTGGCCTACATCGACTCGGCGGCGCAGAAGGACAGCTACCGGACCGAGCCGCCGTTCAAGCTGCAGGGCAGCTACCGCAACATGACCAAACTCGCCGGCAAGGTCACCGCGATCATGCGCGACGAGGAAATCGACGCCCTGCTGCGCGACCATTACCGCGGCGAAGCGCAGACGCTGACCACCGGTGCCGAGGAAAACCTGCTCAAGCTCGCCGAACTGCTCGGCACCCCGAGCGCCGACGAGCGGGCGCGGTGGACCGCGATCAAGGAAGCCTTCGTCCGCCAGCGCAAGCTGGGCGGCGACGACAGCGACCCCGGCACGCGCATCGCCGCCTCGCTGCTCGATGTCGCCCGCGCCGTCGACGGCCTGAAGCCCGACAGCGCGCTCGCCGACCGCCTGGGCGACGGTCTCGACCGCATCGAGGCCGGGCTGCGCGCGGTCAGGCCGAGCGTCCATGTCGAGCCCGGCGACCTCTCGCAATTCGCCGGCGTCGTCGGCGACATGGTCAAGGCCTACGAAAAGGTCCTGCTGCCGCTGGTCACCGCGACCTACCACAAGATCCGTCTCGACCACTCGATGTGGGACGAAATGAAGCGGGTCAGCACCTACCTCGACAAGCTCGACAAGGAAGCCGGCGGCAACCCGCCACCGGAAAAACCCAAACCCCGGAGCAAACCATGAGCGACGCGGCAATCAGCATCGAGGACATCCTGGCCTTGCTCGCCGGCGGCATCGCCGACGGCCGCCTGAGCGACGACGAGAAACGCGCACTGGCCGCCGCCCTGGATGCCGCCGCGCTGCGCGACGAGGACCTGCGCCGCTTGCGCAACCATTCCTTCGATCTGGTCCGGGAACGCCTTGCCGACCCGCTGCAACTAGCGCTGCTGAAATGGCTGGAAGGCGTCGTCCGCAGCCTTGACGCCCAGCGCCTGCCGAGCGCGCAAATTGTCCAGGAAGCCAGCTTCAGCCCCGGCGCCGACTGCCTGCAGACGATCCAGCGATGCCTGCGCCACGCCCGCCAGCGCATCGACATCTGCGTGTTCACGCTGTCCGACGACCGCATCGCCAAAGAAGTCCTGGCCGCCCATCGGCGCGGCGTTGCGGTGCGCATCGTCACCGACAACGACAAGGAGTACGACGCCGGCAGCGACATCGCCCGCCTGCGCGATGCCGGGATCGCCGTCGTCGTCGACCGCACCGAGGCGCACATGCACCACAAGTTCTCCATCTTCGACGGCGAAAAGCTGCTCAACGGCAGCTACAACTGGACGCGCAGCGCCGGCCAGTACAACGAGGAAAATCTGGTACTCAGCAACGACCGGCAACTGGTCGGGGAATTTTCGGCGCAGTTCGAGAAACTCTGGCGCCAACTGGGCGACTGAACGCCGCCCCGGCTCAGGCGGCCTTGCCACCCCCAGGTTGCTCGTCAATTCTGGCCAGTGCCTCGCGTCCGGACAGCAAGTGCTCGTACATCTGCCGCTCGGCGCCGGTCGCATCACCGGCCAGCATGCGGGCGAGGATCGCCCGGTGCTCTTCCAGCGACTGCTGCAGGCGGCCTTCGAGCGACAGGGAATGCAGACGGGAACGCTTCAGCACCTTGCGCAAATCCTGGATCACCGACAGCAGCCAGCGGTTGCCGGACAACTCCTGGATCTTGCGGTGGAATTCCTGATTGGCCTCGAAGAAGGCATCGACGCGCGCGTCGCGCGCCGCCGCTTCGAGCTTCTCGTGGATCGTCCGGAGCGCCGTCAGATCCGCCGCCTTGGCCCGCTTCACGGCCTCCGCCGCGCAGCGGCCTTCGAGGAGGGCAATCAGCGGAAAGATGTCGTCGAGATCCTGGCGGGAGATTTCGGTGACGTAGCAACCGCGACGCGGCTTCAGTTCGACCAGGCCTTCCGAGGCAAGCACTTTCAGGGCTTCGCGCAAGGGCGTGCGCGAGATGCCATACTGCTCGGCCAGCTTCTGTTCGTCGATCCAGGTGCCTGGCGGCAGTTCGTGGGCGTAGATGCGTTGTCGCAGACGTTCGGCGACTTCCTGGTAAAGCGCGGTGGGAGCGATGCGGTTCATTGTCTCGAGAGTTGTGAGCCGGACAGGCCGGTACGTCGCCGGCTTGCCTCCGTAATTATGGATAAAGTATTATGTAGGGCTGACCATGTCAAGCTGGGCCCTGAAAGCGTAGAATTTTGAATTCTGCATCATCGGCCCGAAAAAATCGAATCGGCGAGAGGTGTTTCATGTCTGAAAAGTTCTTTGATTCCAACAACCTGGATGTCTGGGAAAAGGCCGCGGCCAAACAGTCCCCGGGTGGCGACGTCAACAACCTGGTGTGGAATACCCCCGAAGGCCTTGCGGTCAAGGCGCTGTACACGAAAAAGGATGTCGACAACCTCGAGTTTGCCGACACCCTGCCGGGTGTCGCGCCCTACCTGCGCGGCCCGCAGCCGACGATGTACGCGGTCAAGCCGTGGACCATCCGCCAGTACGCCGGCTTCTCCACCGCCGAAGCCTCCAACGCCTTTTACCGCAAGGCGCTTGCCGCCGGCGGCCAGGGCGTTTCCGTGGCCTTCGACCTGGCCACGCACCGCGGCTATGACTCGGACAACGCCCGCGTCACCGGCGACGTCGGCAAGGCCGGCGTGGCCATCGATTCGGTCGAGGACATGAAGATCCTCTTCGACGGCATCCCGCTCGACAAGATTTCCGTGTCGATGACGATGAACGGCGCCGTGCTGCCCATCCTCGCCGGCTACATCGTCGCCGCCGAGGAACAAGGCGTGTCGCAGGACAAGCTGTCCGGCACGATCCAGAACGACATCCTCAAAGAATTCATGGTGCGGAACACCTACATCTATCCGCCCAAGCCGTCGATGAAGATCATCGCCGACATCTTCGCCTACACGGCGCAGAACATGCCGAAGTTCAACTCGATCTCGATTTCGGGTTATCACATCCAGGAAGCCGGCGCCAACCAGGCGATCGAACTGGCCTTCACGCTGGCCGACGGCATGGAATACGTGCGCACCGGCATCGCCTCGGGCATGGACGTTGACACCTTCGCCGGCCGCCTGTCCTTCTTCTGGGCGGTGGGCATGAATTTCTACCTGGAAATCGCCAAGATGCGTGCCGCCCGTCTGTTGTGGCACCGCATCATGTCCGGCTTCAACGCCAAGAGCCCGAAGTCGATGATGCTGCGCACGCACAGCCAGACCTCCGGCTGGTCGCTGACCGAGCAGGATCCGTACAACAACGTCGTCCGCACCACCATTGAAGCGATGGCGGCTGTCTTCGGCGGCACCCAGTCGCTGCACACCAACGCGCTCGACGAAGCGATCGCGCTGCCGACCGAGTTCTCGGCCCGCATCGCCCGCAACACGCAGTTGATCATCCAGGAAGAGACACACATCACCAACGTCATCGACCCGTGGGCCGGTTCCTACATGATGGAAAAGCTGACCCAGGACATGGCCGACAAGGCCTGGGGCATCATCCAGGAAATCGAGGCGATGGGCGGCATGACCAAGGCCGTCGAATCCGGCTGGGCCAAGATGCAGGTCGAGACCTGCGCCGCCGACAAGCAGGCACGCATCGACTCCGGCAAGGACGTCATCGTCGGCGTCAACAAGTACAAGCTGGCCAAGGAAGACGCGATCGACATTCTCGACATCGACAACCACGCCGTCCGCGAAGCGCAGATCGCCCGTCTCAAGAGCATTCGCGCCAGCCGCGACAGCGCCGCCGTCACCGCTGCGCTCGACGCCCTGACCAAGGCCGCCGAAACCGGCGAAGGCAACCTGCTCGACCTGACCGTCAAGGCCATCCGCCTGCGCGCCACGGTCGGCGAGGTGTCGGATGCGCTGGAAAAGGTCTTCGGCCGTTTCCGCGCCAACAACCAGACCATTTCGGGCGTTTACGGCGGTGTCGTGGAAGGTCAGGAAAGCTGGGAACAGATCAAGGCCGACGTCGCCAAGTTCGCCGAAGAAGAAGGCCGTCGCCCGCGCATCATGATCGCCAAGCTCGGCCAGGACGGCCACGACCGCGGCGCCAAGGTCGTCGCCACGGCCTACGCCGACCTCGGCTTCGACATCGACATGGGTCCGCTCTTCCAGACTCCGGAAGAAGCCGCCCGCCAGGCGATCGAGAACGACGTCCACGCCATCGGCTGCTCGTCGCTCGCCGCCGGCCACAAGACGCTGGTGCCGCAAATCATCCAGTGCCTGAAGGAGCAGGGCGCCGACGACATCATCGTCTTCGCCGGTGGTGTGATCCCGGCACAGGACTACGATGCGCTGTACGCGGCCGGCGCCAAGGCGATCTTCGGCCCGGGCACCCGGATCGAGGATTCGGCCAAGCGCGTGCTGGAAGAAATCCGCAAGGCGCGCGGCTAAGGCCGGGATGAAACTGGACGAGGCGCCGGTGAAGGCGAATCTTCTCTCCGACGCCGACCGGCAACTGGTCGATGGCGTGCTCAAAGGCCAGCGCCGCGCGCTGGCCAAGGCGATCACGCTGATCGAATCGACCCGCGCCGATCACCAGCAGCGTGCGCAGCAAGTGCTGACCGCGCTGCTGCCGAAGACTGGCGGGGCGATCCGGATCGGCATTTCCGGCGTGCCCGGCGCCGGCAAGTCGACCTTCATCGAAGCCCTTGGCGTCTGGCTGATCGAACGGGGCAAGAAACTCGCCGTGCTCGCCGTTGATCCTTCGTCGTCGGTCTCTGGCGGTTCCATCCTCGGCGACAAGACGCGCATGGAGCAGCTCTCGCAGCGCGAGGAAGCCTTCATCCGCCCCAGTCCGTCGGCCGGTTCGCTCGGCGGCGTCGCCGAGAAGACGCGCGAAGCCATGCTGCTCTGCGAAGCGGCGGGCTACGACGTAATCATCATCGAGACCGTGGGGGTTGGCCAGTCGGAAACGACGGTCGCCGGCATGGTCGACATGTTTTGCCTGCTGCAGTTGCCGAATGCCGGCGACGACCTGCAGGCGATCAAGAAGGGCATCGTCGAGATCGCCGACATGGTGGTCATCAACAAGGCCGACATTGACAAGCAGGCTACCGCCGTTGTCCGTGCCCAGTGGCGCAATGCGTTGCACATGCTGCGTCCGGCCTCGCCCAACTGGGCACCACCGGTCATTGCGCTGTCGGCGCTGCACAAGCAGGGCATCGCCGATTTCTGGAGCGAAGTCGAGAAATACCAGGCGGCGCTCAAGCCGACCGGCGAGTTCGCCGCCAAGCGCCAGCACCAGTCGCTGGCCTGGATGTGGCAACTGATCGATGCCGGCCTGCGCCAGCATTTCCGCAATCATCCGCGCGTGCAGGAAAACCTGCCCGCGCTGACCCGTTCCGTCGAAGCAGGTTATACGACGCCGGCTGCCGCCGCGTATGCGCTGCTCGACTATCTGAAACACTGATCACCCGTTCCATTGAGGGAGTTTTTCCATGCATGACATCATCCGCCAGCTTGAGAAGAAGCGCGAACTGGCCCGCCTCGGCGGTGGCCAGAAGCGTATCGACAGCCAGCACAAGAAGGGCAAGCTGACCGCCCGCGAACGCATCGAACTGTTGCTCGATCCGGAGTCCTTCGAAGAATGGGACATGTTCAAGGAACACCGCTGCGTCGACTTCGGCATGGATCAAGCCGAGAAGACCCCAGGTGACGGCGTCGTCGTCGGCTACGGCACGATCAACGGCCGTCTGGTCTTCGTCTTCTCGCAGGACTTCACCGTCTTCGGCGGCTCGCTATCGGAAACTCACGCCGAGAAGATCTGCAAGGTCATGGACCAGGCGATGAAGGTCGGCGCCCCGGTGATCGGTCTCAACGACTCGGGCGGCGCCCGCATCCAGGAAGGCGTCGCCTCCCTCGGTGGCTACGCCGACGTCTTCCAGCGCAACGTGATGGCCTCCGGCGTCGTCCCGCAGATCTCGATGATCATGGGCCCCTGCGCCGGCGGCGCTGTGTATTCGCCGTCGATGACCGACTTCATCTTCATGGTCAAGGACTCGTCCTACATGTTCGTGACCGGTCCGGAAGTGGTCAAGACCGTCACCCACGAAGACGTCACTGCCGAGGAACTGGGCGGCGCCGTCACCCACACCAGCAAGTCCGGCGTTGCCGACCTGGCCTTCGAGAACGACGTCGAAGCGCTCTCCATGCTGCGCCGCTTCATGAACTTCATCCCGGCCAACAACAAGGAAAAGCCGCCGGTCACGCCGACCAACGACCCGGTTGACCGCTTCGACTATTCGCTCGACACCCTGGTGCCGGACAACGCAAACAAGCCGTACGACATGAAGGAATTGATCATCAAGGTCGTCGATGACAACGATTTCTTCGAACTGCAGGCCGACTACGCCAAGAACATCATCATCGGTTTCGGCCGCATGGACGGCCACCCGGTCGGCATCGTCGCCAACCAGCCGCTGGTCCTGGCCGGCTGCCTCGACATCAAGTCGTCGATCAAGGCGGCCCGCTTCGTCCGCTTCTGCGACGCCTTCAACATCCCGGTCGTCACCTTCGTCGACGTCCCGGGCTTCATGCCGGGCACGCAACAGGAATACGGCGGCATCATCAAGCACGGCGCCAAGCTGCTCTACGCCTACGCCGAATGCACCGTGCCGAAGGTCACCATCATCACCCGCAAGGCCTACGGCGGCGCCTACGACGTGATGTCGTCCAAGCACCTGCGCGGCGACGTCAATCCCGCCTGGCCGTCGGCGGAAATCGCCGTCATGGGTCCGAAGGGCGCGGTCGAGATCATCTTCCGCGAGGAAAAGAACGATCCGGCCAAGCTCGCCCAGCGCGAAGCCGAGTACAAGGAAAAGTTCGCCAACCCGTTCGTCGCCGGCGCCCGTGGCTTCATCGACGACGTGATCATGCCGCACGCCACGCGCAAGCGGATCGCCCGCTCGCTCGCCATGCTGCGCGACAAGAAACTCGAAAATCCGTGGCGCAAGCACGGCAACATTCCTCTGTAAGCGGCAGGGAGAGAAAGGAACATGTGCAACAAAATGCTGATCGCCAACCGCGGTGAAATTGCCTGCCGCGTCATCAAGACCGCCCGCAAGATGGGCATCAAGACTGTCGCCGTCTATTCCGAGGCCGACAAGGACGCCCTGTTCGTCGATATGGCCGACGAGGGTGTCTGCATCGGCCCGGCGGCTTCCAAGGAATCCTATCTGGTTGCCGACAAGATCATCGCCGCCTGCAAGCAGACCGGCGCTGAAGCGGTGCACCCGGGCTACGGCTTCCTGTCGGAAACCGCCGAATTCTAGCGCCGCCTGGAAGAAGAAGGCATCAAGTTCATCGGGCCGAAGCACTACTCGATCGCCAAGATGGGTGACAAGATCGAGTCCAAGAAGCTGGCCATCGAAGCCAAGGTCAACACCATCCCCGGCCACAACGACGCCATCGACGGTCCTGACGCCGCCGTGGAAATCGCCAGGAAGATCGGCTACCCGGTGATGATCAAGGCCTCCGCCGGCGGCGGCGGCAAGGGTCTGCGCGTCGCCTACAACGACGCCGAAGCGCACGAAGGCTTCTCCTCCTGCGTCAACGAAGCGCGCAACTCCTTCGGCGACGACCGCGTCTTCATCGAAAAGTACGTGCTCGAGCCGCGCCACATCGAAATCCAGGTGCTCGGCGACAGCCACGGCAACTACGTGTACCTGAACGAGCGCGACTGCTCGATCCAGCGTCGTCACCAGAAGGTCATCGAAGAAGCGCCGAGCCCCTTCGTCGATCCGGAAATGCGCAAGGCAATGGGCGAGCAGGCCGTGGCCCTGGCCCGTGCGGTGAATTACGAGTCGGCCGGTACGGTCGAGTTCGTTGTCTCCGGTGCGACCAAGGAATTCTACTTCCTGGAAATGAACACCCGCCTGCAGGTGGAACACCCGGTCACCGAACTGATCACCGGCCTCGACCTGGTCGAGCAGATGATCCGCGTCGCCTACGGCGAGAAGCTGCCGCTGACCCAGGCCGACGTCAAGATCGACGGCTGGGCGATGGAATGCCGGATCAACGCGGAAGACCCGTTCCGCGGCTTCCTGCCTTCCACCGGCCGTCTGGTCAAGTTCCTGCCGCCGGCCGAATCGACCGACGCCCAGGGCACGACCCGCGTCGACACCGGCGTCTACGACGGCGGCGAAATCTCGATGTTCTACGACTCGATGATCGCCAAGCTGATCGTGCACGGCAAGGATCGCAACGCCGCCATCGCCCGCATGCGCGATGCGCTGAACGGCTTCGTGATCCGCGGCATTTCCTCGAACATCCCGTTCCAGGCCGCGCTGATGCAGCACCCGGTGTTCCATTCCGGCATCTTCGACACCGGCTTCATCCCCAAGCACTACCCGACCGGCTTTGACGCCTCGATGGTGCCGCACGACGACCCGGCGCTGCTGGTCTCGGTTGCCGCCTACGTCTATCGCGCCTTCACCGACCGTTCCGCCTCGATCACCGGCCAGTTGCAAGGCCACGAACGCATCGTCGGCGACCAGTGGATGGTGGTGCGCCTGAACGGCGAGCAGAAGGAGAACCACCCGGTCACGGCGCGGCCGATCCCGGGCGGCTATCACGTCGAATACGCCGGCCAGCCCTACGAGATCCTGTCCGACTGGAAACTCGGCGAGTCGCTGTTCACCGGCACCTGCAACGGTCAGGAGTTCACGCTGCAGGTCGAGCGGCACAAGACCAAGTACTCGCTATTCCACTGGGGCACGCGCGCCGACTTCATGGTGATGAGCGCGCGCGCCGCCGAACTGCTGGCACTGATGCCGGAGAAGCCGGCGCCCGATCTGTCGAAGTTCCTGCTCTCGCCGATGCCCGGCCTGCTGCGCGAAGTTGCCGTCTCGGTTGGCCAGGAAGTGAAGGCCGGCGAGAAGCTGGCGGTGATCGAAGCGATGAAGATGGAAAACATCCTCAAGGCCGAGCAGGACTGCAAGGTGAAGAAGATCTCCGCTGCCGTCGGCGAAAGCCTGTCGGTCGACCAGGTCATCATCGAGTTCGAATAAACTGTCGCCAGACAATCGAGCAGCAAAAAGGGCCTGTTCTCGAACAGGCCCTTTTTCTTCAGGAAACGGGAAAATGAGCGGATTCGAGCACTACCATCAGGAAATCGGCGCGCTGGATCACGAAATCCACAAGTACGCCCAGCTTTGCGGAGTCGACCTGAGCAAGCGCTACGAGATCGAGGCCTGCCTCGCCGAGCACCACGACGACTGGGCCGGCGACAAGGCCAGGGAATCGTTGCGCGGCCTGCTCGTGCTCCGCCTCAAGGTGGAAACGGAAATGATCGAACTGGGCATGCTGCCGCCGCCCTTGCTGCCGGCGGCGACCGGGCAGAACTGAGGCGGGTGGCTCAGCCGCCCTTCTTCATTTCCTCGATGCCCTTGCGCAGCATCTGGTCGAGTTCGGAACCGGCTTCGACCTGCGGCAGCAAAGCTTCCCAGTAGGCGATGCCGTTCTTGCGGTCACCGGCTTCCATTGCCGCGGCACCGGCCAGGAAGAGGGTATGGGCGTGCTTGGGATCGAGCTTGAGCGCCTGGTCGATCAGCTCCTTGGCCTTGCCGGTCAATCCCTTGCCGTTCGCCATCGCCAGCGTTTCGGCGTAGCTCGCCAGCAATTCCGGATCCTTCTCGATGGCCGGCTCGGCCTTGGCATAGGCGTCGACCGCCTCGCCATAGCGCCCCAGCATCTTGTACGAGCGCGCCAGCATCAGCCAGCCGTTCATGTCGTCCGGGTTCTCCTGCATGCGGGCCGCCAGCTTGGCGACCATGGCGTCGATGTCGGCCGCCGTCATCTGCTTTTGCGGCGCGGTTGCCGCCGGATCGATCGCCTGCGGATTGCCGAGCAGGAGGTAGCCCGCCACCGCCGTCAGCGGCAGCAGGAACAATACCAGCAGCGCAGTCTTGCGGCTGGTGGCCGGCCCGCCATCGCTCTCCTGGGTTTCGCCCACTTCCTCAAGCAGGCGCTTCTGCAGCTCCACCTTGGCCTGCGCAAAATCGGCCTCGCCAAGATTGCCCTCGAGACGTTCGCGTTCGAGGTCGGCCAGTTGATCGCGGAAGATTGCCAGGTTGGCGGCCTTGCGGTCGGCGTCGCTGGGGCGACGACGCCCGAACCAGAGACCGGGAATGATCAGCAGCGCCGTGACGACGACGAGCAGGGTGGCAAAAAGGGCGAACTGGGTCATTTCTCTTCGTTTTCCTTGAGCAACGCTTCGGCGCGGCGGATTTCCTCGGCCGTCAGCGGCTTGGCCTGGGCGGCGGTCTGCTGGCTGCGCCGCTTGAGATAGGAGCGCATGGCCAGGATGGCGATCAGCAGCAGGGCCAGCGGACCGCCCCAGAGCAGCATGGTGATGCCCTTGACCGGCGGCCGGTAGAGCACGAAATCGCCGTAACGGCTGACCATGAAATCGAGAATCTCGGCGTTGGATTTGCCGTCATGGATCATGCCGCGGATTTCCCGCCGCAGATCGACGGCCAGCTCGGCGTTGGAGTCGGCGATCGTCTCGTTCTGGCAGACCAGGCAACGCAGCTCCTTGGACAACTCCTGCAGGCGCTTTTCGGCGACCGGGTCGTCGGCCACCGCCGCTTCGTTGGTGCGCGAGGCGTAGGCCGCCGTCGACAGCAGGCTGAGGACCAGGAACAGGATACGGGCGCAATTCATCGATTCAGCTCCGCGACCAGGGGCAGGATCTTGTCCTTGAGCACCTGCGGGCTGATCGGCCCGGTATGCTTCATGCGGATCACGCCCGTCTTGTCGATGACGTAGGTTTCCGGAACGCCATAGACGCCGTAATCGATGCCGACCCGGCCGTCGATGTCCATCACTGTCAGCAGATAGGGGTTGCCGTGCTCGGTCAACCAGCCCTGCGCCCGTTTGACGGCGAGCGGCACTTCCTGCTCGGGCGGCACGCGGCGCATGTCGATCTCGCCGTCGCCGCGCAGTTCCTTGTAGTTCAGGCCGACCACCGGCACCTGGCCGTTGCGCGAGAACTCGACGAGCACCGGGTGTTCCTGGCGGCAGGAGACGCACCAGGTGGACCAGACATTGAGCAGCCAGACCTTGCCCTTCATGTCTTCCGGCCCCATCGTCGCGCCCTCCTTGCCCAGGACGGCCAGGCGGAACGCCGGCGCCGGCTTGCCGACGAGCGGCGACGGCACCTCGCGCGGATTCAGGTTGAGACCGACGGCGAGCAGCACGACCAGCGCGGCAAAGGCGCCAAGTATCCAGTAATAGCGATTCATCCCTGATTTCCCCCAAGCACGTTCGCGGCGACATCAGCGGCGGGCTTGCGCCGGCTGCGGTAGCGGCGGTCAAGGATGGCCAGCAAGCCGCCCAGCGCCATGATCGCGCAGCCGCCCCAGATCCAGTCGACATAGGGCTTGTAATAGACGCGCACCGCCCACTCCGCTTGCGGCCGGTCGGGATCGATCGGCTCGCCGAGCGAGACATAGACGTCGCGCAGCAGACCGGCGTCGATCGCCGCCTCGGTCATCGGCATCGACGACGAGAAGTAGTTGCGTTTTTCCGGGAACAGCTTGCGCTCCAGCTTGCCGCCCAGAAGCAGGTCGAAATCGCCCTGCGCCGCCTGGTAGTTCGGCCCCTGCAAAGACTGGACGCCGTTGAAACGGAACTGGTAGCCGCCAACATCGACGACATCCCCCGGCCCCATCTTGACGTCCTTTTCCTCTTCATAGGTACTGACCATGCTGACGCCGACGACAAAAACGGCGATACCGATATGCGCGACATGCATGCCGACGAAGCTCGCCGGCTGATCCAGCGCGGCGGCGACGAAGCCGCGGCCGCCGCGGGTCTGATTGACGCGACGGACGAAGTGGATCAGCGCCGTGACGACGATCCACGCCGCCAGCAGCAGACCGAGCGCGGTCAGTACCTTCCACTGGCCATAGAGCAGCGGCACGGCGATCGCCACCACGACGGCGACGGCAAAAGCCCAGCGCAGGAGGCGCGCGATCTCGCCCAGCGACGCTTCCTTCCAGCGGGCGAAGGGGCCGATCCCCATCAGGAACAGCACCGGCATCATGACCGGGAAAAAGACCGTGTCGAAATACGGCGGCCCGACCGAGATCTTGCCGATACCGAGGGCGTCGATCAGCAGCGGGTAGAGCGTGCCGAGCAGGACGGTGGCGCAGGCGACGACCAGCAGCACGTTGTTGGTGAGCAGCAGCGACTCCCGGGAAATCAGGCCGAAACGACCGCCCAGACCGACCGACGGCGCGCGCCAGGCGAACAGGGCGAGCGAAGTGCCGATCACGGCGACCAGGAAGACCAGGATGAAGACGCCGCGCGTCGGATCGGTGGCGAAGGCATGCACCGAGGTCAGGACGCCGGAACGGACCAGGAAGGTGCCGAGCAGCGACAGCGAGAACGCCGAAATCGCCAGCAGCACTGTCCAATTCTTGAAACTGCCGCGTTTTTCGGTGACTGCCAGAGAGTGGATCAGCGCCGTGCCGACCAGCCAGGGCATGAAGGAAGCGTTTTCGACCGGATCCCAGAACCACCAGCCGCCCCAGCCCAGTTCGTAATAGGCCCACCACGAGCCCATGGCGATGCCGAGGGTCAGGAAGATCCACGCCCCCGTCGTCCACGGCCGCGACCAGCGCGCCCAGGCGGCATCGAGCTTACCGGAGAGGAGGGCGGCGATGGCGAAGGCGTAGGCCACCGAGAAACCGACGTAACCCATGTAGAGCAGCGGCGGGTGGATGACCATGCCCGGATCCTGGAGCAGGGGATTCAGGTCGCGCCCCTCGGCAACGCCAGGTAACAGGCGTTCGAAGGGATTCGAGGTGATCAGGATGAAGAGCAGGAAACCGAAGGACACCAGCCCCAGGGAGCCGAGCACGCGGGCCAGCATCACCTCCGGCAATTGCCGCGAGAAAAGGCGTACCGCCAGCAGCCAGCAGGCGAGCATCTGCATCCACAACAGCAACGAGCCCTCGTGGCCGCCCCACACCGCGGCGATGCGATAGGGAAGCGGTAGCAGGGAATTGGAATGCTGGGCGACATAGGCAACGGAAAAATCGTTGGCGACGAAGGCCCAGGTCAGGCAGGCAAAGGAAACCGTAACCAGCAGGGAGAAGGCGCCGGCCGCCGGCCGGCAGATGGCGGTCCAGGGTTGATTGCCGTTATGGGCGCCAATCAGGGGAAGGGTGCCCAGCAGGAGCGCAACCAGCGCCGCCAGGATCAGGGCGAAATGGCCAAGTTCAGGAATCATGCTCAGTTACTCGCGGGTTGCGGTGCCGTCGCCGCCGGTTGTCCCTGCGCGGCGGCCTTCTGGACGCCGCGCTCGTGCGCGTCGTTGAGCGCCTTGGCCGCTTCCGGCGGCATGTAGTTCTCGTCGTGCTTGGCCAGAACTTCCTGCGCCTTGAACGTGCCGTCCGGCAGCAGGCGCCCCTGGGCAACCGCCCCCTTGCCTTCCACGAAGAGGTCGGGAAGGATGCCGACGTAGTCGACGACGATATCGTGCTCGGTATCGGTGACGATGAAACGGATGGTCACCCCGTCAGCCTGCCGCTGGATGCTGGCTTCCTTGACCAGGCCGCCGATACGGAACAGCTTGTCCTGCGGGGCCTTGCCCTGGGCGACGTCGGTCGGCGAGATGTAAAGGGCGATGTTGCTGTTCAGCGCGTTCAGCACCAGGGCCGAAATGACGCCGACGAGCGCCAGCGCCCCGACGATCAGGGCCATTTTCTTGTGGCGGGACTTCATGCTTCCTTGCTCCGGGATTCTGCGCGCAACTGGCGCTTCAGGCGGGCGATGGTCGTCTTGCGCGAGCGACCGACGACTATCGGTTCGATCAGCATGACCAGCGCGGTGACGCCAAAGGAGCCCCAGACATAGAATCCGTAGCCGCCCATGGCGATGAAATCGGCGAAACTGTTCCAGTAGATCATTGCATTTCCCCGGTCCGCGTCAGCTCTGCCCGGACCCAGTCGGTATTGCGCTCGCGTTCGAGCATCAGGGTACGGACCCGGGCCAGCGCAACGGCGATGCTGTACATCCAGAACGACAGGGCCATCAGCAGCATCCCCCACAACATGACCTCGGCCATCGACGACTTGGCGAAATTGACGCTGGAACCCTGGTGCAGCGTGTTCCACCATTTGACCGAAAAATAGATGATCGGCACGTTGACCACGCCGACCAGCAGCAGGATGCCGCCGGCCTTGTCGGCGCGGCGCGGGTCGTCGATCGCGGCGACCAGCGCCAGATAGCCGATGTAGAGGAAGAGGAGGATCAGTTCCGAGGTCAGGCGCGCGTCCCAGACCCACCACGTCCCCCACATCGGCTTGCCCCAGAGGGCGCCGGTCCACAACGAGAGGAAGGCCATCAGCGCGCCGGTCGGCGCCAGCGCCCGCGCCATCATTCCCGACAGGCGGGTGTTGAAGGCCAGGCCGATTGCCGCCCAGAAGGCCATCACCAGGTAGATGAACATGCTCAGCCAGGAGGTCGGCACGTGGATGAAGATGATCCGGTAGCCCTCGCCCTGCTGGAAGTCGGTCGGTGCAACGAGCATCCCGATGTAAAGCCCGGCGATCCCGAACAGGACGGCGAGGGCGACAAACCAGGGGATCATCTTGCCGGCCAGCGGGTAGAAGGTGGCTGGCGAAGCGAATCGGTAAAGATTGAAGCGGTCGTTCATTCGAGGGCGATCTTCAGGGCCGCAGCCGACGCCCAGGGGGCGAAACCGATTGCGGCGATGGTCATGGCAGCGAGCAGTGATAAGTGTCCTTCCCCCCCGAGACCGGACACCGTCGCATCAACTGCGCCAGCGCCGAATATTAGCACCGGAATGTAAAGAGGGAGAACCAGTAACGACAAAAGTACGCCACCGCCGCGCAGACCCAGGGTCAGCGCCGCACCAATGGCGCCGATGCCGGACAGTGCCGGGGTACCGAGCAGGATGGCGGCGGTGAGCACGAACAGGGCATCGCCGGCGAGATCGAACTGAATGCCGAGCACCGGCGCGATCAGCGCCAGCGGCAGGCCGGAAACCAGCCAGTGAGCGATCACCTTGCCGGTCACCACGAGGCCCAGCGGGTGTGGCGACAGGGCTAACTGCTCCAGCGTGCCGTCGCGCAAGTCATCGGCGAACAGACGGGGCAACGACAGCATCGTCGCCAGCAGAGCGGCAACCCACAGCACGCCGGGCGCCAGCTGGCGCAGCAGATCGAGTTCCGGACCGATGCCGAGCGGAAAGAGGCTGACGACGATGATGAAGAAAAAGAGCGCGGAGACGATGTCGGCCTGGCGGCGCATGGCCAGTTTCAGGTCGCGGGCGATCACGGTGAAGACGATATCGAACATCTATGAGCCTCAGCCGATGCGCAGTTCGCGCACCGTGCCGGCGGGAATCGCCACCGGCTGATGCGTCGTCATCACCGCCATGCCGCCGCGCTGCAGGTGCGCCGAGATCACCCCGGCCAGCCAGTCGACCGCGCCGACGTCGAGAGCGACGAAAGGTTCGTCGAGAATCCACAGCGGCCGCCGGTCGATCACCAGGCGAGCCAGCGCGACGCGCCGCTTCTGTCCCTGCGACAAATACTTGCAGGCGAGATCCTCGCGGCCGGCGAGGCCGACCTGTTCCAGAGCATCGATCGCGTCGTCCTCGGACAAGGTTTCGCCGGCCAGGCGCGCGCCAGCCAGCAGGTTCTCGAGCGGCGTCAGTTCTTCCTTGATCGCGTTGAGGTGACCGAGATAGCAGAGGGCGGCGTGGTAGTCGTCGCGGCGGCGGCGGATCGCTTCGCCCTGCCAGCGGATGTCGCCGGCCTCTGGTGGCAGCAGGCCGATCAACATGCGCAAGAGGCTGGTCTTGCCGGCACCGTTACGGCCCTGCAGATAGAGCAATTCTCCGGCTTCCAGCTTGAAGCTCAGGCCTGCGAACAGGCGGCGCTCGCCGCGCACGCATTCCAGATTGTCGGCTTCCAGCATGGTCAGGGCCCGGGATTTATCCGGCACGTATTATGGACGCGCCAGTGTACCGGCAGTTTGCGGTGAATCAAATCGAAAAAAACGGGGGCCGCAGCCCCCGGAAATCGAGAGGCGGTATTAGCGCTTATTTGAACGGCGTCGGACGCGGTGTCGCGTCGGAGGACGGCGGCAGGATCGGCATCGTGAAGTTCGGCTGGTCGCCGGTCAGGGTCTTCAGGAAGGCAACGACCTTGGCGTTTTCGTCCTTGGTGAACTTCTTGCCCAGTTGCAGGCGGCCCATCACGTCGACCGCCTCGGTCAGCGTGTTGGCGGCACCGTCATGGAAGTACGGATAGGTCATTTCGACGTTGCGCAAGGTCGGCACCTTGAAGTTGAAGCGATCTTCATCCTTGCCGGTGACGGCGGCGCGACCATCCGACATCTTGCCCTTGTACGGCTCGACGATGCCCATCTTCTGGAAGGAATTGCCGCCAACGGCTTCGCCATTGTGACAGGCGACGCAGCCGCTGTCCTTGAACAGCGCGTAGCCTTCCAACTCGTCCTTGCTCAGCGCATCCTTCTTGCCAAGCAGCCACTGGTCGAAGCGCGAGTTCGGCGTCACCAGGGTCTTCTCGAATTCGGCAATGGCCAGCGTCACCTGGTCGATATCGATCTTGTCCTTGCCGAAGACCATCTTGAATTCGCGGACATAGCCCGGAATCGACTGCAGCACGTTGACCGCCAAGGTGTGTGTGAAAGCCATTTCCCCCGGGTTGGCGATCGGACCGCCAGCCTGCGCCTTCAGGTCGGCAGCGCGGCCGTCCCAGAACTGGGCCAGGTTGAGGCTGGAGTTGAGTACCGTCGGTGCGTTGATCGGGCCTTGCTGCCAGTGGTCACCAACCGAGGTCGGAATGTTGTCGGTCCCGCCCATCGACAGGTTGTGGCAGGTGTTGCAGGACATGATGCCGGATTTGGACAGGCGCGGGTCGAAGTACAGTTTCTTGCCCAGTTCGACCATGCCGACATTGATGCTGGCGGGCGGCTTGATCGGCTGGATCGGTTCGTCGCTGGCGGCCTGCGCGGCACCCTGCAGGGCCATGCCAGAGAGCAGGAGGATGGCGGCGGAAAGGACGGTACGTTTCATTATTGATCTCCCTCGTTGTGAAATTTGCCGGACCATTCTCACCCTTGAGAAATTTGCAAATTTGATCCAAATCAATGGTTTTTATGGGATTTCCCTATAGTAACCATAGGTATCCCCTATAAATCATGAGGGTATGATCCCCAGTCTTAGGAGGAAACCGGCATGACCCTGACCGAACTGCGTTACATCGTGGCGCTTGCCCAGGAAAAGAATTTCAGCCGTGCCGCCGAGCGCTGTTCCGTCAGCCAGCCGACCCTGAGCGTGGCCATTGCCCGCCTCGAGGATGAGCTTGGCGTGCAACTTTTCGAGCGCGGCAAGGGCTTCGTCAGCCCCAGCCTGGTCGGCAGCAAGGTGGTCGAACAGGCGCAACTGGCTCTCGGTGAGGCAGAGAAGGTGCGGCAGATTGCCCAGAGCGGCCGCGATCAGCTCGACGGCCACCTGCGCCTGGGGATCATCCATACGATAGGCCCCTACCTGCTGCCGCAATTGATCCATTCGCTGAAGGCGATCGCGCCGAACATGCCGCTGGCGATCGAAGAGAACATGACGGCCAACCTGGCTGACATGCTGCGCGACAACGACATCGATGTCGCCATCATCGCGCTGCCTTTCGACCTTCCCGGGGTGCTGACCCGCCCCCTCTACGACGAGCGTTTCAAGGTCATCGTGCCGCGCGGCCATCCCTGGGAGAAGCGCGCCGCCATCGCCCCCGAGGAAGTTGCCGGCGACGAGGTACTGCTGCTCAAGGCCGGCAACTGCTTCCGCGACCAGGTATTGGGCGCCTGTCCGCAGGTCAGCAGTCCGGAAACCGACATCCGCCTGGGGCATTCGATCGAAACCATCCGCTGCATGGTGGCCTCCGGTCTGAGCGTCTCGGTGCTGCCGGAAAGTGCGCTGCAGGACCCCTACGGCAACGACATGATCAGCGCCATTCCCTTCCTCGCCCCGGAACCTTCGCGCCGGGTGGCGCTGGCCTGGCGTAGCTGCTTCGTCCGGCCGAAGGCGATCGACGCCTTGCTCGCCGCCGTGCGTGGCCTCGATTCGCCGGCCTACCGCTTGCTGGTCTGACTGCCGATCAGGATTTCGGCCTGCAGTTGCTGCAGCAGCTCGCTCATTTCCCGGCTCGCCGCATATAGCGCCTGCCAGGACTCGGCCAGCGATTCCTCGCAGCCGGCCTGCCGCTGCTCGAACATTTGCCGGGCGAGGGAATGCAGATACTGATGGATCGGATCGATCGCCGCGAAGGTCGGCATTTCGCCGTAGCGCTTGCGGCCCGGCCCCTGGTACCAGCGCCCGAAGCCGCAGGCCAGGTGATCGAGCTCGATGGTCGGCGCACTGTCCGGCGCAACCGCGAGCGCGTTCTCCAGGGCCTTCATCCAGCGCCGGTGATCGACTTCGGCGATCAGCATCGGCAGGTCCTCGCGCGCCCAGGTGAAGGCCGAGGCCGCCGACCATAACTCATCCGGGCGGAATTCCGCCATCCACTGAGGCAGGCTCGCCGCCGGCATCGGCCGGGCGATGCCGAAGCCCTGCGCCAGGTCGCAGCCGAGCAGCAGCAGGACGAGGCCGTGCTCGATCGATTCGACGCCCTCGGCGATCACCTGGCGGCGGAAGGCGCGGGTCAGGCCGATCACCCCTTCGACGATGGCGAGGTCTTCCGGGTCGTCGAGCATGTCGCGCACGAAGGACTGGTCGATCTTCAGGATTTCCGCCGGCAGGCGGCGGAAATAGGTGAGCGAGGAATAACCGGTGCCGAAATCGTCGAGCGCGAAGCTGACGCCGAGCTGGCGACATTCCGTAAACAGTTGGGCGACGCGGCCGACATCCTCGATCGCCGCGGTTTCCAGCACCTCCAGTTCGAGCCGTGACGGATCGAGTTCCGGGTGCGCCGCCAGTTGCCGCCCGAGTTCGGCGGCGAAGCCGGGATGCTGCAGGTGTTCGCCGGCGATGTTGATGCTCAGCTTGAGGTCGATACCGGCCGCCGCCCAGCTCGACAACTGGTCGAGCGCCGTGGTGATGACCCAGTTGCCGAGGTCGATCGCCAGCTCGTTGCCCTCGATCGCCGGCAGGAACTCCTGCGGCAGCAGCAGGCCGCGTTGCGGATGCTGCCAGCGGATCAGGGCTTCGGCGCCGACCACACGGCCCTGCCGCATGTCGACCTTAGGCTGGTAATGGAGGACAAACTCGCCGGCCGCCAGGCCCTGGCCGATGCGAGTGATGTCCTCGCGGCGACGGCGCGCCCGGCGGTCTTTCTCGGGATCGAACAGGTGGTGGCGGTTGCGCCCGGCCTGCTTCGCCACGTACATCGCCTGGTCGGCGTGGCGGAGCAGGGTGTCGGCATCCGAACCGTCGTGCGGGTAGAGGGTGACGCCGATGCTGGCCGAAATCGCCACGCTTTCGCCGGCCACCGGGAAGGGCTGGGTCAGCGACGCAGAAATCCGGTTCAGCGCCTGGTCGCACTCGTTGAGGTCATTGAGCGTGGACAGCAGCAGCACGAACTCGTCGCCACCCAGGCGGGCGACGGTGTCGCCGCCGCGCACGCAGTTGCGCAGGCGTTGGGCAACCTCGACCAGCAGGTGGTCGCCGGCGGCGTGGCCGAAGCGGTCGTTGATCGGCTTGAAGCCGTCGAGGTCAAGGTAGCAGACCGCCAGCAGGCCGCGATTACGGGCGGCGTTGGCCATCGCCAGTTGCAGCCGGTCGGCGAGCAGCATGCGGTTGGGCAACTGGGTCAGGGCGTCGAAATGCGCGAGATGCTCCAGGCGTTGCTGATGCTCCTTGAGCAGCGTGATGTCGGAGAAGATGCCGACGAAGTGGGTGATCGTCCGCTGCGCATCGCGTACTGCCGAGATGGTCAGCAACTCGACGAAGATCTCGCCGGATTTCTTGCGGTTCCAGACTTCGCCGCGCCAATGGCCTTGATCGCGGATCGCTTCCCACATGTTGCGGTAGAAGGCGGCGTCATGATGGCCGGAATTGAGCATGCCGGCGTTCTGGCCGATCGCCTCGGCGCGACTGTAGCCGGTCAGTTCGCTGAAGGTCGGATTCACTTCGATGATGTGCCCGGAAACATCGGTGATCATGATGCCTTCGTGGGCGTTGGCGAAGACGCTGGCGGCCAGGCGCAGCCGCTCTTCGGCCGCCAGCCGTTCGCCGACGTCGCGAGCGACGGCGATCAGCGCTGCCTCGCCGTTCCAGTGCCCGTGCACGGCGCGGACCTCGGTCTGCACCAGACGACCGTCGGCAGCCAGCAAGGGGGCCGGACAGGCATTCAGGCGACCGGCGAACATCTCGTCGAGATTGTGCTGCGCCTGCTCGCGCCAGGACGCCGGGTAAAGCCGGGAGACCGGTTCGCCGTGCAGGATGCCCGGCGCGTAGCCGAGCGCCTGGTCGACCACCGGGTTGTAATGGACGATGCGGCCACCGGCGTCGATGACGAAGATCAGGTCGTCGAGCGAGGCGAACAGGCCGCTCAGATTGTCCCGCGACTGCCGCGCCGCCTCGCGGGCTTCGATGCGTTCGAGCGCCATCGCGTACTGACTGACCAGGTGCTGCACCGCCTGGCAGGTGGCGACCGAGATCTGCACAGTACGATGTCCAGCCAGGTTGAGGCAGGCGATCGCCCGACCGTTGACGACGATGGGCAGGGCGATCAGGCAGCGCAGGCCTTCGCCGGCGTAGTGCGCGGGATCGATCAGACTGCAGTGATCCTGCTGCTGACAGCAGGTGTGACAACTGCACAGCACCTTGCCGTTGCGGATCAGTTCTGCCTTCGGAGAATCCGCCACGCAGCAACGGGCAGCGGCGACGAACGCGGGCGACAGGCCCTTGTGCACGCGCAGCTCGTAGTCGCCGCCGGCGTTCTGCCAGTAGAACCCGCCGCTGTCGAATTCCGGGTAGCGCAAGGCGAGGTCGAGCATGGTCGCCAGCAGCGCCTCGGGGTCGGCCTCGGTATTCAGGGCGTTGGCCAGATCGCGCTCGATGCCCAAGCGCAACTGCTCGGCGCGGGTGACGCTGATGTCGATCGCGGTGACGATCAGCGCCGGCTTGCCAGCGTACTGCGTGGCGGAAATCTGCAGGCGCACCAGCAGCACCCGGCCGTCGCGGTCGCACCCCCAGAACTCCAGTTCCTGTGGCGCACCGCCGGTAGCCGAGCGGATCACTGCGGCGATCCGGGCCAGGTCGTTCAAGCCCTGGGCAGCCAGGAAGTCCGGCGCATGACCACGCAGTTCCTCGCGCCGGTAGCCGGTCATCCGCTCGGCCGCCGCGTTGGCGTCGAGGCAGCGACCGTCGCCGTCGATGACGAACAGCGCGTCGCCCGCCGATTCGAACAACTCCCGGAAGGTCTGCTGGCTGCGCCCGAGCTCATCGGCCTGCTGTTGGTGGGCGATCATCAAGGCAGCCAGACGGCTGGCCTGGCGGATGGTTTCGCGGCTGCCGTCGGGCAGGCGACCGGCCTGCTCGCGATAGACGGCAAAGGTGCCGAGCAGGCGGCCGTCGGGACCGAGCAGGGCTTCCGCCCAGCCGGAGGTGACGCCGATCCGGCGGGCAAAATCCCGATAATCGATGCCGCAGGCATTCTCGTGGATGTTCTCGATATAGGCTTCGCCGCGCCGCCAGGCCGCCGTCCCGGACACCCCGACCCCTTCGGCGACCGGCATGTTCGCCAGCAGGGCGCGTACGTCCTCGGCCAGTCCGGGCGCCGCGACGACGTGCAGGTGGCTGCCGTCGGCGTCGGCCAGCATGATCGAACAGATGATGCCGGGCACCTCGTGCTCGGCGGAGAGGGCGATCAGTTCGAGCAGGCCGGCGAGCCGTTCGCCGCGCAGCATGCCGGTCATCGCCGCGTTGCGGATCAGCAGCGCTTCGTCGTAGCGGGTCTGCAACCCGCGCTGCTCGCTGATCGTCTCGTCGAGCAGATCCATTTCCAGCGGCCGGATCAGGCTGTGCTCGGTGAGCAGGCCGAGCAAGCGGCCTTCGGCATCGACCACGACGAGATGCCGGATGCGGCTTTCCAGCATCAGCGCCGCCGCCTCGGCGGCCGAGGTCTCGGGCAGGACGCCGGTCAGCGGCTGCGTCATCACTTCGCCCAGCGTCGGATTTCCCGACGTCTGCAGGTAGAGGCGGACGACATCGCGCTCGGTGACGATGCCGCAGGCAGCGCCGCCATCGACGACGACAACGCTGGTCGCCCGCGCCGTCTCCATCGCCGCCAGCGCCTCATCCAGCGTCGCCTGCCGCGGCAGGCGGGGGAAAACCCGGTCCATCAGGCCTTCGACGGTATTGAGCTGGCGATAGAAATCGAGCCCGAAGAAGCGGCGGAAATCGGTCTCGCTGACGATGCCGAGCAGGCGTCCCTCGCCGCCGGTCACCACCAGGTGCCGGATGCCGAGCCGGGTGGCCTGGCGGAAGGCGTTGCGCACCTCGGTGTCGTGACTCACCGTATGCACCGGCGTCGTCATGAAATGCGCCACCGGCCGGTGCTGATCCTCGTGCCGGCGCATCGCGTGCAGCATGTCGCGTTCGGTCAGGATGCCGACCACGCGTCCGGCATCGACGACGACCACCGAAGAAATCTTCGCCTCGACCATCAATGCCGCCGCCTCGGCAAGCATCGCGGCAGGGGGCACGCTGTCGGCGTGCAGGGTCATCAGGTCGGCTACGGTCGGCATTCCCCAGATTCTATTCAGGCGCAGCCGGCTTGTGTTGATCGAATGCAAGATTGTCGGGTATCGGCAGCCACTGCAAAGGAAGTTTCCACAAGCGGCAAATAAACTCTCATCCACTTTGATCGGGGCCGCCTCCCACACTCGCGATGTCCGCACAAGCCATTGATTTTCCAAGCAAATCACCGCAGCATCAAGCGTGGCACGACCTTTGCGGAAGCACACCACCGCAAGACTGACCATCGGGGGGAGCAAAGTGACTGAAACATTCTATGAAGTGCTGCGTCGCCAGGGAATCACCCGGCGCAGCTTCCTGAAATTCTGCAGCCTGACCGCGACCTCGCTCGGGCTGGGCAGTGCCGCCGCGCCGCGCATCGCCCTGGCGATGGAAACCAAGCCACGGACGCCGGTGATCTGGCTGCATGGCCTCGAATGCACCTGCTGCTCGGAGTCCTTCATCCGCTCGGCGCATCCGCTGACCAAGGACGTCGTGCTGTCGATGCTGTCGCTCGATTACGACGACACGCTGATGGCCGCCGCCGGTCACCAGGCCGAGGCGATCATCGAAGAGGTCAAGAAGAAGTACAAGGGCAACTACATCGTCGCCGTCGAGGGCAACCCGCCGCTCAACGAGGACGGCATGTTCTGCATCCACGGCGGCCGGCCCTTCGTCGAAGTGCTCAAGGAAACCTGCGCCGACGCCAAGGCGATCATTTCCTGGGGCGCCTGCGCTTCCTACGGCTGCGTGCAAGCCGCCAAGCCGAACCCGACGCGCGCCACGCCGGTGCACAAGGTGATCTCCGGCAAGCCTATCATCAACGTGCCGGGCTGCCCGCCGATCGCCGAAGTGATGACCGGCGTCGTCACCTACATGCTGACCTTCGACCGCATTCCCGAACTCGACCGCCAGGGGCGTCCGAAGATGTTCTACGGCCAGCGCATCCACGACAAGTGCTACCGGCGCGGCCATTTCGACGCCGGCCAGTTCGCCGAAGCCTGGGACGACGAGGGTTCGCGCAAGGGTTACTGCCTGTACAAGATGGGCTGCAAGGGCCCGACCACCTACAACGCCTGCTCGTCGATGCGCTGGAACGGCGGCGTGTCGTGGCCGGTGCAATCCGGCCACGGCTGCATCGGCTGCTCGGAAGAGGGCTTCTGGGACAAGGGCAGCTTCTACAACCGCGTCACCAGCATCACGCCGTTCGGCGCCGAATCGAACGCCGACACCATCGGCAAGGCCGCCGCCGGCACCGTCGGCGCGGCGATCGCCGCCCATGCCGCGGTGACCGCGCTGGCCCGCGCCCGCCAGAAGGCCGGCGAGTCCGCAACCGAACAACAGGGAGAAAACTGAGATGGGCGTGTACGAAACCCAGGGCTTCAAGCTCGACAACACCGGCAAGCGCGTCGTCGTCGACCCGGTCTGCCGCATCGAGGGCCACCTGCGGGTGGAAGTGAACCTCGATTCCAACAACGTGATCCGCAACGCCGTCTCCACCGGCACCATGTGGCGCGGTCTGGAAGTCATCCTCAAGGGCCGCGATCCGCGCGACGCCTGGGCCTTCACCGAACGAATCTGTGGCGTGTGTACCGGCACCCACGCGCTGACATCGGTGCGCGCCGTCGAGGATGCGCTGGCGATCAGGATTCCGGAGAACGCCAACACCATCCGCAACCTGATGCAATTGAACCTCTATATTCATGACCATCTGGTGCACTTCTACCACCTGCACGCGCTCGACTGGGTCGATGTCGTGTCGGCGCTGCAGGCTGATCCGAAGGCGACCTCGACGCTGGCGCAGAGCATCTCGTCGTGGCCGCTGTCGTCGCCGGGCTATTTCCGCGACATCCAGAACCGCCTGAAGAAGTTCGTCGAATCCGGCCAGCTCGGCCCCTTCATGAACGGCTACTGGGGCAACCCGGCGTACAAGCTGCCGCCGGAAGCCAACCTGATGGCGGTCGCCCATTACCTCGAAGCGCTCGATTTCCAGAAGGAAATCGTCAAGGTCCATACCATCTTCGGCGGCAAGAACCCGCACCCGAACTGGCTGGTCGGCGGCGTGCCCTGCGCCATCAACCTCGAAGGCACGGGAGCAGTCGGCGCCATCAACATGGAACGCCTCAACCTGGTCAAGAGCATCATCGACCGCTGCACCGAGTTCGTCGAACAGGTCTACATCCCCGACCTGCTCGCCATCGGCTCGTTCTACAAGGGCTGGCTGCACGGCGGCGGCCTGTCGTCGAAGAACCTGCTCTCCTACGGCGACATCCCGCAACTCGCCAACGACTATTCGGCCGCCAACCTGCTGCTGCCGCGCGGCGCCATCATCAACGGCAAGCTCGACGAGATCCACCCGGTCGACCTCAAGGACCCGGAACAGATCCAGGAATTCGTCGCCCACTCCTGGTACAAGTACCCGGACGAAACCCAGGGCCTGCACCCCTTCGACGGCGTCACCGAGCCGAACTTCGTGCTCGGCCCGAACACCAAGGGGACCAAGACCAACATCAAGGAACTCGACGAAGGCGCCAAGTATTCGTGGATCAAGGCGCCGCGCTGGCGTGGCCATGCGATGGAAGTCGGCCCGCTCGCCCGGATGGTGCTCGGTTACCTGCAGCCGAAGGCGTACCCGGAAATCCACGGCCTGGTCGACGGCGCCCTCAAGCACCTCGACGTGCCGGTCACCGCGCTGTTCTCGACGCTCGGCCGGACCGCCGCGCGCGGCCTGGAAACGGCGTACTGCGTCAAACTGCAGAGCCAGCAGTTCGACAAACTGATGGCCAACCTGAAGGCCGGCGATCTCAACACCGCCAACATCGAGAAATGGGAACCCTCGACCTGGCCGAAGGAGGCACAAGGCGCCGGCTTCACCGAAGCCCCGCGCGGCGCGCTCGGCCACTGGATCAGGATCAAGGACACCAAGATCGACAACTACCAGTGCGTCGTGCCGACCACCTGGAACGGCGGTCCGCGCGACCACAAGGGGCAGATCGGCGCCTTCGAAGCGTCGCTGATGGACACCCCGGTGGCCAAGGCCGACGAGCCACTGGAAATCCTGCGCACGCTGCATTCCTTCGATCCCTGCCTGGCCTGCTCGACGCACGTGATGAGCCCGGACGGTCAGGAAATGACGTCGGTCAAGGTCCGCTGAGCGGGCCGGAAAGGAGGCTGAAATGCTTTCACAACAGGACATGCTGGAGGCCGAGCGACACGGTCGGCAGGTACGTTCGATCTACGTGTACGAGGCGCCGGTGCGCCTCTGGCACTGGATCAACGCGCTGGCGATGGTGGTGCTGGCGGTAACCGGCTACTTCATCGGCAAGCCCTTGCCGACGGTTCCGGGCGAGGCCGCCGAGAACTTCGTCATGGGCTACATCCGCTTCGCCCATTTCGCCGCCGCCTACATCTTCGCCGTCGGCCTGCTCGGCCGCATCTACTGGGCGCTGGTCGGCAACCACCACGCGCGGCAGATCTTCAAGCTGCCGATCACCAACCCGCAATGGTGGAGCGAAGTCTTCTTCGAACTGCGCTGGTATCTTTTCCTCGAAAAGACACCGAAGAAATACGTCGGCCACAACCCGATGGCGCAGTTGATGATGTTCTTCTTCTTCACAGTGCTGGCGGTCGGCATGGTGTTCACCGGCTTCGCGCTGTACAGCGAGGGCGCCGGGCTGGGCAGCTGGCAGGACACGCTGTTCGGCTGGGTGATCCCGGCGCTCGGCGGTTCGCTGCAGGTGCATAACCTGCATCGGCTGGGCATGTGGATCATGATGACCTTCGCCGTCGTCCATATCTACGCGGCGGTCCGTGAGGACATCATGAGCCGGCAGTCGCTGATTTCGACCATGGTCAGCGGCTGGCGGATGTTCAAGGACTAGGAGGGGGCTTGCCGGAGCGGCGCCTGCGCGCAGGCCGCCATGCTCCGGCGGCGCTTTTCCGTCAGAGGTAACTGGAACCCATGAACCCGAAAAAAATTCTCGTACTCGGCATCGGCAACCTGCTGTGGGCCGACGAAGGTTTCGGCGTGCGCTGCGTCGAGGCGCTCAACGCCAGTTGGCAGTTTCCGCCGCAGGTGACGCTGATGGACGGCGGCACGCAGGGCCTTTACCTGCTGCCCTACGTCCAGGAAGCCGACTGCCTGCTGGTCTTCGACGCCGTCGATTACGGCGACACGCCGGGCGACCTGCGCGAGGTGGTCGGTGACCAGGTGCCGCGTTTCATGGGCGCCAAGAAGATGAGCCTGCACCAGACCGGCTTCCAGGAAGTGCTGATGGCCGCCGAACTGACCGGCAAGCTGCCGGCTGAACTGGTCCTCATCGGCGTCCAGCCGGAAGAGCTGGAAGACTTTGGCGGCAGCCTGCGCGACGTGGTCAAGGCGCAGATGGCGCCAGCGCTCAACCTCGCCCTCGACTGGCTGGAACGCTGGGGCGCCGCAGGCCGCCTGCGCGAAAGCGAAGCCGAAGCGATCACCGACGCGGCACTGGCCATCGACCTCTACGAAGGCGAGCGGCCGCCCGCCGACCAGGCCTACCGCCTGGGCGACGCCCGTTTCCTCAACCTGGAGGCGGCCTGATGTGCCTCGGCATCCCGGCGCAGGTCGTCGATTGCGCTGAGCACTACGCGCGCTGCCTCAGCCGCGGCGAGGAACTGCGCATCGACATCCGGCTGGTCGGCGCCCAGGCGCCGGGCACCTGGCTGCTCTGTTTTCTCGACGCAGCGCGCGAGGTGATCGACGCCGAACGCGCCGCCGCCATCACCGCCGCCCTTGCCGCGCTCGACGCGGTCAACGCCGGAGCGACCGATCTTTCCGCCTTCTTCGCCGATCTCGACCGCGAACCCCAACTGCCCGAATTCCTGAGGACGACGCACCCATGAGCTTCGAACTGAAAGCCGGCCCGACCTCGCTCGAACGCCTGGAAACCGCCATCGCCCGCATGCAGCAGAAGCACGGCTTCGTCCGCGTCAGCGCCGACCAGCCGGCTTTCCCGGCCGGCCTGG
Source organism: Dechloromonas aromatica (nom. nud.) (assembly GCA_017848965.1). GTDB lineage: Bacteria > Pseudomonadota > Gammaproteobacteria > Burkholderiales > Rhodocyclaceae > Azonexus > Azonexus aromaticus_B. The sequence goes on along the minus strand of JAFIHA010000040.1, from coordinate 8,731 downwards.
CGGCACTGTTGCTGACCGACGACCCGCAACGCAACCTGGAAGTGCTCGACGCCTGCGTCATCCTGCCGGAAGCGCTGCTCGCGCTCGGTGCCGACGTCGCCCGCCTGGTCGCCGGCCCGGAAGCCGCCGCCGCGCTGCTGCAGCGTTTTGCCGTGGCGCGCGCCCCGGCCGTCGTCTTCCTGCGCGACGGCGACTATCTCGGCAGCCTGAACGGCATCCGCAACTGGCAGGAATACCGCGACGAAGTCGCCCGTCTCGCCGCCGGCCCGGCCCGGCCGCGCCCGATTTCCATCCCGGTGCTCGGCGCCGGCCAACCCGGAGCCTGCGCATGAACCCATCCACCCTGCGTCCCTTCCCGATTTCCGTCGTCGCCATGGGGCCCGGCTCGCAAGGCGATGAAGCGCCCGACTACCTGCCGATGCCGAAGGACATGCAGACCTTCGCGGCGCCCTACCTGCCGGAGAACGTGGCACCCGAAACCGTCGCCGCCGTGCTCCAGTTGCTCGGCGACTTCGTCGTCCGCGCCACCGAGGCCGGTCTCGACGGCGGCGCGACGGCCGACCTGGCCAGGCTACCGGCCGGCGTGCGCGACGTGATCACCCAGTCGCTCGGTTTCGGCGAAGTCAGCGCCTTCACCACCGCGCCGCGCCATTGGCGCGTTCAGGAAACCGCCTTCGCCGGCGTCTGGCGCGTCCTGGAAATCGCCGACGACGGCGCCATCCTCGCCGACCGCCTGGAAACCGCCAGCATTCCCGCCGTCCTCGTCGACGCGATGCAGGAATGCGCGAGCAGCGTCCTCGCCGCGCCGGAATACGCCGCCGACTGCATGAACGCGCCGGCCCTGATCGAGGAAATCCGCATGCAGGCCACCGCCTGGCAGCCGGGCGACGCCGCCCACGTCATCAACCTGAGCCTGCTGCCGGTCAGCGAAGGCGACCTCGACGCGCTCTACGGCTGGCTCGGCCACCGCGAGGTGTCGATCCTGTCGCGCGGCTACGGCAACTGCCGAATCACCAGCACGCGCCTGAAGAACGTCTGGTGGGTGCAATACTTCAACAGCATGGACGCGCTGATCCTCAATTCGATCGAGATCGTCGGCATGCCGGAAGTGGCGCTCGCCGCCGACGACGACTTCGCCGATTCGCTGGAACGCCTGCGCGAATACCTCGACATGATGGCGGAGCCGCTGTGATCTTCGAGGGCAGCTTCCGCGCCGTACAGCCCGCCGACCGCCTCGAATGCGGCGTCTGCTGGTGGGTCTACGACCCGGCGGAGGGCGACGACGTGCGCGGCATCGCCCCCGGCACGCCCTTCGCCGAGCTGCCCGACGACTGGTGCTGCCCCGGTTGCGACGCGCCGAAACACAAGTTCATGGTGATCGCCGCGTGAAACCCTGGGCGGAAGATCCGACGGCCGACATTGCGGCCGTCTTCGCCGACATCGCGGCGACGCGCATGGCCGGGCTGCCGATCTGCAACCCGGCGCTGACGGTCGAGGCGCTCGGCTTCCGACGCGCCGAATCCGGTCACTGGGTCGGCGCGCTGGTCACGCCGTGGGCGATCAACCTACTCTGCCTGCCCGGCCACGCCGACTGGCCGGCGGCGGCGGCCGGCAACCATTGCGACTGGCGCTTTCCGTCCGGCGTCTATGAGTTCATCGTCGCCGACGAGGACCGGCTCGGCCGCTACCATCTCTGCTCGCTGTTCTCGCCGGCCGGCGATTTCGCCAGCCACGAGCAGGCGCGGCTGACCGCACTGGCGGCGATCACCGCGCTGTTCAACGACCCGCTCGCGGCACCAGCGGCGGCGGCCGCCACGCCGCCCGCCAGCCGGCGCGCCTTCCTCGGCCTGCGCGGATGAACCCGGGCGGCAGCCTGACCGTCCGCGCCAGTTTCGCGGAAAACAGGGTGCGCATCGCCGGCGTCGTCCTCGAACGGCCGGCGATGACGCGCCTCTTCGTCGGCCAGAATCCGGACGCCGCGGTGCGCCTGATCCCGCACCTCTACGCGCTGTGCGGCGAGGCACAGCGGGTCACAGCGCGCGCCGCCCTGGCCGCCGCCGAAGGCCGCAGCGCTCCCTGCGACGCGATCGACACCCGCCTGCTGTGGCTGGAAGTGCTGCACGAAAACCTGTGGCGGCTGCTCCTCGACTGGCCGGTGGCCTGCGGCCTGCCAGCGGCGCGCGAGGAATTCGCCGCCTGGCGCAGCGCCCGTCTCGGCGTCGACGGCAACGGCGCCACCCGCCGCCTGATCGAGGAAACGCTGTGTCCGCTGGTCGAGCGCTGCCGGATCGTCCTCGACGACCGTGGCGTCGCCCCGACCTGGCCGCAACTCGACGTCGCCGCCTGGCTCGCCTGGTGGCGTACGCCGGGAAGCGAACGGCCAGCCCTGGCCAGTACCGCCGACATTGCCGCCGCCTACCTGGCGCGCGTCGCCGACGTTGCCCGGGCGGCCGCCGCGCTCGAAGCCGGCCAAGCATTTCCGCTCGCCGCCGCTGGCGGCGACGGACTCGGCGTTGCCCAGACGCTGACCGCGCGCGGTGTCCTGACGCACGCGATCGCGCTACGCGACGGCAAGGTCGCGCGGTATCATCTCGAAGCACCGACCGATGCGAGTTTCGCCCGGCCGGAAAAACTCGCGGCGCTGCTCGCCGACCGGCGCTATGCAACGGCCGAGGCAGCCCGCCAGGGACTGGAGGCGGCGATCCTGGCGCTCGATCCCTGCCTGCCTTACCAAGTGGAGTGGCAAGATGCATGAAATGTCGCTGGCCGAAGGCATCATCGAACTGGTCGAGGACACCGCGCGGCGCGAGAACGCCGCCCGGGTCGGCCTGGTCGTGCTCGAGATCGGCCAGTTGTCGTCGGTCGAACCGGAAGCGCTGCGCTTCTGCTTCGACGTCGTCACCCGGGGCGGCATCGCCGACGGCGCGGCGCTGGAGATCGTCGCCGTGCCCGGCGCCGGCTGGTGCATGAAGTGCGCGACGACGGTTACGATCAGCGAGCTTTACGGCGCCTGCCCGGTTTGCGGCAGCCACCAGGTTCAACCGACGGCCGGCACCGAGATGCGGGTGCGCGAAATCGCCATCGACTAGATAACAAGGGGGACAAGGATGTGTACAGTTTGCGGCTGCGGTGACGGCGAAGTGAAAATCGAGGGCGAGGCGCACGCGCACCGCCATGTCCATGCCGACGGCACGGTGCATGAACACGGCCACGCGCACGAGTACGAACATGCGCACAGCCACGATGGCGAGATTGCCGACGCCCACGGCCATGCCCATACGCACGCCGACGGCACGACGCATGTGCATGAGCACGTCCATCACGGCGAGCACGCCCACGAGCATGGTCACGCGCACGACCATGGGCATGAGCACGATCACGCGCATGGCGAAGCGCACCACCACCACGGCGACCTCGACTACGGCAGCGGCCCGGCGCGCGCCCACGTTCCCGGCATGAGCCAGGCGCGCATGGTGCAGATCGAGCGCGACATCCTGTCCAAGAACGACGGCTACGCAACGAAGAACCGCGCCTGGTTCGACGAGCACGGCGTCTTCGCGCTCAACCTGGTGTCCAGCCCGGGCTCGGGCAAGACGACGCTGCTGGTCAAGACCATCGAGGCGCTGCAGGCTCGGCTCGCCATCGCCGTCGTCGAAGGCGACCAGCAAACTGCCAACGACGCCGAGCGCATCCGCGCCACCGGCGCCCCGGCGCTACAGATCAACACCGGCAAGGGCTGCCACCTCGACGCGCACATGGTCGGCCACGCGATGGAACGCCTGCAGCCGGCCGACGGCTCGCTGTTCCTGATCGAGAACGTCGGCAATCTCGTCTGCCCGGCCGCCTTCGACCTAGGCGAGCAGCACAAGGTGGCGATCCTCTCGGTCACCGAGGGCGAAGACAAGCCGCTCAAGTACCCGGACATGTTCGCCGCCGCCGATGTGATGCTGCTCAACAAGTGCGACCTGCTGCCCTACCTGCAGTTCGACGCCGACCTCGCCGAAGCCAACGCGCGCCGCGTCAATCCCAAGCTGACCGTGTTCCGCGTCTCGGCGACGACGGGCGAGGGGATGGCCGACTGGCTGGCCTGGATCGACGCCGGCGTTGCCGCCCAGCGCGCCCGTCTGGCCGACAACGTCGCCGCGCTGAAGGCGCGCATCGCCGACCTGGAGCGACAACTGGCGGCCAAGTGAGCGCTCGCCTGCTGCACATCCGCGGCCTCGTCCAGGGCGTCGGCTTTCGCCCCTACGTCTGGCGGCTGGCCGGCGAACTCGGCATCGCCGGCTGGGTGCGCAACGACGGCGACGGCGTCACGCTGCTCGCCGCCGGCGCGCAGCTGGACGACTTCCTCGCCCGCCTGCCGCGCGAAATCCCGCCGCTCGCCCGCATCGACGCCATCGACAGCAGTGCCAGCGACGAACGCCCGGCGCCCGGTTTCGTCATCCGCGACAGCGTCGCCGGCACGGTGCGCACCGCCATCGGCCCGGACGCAGCGATCTGCCCGGACTGCATCGCCGACCTCTGCGACCCCAAGGGCCGCCGCTGGCGTTACGCCTTCACCACCTGCACCCACTGCGGCCCGCGCTATACCGTCAGCGCTGGCATTCCCTACGACCGCGCCCGTACCAGCCTGGCCGCTTTTCCGCTGTGCGCGCCGTGCACGAGCGAATACACCGACCCGGCCGACCGCCGCTTTCACGCCGAAACCACCTGCTGCCCCGATTGCGGACCGCAGTTGCAACTGCTCGATGAAAATGGCGCCGATCTCGCGGCTGGCGGTGACGATCCCATCGCCGCCACGCTTGCCCTGCTGCGCGCCGGCCGCATTGTCGCGATCAAGGGCCTGGGCGGCTTCCACCTCGCCTGCGACGCACGCAACCCCGACGCCGTCGCCGAACTGCGCCAACGCAAGGCGCGCGAGGCCAAACCTTTCGCGGTGATGGGCCTCAACCCCGCCGCGCTCGCCGCTTACGCCGAATTCGGCGACGGCGAGCGGGCGCTGTTCGCCGATCTCGCCGCGCCCATCGTCCTCTGCCGCAAGGGCGGCTCCGAACTGGCCAGCGTCGCCCCCGGCCTGCCCTGGCTTGGCGTCATGCGCCCGGCGACGCCTTTACACCTGCTGCTCTGGCACGAAGCCGCCGGCCGGCCGTCCGGCACCGACTGGCTCGCCGAACCCAGCGACCTGCTGCTGGTGATGACCAGCGCCAACCCACAGGGCGAGCCGCTGGTCACCGGCAACGCCGAAGCGCTGCAACGTCTGAACGGCATCGCCGACGCCTTCCTGATGCACGACCGCGACATCGTCGTCCGCTGCGACGATTCGGTGGTGCGCGTAACGGATGGCGCGCCAGCCTTCCTGCGCCGCGCCCGCGGTTACGTGCCGCTGCCCATCCCGCTCGCCGACGACGGCCCGTCGGTGCTGGCGCTCGGCGCCCACCTGAAGAACGCCGTCTGCGTGCTGCGCGGGCGCGAGGCTTTCGTCTCGCAGCACATCGGCAGCCTCGACAACGCGGCGACGCTGGCCTTCCTGGAAGAAACCGTCACCCATCTGCTCGCCGTGCTCGACATCAAACCGGCGCTGATCGCCCACGATTTACATCCGGATTACGCGTCGACCGCGCTGGCCCTGCGTCTGGCCGGCGAACTCGGCGTGCCGGCGCGCGCCGTCGGCCATCACCACGCGCATATTGGCGCGATCTGCGCCGAAAATGGTGTCAACGGCCCGCTATTGGGGCTGGCGCTCGACGGCGTCGGCCTCGGCCCGGATGGTGGCGCCTGGGGCGGTGAACTGCTGCGCGTCGACGGCGCCGCCTGTCGCCGCCTCGGCCATCTGCGCCCGCTGGCCCTGCCCGGCGGCGACCGCGCGGCGCGCGAGCCGTGGCGGATGGCGATTGCCGCGCTGCACGGCGCCGGCCTCGGCGACCAGGTCGCCGGCTGGCTGGCGCGCACCTGGCCGGAACGCGAGGCCGGTCCGCTGCTCACGCTGCTCGACCGCCAACTGCGCTGCCCGCCGACTTCCAGCCTCGGCCGCTGGTTCGACGCCGCCGCCGGCCTGCTCGGCGTGCGCGACGTTTCGCGTTACGAAGGTCAGGCGGCGATGGAACTCGAAGGCCGGGCGGCGGCGCACGGCCCGGTCGAGCCGCTGGTCGGCGGCTGGCGGATAGCCGGCGATATCCTCGACTTCTCGCCGTTGCTGCCCGCGCTGCTCGATTGCACGGATGCCGGACAAGGCGCCGCGCTGTTCCACGCCACCGTCGCCGCCGGCCTCGCCGAGTGGGCGATGTTTGCGGTCGACCGCGAAAAACTTGCGAAAATGGCAGTCGGCGGCGGCTGCGCGGCGAACGCCATCCTCCTCGACGCGCTGCGCCACCGTTTGACGGCGGCCGGCATCGAAGTCCTCGAAGCGCGCGCCGTCCCCGCCGGCGACGGCGGTCTGGCGCTGGGCCAGGCCTGGGTCGCCCGGCAAATGCACGGAGACAAGGCATGAACATACCGGCCAGCGCTGCCATCCACACCGACAACCCGGCGCCGCGCGTGCTCGCCCGTTACCGGCGCTGGCAGGCCACGCTGAACGGCGGCCACCCCGGCCTCTCGGTCGACATCGCCGGCTTCCGGCGTTATCGCGGCGACTGGATCGGCGCCGTCGTCACCCCCTGGTTCATCCACCTCTTGCTGCTCCCCGGCGGCGGCGAACTGTGGCGCGAGCTGCCGGTCGAACAGACCCTGCGCGTCGGCTTCCCGGCTGGCGATCTCGACCTGATCAGCGAACGCGGCGACGACCCGGACCTGCCGGCAAGCTTCTTCGTCCCCATCCTGGCGCCGGTTGACGAACTCGCCGACCAGGACGCTGCGCTGCGCACCGCGATGGACGCGCTGCACCTGCTTTTCGAACCGCCGGCCACCGCGCCGACGCCCCCGAACCCCGAGCCGCAGCCGGTCGACCGGCGCGGCTTCTTCCGCCGCCTGGCCGGGCGCGGTTGAACTCCCCCGAAAGGAAGCCCCATGTGTCTCGCGATTCCCGCCCAGGTCGTTGAACTGCGTGACGGCGACAACGCCGTCGTCGATCTTGCCGGCGTGCGCAAGGAAATCTCACTGTCGCTGGTCGAAGGCGTCGCCGTCGGCGACTACGTCATCGTCCATGTCGGCTTTGCGCTGAACAAGCTCGACCCGGAAGAAGCCGAACAGACGCTCAAGCTGTTTGCCGAAATGGGCCAGTTGACCGCCGACGGCGACGGCCTGACGCTGCACTGATGAAGTACATAGCCGAATTCCGCGACGGCGAGGTGGCGCAGAAGATCGCCGCCAGCATCCGCGCCGAGGCCGACCCGAACCGCGACTACCATTTCATGGAATTCTGCGGCGGCCACACCCACGCCATCTCGCGCTACGGCGTCTCCGACCTGCTGCCGGCCAACGTGCGCATGATCCACGGCCCCGGCTGCCCGGTCTGTGTGTTGCCGATCGGCCGCGTCGACCAGGCCATCCGCCTGGCGCTCGACGAGGGCGTGACGCTATGCACCTACGGCGACTGCCTGCGCGTGCCGGCCTCCGACAGCCTGTCACTGCTCAAAGCCAAGGCCCGGGGCGGCGACATCCGCATGGTCTATTCGAGTGCCGACGCTGTCACATTGGCGCAGAAAAACCCGGACAAACAGGTCGTCTTCTTCGCCATCGGCTTCGAAACAACGACGCCGCCCACCGCAGTGGCGATCAAGCAGGCCGCCGCGCTCGGCCTGAAGAATTTCTCGGTGCTCTGCTGCCACGTGCTGACGCCGTCGGCGATCTCCAGCATCCTCGAATCGCCTGAAGTGCGTCAGTGGGGCACCGTCCCACTCGATGGCTTCGTCGGCCCGGCGCATGTGTCGACGATCATCGGCAGCCGGCCCTACGAATTCTTCGCCGAGGAATACCGAAAGCCGGTAGTCATCGCCGGCTTTGAGCCGCTCGACGTGATGCAGGCGATCCGCATGCTGATCCGCCAGGTCAACGAAGGCCGCGCCGAGGTGGAAAACGAGTTCTCGCGCGCTGTTGACCGTGACGGCAACCTGAAAGCGCAGGCCTTGGTCGCTGAGGTCTTCGAGATGCGCAAGCACTTCGAATGGCGGGGTTTGAACGTTTTGCCGTACTCGGCGCTGCGCATTCGCGGCACGTTCGCCGAATTTGACGCGGAGAAGCGCTATCCGGTGCGCTATGCCTCGGTGGCGGATCACAAGGCTTGTGAGTGCGGGGCGATTTTGCGTGGGGTGAAGCGGCCGCAGGATTGCAAGATCTTCGGGACGGTGTGTACGCCGGAGAATCCGGTGGGGTCGTGCATGGTGTCGTCGGAAGGTGCCTGTGCGGCGCATTACACTTATGGGCGGTATAAGGATGTGGCCTGAGGCGCGGGCCTTTTTGGTCACTGAAACACTGGGTTCCGCGCCTGGCGGGCGGGCGTGGTTGTTTGCTGAACCACTGGGTTCCGCCGTTGACCGGCGGGCGTACTTTCTTTTTTTTGGAAAAAAGAAAGTAGCCAAAGAAAAAGCCACCCCAGGTTGCGCGGTCGGCTGCGCCGACTCCCCTGCGCTACTCGAAGGGCCGGGCGGCTGCGCACCTCGGCCCTGCGGGCCTCAAACAGTGCTCGCCGACTTCCCCCGGCCCTTCTCCGTTGCTCGGCGCTCCACATGGGGGCCCCGAAAGGCGTCTCTGCTGAATGGCCAAGGTTTAAGCCTTGGGTGTTTCCGTTCCGCTCGGT
>JAFIHA010000039.1 GCA_017848965.1 Dechloromonas aromatica (nom. nud.) | reverse complement strand
CTCTCGAATTCGTCCATCGTGATTCTCCCTTTCATGTGCTTGGCGGCTCACGAAGGGGAGTTTCCTCCGATGGACTCCCGAATACGTCAAACGTCTACTGCCTCCCCGGCAGAGCCGGGGGGCCTCCCTTGGTAGGCTAGCGATATGGCTTAGCAGAGCTATCGGAAATCCTGAACCAGCCTACAAGAATGGGGAAGCTCTTAAAAAAATCAAAGGTAGAACTGGAGTTGTATTTTTCAAAGACTATTGGCAAAGAACCCCAAACGGGGCATTGGATGGCGACCATATAGACCTCTGGGATGGGAAAACCACACCAGGACAATCTTCCACATATTACGAAGGATATGTCACTGCGTTCGACAAGGCCGCTGAAGTATGGTTCTGGGAGATCAAATGAATATCAAAATATTCTTGATTTTATTTTTTCTTTATAACACCCCCGCAGCATTTGCCTCTCCTGACGTTCTTGACGGTGGAATTAACATAGCCAGCAACCCTCATCGCTGGCCTTTGATACAAAGCATTCCTCTAAAAAATGAAAATCACGCCAAAACCACATCCGTGGAAATTCGCGAGCAAGGCAATCACTGCATTCTAAAGGTCGGCGGTTTAAATGAAGTTGAACTTGGAATGAAAGCTCCTTGCGACATACAAACCATGGGCGCCATAAACTCTTTCCGACCTGCTGTTCAATTCATAAAAAACAAATGGTTACCAGATGAAATATGGTTCGAAATAGTCGGCAACCTCAAATATTACCCAACCATCCGTTCTGAATGCTCAAAGACAAAACGTGCCGTCGCCATTCGGTGGCGTAAAACAGAGAAAAATATTGAGCCTTACCTTGAACTCGGTCAAATCAGCGACGACATTAGCGCGGCACGCTGCCCTCGGTCGTATGTTGAAGTTAAGGGGCCACTGATTTACGGACTTACCCCCCCAGACAACCCCTAACAGGATGTTGAGAAAGTCCCCGCCCTTGGCCTGATGCGGGAAAGCAGGCAGACTCGGGCCTGAAAGACGGGAGCTAATTTTCGGGAGGGACGATGCGCGGTGCCGATGTCATGCAGGGAGCGATGTTCAGCTATGTGAGCCTGGAGGATCGGATTCCCGCGGAGCACCCGCTGCGCCGGCTTCGGGTTCTGGCAGACGCCATCCTGGCCAGCATGTCGGCGCTCTTCGATGCCCGTTATTCCCATACCGGTCGGCCCTCGGTGGCGCCGGAGAAACTCCTGCGGGCGCTGCTGTTGCAGGTCCTCTACACGGTGCGTAGCGAACGCCAACTCATGGAGCAGTTGGACTACAACCTCCTCTTCCGCTGGTTCGTTGGCTTGGGGATCGACGATCCCACGTGGGACCGCTCGGTGTTCTGCATCAACCGGGACCGGTTGCTCTCGGAGGACATCGCCCGGGAATTCTTCCGCCGAGTCCTGATGCTGGCCGACTGGCAGGGCTTTATCTCCGACGAGCACTTCAGTGTGGATGGCAGCTTGATCGACGCCTGGGCGAGCCACAATAGCTTCGTCCGGAAGGATGGTGGCGGTCCGGATCGCCCGTCGGGGCGCAATCCGAGCGTGGATTTCAGCGGCGAGAAGCACAGCAACGCCCCCCATGAGAGCACCACCGATGGGGAAGCCCGCTTGTTCAAGAAGGGGGAATTCACCGAAGCCAAGCTGCGCTTCATGACCCATGCGCTTTCCGAGAACCGCAACGGCCTCATCGTTGATGTGGAAACTACCCAGGCCAGCGGTACTGCCGAATGTGAAGCGGCCAAGCGGATGATCGGCCGCACCGTCCAGTCGGGGGCGACGGTGGGCGCGGACAAGGGCTACGACACGGCGGATTTCGTGAGCCATCTTCAGGGCCTGGGCATCAAGGCCCACGTGGCGAGGAAGATGAGCGGCAGCGCGGTCGATGGCCGTACGGCTCGGGGTAAGGGCTACGCCCTGAGCCTGAAGTGCCGCAAGATGATTGAAGAGGCATTCGGCTGGATCAAGACCGTCGGTGGCTTGCGGAAGACCCGCCACAAGGGCGTGGCCAAACTCGCCGACCAGGCGCTGCTCTGCTTTGCCGCCTACAACCTGACCCGGCTGCAAACCCTGCTGGCGCCGAGGATGAAATTGCTGCCCACATAGGGCGAGGTGCGCCCGCTGCCGGCCCGGTGGCGGGGAAATGGGGCTGCAAGCCCCACCACAAAGGGCGGAAAGGCCCGAAAAACCGGGCCGCCGGGGCTGCCGCCCCGTAAAAAACCCCGGCAGGGAAAGAAAATCGGGAGTCACCTTGAGTTTCTCACCAGCCTGCTAAGCAAATAGACGAAACATGCACAACTATTGAAAAATATATTCATGAGAGCCAATTTAAATATAGCAATTTCATATCTTGCATTATTTCTTATCAGCCACACAAACCTGGCGCTCGCCGAAGAAAAAGACATTTCGAACAGCGAGCCTGTGATAGCTAGCTGCCTGAGAGACAAGATCTGTAGCTGCCGGGAAGCGGGAGGAAATGTATATGAAGAAGGATTTAAAATACGCTGCATTTTCAGGGGTAAAAACATAGAACAAACCTACCACTATTTCAGCGGACACCACGCAAGTGAAATAGCCGGACTATTACCCAAAGAGCCAATCAAAAAAATCATAAAATCAAAAAACAAAAACAAGGAATCGGAAGAAATCGAGATCAGCTATAGCGCCAACCGAAGAACCGGAAAAATCGAGATCAAGCTGGATTACACCTACTGCGGATATGGCTATGTATTCACCCCGGGAAACAACAGCACCATTCTCGACTTCCTCTACTTCAGCTATAACTGACCCCGAGAAAAGCACGCCAAACGAATGAAACCACGCCACAATTGACGCCGTACTGTTGACGAAATGACCGCAACGACCAGACATCGTTTTCAGGCAACCAATTGATGATCGACGCGGCATCGGTCCCAATACCTTCGCTTTCTCCGCCTGGCGAAAGTTGTCGCGCCAGCCAAACCCACCATCTGCCCCACCGACCTCTCCCGCCACTACCCGACACGCGCCTGTAGAAAGGCCGGTGTAACATGACAGCAAAGTCATGCTGCGAGTTGGCGCCCGATGATCAAGTTTTCCTGGCATTCCCTGAGGACCCGACTGGTGGCTGGGGTTCTTTGTGCGTCCGTGCTATCGGTTTGGGTTGTCGTCTTCTTCATTGGCAAGTACCTGCGCGCGGACATGGAAGCTGCGATCTCGGCACAACAGTATTCGGCGGTTTCGTTGGTCGCTTCGGAGATCGAGCGTTCGGTCGGCGAGCGGATCAACATCCTTGAGGCGCTGGCCGGGCGTCTGACCAGGCTGCCGGCCGATCCCGCCGCTGGACAGGCGCTGCTCGATACGCAAACCGGGCTCGACCCCTTGTTCAACTGGGGCATCATGGTGCTCGACGCAGGAGGCACGGCAATCGCCAGTGTTCCGGCGCGTCACGAGCGCAGCGGCACCCACTATGGCGACCGCGATTTTTTCCGGGAGCTGGTCGCCACTGGCAAGCCGCTGATCACCGAGCCACTGACCGGACGCCGCACCGGCGTACCGGTAATCACCATCGCTGTGCCGATTTTTTCGCCGGACCAGCGGATGATCGGTGCCGTGCTCGGCATCACCAACATGGGGAAACCCAATTTCCTCGATCAGATCAGCCAGGCCAAATACGGACGCACCGGCGATTTCTTCGTCACTGACACCCGGGCCCGCATGTTCATCGCCTCGTCGGACAAGCAGCGGGTTCTGAAGAAGGGCCCCCCACCCGGCGTCAACGCGGTTTACGACAGCTACATCAACGGCCGTCAGGGATCGGGCGTCGCCGTCAGTTCGCGCGGGGTAGAGGAATTGTCGTCGTCGGTGCGAATCGGCAATACCCCCTGGGTCATGCAGTCTGTGCTGCCCACAGCCGAGGCCTTCGCCGTCGTGCGCGAGATGCAGCAGCGGCTGCTGATTGCCGGGCTGACCTTCACCCTGTTTGCCGGGGCCTTCGCCTGGTGGTGGGTCCGGCGCCAGTTGCGGCCGCTCGAACGTTCCGCCGTCCTGCTCGACGAAATGCGCCAGGGCAGCCGGCCGCGCAGCGCGCTGCCGATCGAATCCGACGACGAGATCGGCAAACTCGCCAACGCCTTCAACGGCTTGCTCAAGGCCATCGTCGACCAGGAAGCCCTGCTCGCCAAAGTAGCCGCCACCGAATTGCTGCGCAAGACGCTGGCCCACGTGCCGGGCATGGTCTTCCAGTACTACCAGCACGCCGACGGCAGCGGCGCCTTTCCCTTCGCCAGCGCGGCGGTGCAGGACATCTACGGGGTCAGCGCCGAAGTCATCGAGGCCGATGCTCACCTGATCCGCGACCTGCTGGTGCCGGAAGACCATGATCGCCTGTTCGACTCGATGCGCCGGTCGGCGGCAAACATGGAGCGCTGGCTGGTCGATTACCGGATCCGCATGGCGGACGGCCGGGTCAAGTGGCTGCACGTGGACGCGATGCCCGAGCACGAGGACGGCAGGATCGTCTGGTACGGCTTCGTCACCGACGTTACCGCGACCAAGGCGCTGGAGGAGGAACTGGAAATCCACCGCAGCCACCTGGAAGAGCTGGTCCGCGAGCGCACCGAGCAACTGGAGGAGGCGCGACGCGTCGCCGAATCGGCCAGTCTGGCGAAGAGCAGCTTCCTCGCCAACATGAGCCACGAGATCCGCACCCCGATGAACGCCATCATCGGTCTCACCGGCCTGCTCGAACGCAACATCGACGATCCCCAACATTGCGACAAGCTGGCCAAGATCCATCTGGCGGCGGATCACCTGCTGGCGATCATCAACGACGTGCTCGACATCTCGAAGATCGAAGCCGGCAAGATCCAGCTTGAGGACATCGAATTCGACCTCACCGAAACCGTCACCCGCGCCGGCGATCTGATCGCCGGCAAGGCCCGGGAAAAAGGGCTGGATTTCGCCCTCGAACTGCCGCCGCCGATCGGCGGCTGCCTGCGCGGCGACCCCACCCGGCTGGCGCAGGCCCTGCTCAACTATCTGGGCAACGCGATCAAGTTCACCGAACGCGGCGGCATCACGCTGCGCGCCAGCCTGCTCGAGCAGACGACGGGCACCGCCAGCTACCGCTTCGAAGTCGAAGACAGCGGCATCGGCATCCCGACGCTGGCGCTACCCAGCCTGTTCGGCGCCTTCGAGCAGGCCGACCGCTCGACCACCCGGCAGTACGGCGGTACCGGCCTGGGGCTGGCGATCACCCGCCAACTGGCACGCATGATGGGCGGCGACGCCGGCGTCGACAGCATTGAGGGACAAGGCAGCCGCTTCTGGTTCACCGCTCGGTTTGTCCGCTCGTCGCGCGAACTCGGCGGGCCCAGCGCCCGCCGCCGCAGCGACGCCCCCGAAACCGTCCTGCGCCGCGACTACGCGGGCAACCGCGTCCTACTCTGTGAGGACAACCCGGTCAACCAGGAAGTCGCGCTCGCCCTGCTGCAGGATGTCGGGATGCGCGTCAGCATCGCCCAGAACGGCCGCGAAGCCGTCGAACGTTTCACCAGCCAGCCCTTTGCGCTGGTCCTGATGGACATGCAGATGCCGCTCATGGACGGCCTCGAAGCCACCCGCCGCATCCGCGCCCTGGCCGGCGGCGAGGCGGTGCCGATCCTGGCGATGACCGCCAACGCCTTTACCGAGGACATGCAGCGCTGCCAGGCCGCCGGCATGAACGATTTCGTCGCCAAGCCGGTCGAGCCCGAATTGCTCTTCGCCAAGCTGCTGCAATGGCTGCCACCAGTCCCGGCCAGCCCGCCGACCACTCCCGCGAACACCGCCAACGACGGCGCCCTGCGCGAAGCGCTGGCCGCCCTGCCCGGCTTCGACTTCAACGCCGCGCTGGCCCGCCTGCGCGGCAACCCGCAACGCCTGCTCAAGCTACTCCACCTGTTCGTCGCCGAACACCACGCCGACCCCGCAGCCCTGCGCGAGGCCTTGAGCGAAGGCAACCGCCAAGCGGCGGAGAGAATCTGCCACGCCCTCAAGGGAGCGGCCGGCAGCGTCGGCCTCGGGCGCATCCACGAACCGGCCGCCGCACTCAACGCCCTGCTGCGCCAGGATGTCGCCGACGCCAACGAGGCACCGCTGATCGAGCAGATTGCCGATGCCCTGCAGCAGCTCGCCAGCGCCCTCGAGGGCCTCGCCGCCGCCGATTGAATGGCAACCCGGCGGCGCTTGATTGACGACGACACCGGTATACTCGCGGTTTTTCAATCGACCGACTGAACCATGGCCACTTCCGCATTTTTCGCGCTGCTGCGCGACGTCAGCAAACTCGCCGCGACCGCGGCCGACGACCTCGCCGCGCAGAGCGCCAAGCTCACTGCCGCCGCCGACGACATCGCCGCGCTGACCGGCAAGGCGGCGGTGAAGACCGCTGGCGTCGCCGGCGACGATCTGGCGGTCGGCGCCGGCCAGGTCGCCGGCGTTTCGCCCAACCGCGAACTGCCAGCGCTGTGGCGGATCACCAAGGGCAGCGCGCTGAACAAGGTTTGGCTGGCGGCGCTGCTGCTGGTCGTTGGCTACTTCCTGCCGGTGGCGATCACCGTCGCCCTGGCGCTGGGCGCGCTCTACCTCGCCTTCGAGGGCGGCGAAGGCCTGCTCGAATACTTCCACGAGGAAAGCGGCGAGGCCGCCGAGGAAGTGCCGATGACCGAGGACGAAAAGGTGCGCGGCGCGATCAAGACCGACATCGTGCTCAGCTTCGAGATGCTGGTGATCTCGCTCGCCGCCACCGGCGACGCCCCGCTCGGCTACAAGATCGCCGTGCTGGCGCTGGTCGGCGTGGTGATGACGATCGGCGTCTATGGCCTGATCGGCCTCATCATCCGTCTCGACGACATGGGCCTGGCGCTGGCGCGCTCCGGCGAAGGCTTCCGCAGCCGCCTCGGGCTGGCCATGGCCAACGCCGCGCCGGTCGTCCTCAAGGTGCTCGGCCCGGTCGGCATGGTCGCCATGTTCGCCGTCGCCGGCGGCATCCTCGGCCACCTCGTCCATCTCGAAGTCGGCCATTGGGCGCTCGCCCTGCTCGCCGACATCGGCATCGGCGTCGCCGTCGGCCTGCTGCTGGTCGGCCTGCATCACCTGTGGGCCAAGCTGCGCGGCCAGCACTGAAACCGGGGGCAAGTCCCCCCTACGCAATTCATCGTATTCCCCGCGCCGGGGCCGCTCCGTAATCTGTCGCTGCACTGCACAAATTGCGGACGGACCCGATGAAAAAACGCTTACTGACCTTCCTGCTCTGGGCCACCAGCCTGGGCGCCCTGGCCGCCCCCGACCCGGCGCTGGTCCGCCAACTGGCGGCCGACGACAACTCCGACAAGATCGCCGCCATCCAGCAACTGACCGCCGCCGCCGAGCCCGGCACGGCGAAGCTGCTGCAGGCGATGGCGGACGACAGTCTCTATGTCGCCGGCGACAAACTCTATGTCTACGACGGCGAGAAGACGGTCGACGCACTGAACGGCGAAACCGCGGAACTGCCCGACGGCGCCGAGACGATCACCGTCAATAACCGCCTGCGTGGCGAACTGGCCAACGCACTGGCCGCGCTCAAACTGTTCGATGCCGACCGCGCCGTCCGCCTGGCCGCCGCCCGCGAACTGCAGAGCCAGGTCGGCGCCGAGCTGGCCGGCGTGCTGGCCAAGGCGCGCGACCAGGAACAGGATGCCGAGATCAAGTCGCTGCTCGCTCTCGCCCACGCCCAAGCGACACTGCAGGACGCCGACCCGGCGGTCCGCCTGGCCGCCGTCAACACCCTGGCCGCAGCCGCCTCGCCGGCGGTCAAGAGCCTGCTGCTGCCGCTCACCGAAGCCGGCGGCGAAAGCGACGAGAAAGTGCGCGCAGCGGCAAGCGCCGCGCTGAAGAGCATCGAGCGCAGCCTGGCCTGGATGGACACCCTGGCCGGCATCTTCTCCGGCCTGTCGCTCGGTTCCATCCTGCTGCTGGCGGCGCTCGGCCTGGCCATCACCTACGGCGTCATGGGCATCATCAACATGGCGCACGGCGAACTGCTGATGATCGGCGCCTACTCGGCCTATGCGATGCAGAGCCTGTTCCGCGCCTGGGCGCCGGACTACGTCGACTGGTACCTGCCGGCCGCCATCCCGGTCGCCTTCTTTGCCGCCGCCGCGGTCGGCGTGCTGATGGAGCGCACGGTCATCCGCTGGCTGTACGGGCGCACGCTGGAAACCCTGCTCGCCACCTGGGGCCTGTCGCTGATCCTGATCCAGGCGGCGCGCGTGCTGTTCGGCGCGCAGAACGTCGAGGTCGCCAACCCGAGCTGGATGTCGGGCGGCGTCGAACTCCTGCCCAACCTGATCCTGCCCTGGAACCGGGTGATCATCATCGGCTTCGCGCTGTTCGTGCTGTTCCTGGTCTGGGTGCTGATGAACAAGACCCGGCTCGGCATGTTCGTCCGCGCCGTCACGCAGAACCGGGCGATGGCCGGCTGCGTCGGCGTGCCGACCGCGCGTATCGACACCATGGCCTTCGCCCTCGGCGCCGGCATCGCCGGGCTGGGTGGCGTGGCGCTCTCCCAGATTTCCAACGTCGGCCCGGACATGGGCCAGGGCTACATCGTCGATTCCTTCATGGTCGTCGTCGTCGGCGGCGTCGGGCAATTGGCTGGCGCGGTCTGGGCCGCCCTTGGCCTCGGCATCTTCTCCAAGCTGCTCGAAGGCTGGGCCGGCGCGGTGATCGCCAAGATCATGATCCTCGTCGCCATCATCATCTTCATCCAGAAGCGTCCGCAGGGCATTTTCGCCCTCAAGGGCCGCTTTGCCGACCAGTAAGGAGCGACGCATGTCTGCCACCTCTTCCGTGCTTCCCCTGCCCGCCGGCCGCGTGCCGCTGACCCTGCGCGTCTTTGCCGCGCTCGACCGCAAGGCCTGGATCGCGCTCGCCGTCTTCCTCGCCCTGGCGCTGGTCGTCGTCCCGGTGCTCAACCTGGCGCTGCCGCCGGAGAGCATCTTCCACGTCTCGGCCTACGCCATCACGCTGATCGGCAAGATCATGTGCTACGCGCTGGTCGCCGTCGCCATGGACCTGATCTGGGGCTACGGCGGCATCCTCTCGCTCGGCCACGGCCTCTTCTTCGCGCTCGGCGGCTACGCCTTCGGCATGTACCTGATGCGCCAGATCGGCCGCGACGGCAGCTACCAGAGCGACCTGCCCGACTTCATGGTCTTCCTCGACTGGAAGGAACTGCCCTGGTTCTGGCTGGGCAGCGACAGCTTCGGCTGGGCCGCCTTCCTGGTCGTCGCGCTGCCGGCCGCGGTCGCCTTCGTTTTCGGCTACTTCGCCTTCCGCTCGCGGATCAAGGGCGTCTATTTCTCGATCATCACCCAGGCGCTGACCTACGCCGCCATGCTGCTCTTCTTCCGCAACGAAACCGGCTTCGGCGGCAACAACGGCTTCACCGACTTCAAGCGCATCCTCGGTTATCCGATCACCGCCCCGGAAACCCGGCTGGTGCTGTTCGGCCTGACCGCCATCGCGCTCGCCGCGACGCTGGTCTTCGCTGCCTGGCTGGTCAAGTCGAAGTTCGGCCGCGTGCTCACGGCCATCCGCGACGCCGAAAGCCGCGTCATGTTCATCGGCTACAACCCGCTCTGGTACAAGCTGACCATCTGGGTCATCTCGGCCGTGCTCTGCGGCATTGCCGGCGCGCTCTACGTGCCGCAGGTCGGCATCATCAACCCGTCGGAAATGAGCGCCGCCAACTCGATCGAGATCGCCATCTGGGTCGCCGTCGGCGGGCGCGGCACGCTGATCGGCCCGGTCATCGGCGCCTTCACGGTCAACCTCGCCAAGAGCTGGTTCACCGTCAGCTTCCCCGAATACTGGCTGTTCTTCCTCGGCCTGCTGTTCATCGTCGTCACCCTGCTGCTGCCGCAGGGCCTGGTCGGACTGTGGAAGAAAATCATCAGCAAGAAACAAGGAGCCAGCGCATGAACGCCACCGCCGAAACCGTCCTCGACGACCGCCCCGAAGGCTCCGACAGCGCCGACCAATTCGGCCACCTGGTCACCGGCGAGCTCGACCTGTCGCACGGCGTCGCCCTCTACCTCGACGACATCACTGTCAGCTTCGACGGCTTCAAGGCGCTGAATAATCTCAGCCTGGCCATCAATGCCGGCGAACTGCGCTGCATCATCGGCCCCAACGGCGCCGGCAAGACGACGATGATGGACGTCATTACCGGCAAGACCCGGCCCGATTCCGGCAAGGCCTTCTTCGGCCAGACCATCGACCTGACCCGGCTGACCGAACCGGAAATCGCCCACGTCGGCATCGGCCGCAAGTTCCAGAAACCGACCATCTTCGAACAGCACACCGTCTTCGAGAACCTCGAACTGGCGATGAAGACCGACAAGCGCGTGTGGAAGAGCCTGCTCGCCTGGCTGAGCGGCGACGACCGCGACCGCATCGCCGACACCCTGAAACTGATCCGCCTCGACGGCGAAGCCGACCGCCCGGCCGGCCTGCTCTCGCACGGGCAGAAGCAGTGGCTGGAAATCGGCATGCTGCTGATGCAGGAACCGAAGCTTTTATTGTTGGACGAACCGGTCGCCGGGATGACCGACGACGAAACCATGCGCACGGCAGAGCTGTTCGTTTCCCTGGCCGGCAAGCATTCGCTGGTCGTCGTCGAACACGACATGGCCTTTGTCGAGAAGCTGGGTGGGCTGGTGACGGTGTTGCATGAAGGGTCGGTGCTGGCCGAGGGCGATCTGGCGACGGTGCAGAATGATCAGCGGGTGATTGAGGTTTATCTTGGGCGCTGAGGCTTGTTCTTTCGCGCTGCGCGGGCGGGCGGAATCGGTTGCTGAAGCGTTGGGTTTCCTTATGCTTAGGCGAGCGGCTTTGGCTTCCGACGCGCCGGTTTCCGCGCCTGACGCGCGGGCGTACTTTCTTTTTTGTGGAAAAAAGAAAGTAG
>JAFIHA010000038.1 GCA_017848965.1 Dechloromonas aromatica (nom. nud.) | reverse complement strand
CGCCCTCAGGCTTCCTGTTGCTGGGCGTACTGGATACGGTGCAAATGGGCGTAAAGGCCATTATGCGCCACCAGTTCGTTGTGCGAGCCCTGCTCCACGATGCGGCCATGTTCCAGCACCACGATGCGATCGGCGCGCTCGATGGTCGACAGACGGTGCGCGATCACCAGCGTGGTGCGCCCTTCCATCAGTACCTCGAGCGCCGCCTGCACGTGACGCTCGGACTCCGAGTCGAGGGCGGAGGTCGCTTCGTCGAGGATCAGAATCGGTGCGTCCTTGTAGATCGCGCGGGCAATCGCCAGGCGCTGACGCTGGCCACCCGAAAGGCGCATGCCATTGTCGCCCACCATCGTCTGCACGCCGTCGGGCATGGCCGCGACCGCATCGGCGAGATTGGCCGCCCGCAGCGCCGCCTGCACGCGCTCCGGATCGATTTCCTGACCGTAGGCCACGTTCGCGGCGATGGTGTCGTTGAACAGCACCACGTCGTGTCTCACGAACGCGATCTGGCTGCGCAGGTCGGCCAGACGTAGTTCGTCGAGCGGAATATCGTCGAGCAGAATGCGCCCGCCGGTAGGATCGAAGAAGCGCGGTACCAGATTGACCAGTGTCGTCTTGCCGCTGCCGGACGGCCCCACCAGCGCCACCATCTCGCCGGGCGCGACATCGAGCGAAATCCTGTCGAGCGTCGGACGCTCGGCCGCACCGTAATTGAAGCTCACCTGATCGAACGTCACGCGCCCCTTGGCGCGCTCGAGCCGGCGATCGCCGCCCGTGGGCTCGACTTCCACGTCCATCACGTCGAAAATCAGCTCGGCGGCCGTCACACCGCGTTGCAGCGGCTGGTTGACGTCCATCAGATGCTTGAGCGGCGAGACCACCAGCAGCAACGCTGTCACGAAGGCGGTGAAGCCACCCACGGTCATCTCGCCCGATGACGATTCGATCATCGCCACCGTGATGACGATGGCCAGCGCGAGCGACGCGAGCGCCTGCGTGACGGGTTGGGCAAGCCCGCCCGACACAGTCACGCGCATGGCGTAACCGCGCAGCGTGCCGGTCATCTTGTCGAAACGCGACTTTTCGTAGGCTTCGCCGTTGTGGATCTTCACGACCTTGTAGCCGCCCACCGCCTCTTCGACCACGTACGACAGCGCATTGGTCAGCGTCTGCTGCTCGCGATTCAGGCGGCGCAGACGACGGTTGATCTTGCCGACCAGCCAGCCGATGAGCGGCAGAATGACGGCCACCACGAGCGTGAGCCGCCAGTTCAGATAGAACAGATAGCCCAGCAGACCGACGACGGTGAGCGAGTCGCGCACCAGCGTGATGAGCACCGTGGTCAGCACGCCGAGCACCTGGTTGACTTCGTAGACGATGGCGTTGATGAGCGTGCTGGTCGTCTCGCGCTGGAAATACGCCGCCGGGGCGTGCAGCAGACGCTCGAACATCCGCACGCGCAGGTCGAGCAGCACGCGGTTCGACACCCAGGAGAGCATGTAGTTGGCCGAATACTGCGCCAGCCCCCGGATGACCGCCAGGCCGATGACCGCGGCAGGCACGTACCACAGCTTCCACGGGTCGCCGCCCGAAAAGCCCTTGTCGAGCACCGGCTTGAGAACGGCCGGGATGGCGGCTTCGGTTCCCGCCACGAGCGCCATGGCAAGAACGGCCAGCAGGCCCATATGCCAATAGGGCTGGAGATAGCCCAGCAGACGGCGAAGAATCGGGCCGGTGGGCTTGTGCGTTGCGCTCATGTAAGTCGGGAACGGCGGAAAAACCGCTATTCTAACGTACCGGCCGGTCTCGCCGGGACGTGTCCGAGCGAGACTCGGACGCCGCCGCAAAATTCGCCGCGGAGCCCGCGATCCGGGTCGTCTGGCGCGCCGCAGTGCGGGGGGAACCGGTATACTCCCGCCCATGGCAAGCGCACTCGAAGTCCTCCGTACCGTATTCGGCTATAACGCATTCCGTGGCGATCAGGCCGCCATCGTCGACCATGTGGCCGACGGGGGCGATGCGCTCGTCCTGATGCCCACCGGCGGCGGCAAGTCGCTGTGCTATCAGATTCCGGCGTTGCTGCGCCCCGGTATCGGTATCGTCGTCTCGCCGCTCATCGCACTCATGCAGGATCAGGTCGATGCGTTGCTGCAAGCCGGGGTGCGCGCCGCCTATCTGAATTCCAGCCTCGGCTTCGACGAAGCGCTCGATACCGAGCGCCGCGCCGCACGCGGCGAGCTCGATCTGCTGTACGTCGCGCCCGAGCGCCTGCTGACCGAGCGCTTTCTCGATCTGCTCGACCGGCTCGACGAGCGCGGGCAACTGGCGCTGTTCGCCATCGACGAAGCGCATTGCGTCTCGCAATGGGGCCACGACTTCCGCCCGGAGTACATCCAGCTCTCCGCACTGCACGAACGCTATCCGCGCGTGCCGCGCATCGCGCTGACCGCCACTGCGGATGCCGCGACGCGCGACGAGATCCAGACCCGCCTGGGACTGACCGAGGCGCGCCTTTTCGTCTCCAGTTTCGATCGGCCGAACATCCGGTATGAGATCGTCGATCGCGACAATCCCCGCAAGCAGTTGCTCGCCTTTCTCGGGCGGCATCGCGGCGAGGCCGGCATCGTCTACTGTCTGTCGCGCAAGAAGGTGGAGGAGACGGCAGCCTGGCTCGAGACTCAGGGTATTCCGGCCCTGCCGTATCACGCTGGGCTCGATGCCGAGGTCCGACGCACGCACCAGCAGCGGTTCCTGCGCGAGGAAGGGCTGGTCATGGCGGCCACGGTCGCCTTCGGCATGGGCATCGACAAGCCGGACGTGCGCTTCGTCGCGCATCTGGATCTGCCCAAGAGTCTCGAAGCGTACTATCAGGAGACGGGACGCGCGGGACGGGACGGCGAGCCGGCCGAAGCCTGGATGACATACGGGCTGAACGACGTGGTGGTCCATCGCAGCCGCATCGACGAGTCGAATGCGCCCGAGCTGCAGAAGCGCATCGAGCGGCAAAAGCTCGACGCCCTGCTTGGCTATTGCGAGGCGCCGCGTTGCCGACGCACCGTGCTGTTGTCATATTTCGGCGAGACGAGCGAGCCTTGCGGCAACTGCGACGTCTGCCTGAACCCGCCCGAAGTTTTCGACGGGACCGTCGCCGCTCAAAAGGCCCTCTCGGCGATTCTCCGCACGGGCCAGCGTTTCGGCGCCGGTCACCTCATCGATCTGCTGCGCGGGCGCAGTACCGACAAAATCCGCATGTTCGGTCATGAGTCGCTGCCGACATTCGGCGTGGGCGGTGAACTCGACGATCAGGGTTGGCGCGCCGTCTTCCGCCAACTGATCGCCCACGGCCTGATCGAGCCGGACAGCAGCCA
Source organism: Dechloromonas aromatica (nom. nud.) (assembly GCA_017848965.1). GTDB lineage: Bacteria > Pseudomonadota > Gammaproteobacteria > Burkholderiales > Rhodocyclaceae > Azonexus > Azonexus aromaticus_B. Next base: position 119,250 of record JAFIHA010000038.1, on the reverse strand, counting down.
GTACGGTGCGCTCACGCTCAACGCGGCGGCCAAGCCGGTGCTCAAGGGAGAAACGACGCTGATGCTGCGACGTCAGCGCGCCGCCGTGGGCAAGAAGGGGCGGTTTGCCGGTTACGCCTCGGCGCCGGCAATCGAGCTCGACGTTGCCGATCAGAAACTGTTCGAAACGCTGCGCGCCTGGCGGCAGGACATGGCCAAGACACAGCAGGTACCGGCTTACGTTATCCTGCATGACCGCACCCTGCGCGAACTCGCACAGCGCCGTCCGCGACATCGTGAAGGGCTGGCCGATATTACCGGTCTCGGCGAAGCGAAAATCGAGCGCTATGGCGAAGCCCTCGTCGAGCTGCTCAATGCCTAGGCGCGCGACGCGTCGATCCGACCGGCGTCGACACCACGTCCGGGTCTCGGCCCCGATATTGCTATTTCGTGAGCGTTCATGACCGAAACCTCATTGTCCGCTGCGCCGTTGAGTGCCGCTGCGGCGCAGCGCCTGCCACTGACGGTGACGATCCTCACGCGCAATGAGCGCCACAACATCGCCGAGTGCATCGCATCGGTGCAATCGTTTGCGTCGCAGATCGTCGTGGTGGACAACGCGAGCACCGACGGCACCGCCGACATCGCCCGCGCCGCCGGCGCCGAGGTGTATGTCACGCCTGATTGGCCGGGTTTTGGCCCGCAGAAGAATCGGGCCTTGTCGTACGCCACGCAACCGTGGGTCCTTTCACTCGATGCCGACGAACGCGTAACGCCCGAGTTGGCGACCGAGATCGCGGCCGCGCTCGGCGACACCTCCCGTGCCGGCTACCGCATGCCCCGGCTGTCGCAGTTTCTGGGCCACTGGGTGCGGCACTGCGGCTGGTATCCCGACCATGTGCTGCGGCTATTCCGCCGCGAAGCCGGACGCTTCTCCGACAATCTCGTCCACGAACGGGTGATCGTCGACGGTGCGATCGGCACGCTGTCGCACCATCTGCTGCACTACAGCTACACGGAAGCGCGTCAGGTTGAGGACAAGATCCAGCGTTACGCCCGCGCCGGCGCCAAGGAGATGGCATTGCGCGGCAAGCGGGTCTCGCCGCTCAAACCGTGGATCAATGGTGGATGGGCCTTTGTTCGCACCTACTTCCTGCGCCGAGGCTTCCTGGATGGCGCGACCGGCGCCGCCATCGCACGGATGAACGCGCGCAGCGCCTTTCTGAAGTACGATCTGCTGCGACGCGGGGAGAGCTGACGCGTCCCAGGCGGAACGGCGGTCGCGGCCTGCGCGTCCGCGCCGGCGCGTTACCTGGCCAACGCCCGCTTCACGCGGGAACGGAAAAGCTCCCAACGCAACTTCCCGTCCTCGACGGGCTCGGCCAGGCGTCCGTCATTGCCGGCCGGCACCGGCTTGCCGCGACGCAGGTAGTAGCGATCGAAGATCGACTGTGTCATGCCCCACTTGCGCAGAAACTGGGTGCGGCCGTCGTTCTTCACAACCTTGCCCGTGCTCTTGCACTGGAAGTGATACACGAGGCTCGCGCCCACGCCGACGAAACGCCGGGCGCCCGCGGCCCACATCTTCATGGAGAAGTCGTTGTCGCTGCTCATCCCCGGGCTCAGCTCGGTGCTGTATCCGCCCACCAGGAACCACCAGTCGCGATGCACGAGGGTCGGCGGCCAGGTGGCGCCGAACCAGTCGGGCTTGCGGTAGTTCGGCACGGCGGCAAGCAGCGCGGCTTCGTCAAATGTCTCGACGTCTCGGCCGAAGTCGTTCACCAGCACGCACGGATTGCCCGTGTCCACCGGCTCGATCATCGTGCCCGACAGCATGAACGCGGTGTCCGGCATCGCTTGCGCGCGCTCGATCAGCGCGGTATCCCAACCGGGACAACAGTACATGTCGTCGTTCAGATAGACGATGTACTTCTCGCGCGCAAGCGCCGCCGCCTGGTTCACCGCGTAACAGATACCGATGTTGTCGGGCGATGCGGTATGTTCGAGGCCCTCGGCACGCACCCAGTCGAGCGAACCATCGGAACCATCGTTCACATGCACGATGATCTGGTGGGCGTAGCGCGAGTTCTGGCGAATACTGCGCACGCAAAGTTGCAGCAGGGCCAGGTTGTTCCACGTCGGAACGATGATGGAGAACATCGGGGTTTCCTTGTTGTGTCTTTCGGCGGCGGCGCAACGCGGCGCCGCACAACGCTGCCGATCCTGCGCGCATTCCGGCGCCGGACCGCTCGTGTCAGTAGATGATCTGCACCGAGTCGGTCGTGAGCCACTGGCGAAGTTCGCCGAGCAACTCGTCGCCCGGCTGCACCTTCCAGTCGTCGCCCAGCCTCGACTCGCATTCGGCGTCCGGGCGGCGATACACGATGTGCACCGGCAGGCCGTTCTGCTTTTCGCCGTCACCATCGCCGTTGCCGCTACCGTTGCGCCGGCCAAAGCCACCACCGCCACCGCCGTTGAACCCGCCGCCACCATTGAAGCCGCCGCTGCCACCACCGCCCGCCCCGGCCGTCGCGGCCACGCGATACATCGTGCAATGCGGCTGGAGGGTGGCGCGCAGGCGCGTCCAGTCGGCATTGCCGTTGAACGACAACTTGAGCGCCCGCGCAAAACGTGCACGCGCACGGCCGAGGTCCATCACGCTTTCGGTGGTGAAACGCAGCCCGCCCGTGAAGCTGTCCGGCCGCGCATTGCCCTGGACGATCAGCAACTCGTCTTCCTTGAACAAATGCTTGTTGGCCTCGAACTGCTCATTGAAGATCGTGACTTCGAGCGTGGACGTGCCGTCATCGAGCTGCACGATCAGCATCTTGCCGCGCTGGGTCATCATCGTGCGCATGCTGGAGATCACGCCGGCGACCAGCTTGTCGCGGCCGTCCGTGAGGTCGCGAATCCGCGTGCGCACGAAACGCCGCACTTCCTCCGCGTAGGAGTCGAACATGTGCCCCGACAGATAGAAGCCGAGTGCCTGCTTTTCTTCCTGCAGCTTGCGCTTGTCGGTCCAGGCCGGCTCGTCGGCCAACTCCAGCGGCGCCTGAAGGCTCTCGTCGCCGAGATCGAACAGGCTGACCTGATTGGCCGCGGCGCTCGCCTGCTCCGCGGCCTCCATCGCCATCGGCACCGATGCCATCAACTGGGCCCGGTTTTCGTGAATCGTGTCGAACGCCCCGGCGCGAATCAACGCTTCGATGGTGCGACGGTTCACGACGCGACGGTCGATGCGCGCGCAAAAATCGAACAGATCGGTAAACGGCTTGCCTTCGCGTGCCCGCAGGATTTCCTCGATGGCCGACTGACCACTGCCCTTGATGGCGCCCAGACCGTAGCGCACGGTTTTCGCGTCGGCCGGCTCGAAGCGGTAGGCCGAGACGTTCACGTCGGGGGGCAACACACCGAGACCGTTCGCCAGGCAGTCCTCGTAGAGAATCTTGACCTTGTCCGTGTCGTCCATGGCCAAGCTCATGTTGGCGGCCATGAATTCGGCAGGATGGTGTGCCTTGAGCCATGCGGTGTAATACGCCAGCAGCGCGTAGGCGGCGGCGTGCGACTTGTTGAAGCCGTAGCCCGCGAACTTCTCCATCAAGTCGAAGATTTCGTCCGACTTTTCACGCGTGAGGCCGTTGGCGGCGGCCCCCTTGGCGAAGATCTCGCGGTGCTCGGCCATCTCCTCGGCCTTCTTCTTGCCCATCGCACGACGCAGCAAGTCGGCGCCGCCGAGCGAGTAACCGCCGATGATCTGCGCCATCTGCATCACCTGCTCCTGATAGACCATGATGCCGTAGGTCTCCTGGAGCACCGGCTCGACGCGCGGATCCGGGTATTCCACCTTTTCCCGGCCATGCTTTCGCGCACAGAAGCTCGGAATCAGGTCCATCGGGCCCGGACGGTACAACGCCACGAGCGCGATGATGTCTTCGAAGCGGTCGGGCTGGGCATCCTTCAACATGCCCTGCATGCCCCGGCTTTCCAGCTGGAACACCGCCACCGTATTGGCTTTTTTCAGAATGCTGAACGCCGCCGGGTCGGTGAGCGAGACCTGATCGAGCGACCAGTCCTTCATTTCCGGATGCAATCGCTTGATGTAGCGCTCCGCCCAGTTCAGGATCGTGAGCGTGGTCAGTCCCAGAAAGTCGAACTTCACGAGGCCGACCGCTTCCACGTCGTCCTTGTCGTACTGACTCACGACCCCACTGGCGTCTTCGCCGCCGCCCTGCGTGTAGAGCGGGCAGAAGTCGGTCAGCTTGCCCGGGGCGATCAGCACACCGCCCGCGTGCATGCCGACGTTTCGCGTCAGCCCCTCGACACGCTGCGCCAGCTCGATCAGTTGCTTGACTTCATCTTCCGTCTGATAGCGCTCGGCCAGTTGCGGCTCTTCCTTGAGCGCATCGTCGATGGTGACGTGCTTGCCAGGCTTGAACGGGATCAGCTTGGAGATGCCATCAACGAAGTTGTAGCCAAGATCGAGCACGCGACCCACGTCGCGTACCGCGGCCTTGGCTGCCATCGAGCCGAAGGTGGCGATCTGCGAAACGGCGTCGGCGCCGTACTTCTCTTTCACGTACTGAATGACCCGGTCGCGCCCATCCTGGCAGAAGTCGATGTCGAAGTCGGGCATCGACACGCGTTCCGGGTTGAGGAAGCGCTCGAACAGCAGGTTGTATTTGAGCGGGTCGAGGTCGGTAATGCCGAGCGCGTAGGCAACGAGCGAGCCCGCGCCGGAGCCGCGACCCGGCCCCACCGGCACGCCGTTGTTCTTCGCCCACTGAATGAAGTCGGCCACGATCAGGAAGTAGCCGGGAAAGCCCATCTTGATGATGGTGCCCGTCTCGAATTCGAGCCGCTTGTAGTAATCGGGACGCTGCTTGTCGCGCTCGGCCTCGTCGGGGAAAAGCAGCTCGAGACGCTTCTCCAGCCCCTCCTTGGACAACTGTACGAGGTAGTCGTCGAGCGACATGCCGTCGGGCGTCGGGAACAGCGGCAGCTTCGGCTTGCCCAGTTCGAGCGTGAGGTTGCAGCGCTTGGCGATCTCGACGGTGTTGGCGATCGCCGACGGCACGTCTTCGAACGCGGCGATCATGTCGTCCTGCGTGCGGAAACTCTGGTCCTGCGTGAAGCGCCGTACTCGGCGCGCATTGCCGAGCATCTCGCCTTCCGAAATACACACGCGCGCTTCGTGCGCCGTGAAATCGTCGGCCGTCATGAACTGGATCGGGTGCGTGGCCACGACCGGCAACCCGGCCCTGGCCGCGAGCTGCACGGCCTGCTGCACGTACGCCTCCATGCCCGGCTGGCCCGTGCGCTGCAACTCGATATAGAACGCGCCCGGGAATACGTCGGCCCAATGCCTGGCGCATTGCAGCGCCAATTCCGGATTGCCCGCCGCCAGCGCCATGCCGACGTCGCCCATCTGCGCGCCTGACAACGCCAGCAAACCGCGCGCCAGACCGTCGGGCTGCAACCACGACGCTTCAATTTCCGCCCGCCCGCGCCACTGGTTGCCCAGCCATGCCCGGGAAAGCAACTGGCAGAGGTTCAGGTAGCCCTCACGGTCGCGCGCAAGCAGCAGCAGCCGCGAGGGCTTGTCGCGGTCGGCCGGGTTCGTGATCCAGGCATCACAGCCGATGATCGGCTTGACGCCCTTGCCGCGGGCTCCCTTGTAGAAACGAATGGCGCCGAACATGTTCGCGAGGTCGGTGAGCGCAAGCGCGCCCTGACCGTCCTTGGCGGCGGCCTTGACGACATCATCGAGCCGCACGATGCCATCGGCGATCGAGTATTCGGAATGGAGGCGGAGGTGGACGAAGCGAGGTTCTGACATGGGCGACATTGTAACGCGCCCTCCCCGTCTTCAGCGTCTTCCGGAATTCCGAAATCGCCGCGTCTGCCGGGTGACGGACTGCCACGCGCCGCATGAGCGAATAAAGGAATCGCCGAGCGCGCGCGCTATCCAAAATAACAGGGGGTCGCGCAACAAGGTCTCGTCGCCGCACCGCGTCCTGACCACCGATAACAGCGCGCCCCACCCCGCGACGCGCGCCGACGCGCCATGTCCCGATCTCCGGCGGCTTGCCGACGGCACCCGGGGGCGATTTGCCCTGAATCAAGCACGAACGTGTACCGAATCGGCGATAATGGCGCTTTATTGTTTCACGCATCCTGCGAATTCCGTTGCCATGTCCATCGTCAATATCGCTGCGTACAAGTTCGTCACGCTCGACGACATCGCGACCCTGCGTCCGGCCCTGCTCGAACGCTGCCAGGCACTCGACCTGAAGGGCACCATTCTCCTCGCGCCGGAAGGCATCAATCTGTTTCTCGCCGGCGCGCGCAATGCCATCGATGCGTTTCTCGCCGGCCTGCGGGCCGACGCCCGCTTCGCCGATCTCGAGGTCAAGGAAAGCCTCTCGGACACGCAGCCGTTCCGGCGGATGCTCGTGCGCCCCAAGAAAGAAATCATCACGATGAAGATGCCGGTCATCAAGCCGGCGGACGGTCGCGCCCCCGGCGTCGACCCCGTCACGCTCAAGCGCTGGCTCGACGCCGGGCAGGACGACGAGGGCCGTCCGGTCGTGATGCTCGATACGCGCAACGATTTCGAAGTCGATGTCGGCACGTTCGAGAACGCCGTCGATTATCGCCTCGCCAAATTCTCGGAATTCCCCGACGTGATCGCCGCGCATCGCGCCGAGTTCGAGGGCAAGACCATCGTGTCGTTCTGCACGGGCGGCATCCGCTGCGAGAAGGCCGCAATCTACATGCGCGACATCGGCCTGGAGCACACCTACCAGCTCGACGGCGGCATTCTCAAGTACTTCGAGGACGTGGGCGGCGCGCACTATCAGGGCGACTGCTTCGTATTCGACTACCGCACGGCGCTCACGCCCGAGCTCGCCCCGTCCACGACGAAACAGTGCTTCGCATGCCGTGCCGTCGTCACGGAACAGGCGCAGCGCAGCGCCGAATACATCGAAGGCGAACAGTGTCCGGCGTGCGCCGGCACCCGTACGAGCGCCGATGCCCAGGCGCAGGCGGCCGAGCGCGCCGCGTCGCTGGCGGCGTCGGCCTGAGCGCATCGGTGAACCGTTTGCCGGCGAACGGCGCGTGCTCACCGGATCGCCCCGCGCCCCGGGGAAACGACGGGCATCCGGCGCGTGAAGCGCGCGAGACCTGCGACGTGGGGGATGTGCAAGCCGCTCCCGAAGGGCCGGAAGCGCCTCACAGCCGATCCTCGCGCAGCCAATACCGCGGCCGCTTTGCCCCCTCGCCGACCGGGCCGCTGCATCGCGGCTCGCTCGTCACCGCGCTGGCCAGTTGGCTCGATGCCCGCGCCCATGACGGCATCTGGATGGTGCGCATGGAGGATCTGGACGAGCCGCGGTGCGTGCCCGGCGCGGCCGACGACATTCTACGCACCCTGGAACGTCTGGGTCTGCACTCGGACGAGCCGATCGTCTGGCAAAGCCAACGCCATGCGCGCTATGAAGCCGCGTTGGCCTCGCTCACGGCCCGCGGACGGATCTATCCATGCGGCTGCACGCGCCGCGAAATCGCCGATTCGCTCACGCGCGTGCATGCGCGTCACACCACACTCGCGTACCCGGGAACCTGCCGCGACGGCCTACATGGCAGGACGGCCCGCGCATGGCGTCTGCGCGTGCCCGACGGCGACGCCGCGCGCATCGACTTCGAGGACCGCTGGATGGGTGCGCAGTCGCAGAATCTGGCCACGGAAGTCGGCGACTTCGTGCTCAAGCGCGCCGACGGTCAGTGGGCTTACCAGTTGGCCGTGGTCGTCGACGATCAGTCGCAGCACATCACCGATGTCGTACGCGGCGCCGACTTGCTGGATTCGACGGCGCGTCAGATTTATTTGCAGACCTGTCTCGATGCCCCCACGCCACGCTACCTGCACGTACCGCTAGTGATGGCCGACGACGGCGAGAAGCTGAGCAAGCAGAATGGCGCCTCGCCGCTCGCGCTGGAAACGCCGGACGCCGTGCTCGCAGCGCTCAGGGATGCCGCGCGACACCTCGGCCTGCCGCCCTCGCTCGCCACGTTATCGCACCGCGAGGACTTCTATGCCGCGGCGACCCAGGCGTGGCGGGAGCGATGGGGCCAATAGGCCCAGGAAGAACAACAGGTCGCCACACTGTCCAGCAAACGTGACGGGCGCCGACGATTCAATCGCGAACCGGCCTGATCGGCCTGATCGCCCCGATCGGCCCGATCAGTCACCAGGCCGCCCGTAACCGCCCCCTCGCCAGCGTTCGGCCAACAAAAAAGCCAGCGCATTCGCGCTGGCTCATTGTTATCGGCGGCAAACGGGGCTCAATCCGACACGACGTCCAGGCCCTCAGTTGCCTGCCTTGCGGGGGAACCCCGCGAGCAGGGCGGCGACCTGCCGCTTCGGTGCCTTTTCCGGCAGCGCGCCGAATGCCGTCGGCGCGCCGGCCTCTTGTGCGGCACGGCTGCTGTCGCGCTGCGCGTCCGATGCGCTCGGCGACGGCTCGTACGGCTTGTAGAAGAATTCGTCCTCCGGGCGCACACGACGCGGCGCGCCGCTGCCACCACTGCGGCCAACACGCAAGCCTTCATGACGGCTGTGGCGCTCGGTGCGCTCAGTGCGCTCGCCCCGGTCGCTGCGCTCGTAGCGATCGCCTCGGTCGTCGCGCGAACGGCTGCGGCGCTCCAGCGTCAGTTGACCGCGCTTGAGCTCGCGCTTGATCAGCTTTTCGATTTCCACGAGCTGCTTGCGCTCGTCCGGCGCGCACAGCGAAATCGCTTCGCCCGACGCCCCCGCACGGCCCGTGCGGCCAATCCGGTGCACGTAGTCCTCGGCGTTATAAGGCAGATCGTAGTTGATCACGCCAGGCAGATCGGAAATGTCGAGACCGCGTGCGGCCACGTCGGTGGCGACCAGTGCGCGGATGCCGCCCTGCTTGAAGGCCTCGAGTGCCTGCATGCGCTCGTTTTGCGACTTGGCGCCGTGAATGGCGGCCGTCACGATGCCATCGCGCTCGAGCTGACGCGCCAGACGGCTCGCGCCGATCTTGCTGTTGACGAACACGATGACCTGCTTGAGGTCGCGCTCGCCAAGGATCTGCACCACGGCGGCACGCTTGTCGTCCTCGTCGACCTCATAGACGATCTGCTCGACCTTGTCGGCCGTCGCGTTGCGACGCGCCACTTCGATCGTGACCGGATTCGTGAGATAGCTCGACGCGAGCTTCTTGATCTCGTTCGAGAACGTCGCCGAGAACAGCAGCGTCTGACGCTGCTTGGGCAGCAGGTTCAGAATGCGTTGCAGGTCCGGCAGGAAGCCCATGTCGAGCATGCGGTCGGCTTCGTCGAGCACGAGCATCTTGACCTGGCTGAGGTTGACCGTCTTTTGCTCGACGTGATCGAGCAGCCGTCCCGGCGTGGCGATCAGGATTTCCACACCGCGGCGCAATGTGTCCTTCTGCGGGTTCATGTCGACGCCGCCGAACACCACGGTGTTGCGCAGCGGCGTGTGCCCCGCGTACGAGCGCACGTTGTCGGCCACCTGATCGGCGAGTTCGCGCGTCGGCGTGAGGATCAGCGCGCGCACCGGATGGCGGGCGGGCGATGCACTCGTGTTCGCGTCCGGGAGCAGCCGCTGGATGATCGGCAGGGAGAAACTCGCGGTCTTGCCGGTCCCCGTCTGCGCGGCACCCATGACGTCACGACCGGACAGCACCACCGGGATGGCCTGCGCCTGGATCGGCGTCGGCTGGGTGTAGCCCTGCTCGGCAATGGCCCGCAAGATGTCCGCATGCAGCCCAAAGCTATCGAAGCCGGGGGTCGGAACAGCATTTACATCAGCCATGATGATGGGACATCTCTTTAAAAAAACGGGGGCCGCCACGCGGAAGGATCCGCATCAAAGCTCACTCGCGAAGATTCAAGGGGCGCTGCGCGCCATGCTCAAGGCTGGCGCGAGAGGGGCCTGTCAGGGGACAGATGCGTCGGGCGCCGCCGGACCGGGGTGGTCGTCAAGAAGCGAAACAACCGCAATTCTAGCACTTGCGCACGACCAACGTGTGACAACGGCCCTTGCCGGGCCGTGATGCAGGTGCGACAGACGCTCAGCGGCCCGCGCCAGCGTTGGCGTTACCGTCGGATTTCGCGTCACGTGCGACCGGCTTGGCGGCGCCGGCCTTGAGCGTCTTCGGCGATTGCGCCGCACGCTGGCGATTCGCGTATCGCTGCGCCAACACGGCACACACCATCAGTTGCATCTGATGAAACAACATGAGCGGCAATACGATGGCGCCCAGCGGGCCGGTCGCGAACAGCACCTTGGCCATCGGAATTCCGCTGGCGAGGCTTTTCTTCGAACCGCAGAACACGATCGTGATTTCGTCTTCTCGCGAGAAGCCCAGCCAGCGCGCCGAGAAGGTGGTGAACGCCAGCATGATCGCGAGGATCACGGCGCAACAGCCGAGCAGGCCCAGCAGCGCGAGCGGCGGAATCTGGTGCCAAAGCCCCGTGTTCACGGCCTCGCTGAACGCGGTGTACACGACCAGCAGAATCGAGCCCTGATCGACGAACTTGAGCAGCCCGCGATTGCGTTCGACCCATTTGCCGATCGCCTTGCGCGAGAGTTGCCCCGCGATGAACGGCACGAGCAGCTGGAGCATGATGTTGCCGATCGAGTCGAACGGCGACGCGCCGGTGTTGCCGTCGTGATGAACCACGACCAGCCCGACCAGCAGCGGCGTAATGAAAATGCCGAACAGGCTCGACGCCGAGGCACTGCACACGGCCGCCGGCACATTGCCGCGCGCGATGGACGTGAACGCGATCGCCGACTGCACCGTTGCCGGCAGCGTGCACAGGAACAGCACGCCGAGGTATAGCTCGGGTGTCACCATCCAGGAGAGCACCGGCTTGAGCGCCACACCGACGATCGGGAAGATGGCGAACGTGCTGGCAAACACCAGCAGGTGCAGGCGCCAGTGCGTGGCGCCGGCGAGCACGGCTTCACGCGAGAGCTTCGCGCCGTGCAGGAAGAACAGGGCCGCAATCGCCACGTTGGTCAGCAGATTGAAGGCCACCCCGCCCTCGCCATGCGCCGGCAGAAAGCTGGCCAACGCGACGGTCGCCACCAGCATCAACGTGAAATTGTCGGGAAGAAAACGCGGTCTGGCCATTGTCGATCTCGAATACGCCTGAAAAGACAAAGCCCGTACGCCAGGACACGCACCGGCGGCATGTCGCCGCCCGCGGGTCTCAATCGATCGGCGGGCGATCGGAAGTGACCGGAAGTGTGCGCTCGCGATACGGGTTTTCACGTATTAGACCGCAAGGACAGTTAAAATACAAATTCATTTAAAAATTTTATTCATACAAAATTCGCATGAATATCTCGCTGCGCCAGCTCAAGGTGTTCCTCGCAGTGGCCGACCTCGGCAGCTTCAGCCGCGCCGGAGAGGATATTGGCCTGACTCAGCCGGCCGTCAGCCGTTGTATTCGGGAGCTCGAACAAGAACTCGGACTCAAGCTCGTGGACCGTACCACGCGGGAAGTCACGCTGACCGAAGTGGGCGCCAGCCTCTCCGCCACCCTCGCCCGGGTGCTCGACGAGCTGGAAAGCGCCCTGCGCGACACGCACGGCCTGGCCGAGGAGCGTCGTGGCCGGGTTCGCGTAGCCAGCGCGCCGACCATTTCGGCCAATCTCATGCCGGAATGTATTTCGGCCTGTGCCGCTCGCTACCCGGACATCACGCTGATGCTGCGCGACCAGGTCCAGACGCTGGCGACCGACAGCGTGCGTCATGGCGAAGTCGATTTCGGGGTAATCGTCGCGTCCGAGGGCGCCGACGACCTCGTCGGCGAGCCGATCATGGTCGAGCCGTTCCTGGTGGTGTGCGATCGCTCACATCGGTTCGCGAAACAGGCGGCCGTGGACTGGAAAGCGCTCAATGGCGAGAAACTCGTGCTGCTCGACTACGCGTCGGGTAGCCGCCCGCTCATCGACCGTGCGCTGGCAGCGCATGGGGCTTACTGCCAGGTGGCGCAGGAAGTCGGACACGCCATCACCGTGTTCCGCATGGTCGAGGCGGGCATCGGCATCAGCATCATGCCGGCGCTTGCGCTGCCCACGATGCCCGGACCCAAGAACGACGGGCGGCTCATCGCCCTGCCGCTCGTGCCCCAGATCGACCGGACGATCACGCTCGTACGCCGCAAGAACCGCACCCTTTCGCCCGCCGCACAGTCCGTGTGGGAGCTGATCCAGCAGGTCACGGCCGCCTCGCCACACGCGCTCGCGGCCCCTTCCCGCAAGGCCGCACGCGGAGCGAAGACGGCGACACCCAAAAAATAACCACAAATAACGAATAAAGAGCACTATTGACCTACGATTGATCGATATTCAACGAAATAAGCCCAAGGGAATCGCAAACCGTCCGAGCATTGTGAGTGAGCGCCTGCTACAATTGTGGGGCGTCGACTCCCCCCCCACAAAGCGCGTGACGGTCTCGCCATCGCGCCTCGACGCCATGCCCGCCCCCGGCGGGCATTGTGTTTCTCGTATGGCGTCATGGACTTGTTCATCAAATACTTCAGCCCGCTTTGGCTCTTCCATGCGGCGGCCGATCTGTCGTTCTGGCAGCGGCATCAACTCGACGCACGCATGCACGTCGTGAGTCGGTTCCTGTGGAGATATGTGATGCGCTGGAGCGTTGTAAGCGCCATGCTGCTCGTGCCCGCGGCCCTGCTGGCGCACGGCCTTGCCGCGACCGGGCTGGCACTGGCGGGTGGCGTATCGGCCAGCGTCGCGGTATTGATGGCGGCACTCGCGCTGGGTTGCCTCATCGGCTCGCGCCTGCGTTGATCCCCGCGTAACTCCCCGCTCGTCGCAACATCGCGCCCGCAGTGGGGGGCAAGGCGCGAGCACCGCATCGGCATCAGGTCAGGATCGAGTTGGCATCCGGCCGGCGTCAGGTCCGCATCGGGAAGACAACACGCCGGCCCCGTGCCGCGCGTCGTCGCGCACACGTTTCGTCATGTGCGTCGACTATGATGGAACGGCTCGCCTCGCGTGGCATGTCGCCCGCGACGCCAGCCTTCCTCGACCCAAAGGAGATTCCCATGGCCAATGCCAAGATCCTGGTGGTGTTCTACAGCATGTACGGGCACATCTACAAGATGGCCGAAGCCGTTGCCGAAGGGGCGCGCGGCGTCGCCGGTGCGGAAGTGAGCGTCATGCAGGTCCCCGAACTCGTTCCCGACGACGTGCTGGAAAAGAGCGGCGCGAAAGCGGCACGGGCAGCCTTTGCGAACGTACCGGTCGCGCGCGTCGATCAACTGCCCGACTACGACGCGATCATCTTCGGCACACCCACGCGCTTCGGCAACATGACGGCCCAGATGCGTAACTTCCTCGACCAGACCGGCGGTTTGTGGGCCAAGGGAGCGCTCGCCGGGAAGGTCGGCAGCGTGTTCGCCAGCACCGCGACGCAACACGGCGGACAGGAGACGACGATCACGAGCTTCCACACCACGTTGCTGCACCATGGCATGGTCATCGTGGGCGTGCCTTACACGGAACCCGCGCTGACCAACATGACGGAAATCACCGGAGGCACGCCGTACGGCGCAACCACGCTGGCGGCTGCCGACGGCTCCCGCCAGCCGAGCGAGAACGAATTGAAGATCGCCCGCACGCAAGGCCGGCACGTGGCCGAAATTGCGGCCGCCCTCAAACACGGACGCGCACTGTAATCCTCGCCAGGCGTTGCGCGGTGGTCCCGCCCGAAGGCGTTCCCACAGCGCAGCGCCTGACAACGGTAAACGGCACGCCAGACCACGGTGCGCCGCCGCGCGATCAGATCAGCTTCAGGTCCTTCAGCACCGCCTTCACGATGCGTGCCCGTTTCGGGGCGTCCGCCTCCGACAGCATGTCGATGTTGATCGCGACGCTGGCGATGTTGCCGTCGCGCTCGATCCACCCTACCCACCAGCCGATATCGGGCTTCTTGTCGACGAACCAACCCGTCTTGCCGTGAAGCACATAGTCCGGCGTGGCTTCGACGATCGACATCTGGCGCACGATGTCCTGCGAGCGCGCAGAGAACGGCAACGTGCCACGCGCGAGACGCTGCACGAAGTCCACCTGCTCACGCGCCGAAATCTGCAGACTGTCGTCGACCCAATAGGCGTCCGGCGCGCCGCCAATGGTGCGGTTGCCATACCCGACCTCGTTCAGCTTCGCCTGCGCGTACCGGCGCCCGATCTTGTGCGAGACGACCTGATAGCAGGGCAGGCATGACACGCGAAACGCGGTCCTCAGGTCCATCGCCGCGTTCCAGTTCTTGATGCGTCGCGGCTTGCCATCCCAGGGAATGATCGCGCGTTCGTTGTCCAGCGCCCCGGAGTCGAGCGCCAGCAGGCTGTTGAATATCTTGTAGGTCGACGCCGGCGACATGCGCTTCTCGGCACGTGCGGCGTCGTAGGCCTGATAGGTTTGCGTGCGTGCGTCGAGCACCACGATCGTGCCCTTCACGCCCTCCGCGGCGAACAGCTTGCCCCAGTCGGCGCGCTCGGTGATGCGCCCCGGCGCGGCTTTCGGCACGTCGGCCGCATAGGCCGCAGGGGTGGCGGCGAGCGTTGCGGGCAAGACGACCGCGCCGACCAGCCGCCGCCACAGGCCGGCACGCCACCGGCGAGAGATTATCGTATTCATTTCGTTGTCCTGATTTCATGGGAGGTTCGTCGGACATGCGGGACGTTGCGGACCCTCCGGGGCATCGCCGGCATGCTGTCAGGACGCTGGCCAGGCGCCGGTTCTCGAGAGCATATGCAGCTTAGTGCGGGTTTCGACAGACGCAAAGCAAAGCTACCGTAACCGACGTAACCGCCGTATCATCGGTGCGCCCCTCCCGAAGACCGTGAGATTGCGGCGCAGGCTGCACGCCGCCCCGGCGCGAAGCGGGCGCTTCTCCGACGTCATTCGACGAAACTCGACGCCATGCCCGACATTCCCGCCACCGACACGAACGTCAGCGCCACTGGCGCCTCCCCCCTCGCCGTACGCCTCGACGCGCCACAAACGATCAATGGCGAGGCGGTCCGCTACCAAAGCCTTTGGCTGCTCATGCGGGTGTATTACGCGGCGCTTTACGAGAATTCGCCCGTCTCGCTGGCATCGCTGAAGTCCCGCTTCGGACAGACGTCCGGTGCGGCGGGCGATCTGCGCATGCTGATCAGTCGCGCTTTTTCGGATTTCGCGCGCTGGCATGTCGCGGTCGGCTGGGGCGAGGATCGCCACGCCGACCCGCGTCTGCTGCCCACGCGCGGGCGTGGCAAAGGGCCGTTCTGGCTCGCGCCCCGGGAAATTCCGCGGGTCCGCGTGACGATCGGCAATGCCGCGCCGGACAGCCCGCGCCGCGCGATTGCCGCCTTTCTCGGCCTCCCGCAGGACACGGCGCCCGATACACACTCCCCCGCCCTCGATTACGTCATGCAGGACATCGCGTTCTGGCATCACCTGACGCTGGGCAAGCGCGACATGCAGGACGGCGTGTTCTTCGCGCCACCGCAAGCAAGCGCGCCGGGTGACGTGCGGCGTCAGCGCACGGGCGCCATCCCCTCGTTCCATGCCGCGCAGGTTTGCGCCGTCGACGACGTGCAGCGAGGCATCGCGCTGCTCGCCGAGACGATCGTCTGGCGCCGCATGGGCGACGCCGCACGCACGAGGCGGACCCTCACCACGCTGGCGGAAACGTTCGGCGCGAACCCGCCGGGCTCGCCCACGCTGCGCGCCATGCACTGGATCGTGCAGGCGTGGCAAGCCTACGCGTTGCGCGACGAAGCCGGCGCGTTCGCCCATCTGCAACGCATCGGCGACGACACGACGCTTGCCCCGTGTCTCGTCTACAACCCGCGGATTCGCTTCGAGAGCCGAAATCTGCAGGCATTGCTGCATAAGTCGCACGCCGCCCGTCCGGGTCCGATGCCGGCGCGCGCCAAATCGGCCGCCGATGCGCTGGCCGCCTTTTCCGACGCGCTGCAGGCCGCGTTCGAAGGCGATTCGATCGAACTGGCGCAACACGTTGCGGCCAACATCGGGCTGACGCTGTGGTTGTTCTGGCAGGGCGCGCTCATCGACCCGGGACGCCGCCTCGCCGCCGCCGACGTGCAGCGTCAGGCGTTGCGCTGGATTGGTTTGTCCGAATGGATCTGCGACCGCTTCGGCGTGGGCGGCAACTCCGTCTGGAACACCGTTTTTTTATTGCGCATCGCGCGCGGTGCCGTGCCGGCACGGCGCGATCCCGATCTTGCAACGTTGCGCGCGAGCACGCCGCTCGCCGTCGACGCATTTCTCGACGCCGTGCAGCCGTTCGGCGCACCGTTTTCGCGCGCCAAGGGATTCACCCGCTGGACCGACGTGCTGGCCACCACGCTCGCCGATCACGAAGAGGGGCGTGTTGGCTTCGAGCCGTTGCAGCTCGCCAACCTGTGGTTCGAGATGTTGTGGTTCGCGCTGCACCAGGACGGCGACTCCCCGCAGGCGTTGCACGCGGCTCACTCGCTGGGAAGGGTGCTGCCGATGCTTCCGCCCCCCGATCGGCGCTTCTTTCGCGACGTGCTTCGGCTCGTGCCGCGCGAGTTTCAGCGCGAAGTCCGGCTGGCACAGTGAGTCTGCGCCACACGGTCGCGGCTCGCCCGCACATCGGTCACGCACGGTCGATCGGCGATAGTGCGCAAACGGAAGTCGCGCCGGGCCCGGCGCAGGCCCATCGCACCGCCAACGTGCATTCGGACGCAGTTCAGCGCACGCCGTGCGGCACCTTTGGCAGCGGTGCGCGAAATGCGATGGCCATCCGGTTCCACGCGTTGATCGTGGCAACGGCGAAGGTCAGGTCGGAGATCTCCTTGTCATCGTAATGCGCGCGCAGTTCGGCGAACACGTCGTCTGGCACGTGTCCGTCCTGCACGTTGGTGACGGCTTCCGTCCATGCCAGCGCCGCGCGCTCGGCCGGCGAATAAAGCTCCGTCTCCCGCCAGGCATCGAGCAGATGCACGCGGCGCGGCTCGATGCCGACTTTCAGCGCGTCTGTCACGTGCATGTCGATGCAGTACGCACAGCCATTGAGCTGCGAGGCGCGCAGCCACACGAGTTCGACGAGGCCGTCCGGCAGTCCGCAATCGTGGAAGTAGTGGCTCAGTGTGCTCAGGTATTCATACGGGCGCGGAGCGGCTTTGATGTAGTTCAGGCGCAGCATGGATGGTCTCTCCGTTCGATTGAAGTCAGTTCGGATCCGGCATTCACATCGTTGACGATACGCACCTCCTGCCTGAATCAAAAGAGCCAAAAGCGAATAAATTCGCCAGGCCAACGTCGGCCAAGTCGCCGACATCCCCGGTCCGGGGAACCGCGCGGCCCGCACGGTGCGCTCGCCAGCGAACCTGGCGTGGGGCGTGCGCGCATGCCGCATTGCACCATCATCCGTTCACGTTTTTCGGGACACATCATGCTTGTGTTCGCCCGGCATGTCGGTGTATCGTTGCCGCAAAGCTAAGCGCAGGGGTCCTGCAACGTGAGTTGTGGGTGAGAAATACCCTTAGAACCTGATCTGGATAATGCCAGCGCAGGGAGCGTAGAAATTCCTCGCCCCCGTTCATGCTCCTGAGCCGCTTTGCGCCGAAATTGTCGGCGTCAACACGTGCCCCGCCAGGAGACATTGCATGAACGCCAACCCGAAGTTCCTCTCAGCCAACGCGCGCGTGGACGAAGCCGCGATCGCACCGCTGCCGAATTCCCGCAAGATCTACGTGCAAGGCTCGCGCCCGGACATCCAGGTGCCGATGCGTGAAATCTCGCAAGCCGACACCCCGACGAGCTTCGGCGGCGAAAAGAACCCGCCGATCTACGTGTACGACACCTCGGGCCCGTACACCGATCCAAACGCCAAGATCGACATCCGCTCCGGCCTGCCGGCCCTGCGTGCCGCATGGATCGAAGCGCGCGGCGACACCGAAGCGCTACCGGGCCTGACCTCGGCCTACGGCCGCGAGCGCGCCGCCGACGCCGCGACCGCGGAGCTGCGCTTCCCGGGCCTGCATCGCACGCCGCGTCGCGCCAAGGCCGGCAAGAACGTGACGCAGATGCACTACGCGCGTCAGGGCATCATCACGCCCGAAATGGAATACATCGCGATCCGCGAAAACCTCCGCCGTCAGGAATATATCGAAAGCGTGCGCCAGACGGGCCCGCAAGGCGAGCGTCTGGCCAAGCTGCTCTCGCGCCAGCATCCCGGCCAGCATTTCGGCGCCAGCATCCCGGCGGAGATCACGCCGGAGTTCGTGCGCAGCGAAATCGCACGCGGGCGCGCCATCATCCCGAACAACATCAACCACCCGGAATCGGAGCCGATGATCATCGGCCGCAACTTCCTCGTGAAAATCAACGCGAACATCGGCAACTCGGCCGTGACGTCGTCGATCGGCGAGGAAGTCGACAAGATGACGTGGGCGATCCGCTGGGGCGGCGACACGGTGATGGATCTGTCGACCGGCAAGCACATCCACGAAACGCGCGAGTGGATTCTGCGTAACAGCCCGGTGCCCATCGGCACCGTGCCGATCTATCAGGCGCTCGAAAAGGTCAACGGCAAGGCCGAGGAACTGACGTGGGAAATGTTCCGCGACACGCTCATCGAGCAGGCCGAGCAAGGCGTCGACTACTTCACGATCCACGCCGGCGTGCGTCTCGCCTACGTGCCGATGACGGCCAACCGCATGACCGGCATCGTCAGCCGCGGCGGCTCGATCATGGCCAAGTGGTGTCTCGCGCATCACAAGGAAAGCTTCCTGTACACGCACTTCGAAGAAATCTGCGAAATTATGAAGGCGTACGACGTCGCCTTCTCGCTGGGTGACGGCCTGCGCCCCGGCTCGATCTACGACGCCAACGACGAAGCGCAACTGGGCGAGCTGAAGACCCTCGGCGAACTCACCGAGATCGCCTGGAAGCACGACGTGCAGACCATCATCGAAGGTCCGGGCCACGTGCCGATGCACCTGATCAAGGAGAACATGGACCTGCAGCTCGAATACTGCAAGGAAGCCCCGTTCTACACCCTCGGCCCCTTGACCACCGACATCGCGCCGGGCTACGACCACATCACCAGCGGCATCGGCGCCGCCATGATCGGCTGGTACGGCACCGCCATGCTCTGCTACGTGACGCCGAAGGAACACCTCGGCCTGCCGGACAAGAACGACGTCAAGGAAGGCATCATCACCTACAAGCTCGCCGCGCACGCCGCCGACCTGGCCAAGGGCCATCCCGGCGCGCAGATCCGCGACAACGCGTTGAGCAAGGCGCCCAACGAGTTCCGCTGGGACGACCAGTTCAACCTCGGCCTCGACCCGGACAAAGCCAAGTCCTTCCACGACGAGACCCTGCCCAAGGAATCTGCCAAGGTCGCCCACTTCTGCTCGATGTGCGGGCCGCACTTCTGCTCGATGAAGATCACCCAGGACGTGCGTGACTTCGCGGCGGCGCAAGGCTTGCGGGAAGAGGAAGCGCTCACTCGGGGAATGGAAGCCAAGGCGGTCGAATTCGTGCAGACCGGCGCCGAGGTTTATCGCAAGGTGTGACGGAAATTCGACCCGCAATGAGAAAAGGCCGCGATCGCGGCCTTTTCCATTTCCGTTGAGGTAGCTTCAACCACCCAGGCGTTCGACCCGTTTGTCGAGGCGCGCCAGATCGTCGCGCAAGGCATCGACCGCAGAAACGAAATCCTTGATGGAAGCAGGATCGGCCAGCAGTTCGCCCTCGTTGCTGGCGTATTCGGCAAAATTGGCCCCCAGCCGCGCTAGTCCATCGCGAGCATTATCGGCCAGGGCACCAGCGGCCAGACTCAGGCGCCGGGCCGGAATGTCGCCGATCACCGCCGCCAGGTCGCCCTCGGCATCCCAGCGCAAGTTGCGGAAGACAAAGGCCAGGGTTTCCGCGACATCGGCGGCGCCGCTCAAACGGGCACCGCTCATCAGCTTGCTGCGATCGGTCAGCGCACGCACTGCGAAATCGTCCGGCAGTTCGATGCGGACATCGGGTTCGGCAACGGCATCGGCGGCCTGCAGCAAGCCGCTGCCGTCGATCGTCAGGCGCAGGGTCAGCGGCCCGGCGACGATCGCCACCCGCGCCCCGGCATGCCGGCTCAAGCGCTCTGACGCCCAGGGCGCCTGCGCGATCAGGTGGTTGAGCGGGACGAGCAGCAGCCGGTCAGACAGGGACATCGAGCCAGCCGCCTAGAACTTGAAACCGCGGTGCAAGGCGACGACACCGAGCGCCATGTTGAAATATTCGACCCGCTCCAGGCCGACGCCTTCCATCATCGCCTTGAGCGTTTCCTGGTCCGGATGGACGCGGATCGACTCGGAAAGATAGCGGTAGCTGTCGGAATCCTGCGTCACCAGCTGGCCGATGCGCGGGATCACCTGGAAGGAATAGAAATCGTAGACCGGCGCCAGCGGCTTCCAGACCTGCGAGAACTCAAGCACCAACAGACGGCCACCGGGGCGCAACACGCGGCGCATCTCGGCCAGCGCCTGCTCCTTGTGCGTCATGTTGCGCAGACCGAAGGCCACCGTCACGCAGTCGAACCAATCGTCAGGGAAGGGGAGTTTCTCGGCGTCGCACTGCGCAACCGGCAGCATGTAGCCCTTGTCGGTCAGCCGGTCGCGGCCACGCGCCAGCATTGCGTTGTTGATGTCGGTCAGCCAGACCTGGCCGGTCTTGCCGACACGTTTGGCGAAAGCCAGCGACAGGTCACCCGTCCCGCCTGCGACATCGAGCACCCGCGAACCTTCGCGGACACCGCTACGTTCGATGGTGAAGGCCTTCCACAGCCGGTGCATGCCGCCCGACATCAGGTCGTTCATCAGATCGTAACGGCTGGCCACCGAATCGAAGACGCTGCGCACGCGACGCGCCTTTTCCTGCTCGGCGACGGTTTCAAAACCGAAATGGGTCGTTTCCTTGTTCATGGGCTCTCAGTGGTGATGGCTGCAGGATCGCGTGGCGGCAGCGGGAGTGCCGGCGCTGTCGCGGGAGGCGCCCTGCGCCTCAAGCAGGCGGAGGTACTCCGCCCACAGTTCGTCTTGATGCACGCCGAGGTTATAGAGGAGATCCCAGGTGTACAAACCGCTGTCGTGGCCGTCGGAAAACACCAGCTTCAGCGCGTAGGTTCCAGAGGGTTCGACCGCCAGCAATTCGACGTCGCGCTTGCCGACCTGCAGCGTTTCCTGACCCGGTCCGTGGCCACGCGCTTCAGCCGACGGCGTCATCACCCGCAGGTATTCGAAGGGCAGACGAAAAACCGTTTCGCCATATACGAGTTCGAGCACCCGGCTTTTCGTATGTAGACGAATCGCCTCGGGGATCGGGGTGTCTTTTTCCATGCCGGCCATCTGTGGTCTCCATGCCAGGGCGGCTAGTTTACCCCGAAGCTGCCGGCAGCGGCAGCCTACAGTTCGACAACGCTGATCCGTTCGAAATCGGCCTGGCGCAACAGGATGTGATTGAGGCGCAGCTTGCGTTTCTCTTCCCCGATGACGACTTCCAGATCGCGGCCGGCGTGGTAATTGCCCGGCGGCAGGACCAGTGACTGTTCCTCGCCGATCGCCGACAGTGCCGGCAACAGGAAACCCGCCATGTAACGTTCGCTACTGGCGCTCTTGGCATCAAGCGACCGGAAGCTGACCCCTTGCGGCATCCCCGGCAGAGTAGCCAAGCCGACTACCAGACCGCCCGACTCTTCCTGCATCAGCCAGGTCGCGTAACCGAGCAGGAAATGCTCGCCATCATGAGGGCAGACCGCCATCAGTTGTCCGTGCTGGACACGCTGACCGGCGCCACTGCGGCCCAGCCGGAAACCGTTGGCCGAATGATTGATCACCGACCAGTATTCGACCGGATAGTCGGCATGCGGGCGGATGACCAGGGTCTGACCCGGATCGGCCCGATCGCGGAAAGTGAACAATTGCTCGAAATCGCCCCGGGAATAGGCAGCGGCGGAGTCCGGTTGCTCGAACGGAACGCCACTCACATGAAAGAACATTGGCGTGAACCCCGTGGCGACACGCGCCGTACCCTCACTGACGAAACGCCGGAAACGACGGGCCGACGAAGATTGCGACCAGGGCCGAACGAGTTGTTCGAGCAGCTTCAGTACATGACTGCTGGTCTCCTCGCCGAGACCAAGTTGCGACGGGGTATAGCGCATGCGCAGCTGATTGATCGCATGATCGATCTGCAGCCCCAGGCGCGCCGTATCCAGGCGCCGGACATCGCTCGCCGCCCCCTCGACCGAGGCACTCAGATGCAAAGGCTGATCCTTCATCAACTCGACCACGTAAGGCGGCAGTTCGAGATCGCTCTCCAGCGGGCTGACGCCGACCAGCGGCGCCCACATCACCGCCCAGCGGCGGATCAGGTTGAGGTTGCGCACGCTGTGGCTGTAGGGGCTGGCCACGTCAATCAACAGCAGGGCAACGTAAGCGGCTGCACAATGGGTCGCGTGCGTGGTGCTTTCCAGCGGATCGCTGACCGGGGTGAAAACAATCCCCCATTCTTCGGCAGTTTCGAAATAGCCGTGCAGGTCGAGCCAGATGCCGGGCGGCAGTTCACGGTGAGCACGATAATGCTCGATGATCACCATCCCGGTGTAATAGATGCAGCGGTGCAGCAGGGTCGCCATCATCTCCTTGTAACCGGGCGCCTCCACGGCCGGCTCTT
Source organism: Dechloromonas aromatica (nom. nud.) (assembly GCA_017848965.1). GTDB lineage: Bacteria > Pseudomonadota > Gammaproteobacteria > Burkholderiales > Rhodocyclaceae > Azonexus > Azonexus aromaticus_B. The sequence continues at coordinate 96,479 of JAFIHA010000038.1, read as the reverse complement.
CGAGACGGGCACACAGCGCGTAGGCCTTGCCCATCTTGCGCCAGGCGTCGACGGCGGCGCGGAAAGCCGACTCCTCGTCGTGGCTCAGTGGCACTGCCTTGTTGTGATAGAGACGGGCCATTTCCTCTTCGACGAAGCAGAGCGGCGCCCGCGTCTGTTCGAGCAGGGCGAAAAGGATCCCGGGGTCGGGCGGCGCCGTCAGCAGCGCATCGAGGAAATCCATCAACTGCCGTTCGGCGGTTCCCGGATTGGCCAGCATCAGCTTGGCCAGGTAGTTCATGCCATCGTTCAGATCGACGATCGACAACTGCACGCTCTGCTCATTGCTCATGGCTATTTTCCTCTCGCGCCAACTCGCCGGTGATGATGGCCGTCAGCATGGCGTCCTCGACGGTCGCGCGAGCCGGCGTCGACTCGCGCTGCTGCCGGCCCCAGATCGGTTCCGGGAAATGACGATCGTCGCGCCAGCGGGGGATGACATGCCAATGCAAATGCGGAACGACGTTCCCGAAGCTGGCGAGATTCACCTTGTCCGGCGCAAAACACTTGCGCACCGCCGTCTCGACGGCGAAGACGATGCGCATCAGCGTCTGCTGCGACGCCGCGTCGAGGTCGGTCATTTCGGCGACATGACGGTTCCAGATGACCCGGCAGAAGCCGGGCAGGGCGGGATCGTCCACGCGCACGACGCGACAGTCCGCCGACTGCCAAAGCAGCCGCCCCCCTGGTCCGCCACATAGATCGCAAGCGCTTCCCATCACCACATCGAATCCCGTCGTTTTGCATAGGATTGCATTCGCCGTCACTTCCTGCAAGTGGCGGCGAAAAATAGCCTGCTCAAGACGGTCAGCGGAAGGAAAAAGCCGCAATCAGAGCAATACGCGCTCGATACCGCCGTTGTTGGCCTTGCCGACGTAATCCGCCATCCAGTTGTCGCCGAGCAAGTGCTTCGCCAGCTCGACCACGATGTAATCGGCCTGCGTGCCGGCATCGTCGTCGTAACGGGAAAGCCCCTGCAGACAGGCCGGACACGAGGTCAGGATCTTGACCTCGCCCTGGAAGCCCGTACCCCGCAACTTCTCCGCCCCCATCTCGATTTCCTGCTGCTTGCGGAACTTCACCTGCGTCGCGATATCCGGCCGCGAATAGGCGAAGGAACCCGAGTCGCCGCAACAACGGTCGTTCAGCGGCACCTCCTGGCCCATCAGCGCCTTGGTCACGGCGAGCGGGTTGTAGGCCTTCATCGGCGTATGGCAGGGATCATGGTACATGTAGCGCGTCCCCTCGACGCCTTCGAGCTTGACACCCTTTTCCATCAGGTATTCGTGAATGTCGAGCAAACGACAACCGGGGAAGATCTTCTCGAAGTGGTATTTCTGCAACTGATCCATGCAGGTTCCACATGAAACGATCACCGTCCTGATATCGAGATAATTCAGCGTGTTGGCGACGCGATGGAAAAGCACACGGTTCTCGGTGGTGATCTTCTGACCTTCGTCCTCGTTGCCCGAAGCGGTCTGCGGGTAACCACAACAGAGGTAGCCCGGCGGCAGCACGGTGGTGACGCCGATGTCGTAGAGCATCGCCTGTGTCGCCAGACCGACCTGCGAGAACAAGCGCTCGGAACCGCAACCGGGGAAGTAGAAGACGGCGTCCGAATCCTCGGTCGTCTTCTGCGGGTTGCGGATCACCGGAATTACCTCGTCGTTCTCGATGTCGAGCAAGGCGCGCGAGGTGCGTTTGGGCAGGTTGCCTGGCATCGGCCGGTTCATGAAGTGGATCACCTGCGTCTTCACGCTGGGCGCGCCGAGTGAGGCCGGCGGATGCTTGCGCGTTTCCTGGACCAGATGCAGCGCCTTGGCCGCCTTGTGCGCCAGACGCTGGGCCTTGAAACCGAAATTCATCATGACGCCGCGCAGCAACTTTACCGTCGCCGGGTCCTTGGCGCTGAGGAAGAGCATCGAGGCAGCCGTTCCTGGCGAGAAACGCTTCTTCTCCTGCTTACGCAGGAAGTTGCGCATGGCCACGGAAACATCGCCGAAGTCGATATCGACCGGGCAGGGTTTGACACAACGGTGGCAGACCGTGCAATGGTCGGCGACATCGTTGAACTCGTCGAAGTGCTTGAGCGAGATGCCGCGCCGGGTCTGCTCCTCGTACAGGAAGGCCTCGACCAGCAGCGAGGTGGCGAGGATCTTGTTGCGCGGGCTGTAGAGGAGGTTGGCGCGCGGCACGTGGGTCGAGCAGACCGGCTTGCACTTGCCGCAGCGCAGGCAGTCCTTGACCATGTCGGAAATCTTGCCGATCTCCGACTGCTCCATGATCAGCGATTCGGTACCGAGCAGGCTGAACGACGGCGTGTAGGCATTGCCCAGATCGCCACCGGGCATCAGCTTGCCCTTGTTGAAGCGGCCTTCCGGGTCGACCTTCTGCTTGTAGGCACGGAACGGCCCGATTTCGTCGTCAGTCAAAAATTCCAGCTTGGTGATGCCAATCCCGTGCTCGCCGGAAATCACACCGTCGAGCCCGCGCGCCAGATGCATGATGCGCTCGACCGCCTTGTTGGCCGTCTGCAGCATCGCGTAATTGTCGGAATTGACCGGGATGTTGGTATGCACGTTGCCGTCGCCAGCGTGCATATGCAGGGCGACAAAGACGCGGCCGCGCAGCACTTCCTTGTGGATCGCCTCGATCCGCTCGAGGATCGGCCGATAGACCGTGCCGTCGAAAATCTTGGCCAGACGCGCCTTCAACTCCTGCTTCCACGAGGTGCGCACGGAGTAATCCTGCAGGCGATGGAAGAGCTTCGGATTCTCGGCCTTGTTGGTCAGTTCACCGGCCACCACGCCGTAGGAGGCAAAGCGCGATTCGGCTTCGGCCAGCGGCAGGTCGAGGTTTTCCAGCAGCCATTCCCAGCGCAGGCGGACGGCTTCGACGTAATCGAGCGCGGCTTGCCGGCGGTCGCCGATCAGCAAATCCTTGTCGAGATTGGCGTCGCCGGAGTGCAACGGCAGTTCGCCCTTGAGGAACTCGGACAGGGCGTCGCACAGCGCCAGCTTGTTCTGCGTCGACAGTTCGATGTTGATGCGCTCGATGCCGTCGCAGTACTCGCCCATGCGCGGCAACGGGATGACGACATCTTCGTTGACCTTGAAGGCGTTGGTGTGGCGCGATATGGCGGCGGTACGCGAACGGTCGAGCCAGAATTTCTTGCGTGTTTCGGCGTCGACCGCGATGAAGCCTTCGGCGGCACGCAGGTTGCACATGCGTACGACTTCCGAGGCGGCGGCCATCACCGCCTTTTCGTCGTGACCGACGATGTCGCCGATCAGCACCATCTTCGGCCGGCCGTGGCGCTTGGCCTTGGTCGCGTAACCGACCGCCTTCACATAGCGCTCGTCGAGGTGTTCGAGGCCGGCCAACTGCACGCCGGCGGCGTTGCCGGCGCCACCCGGCTTGAAGTAATCGGTGATCTCGACGATCGCCGGCACCGCTTCGCGCACCTGGCCGAAGAATTCGAGACAAACGGTGCGCGTCACCGGCGGCATCTTGTGCAGCACCCAGCGCGCGGCGACGATGATGCCGTCGGTACCTTCCTTCTGCACGCCGGGAATGCCGCCGAGGAACTTGTCGGTGACGTCCTTGCCCAGGCCGGTCTTGCGGCAGGCGGCGCCGGGCATGACCAGCACTTCCTCGCCGAGCGGCTTCTTGCCGGAAGGATCGAAGCGCTTGACGCGGAATTCGACGTTTTCCTGCTCGTGAATCTTGCCGTAATTGTGATTGACCCGTTCGACTTCCAGCCAGTTGCCGTCCGGATCGACCATCTTCCACCAGGCCAGGTTGTCGAGCGCGGTACCCCACAGCACGGCCTTCTTGCCGCCAGCGTTCATGGCGATGTTGCCGCCGATGCAGGAAGCCGAAGCCGAGGTCGGATCGACCGCAAAGACGCGCCCGGCCGCCGAGGCGGCTTCCGAAACGCGGTCGGTGACCACACCGGCGCCGGTACGGATCGTCGCGTACGGGGTTTCGTGGCCGGCCAGCACCAGTTCCTCGACCGGACCGAGGTCGATCAATTTCTCGGTATTGATCACTGCCGAATGCGGCGTCAACGGCACGGCACCACCGGTGTAACCGGTACCGCCGCCGCGCGGGATGATGGTCAGGCCGGCTTCGATGCAGCCACGCACAAGATGGCCGATCTCCTCCTCGGTATCCGGGTAGAGGACGACGAAGGGGTATTCGACGCGCCAGTCGGTGGCGTCGGTGACGTGCGAAACGCGGGCCAGGCCGTCGAAGGCGATGTTGTCGCGACGGGTGTGCTTGCCCAGCACCTTGAGCACCTTGCGCCGCAGGTCGATGGTCTCGCCGAAACGCGCCTCGAAACGGTTCACTGCCTCGTGCGCCGCCTCGACCAGACGCTTGACCTTGGCCGAGCGCTCCGGATCGTCGCTCTCGCTTTCAGTGCGGCGCTTCTCGACTTCCTTCAGGCGATGACGCAAGGCACTGACCAGGGCGTCGCGGCGCTCGCGGTTGTCGAGCAGATCGTCTTCCAGATAAGGATTGCGCTGCACCACCCAGATGTCGCCCAGCACCTCGTAGAGCATGCGCGCCGAGCGGCCGGTGACGCGCTCGCCGCGCAGTTCGTCGAGGATCGCCCAGTTGTCTGCACCGAGCAGACGGATGACGATTTCGCGGTCGGAAAACGAGGTGTAGTTGTACGGAATTTCGCGCAGGCGAGCGGTCATGATCAAACCGGTATCTGTCAAAAACAGGATTTTAGCGTATTGCGGCGCAACACGCGGGGCAGGTAGACCGGAGAAGGGCGTCCGGGTTCATTCAGTTTGTTGCCGCCTGCACCACCAGCCAGTAGCGCGCGAACTTGCCGAGCGCCATGAACAGAGCGCAAGGGAGCCAGTGCAGGCGCAACCAACCGGCGGCAATGCACAGGGCGTCGCCGATCAGCGGCAACCAGGAGAAGAGCAGGGCGGCGGCGCCCCAACGGCGCAGTCGATCGACCTGCGGCAGCCGCTCGACGCGTTGCCAGCGCGGCAGGAAACGACCGCAGGCCCAGGAAATCAGGCCGCCCAGCGTATTGCCGAGGGTCGCCACGAGCAGGGCCGGGTGGGCCTGAGTCGGCGCGTACTTCAGGAAAGCATAGAGGGCCAGTTCCGAACCGCCGGGCAGCAGCGTGGCCGCCAGCAGGCTGTAGAGGCCAAGCCCCCACAGCCCGGCCCCGGGATCGAAACCCGTCAACATCAGGTACGGAAACGGGCGGCGCCTTCTTCCAGGCTGCGCGCGACATTCTCCAAGGCGCGCACTTCACCGAGCAGGGCGCTCGCCTGCTGGCTGTTCGAATCGGCCAGATTGGCGACGCGTTCGACCGCCTGGGCGATGGCCTGGCTGGTCACGCCCTGTTCGCGGGCGGCGTTGCTGATTTCCGAAGCGGCCTCCACCGATAGCTGACCGGCGTCGGCGATCGCCTTCAGCGCGGCCTCCGCCTCGCCGGCCAGACGCGCCGCTTCGCGCGCCTGGGCGGCAATCTGCTTGGCGTTCTCGGCGGCACTGGCGGTCCCCGACGACGTCGAGGAAACTGTCTGGGCGATGCGGGCGGTGAATTGCGTCGATTTCTCGGCCAGCTTGCGCACTTCGTCGGCGACCACCGCGAAACCACGACCGGCTTCGCCGGCCCGGGCCGCCTCGATGGCGGCGTTGAGCGCCAGCAGATTGGTCTGCTCGGCAAGTTCGGAAATCGCCCCGGCCATGCCGGCGATTTCCTGTGCGTTGCCCGCCAGTTGCGCCATCAGAGCCTCGGCACTGGCGGTTTCGCTGGCGATCTTGCGCATCTCGGCGCTGACCGCGCTCGCCGCGGCCATCCCTTGCTGGGCACGGGTCAGGGTTTCGCCGGCGGCCTGCTCGGAACTCTGCGTCTGATCCGCGGTATGCGTGATGCTGACCGACAACTCCTCCACCGCCGCGGCCAGTTCGCTAGCCGACGATGATTGTTCCTGCGCCGCGCTGGCGACCGTCTGCGCCGCCCGTTCCAGCGATTCCGCCGAAGCGAAGGCGCGGCTCGACGAATGGCTGATCTCGCGCAGCAGGCCGCCGATTCCCTGGCGGGCCGTGTTGGCTTCGTGGGCGATGACACCGATCTCGCAGTTCGCCGACGGGATTTCCCGGGAGAAATCACCCGCACCCATGCGGCGGACGCCTTCGGCTACCGCGTCGACCCCGGCCAGACCCCGCGTCGCCGCCACCCAGGCAGCGAGCGCACAGGCCAGTGCGCCAATCAGACAGGCGACGGCAAGCTGCCAGCGTAGCGCATCGGCGTGCTTGTTGTATTCGTCGATCCAGGTTCCGCCTGCCACGGTCCAGCCCCAGGAAGGCGCCCGCTTGTAGACGACGATCTTGTCCTTTTCGGCGCCGTCGGCGTCGAAATAGGGATAGACGATGCTGCCGGACTCCTGACGGGCCATTTCCCCGGCCAGCATCAGCAGCGGCCCCTTCACTTCCTTCGCCGTCTGCCCCTCGAGTTTCGGATGCAAGGTGAAGAAGCTGTCCTCCAGCTTTGGCTCGACCTTGACCGCGTAGGGATAGCCGGTATCGCCGAATTTCATCTCCTTGAGGGTTTCCTTGAGTCGCGCCATGTCCTCGCTGATGTCAGCGCGCACCGACCAGGCGCCGACCACCTTGCCCTGGCCGTTGTGGATGGGCATGAAGGCGCTGACGTAGAACTTGCCGGCGCGCTGCACCACCCCCGACCACTCCTTGCCTTCAAGTACCGTCCGCGTTTCCTTGGCATCGGCGGCAATCGCCTTGCCGAGCATGCTCTTGCCGTCCTTGTCCTTGAGCAGGGTCGCCGCGCGCACCATCTCGCCCTTGTCGTTGAACAGCAGCAGGGCGGGCTCGGCAATCAGGATTTCCTTCCAGCGCTGCATCAGCCGTTCATTGCCATTCACCACTTCGCCGCTGATCCGGTACACCGGCAAGCCGAAGGCATCGCGGTCGGCGCTGGCATCCGCCGATTTCAGGGTATCGCCGAGCATGCTCTTGAGCACGCCAAGGCGTTTCATGCCGGCGGCCTGGTGGGTCTTCGCCGTCAGCTCCAGCAGATCGACGACGGCGGCAACCTGGCCGCTGGCCGCTGACTCGGCGCTCATCCGCTCGGCGCGGGAAAAGGTGTACAAGGAAAAAATCGCCACTGCTGCGAACGCCACGGCACAAGCCATGGCGACAATGACCGCAACCCGTGTTGCGAGTTTGCCAATTTGCATGCTGCTCCCCTGAAAAAGCTTATGGTTAGTTATTGGCGGCGCATTCTGCGGCCAACAAGGCGCCACTGCAACGCCCCGGCGAGACAAATCGCGTACGAAGCTGATAGATTTCGTCTTTTGCTAGGCCGACCCACGACATGCACGCAGCCCCCGACTATCTGGAAAAAGTCCTCAACGCCCAGGTTTACGATGTCGCCATCGAAACTCCGCTGGAGCAGGCCGACAACCTTTCCGCCCGGGTCAATAACCGGATTTGGCTCAAGCGCGAGGACATGCAGCCGGTGTTCTCGTTCAAGCTGCGCGGTGCCTACAACAAGATCGCCAGTCTCTCGGCCGAGAAACTCAAGCGCGGCGTCATCTGCGCCTCGGCCGGCAACCACGCTCAGGGCGTCGCGCTGTCGGCGGCCAAGCTAGGCTGCCGGGCGGTGATCGTCATGCCGGTATCGACACCGGGGATCAAGATCGACGCCGTCCGGCAACGTGGCGGCGAGGTCGTGCTGCACGGCGAATCCTTCGACGAAGCCTACGGCCATGCGCTGGAGCTGGAGAAATCCGAGAAGCTGACCTTCGTACACCCCTTCGACGACCCGGAGGTGATCGCGGGGCAGGGAACGATCGGGATGGAAATCCTGCGCCAGCATTCGCGCCACAACGGGCCGATCCACGCCGTCTTCTGCGCCATCGGCGGTGGCGGGCTGGCTGCCGGGGTCGCTGCCTACATCAAGCGCCTGCGCCCGGAAATCAAGGTAATCGGCGTCGAAACCTTCGACGCCGACGCGATGAAGCAGTCGATCGCCAAGGGCCACCGCGTGCGCCTGCCGCAGGTCGGGCTGTTCGCCGACGGCACGGCGGTGAAGTTCGTCGGCGAGGAAACCTTTCGCCTGTGCCGGGAGTTTCTCGACGATATCGTGCTGGTCGATACCGACGCCATCTGCGCGGCAATCAAGGATGTTTTCGAGGACACCCGTTCGATTCTCGAACCGTCCGGCGCGCTCGCCGTCGCCGGCGCCAAGGAATACGCGCGCCAGCACAAGCTGAAGGACAAGAACCTGGTGGCCGTGACTTCCGGCGCCAACATGAATTTCGACCGCCTGCGCTTCGTCGCCGAGCGTGCCGAATTCGGCGAGCAGCGCGAGGCGGTGTTCGCCGTCACGCTGCCGGAAAAGCCCGGTGCCTACAAGAAATTCCTGGCGCTGATCGGTAAGCGCAATGTCACCGAGTTCAACTACCGTTATCACTCGGCCAGCGAAGCGCACGTCTTCGTCGGCGTCCAGGTCAGCGACCGCAAGGAATCGCTGAAGCTGGTCGACAGCCTGCAGAAGCACGGCTATCCGACGCTCGACCTGAGCGACGACGAGATGGCGAAGAACCACATCCGCCACATGGTCGGTGGCCATGCGCCGCAGGTTTGCGAAAATGGCATGCGCGAGTTGCTCTACCGCTTCGAATTCCCGGAACGGCCGGGCGCATTGATGAACTTCCTGAGCCAGATGAGCGCCGGCTGGAACATCAGCCTGTTCCACTATCGCAACCATGGCGCCGATTACGGTCGCGTCCTCGTCGGCATGCAGGTGCCGCCGGCCGAGATGGCGCAGTTCCGCGAGTTCCTGAAGAACCTCGGCTACGCGCACTGGGACGAAAGCGACAACCCGATCTACAAGCTCTTCCTCGGCTAATGCAAAAAGGGGATAAGAATTTGCGATTTCATTCTTTCCGGTAAGGTAGCCCAAGTTCTAGACTGCTAGCCATCAACCCTTCCGGAGACCCCCCATGAAAATCGCCAACAACGTCACCGAACTGGTCGGCAACACGCCGCTGGTCCAGCTCAACCGCGTCACCGAAGGTGCCGGCGCCCGCGTCGTCGCCAAGCTGGAATTCTTCAACCCCGGCCACAGCGTCAAGGACCGCATCGCCGTCGCCATGCTCGACGCCGCCATTGCCGCCGGCAAGATCGGCCCGGACACCGTCGTCCTCGAACCGACCTCCGGCAACACCGGCATCGGCCTGGCCATGGTCTGCGCCGCGCGCGGCATCAAGGCCGCCTTCGTCATGCCGGAAACCATGAGCCGCGAACGCAAGCTGCTGCTCAAGGCCTACGGCGCCGAACTGATCCTGACGCCGGGACCGGAAGGCATGGGCGGCGCCATCGCCAAGGCCAAGGCGCTGGCCGAGGCCGACCCGAAATACTTCATCCCGCAGCAGTTCGAGAACCCGGCCAACCCGGCCATCCACCGCGCCACCACCGCCGAGGAAATCTGGCGTGACACCGACGGCCAGGTCGATATCTTCGTCTCCGGCGTCGGCACCGGCGGCACCGTCACCGGCGTCGGCGAAGTGCTCAAGGCGAGGAAGCCGGGCGTCAAGATCGTCGCTGTCGAACCCGACGCCTCGCCGGTCCTCTCCGGCGGCCAGAAAGGCCCGCACCCGATCCAGGGCATCGGCGCCGGCTTCGTCCCCGGCGTGCTCAACACCGGCGTCTACGACGAGGTGATCCGCGTCAAGAACGACGACGCCTTCACCACCGCCCGCCAGATGGCCACCGAGGAAGGCCTGCTCGTCGGCATCTCCTCCGGCGCCGCCACCTGGGCCGCGCTGGAACTGGCCAAGCGCCCGGAAAACGCCGGCAAGCTGATCGTCGTCATCATCCCGTCCTTCGGTGAGCGCTATTTGTCGACGCCCCTGTACCAGCATCTGGAGGTTTGAGGTTCAAGGGTGAGGGCGTCGGTTGGCGCCTGAGCCTGAAAAACCGGCGGTTTCGGCCGCAAAACGATCGCCCCCTCGCCGGCGCGCGACGGGGCGGTTTTTTTGCGTAATCCGGAAAAAGAATCCCGTAACCAACCAGAAAATGGATTCCTCCCCACGGACGCAACTGCAACCCCGGCCGTAGCGCGCACCGGAATTGCAGCACTTGGTGTGTCAATCATCCTGCGGCAGTTGTTCCCAGTGCCGCAGCAGTCGTTCGGCGAGGTCGGCGCTGGCCGGTACGAAAGGCAGGCGCAATTCGTTGGCGCACCAGCCCTGGCTAGCCAGGATTGACTTGAGCGGTGCCGGGTTGGGTTCGGCGAACAGGTCATGAACGAGCGCCTGCAGCGCAGAAGCCAGATCTCGCGCCTCGGCGAGGCGGCCCTGGCGGCAGCATTCGAACATGCGGACGTGCAACTCCGGGCGCAGGTGTGCCGATGCGGCAATGGTGCCGTGCCCGCCCAGGCAAAGCGCCGGGAAATTCAGGTGGTCCTCGCCGGAGAGCACGCGTAACGGCGTTTCCTGGATCAGGCGGGCAAGCCGTTCGATGCTGCCGCCGCACTCCTTGATGCCGACGATACGCGGGTCCCGCGCCAGCGCGGCGATGGTCTCGACTTCAACAGTGACGCCGCAGCGGTAGGGAATGTTGTAGATCAGCAACGGCCGGTCCGCCGCCTCGACGATCGCCTCGAAATGCCGACGCACCCCTTCCTGCGACGGGCGCACATAGACCGGCGGCGTCACCAGGAAACCTTCCGGCGCCAGCGCCGAGAGGCGCCGAGCCTGCTCGGCCGCAAGCTGGGTCGAGGCATGGGAGACGCCCAGCAGCAGCGGGAGTTGCGGCACCGCCTGCCGGAGTGTGGCGAAGATCGCTTCTTGTTCGCCGGGCAGGAGCAAGGCACCTTCGCCCGTAGTGGCGCCGACCACCAGACCGGCTACGCCACCTGCCGCCAGGTGGCCGGCGAGCTTCGCCAGTGCGGGATGATCGACCTGCCCGTCGGAAAAGGGGGTGATGATGGGAACCCAGATGCCTTCGAAGTTTGTTTCCATGTTTGCCTCATGATTGGATTGATGAAGATCATTCCGCCGGCAATTGGCCGGCTGAGGCAGGATCAGGGCAGCAAGCCCCGGTCAGTCCCGTCCGGCAATCCGCCCGACGGGACACGACACCCCCGTCAGCGGAGAAGTCGTTTTTTCGCTTTCAGACCAGACGCGCACACCGACGCCGACGCAGGTGCGCCGGACAGTAAGGTTGCGGGTCGATGCAAGGACATAGCCAGTAAGGAAAGGTGGTCTGAGCGGCCGATCATAGCGCACCCGCTGCGATTCCGGGAATAGCCGACAGGGTCACTGTCTTGCAGGGTTTGCACGGCAACCTTCCCCGGATTCCGCTATGCTGCGTCCGAACAAGTTATTCCCTTTTCCTCCGCACCATGTCTCCCTTCGACACCCCCATCGACCGCTCCAGCTCCGATTCAATCAAATGGCGCAAGTACGCCGGGCGGGATGTTTTGCCGCTGTGGGTGGCGGACATGGATTTTGCCGCGCCGCCAGCGGTGCTGGCGGCCTTGCACCGGCGCATCGAGCATGGCGTCTTCGGTTACGGCGGGCCGTGGCCGTCGCTGACGGCGGCGGTGCTGGATCATCTGGCTGGCGAGTACGCCTGGCGCATCAAGGTCGAGTGGATCGTCTGGCTGCCGGGGCTGGTTACCGGGCTGAATGTTGCCTGCCGCACGGTCGAGGGCGAGGTGTTGAGCGCGACGCCGGTTTATCCGCCTTTCCTGTCGGCGCCGCGCCACGCCGGGCGGACGCTGCGGCGAATCGATCTGGAACTGCGCGACGGCCGCTGGCAGTGGCCGGAAAATGGCCTGGAAAACGCGTCGCCCGCAGGAAATTCGCTGTTTCTGCTCTGCCACCCGCACAACCCGGTCGGCCGCTGCTGGTCGCGCGAGGAATTGCTCGATCTCGCCGAACAGGCGCGGCGGCGTGAGCTGATCGTCTGTTCCGACGAAATCCACTGCGGCCTGGTGCTCGACGAAGACAAAAAACACATTCCCTTCGCCAGCCTGTCGGATGACGCCGCCCGGCGCAGCATCACGCTGATGGCGCCGTCGAAGACCTTCAACATCCCCGGCCTCGGCTGTGCTTTCGCGGTGATCCCGGACGCCGGCCTGCGCCGCCGCTTCCTGCGCGCCATGGAGGGCATCGTGCCGCACGTCAATGTGCTCGGCCTGGCCGCCTGCGAGGCCGCCTACCGCGACAGCGGCGACTGGCACCGGCAATTGCTCGACACACTGCGCACCAACCGCGACCGACTGGAAAGCGCCGTCGCCAACCTGCCGGGTATCCGCATGACACATGTCGAAGCCACCTACCTGGCCTGGCTCGATGTCCGCGAACTCGGCCGCGCCGATCCGGCCGCGCATTTCGAGGCCCATGGTCTCGGTCTTTCCGACGGCCGCGATTTCGGATCCCCTGGCTGGCTCCGCCTGAACTTCGGCTGCCCGGCGAGTCTGCTCGACGAGGCTCTGCAACGTCTGGCGCAAGCCTGCCACGCCGCATGAGCAGCTACCAGATTGCCGTGCTGGCACTGATTGCCGGCCTCGCCGGGCAGGCCATCGCCGGTGGCCTCGCCTGCGAACGCTGCCTGCGCGGCCAGGGGCAGACGAGCGACCGTTTCCTCTGGCTGGTGCTCGCCGGCGGCGCCTTGCTGCTTGCCCTGGCACAAGGCCAGGCCCTGGAGCTGGCGGTGCACACCGGACTGCACGATCTGCGCCAGGCGCTGCTCACCGGCGGCGGCGGGCTGCTCTACGCGATCGCGGTGAGCGGCCTCAGCCGGCGACCTTGAACGCACCAGCCTCGGTGACAATCCAGTCCAGACGCTGATCGTGCACTTCCGGACGGATGTCATCGAGACGGTTGATCTCGAAACCGACGCCGACCGTCAGCGGCCGTGGCGTCAGCGCCGCCAGCGTGCGGTCGAAATAGCCCCCGCCATAGCCGAGACGGTAACCGGCGGCATCGAAGCCGTTGAGCGGCAGCAGGATCAGTTCGGGCTGCAGCCAGTCGCCATCGACCGGCGTCGGAATCCCGTAACGATCGGCCTGCAGGCGTTCGCCGGCCCGCCATTCGCGAAACTGCAGCGGCGTCGCCTCGGCCACCACCACCGGCAAGGCCGCCCGCGTACCGCGACCGGTCCACTCGTCAATGATGGCGCGGACGTCCGGTTCGTGCTTGATCGGCCAGCAAAAGGCACAACTGGCCGGCGGCGGGAAACGCTTCCGCAGCCAGCCGACGATCGCCGCCGACAGGCGGGCGCGCTCCTTCTCGCCCAGCATCTCCCGACGGGCGACCATGTCGCGCCGCAAATCACGACGCCATAGCGTGCTATCCTCAAAACGACCCGTCATCACCCGAATCCAGCATGAAGTTTTCCCCCATCATCGCCCTGCTTGTCTGGGGCGTTTCCGCCTTTGCCCAGAGCGCCGACGACAGCGCCTTCATCGCCGCCCGCGAAGCCTTCCGCAAGGGCGATGCCGCCCGACTGGCCAGCGCCGTCGGCGAAACCCGCGGCCATCCGCTGGCCATTTACGCCGAAAACTATCTCCTGCGCAACCGTCTGGCGCGCAATGACGCCGACGGCATCCCGGCCTTCCTGGCCCGCAACGAGGGCAGCAATGTCGCCGAACGCCTGCGTAGCGACTGGCTGACCTGGCTTGCCAAACAGGGCGACTGGCCACGCGTCGAAAGCGAATACGCCAAACTGCTCGCCCCCGATACCGAACGCACCTGCCTCCAGCAGCAAGCCCGCCTGCAGCGCGGCGATCGCCGCGTCCTCGACGAGGCTGCCGGCTACTGGCTGAGCATGCTTGAACCCAGCGAGGCCTGCAAACCCTTGCTCGATGCCCTGGTCGCTGCCGGTCGCATCGACGTCGATGCCGCCTGGCAACGCGCCCGTCGGCAGATCGAAATCAACCGCCCGGGCGCCGCCCAGCAGACGCTCGCCTACCTCCCCGACAGCCAGGTACCCGGCACCGCCGATTTCGACGCGGCGACAAAGAAATCGATGTCCTACCTGGCCCGCCAGGGGGCCAACTGGCAGCGACAGCGCAGCAACCGCGAACTGGCAGCGATCGCGATCCGCTATCTGGCGCTCAACGACCCGCTGATCGCCGCCGAGCAACTCGACAAGCGCGAAGCACAACTCGAGCGCTCCGCCGCCAACTGGGCCTGGAGTCAGATTGCGCTACTCGGCGCCCGCCGGCACCTGCCGGAAGCGACCATCTGGTACACCCGCGCCGCTGACGCGCCGCTGACCGAGGAAAATCTCCAGTGGCGGGTCCGCGCCGCGCTGCGCGCCCTGAACTGGGGCCAGGTCCGCGACGCCATCCAGGCCATGCCGCCCGAACTCGCCAACCGACCCGAGTGGATCTACTGGCTGGGACGCGCCTACAAATCCGGCGGCCGCACCGCGGAAGCCGACGCCCTGTTCGCGAAAATCGCCGGCCAGGCGCATTTCTACGGCAATCTGGCCGACGAGGAACTGGGCCGTCAGGTGCGCCCCCAGGCATCCGCCACCCCGCCGTCAGCCGAAGAAATTGCCGCTGCTCGCGACAATCCCAACCTGCAACGGGCCTTGAGCCTGTTTCGCCTGGACATGCGCACCGAAGCCGTCCGCGAATGGAACTGGGCCCTGCGCGAGATGAACGATCGTCAGTTGCTGGCCGCCGCCGAACTCGCCCGCCGCAACCAACTCTGGGACCGGGCGATCAACACTGCCGACCGTACCCGCAACGAGCACGACTACAGCTTGCGCTTCCTCTCGCCGTTCGCCGACAGCATCCGCCCGGTCACTCGCCAGCAGGCGCTCGACGATGCCTGGGTGTACGGCCTGATGCGTCAGGAAAGCCGCTTCATCACCGGCGCCCGCTCGAACGTCGGCGCCGCCGGCCTGATGCAGTTGATGCCCGCTACCGCCCGCTGGGTGGCAAAGAAGATCGGCCTCAACAATTTCAACCCGAGCCAGGTGCATGATGCCGACGTCAACATCCTGCTCGGCACCTCGTACATGCGCATCGTCATGGAAAATCTCGACAATCACCCGGTACTCGCCTCCGCCGCCTACAACGCCGGCCCCGGCCGGGCCCAGCGCTGGCGTGGCGAAAAAGCACTCGAAGGCGCCATTTACGCGGAAACCATTCCCTTCTCCGAGACCCGCGATTACGTCAAGAAAGTGATGAGCAACGCCGTCTATTACTCTTTCCTGTTCAACGGCAAGCCAGATTCGCTAAAAACACGCCTGGGCGTCATCACGCCGGCATCCGGAGCAAGCCCGAAAAATGCCGATCTGCCATAAAATCCGCATTACATTGTTAATTTGCTGACACAATGGCGCTTCAGGATATCCGTACCACGATCTCTCAACCTTTTATTGGAAATCTGCGTCCGTGAATACCGCGCAAAACTCCAGCCACGTCGATCGCTTCCAATCGTCGCAAGCCGCCCGCAAGTTCTATCTCGAACACCTCACCGAACTTCTGCGCGACAGCCGCCTGATCTCCGACTCCGCCATCTCGGCGATGATCGGCGGCTGCGGCAGATATTTCGACGAAATGATGAACAAGCGCCGCCAGGGCAGTTTTGAAGAGGAAGTCCGGGGCTTGACCTCGTCGCGGATCTCGCTGGTCGGCGACGATGACCTGGAACTGGACATCCGCCTCGACAACCTGTGCAACCGGCTGATCGAAAGCACCAGTGTCCCGCTCTGGAAGACGCACCTGCGTTTCGCCACCATCCTCGGCCGCCCCGATCTGCCCAAGAACGACAACCCGGTCGGTCCGCGCGGCGTTACGCAGGGACTGCACGACCTGTTCAGTGCCGCCGGCGCCAGCTCGCTCGAAAAGAAGTTCGAGCTGCTGGAAAGAATCGAGGTTTCGCTGCTCACCAGCCTTCCTGGCATCTACGGCCAGCTCGACGATTTCCTGCAGAGCATCGGCGTCGAGGTCACGCAACCGCCGATCGCCTCCGTCCAGCCCCCATCCCGGACCCCCGCCGCCAAACCGGAACCCCGGGTGAGCGCCAGTCCGGTTATGCCGGGGGCCGGCGAGCACCCGGCCAGCGCTACCCATGCCTTGCTCAGCCAGGGCGCACTCGATAACCTGATGTTCCGACTGGACCAGATGGAACGCGGCCAGCAGAACAGTCTCGACTTTCTGACTGCGACCTCGCCCAAACTGGAAACGCTGATCCCCGAACTGTTCGGAGAAACCGGCAGCAACGAGGAAACCGCACCGCTCGTCCTGCAATCGGATGCCTTGGGCATCCCCGCCAACAGTCTTGAGGGGCAGGCCATCGACCTGACCGGTCGCTTCTTCAACAACCTGTTCAGCGACCCGGCAATTCCCGGCGTCCTCAAGGAAACCGTGGCCAAGCTGCAAGTCCGCGTCGCCCGCATTGCAGTTCGCGACCGCAGCCTGTACACCCGCGCCGACCACCCCTGCCGCCAGCTGATCGACCGCATGGCAACGCTCCTCTTCGGTCTGCCGCCGACGGTTCCCGCCTCCCACCCGGTATGCCGGCAACTGATCGAAACCTGCGACCGCCTGCGCCAGGACAACGCCGGCGACGCCTCGGCGTTCGCACTCGCTGCCGCCGAACTGGAAGCCCAGATCGGCGCCCGGCATCAGAAAATTTTCGAAGCGGCGGCGCCCTACCATCCGTTCCTGCGCCAACTCGATCGCCGCGAACAAGCGGACCGCGAAATCGGCGAGTATTACGCCAGACTGCATCTCGATTCGCTGCCCGAATTGCTGCGCAACTTCCTCGTGCAGGACTGGAAGCGCCTGCTGGAACGCGCCTGGTTCGAGCAGGGGCAGGGCGGTCCGGCCTGGCAGGAACGCACGGAAACACTGAATGCGCTGGTCTGGAGTTTCCGCCCGAAGGCCGACGGCGAACAGCGCCGGGCACTGGCGCAAAAGCTGCCGGGCGTCCTGCAGGCGATCAAGGATGGCATGGAAACGCTGGGCATCGCAGCTGAAACGCAGACGCGCATCCTCGATGCCTGCTTCGAGCTGCAGACGCGAGCCTTGCGCCCGAACGGCAGCGAGCCGCCGCCCCCGGTCGGGGCCAGCGTGGCACTGGCGGAAGTGCATCAGGGGCATGGCATCCGGCAACTGAGCATTGGCCTGCTCGAAGCTGGCAACCGCGCCCTGCACACTATCGATTACCAGCTACCACCGGCGACGGAAGGCCGCAACCCGGTGTTCAGTGCCGGCGAGTGGATGGAAATCAAGGTCGACGATGTCGATCAACAACTCTGCCTGTGCCTGCAAAGCGCCAGTACCGGACGCTGCCTGTTCTTCAATCCCGAGACCGACCTCGCACTGGCCATTCATCCCCAACTGCTTGCCGAACAACTGAAGAAGGGCAGCGCCCGACACCTCGGTCAGCCCGGTTTGTTTGCCACGCTGCTGACCCGGATATCTGCCTCCTAAATCATCTTCCGGTACCCCGCGAGAACGGCTTTACCTTTAAAATCGGCCTTCTCAGAAAAATATCGCGGGGTTCCAGATGAGTATCAAGAAGGTCTTGCTGCTGGGGGGCAGCGGTTTTGTCGGCACCTACATCGTCAACCGCCTGTCCCAGCGCGGCATCCAGGTCACCGTTCCGACCCGGCGGCGCGAGCGGACCAAGGCGCTGATCATGCAGCCCGGCGTCGAAATGCCGGAAGCCGACATCCATTGCCAGGAAACGCTGACTTCACTGGCGCAGGGTCAGGATGCGGTGATCAATCTGGTTGGCATCCTGCATAGCCGCGACGTCAAATTCCCCTATAGCGACGATTTTGCCCGGGCTCACGTTGAATTGCCGAAGAAGATCGTCGCCGCCTGCAAGGCGGCCGGCGTCCGCCGCCTGGTGCACATGAGCGCGCTCAAGGCAGCCCCCGACGCGCCCTCCGAATACCTGGCCTCGAAGGGCGACGGCGAAGCGATCGTCCTGGCAGCGGCCGGCGAACTCGACGTCAGTGTGTTCCGCCCGTCGGTCATTTTCGGTCTCGGTGACAGTTTCCTGAACATGTTCGCCAAGGTTCTGAAAGCCGCCCCAATTTTCCCGCTCGGTTTCGGCCACGCCCGCTTCCAGCCGGTCTGGGCCGCCGATGTCGCCGACGCCTTCGTCGACTCCCTGGAAGATGCCTCGACCTTCGGCCAGGCTTATGATCTGGTCGGCCCCAAGGCCTACACCTTGCGCGAACTGGTCGACTACACCGCCGCACTCACCGGCAGCCGGGCACGTATCATCGCCCTGCCGGAAGGTCTGGCCTACCTGCAAGCTGGCCTGATGTGGCTGGCACCGAAGCCGTTGATGTCGCCCGACAACCTGCGCTCGATGCAGGTCGACAGCGTCTGCGCCGGCGATTGCCATCTGCCCGCTGCTTGGCAGCCGACAGCCCTGGAAGCCATCGCGCCGTCCTACATCGCCCGCAACACGCCGAAGGGCAAGCTCGACAGCTTCCGCTTCCGCGCTGGCCGCTGAGTCGGCGACAAGGCCGTGCAGGAATACGTCGTCGGTGGCGCGGTCCGTGACGAATTGCTCGGGCGGCCCAGCGACGACCGCGATCACGTGGTCGTCGGCAGCACTCCGGCAGCCATGCTGGCGCTGGGATTCAAGCCCGTGGGCAAGGATTTCCCGGTCTTCCTGCACCCCGAAACGCACGAGGAATACGCACTGGCGCGGACCGAGCGCAAGACGGCCCCGGGCTACCACGGCTTCACTTTCCACACAGCCCCCGACGTCACGCTGGAAGAGGACCTCGCGCGCCGCGATCTGACCATCAACGCGATGGCACGCGATGCCGAGGGCAGGGTGATCGACCCATTCAACGGCCAAGGCGACCTCGCCGCCAGGGTGCTGCGCCACGTCGGCCCGGCCTTCGCCGAAGATCCCGTGCGCATCCTGCGCCTGTCCCGGTTTGCCGCGCGTTTTACCGATTTCTCGGTGGCCCCCGAGACCGTCGCCCTGATGCGAGAGATGGTCGCCGCTGGCGAAGTCGATCACCTGGTCGCCGAACGCGTCTGGCAGGAGTTGGCCAAGGGGCTGATGGAAGACAAGCCGTCGCGGATGTTCGAGGTGCTGCGCCAGTGCGGCGCGCTCGCCCGCTTGCTGCCCGAACTCGAAGCCCTGTTCGGCGTGCCGCAACGCGCCGACTACCATCCGGAGATCGACGCCGGCATCCACACCATGATGGTCATAGACCAGGCGGCCCGCCACGATTTTCCATTGCCGGTCCGTTACGCTACGCTCTGTCACGACCTCGGCAAGGCGCTGACCCCGGCCGACATCCTGCCTCGACATATCGGTCACGAAACCCGCAGCGCCGCTCTCTGCCAGGTGCTTGGTGAACGCCTGCGGGTACCCGGTGAATGTCGCGACCTGGCGTTGTTGATGGCCCGGCACCACGGCGCCATCCACCGCGCCGACGAACTGCGGGCGGCGACCATCGTCGAGTTGTTCGAAAAATGCGATGCGCTACGTCGCCCAACCCGTTTCGACCAGTTGCTCGATGCCTGCCTGTGCGACTACACCGGCCGTGGCGGCTGGCAAGACCGGCCGTACACCGCGCCAGCCAGACTGCATAAGGCACTCGCCGCGGTCAGCGCGATCGACGCCGGAAAAATCGCCGCCGCTAGCCCGAACCCGGGCAGCATCCCGGAGCGCATCCGCCAGGCCAGAATCGCCGCCGTCCGCCAGACCCTAGAGGAGGCGCCCGATCAGCCAGAGCAGCAATGAGAAGAGCAGGATGCTGACAAAAGGGAAGTGGTAAACCCTGCCCCGCCAGCGCAACGCGATATCGCCGGGCAGTTGCCCGAAACGGATGAAGCGCGCCAGATGCGGCGTCACCAGTCCGAGCAGGAATATCGCGACCACCAGCGTCAACAACCACTTCAGCATGAACCCGACCTCCCCGCGACCGACAAACCTGGCCGCCCCATGAACCCATGGTAAACCGATGATAAAAAAACAGAATATCGCAGGACTCGAAGTCTTTTCCTGCCTCCCCGACACGCCGACCTCCCGGCCCAACCTGCTGTTCATCCACGGCGCGTTTGCCGGTGCCTGGATGTGGACCGAGACCTACATGCCTTATTTCGCGGCCGCCGGCTATCCTTGCCACGCACTGTCGCTGCGCGGCCATGGTGACAGCGACGGTCACGACCGCATCAACTGGCTGTCGGTGGCCGATTATGTCGACGATGTCCGTATGGTGATCGAAGCGCTCGCCATCGATCCGGTGCTGCTAGGCCATTCGATGGGTGGTTTCGTCGTCCAGAAATATCTCGAACATCACGCCGCTCCGGCGGTTGCGCTGCTCTGCTCGGTCCCACCGCAAGGCCTGATTGCCGCCCAGTTTCACCTGCTGCTGCAGAAGCCCCAACTCTACCTGGAAATCAACCGCATCCTGGCCGGCAACTACACCGAAACCGATACGCTGAAGGAAGCCCTGTTCGCCGGCGAAGTCGACGAAAAGATGCTCGAAACCTGGCTGGGGCGAATGCAGAACGAATCACAGCGGGCAATCTGGGACATGTCGATGTTCAACCTTCCCAACCTCTACTGCATGCAGAAAGCGCCGATGCTCGTTGTTGGCGCCGAAATGGACGCCCTCGTGCCGGCCTTCCTCGCACAATCCACCGCCCAGACCTACGGCGAACCATGCCACATCCTGCGCGGCATGGGTCACGCGATCACCCACGAGAAAGACTGGACAAAAGGTGCGGCGCTTATCCTGAACTGGCTGGAAACGCTCAAGCCTTGACGTCGACCTGAGTGCCGAGATTTGCTGGGTTGTTGTAGGTCGGCGGCAAAGTCTGCAGCAACTGCATCGAGTTCTGTTCCTCGATATCGATCGCCTTCTTCAGAACGGCCGTGGACACGGCCATGCTGGTCTGCTCAGCGCTCATCGCCGTATTGAAACTGCCGATACCCGAAGTGTCCATGATTCTGCTCCCGCTAGCTTCTGTTAAGCGCTTCCAGTTTAGACCACTTTCTTACAAACGGCGACTCTGGTCGCCCTGGGCAAACCCCAGCAGTCCGCCGTCGATACCGCGACCAATCGCCATCACCTTGAACAACTCGCCCATTTCGTGCGGCATCAGCAATTTTCCGGCGGCGGAGGCGGCCCGGACGTAGTCCGGCGTATCACGGGGAATTGCCGCCAGCAGGTCGAGCATGCCGCAGTTGAGGAGGAATTGTCCCTGGCTCGCGTAACCCAGCAGATCGAGTCCGGCAGCATGGGCGGCGGCGATGATCGCCGTGAAATCGACATGCACCGTCACATCCTGCAAGCCAGGCAGGTAGAAGGGATCGGCATGGGCGTGGTGCCGGTAGTGACACATCAGGGTGCCGGCACCGCGTTGCGGGTGGTAGTACTCGTGGCGGGGAAATCCATAGTCGATCAGGAGCAGGGCGCCGCAACCCAGTCGGTGTCCCCATTCCGCTGCCCAGGCACGCGCGGCGAGGCTGATTTCGCTCAGGTAGCCGGGTTCCAGTTCGCAACTGTCGGCAATCTCGCGCGCAGCGGCGAGCAAGGCTCCGCCGGCAGCACGTTCGTTCCACATGAAACCGCCGTCGGCAACACGGACCACGCCGCATTCGCGAATTTCGTCGCCATTCCAGCGCACCAGATGAGCCGGCAAGGCATCGAGCAATTCGTTGGCCAGCACGGCGCCGCTGAATTCGTCGGGCAGGCGATCCAGCCATTCGACCCGGGCCAGCAGATGTGGCGCCGCCCGGGCCAGCGTCTCCTGCTGGCGCTGGCGCAGATCGGCGGAGAGATCGAGGATCGCGTAGCGCTCCGGCAATTGCCCGAGGCCCTCCAGCGCCAGCAGAAGATCGGCCGCCAACCGCCCGGAACCGGCGCCGACTTCAAGCACCTGCGGCACGGAAAGCGCCATGACTTGTGCAAGCTGCCGCGCCAGCGCCTCACCGAACAAAGAAGTCATCTCCGGCGCGGTGACGAAGTCGCCGGCACTGCCAAACTTGCGCGCGCCCGCCGTGTAATAGC
Source organism: Dechloromonas aromatica (nom. nud.) (assembly GCA_017848965.1). GTDB lineage: Bacteria > Pseudomonadota > Gammaproteobacteria > Burkholderiales > Rhodocyclaceae > Azonexus > Azonexus aromaticus_B. The sequence continues at coordinate 74,405 of JAFIHA010000038.1, read as the reverse complement.
CGAGCCCCGGCGCATAGAGCAGCATTTCCATGAAATCCGCGAACGACAGCCAGCCACCTTGCTGATCGATGGCGCGGCAGATTTCGGCTTGCAGACGGGCGCTGTGTGCGAGCGCCTCCGGAGAGGGCGCGGGAAGCTGGCTCATGGGCGGGCAAATAGCGGCATTCTAACGGCCGGCGACGCGTTCACGGGCGATCCGTGTAAACTTGCGGCCGCAACGACCGCCACTCCAACGAGCAAAGACCGCCGATCATGGATACTCCCGTCTCCGCCAACCTGCAAAAACTCCGCAAATTCCTCGAAGGTCGCACTGGCAAGGCGATCATGGACTACAACATGATCGCCGACGGGGATACCGTCCTGGTCTGTTGCTCCGGCGGCAAGGATTCCTACACCCTGCTCGCCATGCTGATGGCGCTGCAGAAGCGGGCGCCGGTTAAATTCCGCCTGATCGCCATGAACCTCGATCAGAAGCAGCCCGGATTTCCGGCCGATGTCCTGCCGGCTTACTTCGATTCGATCGGTATCGAGCACCGCATCGTCGAGGCCGATACCTATTCGATCGTTAAGGACAAGATCCCCGCGGGAAAGACCACCTGCTCGCTGTGCTCGCGACTGCGTCGCGGCATCATCTACCGCACCGCCAAGGAACTCGGCGCCAACAAGATCGCTTTAGGTCACCACCGTGACGACATGGTCCACACCCTGTTCCTGAACATGCTGTTTGGCGGCAAGATGAAGGCGATGCCGCCGAAACTGGTCACCGACGACAAGGCCCATGTCGTGATCCGGCCGCTGGCTTACTGCAGTGAGAGCGATATTGCCAAGTTCGCCCGCGGCATGGCTTTTCCCATCATTCCCTGCAACCTCTGCGGCTCGCAGGAGAACCTGCAACGGCAGAAGATCAAGGAAATGATGCAGGATTGGGACCGCCGTTACCCGGGACGGACCGAATCCGTGTTCACCGCCATGCAGAACGTCGTGCCGTCGCATCTTGCCGACAACACGCTGTTCGATTTCAGCGGGCTGACGCTGGATACGCAGGTCGACGAGGGCGATATCGCCTTCGACACCGAACCGCTGGAATTCAGCGGCGCGATTCCAATTTCCCCGCTCGCCTGATGCCACGAAATGCAGTCCGTCATATAATCGGACGTCCTTTCCATCCAGTCCAGCTATGAACGCGCAGCGCCCGATTCCCGTCATCATGGTCGCCGATATCACCGGCAGCGCTTCGCTCCATCAGCGCCTGGACGAACAGGAAGCGGAACGTGCCATCGACCGCTGCATCAAACGCATGCAGCGTGCCATCGAAGCTTACGATGGCCAGTTGCTGCAGCAGGTGGGCGATGAAATCCTGGTTTCCTTTCCAACGCCGGAAGACGCCTGCCACGCGGCGGTCGACATGCATCAGCGGATCGCCGATCTGCCCCCGGTTTCCGGTCACAAGTTGAGCATTCGCGTTGCCCTGCACGACAAGGGCAACGATGCGAATCAGGCGACGCAGCCCGAAACTCTCGCCAACCTGATGCGTATAGGCGGGCACGCCCGGGGCGATCAAATTCTATGCAGCGGCGCGATTGTTGCTGCGCTGCCGCCGAGCAGCGTCATCACCACGCAAGTGCGCCCGGATGTCAGCGACCTCTCAGAAGCGGACAACAAGTTACTGGTCTTCGAGATCAACTGGCCGGCAAAAACCGTCGCCACGCCGCAGCATCATTCGATGTTCGGGCCGCAAAATGCACCGCGGATCGCCGAACGACTCTGTCTGCGTTACCGGGGACAGGCTTACCTGATCGATTCGAAAGCGCCGGTGATCAGCCTGGGACGCGACCCCTCATGCAAGCTGCTGGTGGAGAACCGTCGCGTCTCCCGCCTGCATGCCCGAATCGAGCGCCGTGACGACGGGTATTATCTGGTCGACACCAGCACCAACGGCAGCTTCCTGACCCTGCAGGGCAGGCGGGAAATCATGGTGCGTAAGCACGAGGCCCTGCTCGACGGCAGAGGCATCATCTGCTTCGGCAGTTCGGCCAACGATACGGCCGCCGAGCGCATCGAATTCGAACACCTGTAAGCAGCGCGGCAACGCCGCTTTTCAAAGCGTTTCGTCGTTCATCACCCGGCTCTGCCGGTCAATGAAATCCTGCATCGAATCGATCCCGCGATACTGCAGGATGGTGTTGCGTACCGCCGCTTCCAGAAGTACCGCCAGGTTGCGCCCGGCGGCGACGGGAATCACCACCTTGCGCACCGGAACACCCAGCACTTCCTGAGTCTGGGCATCGAGCGGCAAGCGTGGCGCATCTTCGGCAGCGATCGTCCGCTGCAGATGGACGATCAGCTTCAGCTTCATTTTCCGGCGCGACGCCGTTTCACCGAAGATGGTCCGGATGTTGAGCAGCCCAAGCCCACGTACCTCGAGAAAATCGCGCAACATGCCCGGGCAGCGGCCCTCGATCGTGGTCGGTGCGATGCGCGCCATTTCCACGACATCGTCGGCCACCAGGCCATGGCCGCGGGAAATCAGTTCGAGCGCCAGTTCCGACTTGCCGACCCCGGAATCGCCGGTGATCAGCACGCCCATGCCGAGCACGTCCATGAACACACCGTGCAGGCTGACCGTGTCGGCGAGGCGGGCGGAAAGATAGATGCGCAGGTGATCGATGACAGCCGAACAGTGCTTGGGCGAGAGGATCAACGGCACATCGGCCAGGCGACAGGCTTCGAGCACGAAATCAGGCGGCTTGAGTCCGTCGGCGACGATCATCGCCGGCGTCCTGGCCGACAGCAGGTCACTGAACAACTGGCCGAAACGGCGTTCGCCGATGCGCATCGCCCAGTCGTACTCGGCCTGCCCCATGACCTGCAGGCGTTCCGGGTGGATGATGTTGATGTGCCCGACGACGTCGGCGCCGTAATTGCTGGCCGCCTTCAGTTCGACCCGGCGGTCGGCGCGCTGACCGACCACCCAGTTGAACAGCAACTGCTCGCGGTTGTCCTGATATAGCTGCTCAAGGCTGATGTGGCGCACGGCGCGGAATCAGGACTTCTTGAACAGGGAGAGAACGGTCGCTACGTCGGGAGCTGCCAGCAGGGCTTCGCGGAAAGCGCGATCGGAGAAGCGTTGCGCCAGCTCGGACAGGATCTGCAGATGTTCCTCGGTCGCCTGTTCCGGTACCAGCAGGACGAAAAGCAGGGTGACCGGTCGGCCGTCCGGCGAATCGAAGGGAATCGGCGTGGCCAGCCGGATCAGCGCACCAGCCGCCTGTTTCAGGCCCTTGATGCGGCCGTGCGGGATCGCGATACCCTGGCCGAGGCCGGTGGAGCCCAGCTTCTCACGGGCAAACAGGCTGTCGAAAATCTGCGTACGGGCCATGCCGAGACGACTTTCGAAAAGCATCCCGGCCTGTTCGAAAACACGTTTCTTGCTGCTCGCATCCAAATCAAGCAGGACCTGGTCGGCAGTCAGAATGTTGTCTAAGGGGTTCATGGGAGAGTGTTGAAGCAAAGAGACCGCAGCCGGAAACGACTGCGGTCAGGGCCGGCTTATTCGCCTTCTAGGTGCTGCGACGGCTTTTCACCACGGTGGTGATCCTGCACCTTCTGCTTGTATTTCTGGACCTGACGGTCGAGCTTGTCGAACATCGCATCGATCGCCGCGTAGAGATCGTCGCCGGCTTCCTCGACATGGATATCCTTGCCCGGCACGTGCAGGGTGACTTCCGCCTGCTGCTTGAGCTTTTCAACCGAGAGCACGACGCTGACGCCGGTAACCTTGTCGAAGTGACGCAGGACGGGTTCCAGCTTGTTCTCGACGTATTCGCGCAGCGCCGGGGTGACTTCAATGTGATGACCGCTGATTTGCAGATTCATTTTTTCTCCTCTCTCTACAGGGTCTTTCGTAAATTGACCGGCGGGATGTTCAACGATTCGCGGTATTTGGCGACCGTGCGTCGGGCAACGACGATTCCCTGCTGGCCTAGTATTTCGGATAATTGACTATCCGACAAGGGCTTCTTGCCATCCTCGGCCGAAATCAATTGCTTGATCAGGGCACGGATGGCGGTGGCAGAACAGGCACCGCCAGTATCGGTGGATACGTGGCTGCCAAAGAAGTATTTGAGCTCGAAAATTCCCCGCGGCGTCGCCATGTACTTCTGGCTCGTGACGCGTGAAATGGTCGATTCGTGGAGACCGAGCAGGTCGGCGATCTCGCGCAGGACCAGCGGCCGCATCGCGACTTCGCCGTGCTCGAAGAACTGGCGCTGGCGGTCGACGATGGCCTGGGTGACGCGGTGGATGGTCTCGAAACGCTGCTGGACGTTCTTGATCAGCCAGCGCGCTTCCTGCAGCTGGCCGCTCAGGTTGCCGTTGCCGCGCCGCTGCTTGGCGAGGATTTCCGCGTACAAACGGTTGATACGCAGGCGAGGGTAGGCATCGGGGTTGATGTAGGCCGTCCACTTGCCCTTGAGTTTCTTGACGATGACATCGGGCGTGATGTAACGGGCTTCAATCTGCGAATAGCCGGCAGCCGGCCGCGGATTGAGGCTGGTGATCAGCTCGTGGGCGCCCTTGAGGATTTCGTCGTCGCAACCGGTGAGCCGGCGGATCCGCGCAAAGTCACGGGCAGCCAGGAGTTCCAGGTGCTTGTCGGCGATGGCCATGGCCAGCGTCCGCTCGGCGCAATCTTCCTCGACCTTGAGCTGCAGCAGCAGACACTCGCGCAGATCGCGGGCGCCAACACCGGTCGGATCGAAGTTCTGGATGTGGCGCAGGGCGATGTCGAGTTCTTCGAGTTCGACTTCGTACTCGGCGGGCAGCGTTTCCCAGAGTTCCTCGAGCGGCGTCGCCAGGTAACCGTCGTCGTCGAGCGCCTCAATCAGGAAACGGACCAGACTGCGATCGCGTTCCGACATCTGGGTCATCCCCAGTTGCCAGCCGAGATGCTCGCGCAAGCTGACATTGGCCGCGTGACTGTCCTGCGGGTCGGTATCGTCGTCCTCGTCGCGCCCGGCGCCGGTAAAGGTGCCGGCATCGCTCGACCAGCGGTCGTCGTCGACGTCGTCAGGCGTCATCGGCGGCTCGCCCTGGACGTCCTCGCGGCTTTCCGGCGCAGCAGTGTTATCCGTCTGGCTCGTCTTGTCCGGTGAATCGAATTGCTGGGCGGCCGCGTACGATTCCGTCGGGCCGTCGTCGTCACGCTCCAGCATCGGATTTTCCAGCAGGTAGCGTTCGATCTCCTGCTGCATCTCGACCGTCGACAGTTGCAGCAGCTTGATCGACTGCTGCAGTTGCGGCGTCAGGGCGAGATGTTGCGAGAGTTTGAGCTGGAGAGCCGGTTTCATTGCGGAAATGGTCTGGTCACGAAGAGGTCAAAGCCGGAAATGTTCACCCAGATATACCTTGCGCACGCTTTCGTTGTCGACAATTTCTTCCGGCCGTCCAGAAGCCAGGACATGGCCGGCATTGATGATCACCGCGTGATCGCAGATGCCGAGGGTCTCGCGAACATTATGGTCGGTAATCAGGACGCCGATGCCGCGTTCCTTGAGGAAACGGATGATTTTCTGGATTTCCAGCACGGCGATCGGGTCGACACCGGCAAAGGGTTCGTCGAGCAGAATGAAGCGCGGGTTGGTCGCCAGCGCCCGGGCAATCTCGACGCGCCGCCGCTCGCCGCCGGAAAGCGCCGCCGCATTGACGTGGCGGACATGGCCGATGTGCAGTTCGCTCAACAACTCCTCAAGACGGGCAGCGATCTCGGTGGGCGACAGCTTCTGCAGTTCGAGCACCGCCTGGATGTTTTCCTCGACGTTCAACTTGCGGAACACCGACGCTTCCTGTGGCAGATAGGAGAGCCCGAGCCTAGCGCGGGCATGCATCGCCTGATGCGTCAGGCGCTCCTCGTCGATATAGACCTCGCCGCCGTCGGCGACCACCAGCCCGACGACCATGTAGAAGCAGGTAGTCTTGCCGGCGCCGTTCGGGCCAAGCAGACCGACCACCTCACCTGACCTGACTTCGAAGGAAACATCCTCGACGACGGTCCGCGCCTTGTAGCGCTTCTTGAGGTTATGGGCGGACAGGGTGGCTGACGGCAGGCTCATTCGTCTTCGACTCCACGCAGGACATGGCGGATCGCTTCATGGGAAAAGCCGCGATACTGCAGGAAACGCGTCTGTTTTGCACGCGCTTCCGGTGTTTCCGGCGGCTGACCGAACTTCCTGGCCCAGATTGCCCGGCAGCGCTCCAGTTCATCGCCCGCTTCCGGCAGCGCCGCTTCGATCTCGCTCTCGCCGATACCGCGCTGCTTCAGTTCCTGCCGCAGACGGGCATTGCCGTAGCGCCCGGCACAGGCGACCACGCGTTGCCTGGCATAGCGATCGTCGGACAGCAGCCCCTGCTGCTCCAGGGCATCGAGCACCGCCAGCAGCGCCTCGCCGGACTCGGCCTGGGTGGCCAGTCGGGCATGCAGTTCGGCCCGGCTGTGCTCCCGCCGGGCCAGAAGTTGCAGGGCGCGATTGCGCAGTTCAGTCATCTCCAGCGGCGGAACGGGTCGGCTTGAGCACCTTGGCGGCGGCGGCCTCGCGGATCTTGGCCTCGATTTCGCGGGCGGTTTCCGGATGGCTGCGCAGGAACTCGCGCGCATTGTCCTTGCCCTGACCGATCTTCTCGCCCTGATAGGCATACCAGGCGCCGGACTTGTCGATCAGCTTGTGGGCGACGCCCATCTCGACGATCTCGCCCTCGCGGGAAATGCCCTCGCCGTAGAGGATGTCGAAGATGGCCTCGCGGAACGGCGGCGACACCTTGTTCTTGACCACTTTGACCTTGGTCTCGTTGCCGATCACCTCGTCGCCCTTCTTGATCCCGCCGATGCGACGGATGTCCATGCGCACCGAGGCGTAGAACTTGAGCGCGTTGCCGCCGGTGGTGGTTTCCGGCGAGCCGAACATGACGCCGATCTTCATCCGGATCTGGTTGATGAAGATGACCAGGGTATTGGTTTTCTTGATGTTGGCGGTCAGCTTGCGCAGCGCCTGCGACATCAGTCGGGCATGCAGGCCGACCATCTGGTCGCCCATCTCGCCTTCGATTTCGGCGCGCGGGGTGAGGGCGGCGACCGAGTCGATGACGATGATGTCAACCGAACCGGAGCGTACCAGCATGTCGGCGATCTCCAGCGCCTGCTCACCGGTGTCCGGCTGCGAAATCAACAGGTCGCCGACATTGACGCCGAGCTTCTGCGCGTATTGCGGATCGAGGGCATGTTCGGCATCGATGAAGGCAGCAACGCCGCCCAGCTTCTGCATCTCGGCGACGACCTGCAGACAGAGCGTGGTTTTGCCCGACGACTCCGGACCGTAGATCTCGACGACACGACCGCGCGGCAGGCCGCCGACGCCGAGCGCCAGATCGAGCCCGAGCGAGCCGGTCGACACGACCTGGATGCCTTCGTCGATCTCGGCATCGCCCATCTTCATGATGGAGCCCTTGCCGAACTGCTTTTCGATTTGTTGCAGCGCTGCGGCGAGCGCCTTTGCCTTGTTGTCGTCCATGTTCTTACCTCGAAACGTTGAGCGGATTATGGCACAGGGGCCAGGGATGGAACAAAAATTGCTGGCTGCATCATGATGCGCCATCGGCAGCGAACATGCCAATGGCAAATCGATTCGCTGCCGAATGCCACACTCAGGGGTGTATGCTTTGCGCCCCTGTCTGACGGACAGTATTTACTGTACAACTATACAGTATATCGATCATGAAATATCGTCCTCTCCGCTACCTGATCCCGACCTTGCTCGGTCTTTCCATTCTCGCCGCCCAGGCTCGTCCGGCAAGCTGGCACCGCTGGTTCAGCAAGATCGACGGGACGACAGTCTGCCTGCAGACCTCGCCTGGTAGCGGCTGGACTTATGGCGGTGGGCCGTTCCGCGACGCCCGCTGCAGCATCCCGGACCGCCGTTCCTGAACATGCAGGCTTACTGCCCACCCACCGAAGATCCCGTCGTCCTCCATGTCGACGACCAGTTGCTGGTCGTCGACAAGCCGAGCGGGCTGCTTTCCGTTCCCGGTCGCGGCGCCGACAAGCAGGACTGCGTGATCAGCCGCCTGCAACGCAACTGGCCTGAGGCGATGATCGCCCACCGGCTCGACATGTCCACTTCCGGCCTCCTCATCGTCGCCCGCGGTGAAGCGGTGCAGCGCGAGATGTACCGCCTGTTCCGCGAGCGGGCGGTGGACAAGCGCTACGTCGCCGCCGTCGCCGGCCTGATCGCCGACGATGCGGGCGAAATCGACCTGCCGCTGATCTGCGACTGGCCGAACCGACCCCGGCAAATGGTCAGTCACGAACTCGGCAAGCCGTCGCTGACGCGTTTCCGGGTCATTGCCCGCAACCCGGCGCTGGACGCAACGGTCGTCGAACTGGAGCCGGTGACCGGCCGCTCGCACCAGTTGCGCGTCCATCTGGCGGCGCTCGGCCACCCCATCCTCGGCGACGATCTGTACGCCGGCGCAGCCGCCAACCGGGCGGCACGACTGCTGCTGCACGCGGCAGAAATTGCCTTCCCGCACCCGGCGGATGGGCGACCGGCAAATTTTCGCTGCCCGGCGCCATTTATCGCGCTGGAAAAAGCCGCAATAACCTTATAATTCCGCGCATTTTCAACCCCTTGCCGTAGTCGACCCGCCATCATGCTGATCTGGTTCGTCGTCATCTATCTCGCCGTTTCCATCGGCATCGGCCTCTACGCCGCAACCCGGGTACACAATGCCCGCGACTACATCGTCGCCGGCCGCAACCTGCCGTTTCCCATCGTGCTGGCGATGGTCTTCGCCACCTGGTTTGGTGCCGAAACCGTACTCGGCATTTCCGCGACCTTCATCGACGAAGGATTCCGCGGCCTGATTTCCGACCCGCTCGGCGCCTCGATCTGCCTGATGCTGTTCGGCCTGATCTTCGCCAAACGGCTTTACCGCCTGAACCTGCTGACCCTCGGCGACTTCTTCCGGGTCCGCTTCAACCGCAAGGTCGAAGTCGCGCTATCGACGGCCATCATCATTTCCTACCTCGGCTGGGTTGGCGCCCAGATGGCTGCCCTCGGCCTGGTCTTCAACGTCCTCAGCGACGGTGGCATCTCGCTCACCCAGGGAACCCTGATCGGCGCCGGCGTCGTCCTGCTGTACACGCTGTTCGGCGGCATGTGGTCGGTGGCGATGACCACCTTCGTGCAGATGATCGTCATCGTCCTCGGCCTGCTTTACGTCACCTGGCTGGCCGGCGACATGGCCGGCGGTTTTTCGGCCGTCGTCGGCAAGGCGGCGGCCGACGGCAAGTTGAATTTCCTGCCCAGCGCCGACCTGCTCGACATCGTCTCCTGGATCGCCGCGCTGCTCACCATGGCGCTCGGCTCGATCCCGCAGCAGGACGTCTTCCAGCGGGTCAACGCGTCGAAGAACGAATGGGTCGCGGTCTGGGGCACCACGCTGGGCGGTGCGTCCTATTTCCTGTTCGCCGCCGTCCCGCTCTTCCTTGCCTATTCGGCGACGCTGATCGATCCGGCACTGGTGACGCGGCTGATGGCCGAGGATTCGCAACTGATTCTGCCGCAACTGATCATCCAGTACATGCCGATCGGCGCCCAGATCATCTTCTTCGGCGCCTTGCTCTCGGTGATCATGAGTACTGCTTCCGGCACGCTGCTGGCACCGGCCGTCACCTTCTCCGAAAACATCCTGCGCGGCCACTACCCGCAGATGACCGACCGCCAACTGCTGCTCGCCACGCGTGCCGCCGTCATCGTGTTCACCGGCATGGTCGCCACCTACGCCATTTCGTCCAACGCAACCATCCACCACATGGTCGAAAGCGCTTACCGGATCACCCTGTCCGGCGCCTTCGTCCCGCTGTTCGCCGGCCTCTTCTGGAAGCGGGCCAACAACCTCGGCGCCGGCCTGGCGATCGTTCTCGGCATCGGTACCTGGCTGTTCCTGGAAATCTTCGTTCCGGAAGGCGACATCGAGCCGCAACTGTACGGACTGATCGCCAGTACCATCGGCATGTTGCTCGGCGCCTGGCTCGGTTCCCGTCCAGGCCTCGAGAAAACCACGCAAGGCTGACGTAATCCCCGACTGCGCCTAGAATTCAGCCATGTTCCAACATGGCCGACGACCGCTCATCCTCGCCCGCTACCTGGCACTCGCCTGGTGCGGGCTGATTGTTTATGGCAGCCTGCATCCCTTTGCCGGCTGGCGGGACAACGGCGTTTCGCCGTGGATCTTCCTCGAAGGCGACTGGCCGCGTTACTGGACGGTCTTCGATCTCGCCGCCAACGTCGCGGTATACCTGCCGCTCGGTTTCTTCGTCGCCCTGGCGCTGTACCGTCTGCCCGGCCGCTTTACCGCGGTCTGCTGCGCCGTGCTCTTGGGCGGCATGCTCAGCCTTGGCCTCGAAACGCTGCAGAACTGGCTGCCCAGCCGCATTCCGTCGAACCTCGACCTCGCCTGCAACACGCTGGGTAGCCTGTGCGGCGCGATCTGGGCGCATCATGTCGGTCCGAAGGTTTTCGCCCGCCTCGATGCTGCCGCCCACCGCCTGCTGGCGCCGGCGGCACACGGCGAACTCGGACTGACCCTGCTCGGTCTCTGGCTGATGGTGCCGCTGTCGCCGGAAACCCTGCTGTTCGGCGCCGGCGATCTACGCCAGTGGTTCGCTTTCGAGCCGCTGCTGCCGTTCTCCGCGGATCACCACACCATCGTCGAAACCGGGGTCGTCGCCTGCAATGCGCTGGCCGTCGGCCTGATCCTGCGCCGATTGCTGGCCCGGGCATCGACCGCCTACCTGCTGGTACCGTTGTTCCTGCTCTGCGGCCTGGTCGTCCGCATGCTCGGCGCAGCCATTCTGATCGGCCCGGAAGAAGCCATGGCCTGGCTCACCCCTGGCGCCCGCCAGGGCCTGCTGATCGCCGCCGCCAGCCTGGCCGTGAGCTTGTGGCTGCCGCCCAGGTTCAGCCTGCCGCTGGCCGTCGTCGCCTTGCTGGCGGGCACGCTGCTGGTCAACACGGCGCCGGCCAACCCGTATTCCGAAGCCGCTCTCGCCGCCTGGCGCCAGGGCCACTTCCTGAATTTCAACGGACTGACCCGGTTGGTGGCAAGCTCCTGGCCCATCCTGACGCTTCCCTTCCTGTTGCTGGCCATGCGCAACGGAACGGGTCGTTCCATGTGAAACCGGCGCCGCTCTTTATAATCCAACAACAAGGAGGTTTCCCCCAATGAGCTATTTCCAGCACCACGTATTCATCTGCACCAACCAGCGCGAAAACGGCGAGGCCTGTTGCAACAACGTCGGCGGCAGCGCGGCTTTCGCCTACGCCAAGGACCGCATCGGCGCACTGAAGAAGAACGGCCCCGGCGCCGTGCGCATCAACAAGGCCGGCTGTCTCGGCCGTTGCGACCAGGGACCGGTGATGGTCGTCTATCCCGAAGAGACCTGGTACGGTTTCGTCGATAACGAGGACGTCGAGGAAATCATCCAGGAACACCTGATCAACGGACGCGTCGTCGAACGCCTGAAGCTATGAGAGCCCCCGAAGAAAAGATCAACGTTGCCGGCCCGGCCGGCAACATCGAAGTCATCATGGAACGCCCTGACGCGCCGCGCGGCATCGCGTTGATCGCCCATCCGCACCCGATCGGCGGCGGCGCCAACACCAACAAGGTCGCCTACACGCTGGCCAAGACTTTCGTCAGCCTGGGTTACGCCGCCTTCCGTCCGAACTTCCGCGGCGTCGGCGGCACGCAAGGCGCGCATGACGAGGGCAGGGGAGAGACCGACGACCTGCTCGCCGTACTGCACGACGCCAAGCTGCGTTGCGGCGACATCCCGGTCGCCCTGGCCGGCTTCTCGTTCGGTGCCTACTGCCAGACGCGCGTCGCCAGGCGCCTGGAGGAAAGCGGTCACCCGGCGCAGCGCCTGGTTCTGGTCGGCACCGCTGCCGGCTACGTCGAAGGCACGCGCCAGTACGACACCGAAGCGGTACCGCACGACAGCATCGTCATCCACGGATCAAACGACGAGACGGTGCCGCTGGCCAACGTCTTCGCCTGGGCGCAGCCGCTCGACCTGCCGGTGGTCGTCGTCCCCGGCGCCGACCATTTCTTCCACCGGCGGCTGCACCAGATCCGCGACATCGTCACCCGCGCATGGCGGCACTAAACGTTTCCGGACTGCGCAAACGCTACGGCGACAACGAGGTCGTCGCCGGGCTGTCGTTCGCCGTCGAACCCGGCACCTGCTTCGGCCTGCTCGGCCCCAACGGTGCCGGCAAGACGACGACGCTGCGCCTCTGCCTCGGCCTGACCGCGCCGGACGGCGGCACGATCACCCTGGCCGGCCGGCCGATTCCAGCCGAAGCGCAGCAGGCAAGGGCCAAAGTCGGCGTCGTGCCGCAGTTCGACAACCTCGACCCGGACTTCACCTGCGCCGAAAACCTGCGCGTCTTCGGCCGCTATTTCGGGCTCAAGGATGCCGAGGTACGCGCCCGCATCCCGACGCTGCTCGATTTCGCCAGCCTGGCGAACAAGGCCGACGCGAAAATCGCCACCTTGTCCGGCGGCATGAAACGGCGCCTGACCCTGGCCCGGGCGCTGGTCGCCGACCCCGACATCGTCTTCCTCGACGAGCCGACCACCGGTCTCGACCCGCAGGCCCGTCACCTGATCTGGGAACGCCTCAAGCAACTGAAATCGGCCGGCAAGACGCTGATCCTGACCACCCATTTCATGGACGAGGCGGAGCGCCTGTGCGACCGTCTGATCGTCATCGACCACGGGCGCAAGATCGCCGAAGGCAGCCCGCGCGAACTGATCGCCACGCACATCGAACCACAGGTGATCGAGGTCTTCGACGAGGCCGCCGGCAAACTGCCGGCCTTCGTAGACGCCCACCGCCAGCACGCCGAACGCGTCGAGGCCAGCGGCGAGACCGCCTTCTTCTACTGCCGCGACGCCCAGCCGCTGCTCGCCGCACTGGCCACCGCCGACGGCCTGCGCTACCTGCACCGCGCCGCCAATCTGGAAGACGTCTTCATCAAGCTGACCGGCCGCGAACTGCGCGACTAGCCGATCAGCACCTCGACCGCCGCGGCAAAATCGTCCACGGTGAGTGCCGGCCGGATTTCGGGATGCGCGTCGTCGCCCGGGCGGAACTTGCCGGTGCGCACCAGGATGCCGGCAATGCCGGAGTCCTGCGCGCCGCCGATGTCGTCGGCGAGGTCGTCGCCGATCAGCACGGCATCCCCGGCGGCGACGCCAAGTTCGGCGAGCGCCGCGGCAAAGAAGGGCGGCGCCGGCTTGCCGACAACCTCGGCGCGGACGCCGGCCGAATATTCCAGCCCGGCGACGAAGGCGCCCATGTCCAGTGCCAGCCCGTCCGGCTCCATGAAATAGCGGTTGCGCGCCATCGCCAGCAGCGGCACGCCCTGCATCAGCAGGCGGAAGGCATGGTTGAGACCGGCATAGCTGAAGTGTTCTCCCATGTCGCCGAGAACGACAACGTCCGGCTCGGGGTAACTGGCGCCCATCTCCTCGGCGATGTTCGGATGCACCATCCAGTGCGGGCGCAGGCCACGCTCGCGAACCAGGGTGCGGGCGGCCAGCGCGGCGGTCTGAATCTCGCCGGCGGCGAGAGTGAAACCCATCCGGCACAGCTTGGTGAACAGCACGCTGCCCGGCGTGCGCGTCGTGTTGGTCAGGAAACGCAGCGCCAGACCGCTGCCGCGCAGCCTGGCCAGTGCCGCCACAGCGCCAGGCAGGGCAGCGTCGCCGGTATGCATGACGCCGGCCAGGTCGATCAGGACAGCTTTCGGATGAGTTGGCAATGGCATCGTCTTCTCCCGCGCGGCGTGAAAATGCATCATAGGCGATGACCGCGGCAAGCGCGAAAAGTTTGCCGCGCGGCGCGGTAGAATGCGCATTCCGCCCTCCCGGCCCGCACCATGTCTGCATCCTCCCTCGCCGTCACCGGCTGGTTCCCCGTCTGGCAGCGCAACTTCCTGGTCTGGCGCAAGCTCGCGCTGCCTTCCATCCTCGGCAACCTGGCCGATCCGCTGATCTACATGCTCGGCCTCGGCTATGGCCTGGGCGCCATGCTGCCGGAAATCGGCGGCCAGCCCTACATCGCCTTCCTCGCCGCCGGCACGATCGGCGCCTCGACGATGAACGCCGCCACCTTCGAAGCGCTCTATTCGTCGTTCTCACGCATGCACGTGCAGAAGACCTGGGACGCCATCCTCAACACGCCGCTCGGCCTGACCGACGTCGTCGCCGGCGAACTGTTCTGGGCGGCGACCAAATCCTTCTTCTCCGGCTGCGCCATCCTCGTCGTCGTCACCGTCATGGGCCTCACCCACGGGCCGCTGGCGCTTCTCATCCTGCCGGCCATCGTCCTCACCGGGCTGGCTTTCGCCGCGCTCGGCCTGATCTGGAACGCGCTGGCACCGTCCTACGATTTCTTCATGTACTACTTCACGCTGTTCATCACGCCGATGACGCTGATTTCCGGCGTCTTCTTCCCGACCGACCAGCTACCGCCGTGGCTCGCCGCCGTCGGCGGCTGGCTGCCGCTGGCCCAGGGCGTCGCGCTGATCCGGCCGCTGCTCGCCGGCGACTGGCCGGCTGACCCGGCGCTGCACGTCGGCGTGCTGCTGGCGACCAGCGCGCTCGCCTTCGCCATCGCCATGCGCCTGACCCGGCGCCGCCTGCTCAAGTAGAATTCGCCGATGGAAAACCTGCTCATCCTGACCAACTGTCCCGACGAAGCCGTCGCCAACGCCATCGCCCTGGCCGTCGTCGAAGAAGGTCTCGCCGCCTGCGTCAACCTCCTGCCGCGTGTGCAGTCGATCTACCGCTGGCAGGGCGTCGTCGAATCGGCATCGGAGGTTCCGTTGCTGATCAAGGCGAGCGCGGCAAACTACCCGGCGCTCGAACAACGGATCGCCGAACTGCATCCCTACGAGCTTCCCGAGATCATCGCCCTGCCCATCACGCGGGGCTTGCCGGCCTATCTGAACTGGCTGGCGGAAAAACCCGTCCAATGACCATGCGCCTCCTGTTCCTTCTCTTCGCCTTCCTGGCTTCCTGTGTCCACGCCCAGGAATTCCTCGATCCGGCCGTCGCCTTCAAGGCCACGGCGCGGGCGCTCGACGGCCGGACGGTCGAGGTCAGTTACGAAATTGCCGCCGACTACTACCTGTACAAGGACAAGTTCCGCGTCCGCGCCGCCGATGAAACGATCGTCCTCGGCCCACTGCAACTGCCGCCGGGCAAGGAAAAGCAGGACGAGAACTTCGGCCGGGTCGAGGTCTATTACAAGACGGTGCACTTCCGCGTCGCCGTCGAGCGCAACAGTTCCGGGGCCTTGCCGCTGACCCTCGACCTCGTCTCGCAGGGCTGCGCCGATGCCGGCGTCTGCTATCCGCCGCAGACGCAGACAGTACTGCTCAACCTGCCCGACCCGGACAGCACGCCGGCCGCGCCGGCGCTGGGCGAAACGCCGTCGACCGCCGCCGGTGACGAAAGCGGAATGATCGCCGAGACGCTGAAGAACGCCGGTTTCTGGACCAGCCTGGCGCTCTTCTTCGTCGCCGGCCTCGGTCTCTCGCTGACCCCCTGCGTCTTCCCGATGATCCCCATCCTCTCCGGCATCATCGCCGGCCAGGGCCACCGGGCGTCGAAGGGCAGGGGACTGGCGCTGTCGCTCGCCTACGTGCTGGGCATGGCGGTCACCTACGCCGCCGCCGGCATCGCCGCCGGCCTCACCGGCACGCTACTCTCGGCGGCCATGCAGAACGTCTGGGTGCTGGGCGGCTTCGCGCTGGTCTTCGTGATCCTCTCGTTCTCGATGTTCGGCTTCTACGAACTGCAGCTACCGACCTCGCTGCAGAGCAAACTTTCGGAAGAAACCGGC
The DNA here is from genome assembly GCA_017848965.1 of Dechloromonas aromatica (nom. nud.). GTDB lineage: Bacteria > Pseudomonadota > Gammaproteobacteria > Burkholderiales > Rhodocyclaceae > Azonexus > Azonexus aromaticus_B. Next base: position 58,435 of record JAFIHA010000038.1, on the reverse strand, counting down.
CACCTGCAGGGCGGACGCGGCATCGGCGTCTTCCTGATGGGCGCGCTGTCGGCGCTGATCGTCGGTCCCTGCGTCGCCGCGCCGCTCGCCGGCGCGCTGCTCTACATCGGCCAGACCGGCGACGCGCTGTTCGGCGGCGTCGCCCTCTTCGTCATGGCACTCGGCATGGGCGCGCCGCTGATCGCCGTCGGTGTCGCCGGCGGTTCGCTGCTGCCCAAGGCCGGGCCGTGGATGGAAGGCGTCCGTCGGGCCTTCGGCGTGCTGCTGCTGGCCACCGCGCTGTGGCTGCTGTCGCCGGTGATCCCCGCGCTGGCCAGCATGCTTGGCTGGGCGGTGCTGCTGATCGTCCCCGCCATCTACCTGCACGCGCTCGATCCGCTGCCGCCGCACGCCCGCGGCTGGCAGCGCTTCTGGAAAGGGATCGGCATCCTCATGCTGCTCACCGGCGCCGCACTGCTGGTCGGCGCCCTGGCCGGCGGCCGCGACCCGCTGCAACCGCTGGCCGGCCTGCGCGGCAGCGCGATCGCCGCCGAAACGCCGACCCTGCCGTTCCAGAAAGTCGCTTCGCTGGCCGAACTCGACGCCCGCCTGGCGAGCGCCGGGCAACCGGTGATGCTCGATTTCTACGCCGACTGGTGTGTCTCGTGCAAGGAAATGGAGAAATTCACCTTCAGCGACCCGGCGGTGCGCCAGAAGCTCGCCGGTTTCCTGCTGCTGAAGGCCGACGTCACCGCCAACAGCCCCGACGACAAGGCGCTGCTCGCCCGCTTCGGCCTGTTCGGACCGCCCGGGATCATCTTCTTCGATCCGGCGGGTCAGGAAATCAAGGGCGTAAGGGTCGTCGGCTTCCAGGACGCCGAACGCTTCCTCTCCAGCCTGAACCGCGTAAGCGGCTAAAGCGCATCGTGCATCGCTGGCTGCCGTTCGCCCTGCTTGCCGCGCTCGGCGGCTGCTCGCTGTTCGACAGCGAGAAGGAAGGACCGGCGCTGCCGCCGGACATGGCGCACCAGGCCAAGGGCAAGACCGCCTCGGCCTGGCCGGAAACCCTGGACCGCGACGAGCGGCTACGCCGCATCGTCCGCCTGATTCCCGCCCGCGCCAGGGATCGCCAGGGCTGGGCGGAAGACCTGCACACCGCCTACGAGCACCTCGGCGTGCCGCACGCCACCCAGACCTATTGCGCGGCGATCGCCATCATCGACCAGGAGTCGAGTTTCCAGGCCGATCCGCCGGTCCCCGGCCTGCCCCGCATCGTCCGCCGCGAGCTGGCCGAACGCGAGGAGCGCTACCGCATCCCGAAGCTGGTGGTCGATACGGCCTTGCGCAAGACCTCGCCCGACGGCCGGACCTACGAAGCGCGGATCGCCGCCCTGAAGACCGAGACCCAGCTCAACGCGCTGTTCGAGGACATGATCGGCGAACTGCCGTTCGGCCGGAAACTGCTCGGCGGCTTCAACCCGGTACGCACCGGCGGACCGATGCAGGTATCGATCGAGTTCGCCGAACAGCACGTGCGCCAGCGCAAGTACCCGTATGCCTACGAGGGCAAGCTGCGCAACGAGGTGTTCACCCGGCGCGGTGGCGTCTATTTCGGCGCCGCCATCCTGCTCGATTACGTGGTGCCCTACGATCGCATCGTCTATCGCTTCGCCGACTTCAACGCCGGCCGCTACAGCAGCCGCAACGCCGCCTTCCAGGCGGCGCTGGGCGGGCTGACCGGCCGCAAACTCGGGCTCGACGGCGACCTGCTGCGCTACGATGACGGCAAGCCCTCCGCCACGCCGAGCGAGGTGGAAACGCTGACCCTCGAACTCGCCGACCGACTCGACATGAGCCGGCCGCAAATCCGCCGCGACCTGCTGCTGGAAAAGAACGAAGCCTTCTCGCGCAGCCCGCTTTTCCTCAAGGTCTTCGAACTGGCCGAAGCCGATGCCGGCAAGACGCTGCCGCGCCAGATACTGCCGGAAATCCAGCTGAAGAGTCCGAAGATCACCCGCAAGCTGACCACCGGCTGGTTCGCCAAACGGGTCGAAGACCGCTACCTCGGCTGCCTCGGCCGCGGCCGGCGTTTCCAGCGCTGACCCGGCGATGCCCGGCGCCACCCTGTTCGCCTTCCTGCGCCGGGTCGCCGTCGCCTTCTACCGCAACCAGGGCTTCCTGATGGCCGGTGCGCTCGCTTACTACGCGCTGCTCTCCCTGCTGCCGCTACTGATCCTCAGCATCATCGGCCTCTCGCAACTGGTCGAACCCGCCCTCCTGCTCGACGCCATCGGCCGCAACCTCGACTGGCTGCTGCCCAACCAGGCCGGACTGCTGCTCGCCGACGTCAGCGCCTTCCTCGACCATCGCGGCTCGATCGGCGTGACCATGTTCGGCACGCTCCTGTTCTTCAGCGCTTCCGCCTTCTCGGTGCTGGAGAAGGCGCTGGCGGTGATCTTCACCCATCGCGGCGAGCGCCGGCCGCGCCATTTCCTGGTCTCGGCGGTGCTGCCCTACCTGCTGGTCCTGATGCTGGTGCTGACCGTGCTGCCGCTCACCCTCGGCGTCAGCGCGCTGCAGGCGCTGGGGGATCGCGAGCTTTTGCTGTTCGGCGACAGCCGCTCGCTCGCCAGCGTCGCCGACATCCTGTTGCCGCTGCCCGGCATCGTCCTCGTCGGCTGCGTGCTCGGCCTGCTCTACCTGATCGTGCCGGTCGGCCGCACCCGCCTGGCGCACGCCTTCATCGGCGGCTTCGCCGGTGCCCTGCTGTGGGAAATCGTCCGCCACGGGCTGGCCTGGTACTTCGCCTCGGCATCACGCATCGGCGTCGTTTACGGTTCGCTCGCCAGCACCGTCGTCCTTCTCTTCAGCCTCGAAGTCGCCGCCATCCTGCTGCTGCTCGGCGCCCAGGTGATCGCCGAGCTCGAGCAGGGCGGCTACGCGGCCGGCAAGGCTTGCTAGCAGCCTAAAACTGCCCTCGTCTCCCACATTTTTCGCTGCGACCCATCAAGTCCGACAGGCTGCTAGAATCGGCCGCATCCGGTTACCCGCGACGCTCACCGCCATGCGCTTTTCCCGGCTCTACCTGAACCGCCTGCAGACGCCGCCGGCGCACGCCGACACCGTCGTCGTCATCGACGTGCTGCGCTCCTTCACTTCGGCCGCCGTCGCCCTGGCCAACGGCGCGGCGGCGATTCACCCGGTAGATGGCGCCGCAGCCGCTGCCGCCTTGACCGCGCGCCTGCCCGGCGCGCTGTCGATCGGTGCCGTCGGCGGCGGCGATCCGATTCCCGGTTTCGATTTCGGCAATTCGCCTTCATGCCTCGCCGCCGCCCGCTTCGCCGGCCGTCCGGTGGTGATGAGCACCGCCGCCGGCGTGCGTGGCTTGCAGCGCTTTCACGGCGCCAGCCGGCTGTTCGCCGCCAGCCTGGTGTGCGCCGCCGCCACCGTGGCGGCAATCCGGGCCAGCGCCGCGCAGGAAGTCTGCTTCGTCATCACCGGCGAATGGGTAGACCGCGACGGCGACGAGGACATCGCCTGCGCCGACTACATCGAAACCCTGCTCGACGGCGCGCAGCCGGACCCGGCGAGCTACGCCCGGCGCGTGCGCGAATCGGATTTCGGCCGCCGTTTCGGCGACCCCAGATGGCCGAACCTGCCGCTGGCCGACCTCGAAATATGCGCCAGCGTCGACCGCTACGACTTTGCGCTACCGGTCCACCGCGAGGACGGCCAACTCGTCATCCGCTGACGGCGACGACGGTATCCCACGCGAAGCGGGCGATCAGCACGCCGACCACGAGCAGGAAGACGATGCGGATGAAGCCGCTGCCATGGCGCAGCGCCAGCCAGGTCCCGGTCGCCGACCCGGCGACATTGGCGAGCGCCATGCCGACCGCCAGCCCGAGCAGGAGGTGACCGGCCGGCACGAAGAAGGCGAGGGCGGCGACATTGGTCGCCACATTGACCACCTTGGCGCCGGCCGAGGCATGCAGGAAATCGAAGCCGAAGAAGCGGATGAACAGGAAAATCAGGAAACTGCCGGTTCCCGGTCCGAAAAACCCGTCGTAGAAACCGATCACGCCACCGAGCAGGACCGCGTAGAGCAGTTCGCGGTGACCGCTGTGGGCTGGCCGGTGCAACTGGCCGAAATCCTTTTTCCACAGGGTGTAGGCGGCAGAGAAGATGAGCAGCACCAGGATCAGCGGCCGCACCGCTTCCTTGGGCAGCCAGGCGACCGCTGCCGCGCCGGCATAGGAAAAGACGAAGGCAGCGGCCGCCGCCGGCAGGATGGTGCGCCACGGCATGTCGACCCGGCGGGCGTAGCGCCAGGCGGCATTAGTCGTACCGAAGACGCTGGCAAACTTGTTGGTGCCGAACAGCGTCGCTGGCGCCACGCCGGGCTGGGCGGCAAACAGCGCCGGGATCTGGATCAGGCCGCCGCCGCCGACCACGGCATCGACCAGGCCGGCGACGAAGGCGGCCAGGATGAGCCAGCCGAGCGGGGAAAAAATCAGTTCCATGAGAATTCTGCGAAAGGGGAATGAGCTACGCCCGGGGTGATCAGGCAGGATGCCATGTCGTTATAATGCGGCATCGAACCAAGGATACGTTGCATGGACTCTCTGACTCTGGGCATCCTGATCGCCGCCGCCATCATTGCCGGCTTTCTGCTGATTGTCGCACGTCGCGGCAAGGCCGCCGGCCCGGCCGATTTGCCGTCACCCCGCCAGGAAGCCGCCGCGCGCCTTGAACCGCGACCGGCAAGAAACGCCGATCCGGAAACCCGCTTCATCGAATCGCCGAAACGCAAGCAATACCGCCTGCTCAACGACAGCGAGCAGGAACTCTACCACCGCTTGTGCGAAGCCGTGCCCAACCTGCGCGTCTTCGCCCAGGTCGGCGTTGCCCAGCTGGCGCTGGCGCGCGGTCGCCAGGAAGCGCAGCGCCTGAACCGGATGGCCGGACGCGGCGTCGATTTCGTGATCTGCGACGAGGATTTCTCGATCGTCGCCGCCATCGAGCTGGCCTGGCCGACCAGCGCCCAGGAAACCGACAATTCGGAAGAAGTGAAGCGTGTCGCGCTGCAGAGTCTGGGCGTTCCGCTGATCGTCTTTCGTCCCAACAAGCTGCCGGAAGCCGATACCATCAGCCGTGAAATCGCCGACGCCATCCTGCGCCGCAAACGGCTGGAGGCCGAGCGCGCCTGATCCTGGCCGGGTCCGTGCCAACGCCGAAACTCCTGCGCCAGACTGCCGTCTGGATTCACGGACAATACCGGTATCTGCGCTTTGCGGCCTTGCTGTTCATCGCCGCCTGCTCGCCGCGCATTCATGACCGCGCCACCCGCAACCACACCGCCCGCGTGCTCTGCGCCGCCGCCTGGCAACCACTGGCTGGCTTCCTGCTGGCCAGCCTGCTGATCAGCGCCGTACTGACCCGCATCGTCGCCGTCACCGCCGACAGCTACGGTCTGACCCACCTGGCGCTGGAAGCCATCCTGCGCGTCTTCGTCGTCGAAGTCCTGCCGCTGGCCTCCACCTTGTTTGTCGCCATGCGCGCCGTGCCGATGGCGATGCAATGCCTGTGTGCTCACGCCGGTCACCACGATGCGGTGTTGCGCGCCGCCTTGCCGTACGCCATCGGCAATGCTGCCGCCGTCGTCATCCTTGCCGTGATCGGCGGTTTCGTCACGCTGCTGGTCGCCTACCCGGTCGTCCATGGCTTCAGTCCCTGGGCCTTGCCGGCCTATGGCCGGCTGATCGGCCAGGTCTTCGATCCCGTCCTGGCCATCGGCTTTGCCGCCAAGATCGCACTCTTCGGCATCGCCGTCGGCATTGCCCCGACGACGGTCGCGCTCGACCCGCGCCAGCGCGACCCCGGACTGCGCGAAATGCGCGTCATGGTCCGCCTGCTGCTGGTCCTGGTCCTGATCGAAGCCAGCTTCCTGATGTTGAGAGGATTTTGAACTCATGTCGACACCGCCACCCGTTTCCCCGATCGCCCATCCCGAAGCCAAGGCCATCGGCCTGCTCCTGCTCACTCTCGTCCTGGTGGCGGCATTCGTCGTCTATGTCATGAACGCGCGCGGCGTCTTCGAAGACAACCAGCATCTGCTGCTGGTCGCCGAAAATTCGGAAGGCGTCGCGGTCGGCATGGACCTGACTTTCTCCGGCTTCCCGATCGGTCGGGTGACCCGCATCGAGCTCGGCGACGACGGCAAGGCGCACATCCACCTCGATATCCCCCGCCGCGACGCACGCTGGCTACGCAGCAGCTCCGTCTTCACCCTGGAACGGGGGGTAGTCGGCGGCGCCCGCCTGCGCGCCTACAGCGGCCTTCTTGACGATCCGGCGCTGGAAGACGGGGCGAAACGCGAAGTCCTGATCGGCGACGCCTCTTCCGGCGTTCCCGAACTGGTCAGCACCATGCATCGTCTGGTCGCCAACGTCGAACGGCTGACTGCGGAAGATGCCGCGCTGTCCGTGACCCTCGACAACCTGCGTCAGTTCACCGCCGCCCTCAACGGCCGGCATGGCGCGCTCGGTGCGCTGCTCGGCAACGAAAAGGATGTCGGTCGCGTCATCGCCGCACTGGAGCAGAGCCGGCAACTGCTGACCGATGCCCGCGCCAGTCTGCAGAAGGTCGATGCGGCACTGGTCGACGTCAAGGCGATCACCGGCAATACCCGCGCCGCCACCGAGGACCTCGACGCCCTGCGCAACGAGGTCGATCTCAACCTGCGCAAGGTTTCCGGACTGATCGACGATCTCAACCGCAAGTGGCCGTTTGCCCGCGAACGCAAGCTGGAGCTGCCATGAAACGCGCTGCCCTGATCCTCGCCGTTTCCCTGCTCGCCGCCTGCGCCAGCCATACCCCGCCGCCGGACTGGCTGCTCCGGGCCGACGCGGCGCGCGACGCGCACGCCCGCTTCTGGATGGAAGGCCGTGACAAGCTGGCTGACGGCCAACTCGCCCTGGCCCGCGCTGCCGTGCGCCAGACCGGTGACGCCAGCGCGATGGCGCGCATCGAACTGCACGCCTGTGCCGTCCGCATGGCGGCGCTGGCCGCTGCCGATTGTCCGGCTTTTGCCGAACTGGCCGACGATGCCGGTCGCCGCGAACAAGTCTATGGCGCTTACCTTGCCGGCCATCTGGACAACGCCGATATCGGCTTGCTACCGGAAGCGCAGGCGCTCGCCTGGCGCAATCCTGCCGCCCTGAAGGAGCTTGCCGACCCCTTGTCACGGCTGCTGGCCGCCGCCGTGCTGTTCAGGAGCAATCGTCTGCCACCGGATGGCATTGCACTGGCCATTGATACGGCCAGCGCTCAGGGCTGGCGTCGTCCCTTGCTGGCCTGGCTGACGCTGGAACGTGAACGGCGTCAACGGAACGGCGATGCCGAGGGAACCGCCGCGATCGAAAGACGCCTCGCACGCATCGTCGGCGAGCGGCGCTGACAGTGGCTTTCGGTTTACCAATAAATACCTTAAATAAAAAGACTATGTTAACTACAGCGTTGACAACTCTGTGGATAACTTGTGTTTACCGAAATAAATCAGTCTATTGAGACAAGTTTTCGGTTGCGGGCAAGTACCTGCGCAGCTTGTGGATGAAATGGGGACAGAATTGGCGCCAGGGAAAATTCCGCCAATCGTGCACATCCCGCACAGGGGTTGTGCACAGTCTTATCGACAGCCCTACTTGCCGATGCAGAAACGGCTGAAAATCACGCCGAGCAGGTCGTCGGCGGTGAATTCACCGGTGATTTCGCCGAGTGCCTGCTGCGCCAGGCGCAACTCTTCGGCAAACAGTTCGAGCGCCGGAAAACCGCTTTCGACGATGGCGCGCGCCGCGGCGACGTGACCTTGGGCGCTGGCGAGCGCCCGCAGATGGCGTTCGCGGGCGATGAAGACATCCTCCGTCTGGTGCCAGCCGGCGATGCGCAGCAGCTCCTGGCGCAACAGGTCGATGCCGAGATTGGCCTTGGCGGATAGCGAGATGGCAATGCCGTCGCTTTCAGGGTGGCGTTCCGGCGCCTGCGCGAGCAGGTCGATCTTGTTGTGCACGGTGATCCGCTGCAGGCGTTCCGGCATCCGGGCCAGGATGGCGCGGTCGGCATCGGCGATGCCGGCGCGGGCGTCGACCAGCAGCAGCACCACGTCGGCGCGTTCAATCTCCTGCCAGGTGCGGGCAATGCCGATTCTCTCGACTTCGTCGTCGGTTTCGCGCAGGCCGGCGGTATCGATGATGTGCAGCGGGATGCCTGCGATCTGGATGGTCGAGCGCAGCGCGTCGCGCGTGGTACCGGCAATCGGTGTGACGATGGCCAGCTCGTCGCCGGCCAGGCGGTTGAGCAGCGAGGACTTGCCGACGTTCGGCTGACCGACCAGGACGACGTGCAGGCCGCTCTGCAGCAGCTTGCCCTGGCCGGCGCGGTCAAAGATTTCCGCCAGCTTGCGCTGCAGGCGTTCGAGGCGGCCGAAGGCGTCGGCGGCCTTGAGGAAGTCGATCTCCTCTTCCGGAAAATCGAGGGTCGCTTCGACCAGCATGCGCAGGTTGATCAGTTCCGCATTCAGTTCGCCGATCGCCCGCGAGAATTCGCCCTGTAGCGAACGTACCGCGGAACGCGCGGCGCTGGCCGTGGCGGCGTCGATCAGGTCGGCGACGGCTTCGGCCTGGGCAAGGTCCATCTTGCCGTTGAGGAAGGCGCGCCGGCTGAATTCACCGGGTTCGGCGAGTCGGGCGCCGAGGTCGAGGCAACGGCCGAGCAGCATCTGCATGACGACCGGGCCGCCGTGGCCCTGTAGTTCGAGAACATCCTCGCCGGTGAAGGAATGCGGGGCTGGAAAGTAAAGCAGCAGGCCGCTGTCGATGGTCGCGCCATCGCCGGCCCGAAAATCGGCCAGCGTCGCGTAGCGCGCCTTGGGCGTCTTGCCGGTCAGTGCAAAAGCAAAGGGCAGCAAGTTGCTGCCCGAAATGCGGATGACGCCCACTCCGCCACGGCCGGGGGCCGTGGCGATGGCGGCGATGGTGTCCTGTTTCACACCTCAGGCTTTCGCGTCGTTGGCCGCCTTGCCACCGGCTTCCATCATGCGCGTGATCTGCCATTGCTGGGCGATCGACAGGATGTTGTTGACCACCCAGTAGAGGACCAGACCGGCCGGGAACCAGAGGAACATGATGCCGAAGATGAAGGGCATGGCCATCATCACCTTGGCCTGGATCGGGTCCGGCGGCGTCGGGTTGAGCTTCATCTGGATGATCATCGAGACGATCATGATCACCGGCAGGATGTAATAGGGGTCGGCCGACGCGAGGTCGGTGATCCAGCCGATCCACGGCGCGTCGCGCATCTCGACGGCGCCGAGCAGTACCCAGTAGAGGGCGATGAAGACCGGAATCTGCACCAGAATCGGCAGGCAGCCGCCGAGCGGATTGATCTTCTCGGTCTGATACAGCTTCATCATTTCCTGGTTCAGACGGGCCTTGTCGTCGCCGTAGCGCTCCTTCAACTGCATCAGGCGCGGCGAGACCACGCGCATCTTGGCCATCGACTTGTAGGAGGCGGCCGACAGCGGGAAGAAGGCGGCCTTGATCGCCACCGTCAGGAGGACGATGGCCCAGCCCCAGTTGCCGACCAGGCCATGGATGAACTGCAGCGCCCAGAAGATCGGCGCGGCGATCACCGTCAGCCAGCCGTAATCGACGACCAGATCGAGCCCCGGGGCGACGGCCTTGAGCGCCGCTTGTTCCTGCGGACCGGCGAACAGGGTGGTGTTGACCATGGTGCTGGTACCCGGGCCAATCGCGCTGACCGGCAGGATGATGCCGGTCTGGTAGAGGTTGCTGCCATCGATCTTGCGCATGTAGAACTCACGCTGCACGCCCTGGGCCGGCACCCAGGCGGCGACGAAGTAGTGCTGGACCATCGCCAGCCAGCCGTTGTCGGCGGTCTTGGCGAATTTGGCCTTGTTGTCGGCGATATCGCCGAATTTCACCTTCTGGTACTTGTCGGCTTCGGTATAGACGGCGGGACCGGTGAAGGTCTGCATCATCATGTTGCTGCCGCCAGGTTCGGCGCTGTCGCGCTGGATCTGGAAATAGGCGTGCGGGGCCAGCGGCTTGTCGGAACCGTTGGTGATCTCCCAAGCAACATCAATCAGGTAGGACCCACGCTTGAAGGTCAGGATCTTCGCGACGCGGACGCCTTGCGGACCGTCGGCTTCGAGGCGAATCTTCAGTTCGTTGTTGCCATCGGCGAGTTGCAGCGGGCCGTCCACACGGTGGAACAGGCTGCGGTGATTGGGCAGGCCATCGCCGATCAGGCCACTCTGGGCGGCATATTGATGCTTGGCGTCGAACAGGTGGAAATTGCTTTCCTTGTTATCGCTTTCCTTGTACTTCTTCAGTTCCAGACCAAGCAGGTCGCCACCCTGAGTGGAAATGCTGGCTTTGATCAGATCGGTTTCGACGACGAAGCTGGCGGCATTGTTTTGTGCTGCCGCTGCCGGCGCAGTCGCAACCGCGACGGCACCCGCCTGCAGGTTGACTGAAGGCGTCGGCGCAGCGCTGCCGCCGGTCGCTGGGGCGCTTGCTACCGGCGCGCTGGTTGCCGGTTTCGGCTGCTTGTACTGCTGCCAGTTTTCCCACAGCATGAAGCTGGAGAAGGCGAAGATCATGACCAGTATCAGGCGTCGAGTATCCATGGGCTGCCTACGTGATTTGTTGGGGGTTCAGGGTACGGGATCATACCCGCCCGGATGCCAGGGGTGACAACGGAAAATACGTTTGATGCCGAGCCAGCCGCCCTTGATGGCGCCGTACTTGCGGATCGCATCGACCGTATATTCGGAACAGGTGGGAAAGTAGCGGCAACGTCGTCCGAAAAGCGGACTGATGGCGTACTGATAGAAACGAACCAGTGCGATGAGGAGCATCTTCATGCACTTTCCCTTTTTGCGCGCGGCCGGCACAGACGGTCGAAAAGCGCATTGATGTCGGCAGCGATGGCCTTGCCGTCAAGTGGTAATGGCTTGGTCGCCAGCCTGACGATCAGGTCGCAGACCGGCAGGGCGGATCGACGCAGACGAAACTGTTCGCGCACGATGCGTTTCACCCGGTTGCGATCGACCGCCCGCTTGAGCAGTTTCTTGCCGATGACCAGACCGAGCCGGGCATCGATATCGCCTTCCGGCCGCGGCAGATAATGCAGCATCAGCCAGTTGCCGCGAATGGCCTTCCGGAAACCAAAAACGGATGAATACTCATCCGTTTTGGTCAGGCGATAGCGTCTGGCGAAGCTTGCAGCCACCTCGCCGATAGTCCGGTATTAAACGGCCAGACGCTTGCGGCCCTTGGCACGGCGGGCAGCGAGGACTGCACGGCCGCCCTTGGTGCGCGAACGGACCAGGAAGCCATGGGTGCGCTTGCGGCGCACGACCGAAGGTTGATACGTGCGTTTCATGTCGTAATTCCTTGAGTGAGCGGAGAAAAACGCGTGATTACACCTTGTTTGGACCACTGCTGTCAACTTGAATTATTTGCTGACGCTGTGGATAACCTGTGGCCGGGGGAGTAGAATTAGCCCTCGTTCGGCGGCCGACCAGCCGCCGATTTCATTGGAAATCCGATTTCCAATCATAGAATTAATAAAACTGATCACCATGACGGTGGCAGTGGGGCATGGAGTTTTTCCTTCAATGACTGGTTTCTGGGAATCCTGTTTGCAGCGCTTCGAACAGGAACTGCCAGCGCAGCAGTTCAATACCTGGATCAAGCCATTGCGCCTGGAAGGTGAGAGCACGGCACTGGAAGACGGATTGCGCCTGATCGCGCCGAACGGCTTCATCCTGAAATGGGTACGTGACCGCTATCTGTCACGCATCGAGGACTACGGCGCAACCTTCTTTTCGGCGCCGGTCAACATCTCGCTGGTGATCGGCAGTGGCAAACCGGCGGCCAGCCGCGCCCCGAGCGCCAGCCCTTCTGCCGGCGGCGCGCCAGCGGTACCGGCAGTTGCCGTGCCCGAAGCAGCGCCACCCGCAGCACGCAGCAAGGTGGCTTCGGTTTACGAGAAATCGCGGCTGTTCTCCAATTTCACCTTCGACAACCTGGTGGTCGGCCGCGCCAACGATCTGGCCCGGGCCGCCGCCGTGCAGGTTGCCAACAACCCGGGTGGCGCCTACAACCCGTTGTTCATCTACGGCGGCGCCGGTCTCGGCAAGACCCACCTGATTCATGCCATCGGCAACCACATCGTCCGCGACAATCCGGAGAAGATCGTCCGCTACGTGCATGCCGAGGATTATTACTCCGACGTCGTCCGCGCCTACCAGCAGAAGTCCTTCGACACCTTCAAGCGCACCTACCGTTCGCTCGATGTGCTGCTGCTCGACGACGTGCAGTTCTTCAACGGCAAGAACCGTTCGCAGGAGGAGTTCTTCTTCCTGTTCAACGCGCTGATCGAAGCCAGGAAGCAGATCATCATCACCTGCGATACCTATCCGAAGGACATCAACGGTCTCGACGACCGGTTGGTGACCCGCTTCGACTGGGGGCTGACGGTGCAGATCGAGCCGCCGGAACTGGAAATGCGCGTCGCCATCCTGAAGAAGAAGGCGGAGGCGGAAGGCATCCAGCTCGACGACGAGGTTCCCTTCTTCATCGCCAAGCATCTGCGTTCCAATGTGCGCGAGCTGGAAGGGGCACTGAAGAAGGTGCTCGCCTATTCCTCCTTCCACGGTCGTGCCATCGCCCTCGACCTGGCCAAGGAAGCGCTCAAGGACGTCATCGGTTCGGTGCGCAACGTCGGCATCGACTACATCCAGAAGACCGTCTCCGACTATTACAAGATCAAGGTCGCCGAATTCTTCTCCAAGAAGCGTACGCGGGCGATTGCCCGGCCGCGCCAGGTGGCGATGTGGCTATGCCGCGAAGTCACCAGCCACAGCTTCCCGGAAATCGGCGATGCTTTCGGTGGGCGCGATCACACCACGGTCATTCACGCGGTAAAGACGATCGACAGCCTGCGCGCCAAGGACAACGAACTGAACCACGACCTCCACGTACTGCTGCAGGTACTCAAGGGATGAGGCTGTCGACAACCCTGTGGGTAAACTGTAGGCGAACTGGGGATGAAGCCGACTTTTGCGCTTTGTGGGAAAATTATCCGGATTTCATCCACAGCCAATCCAGAGGCTTTCCAAGACCTGAATTTTTTCTGCAGGTTGCTGAATAAAAACGATGTTTTTAAGTTATCCACAGAACTGTTCCTGATATCGTAAACAAAGGAATTTAATTTATGGTTCTTATAAAAAGCCAAAGAGACACGCTTCTGGCTCCGTTGCAGTCGGTCTCGGGTATTGTCGAACGTCGTCACACGCTGCCCATCCTTTCCAACGTTCTGCTGGAAAAGAAGGGTAATCAGCTGACCCTGCTGGCTACGGATATCGAAATCCAGATCACCACCACCGCCATTTGCGAAGGCGGCGACGGCGATGGCGCGGTTACCGTCGGCGCCCGCAAGCTGCAGGACATCCTGCGCTCACTGCCGGACAGCACCGAGATCACCGTCAATCTCGAAGACAAGCGCCTGCAGGTCAAGGGCGGCAAGAGCCGCTTCAACCTGCAGACCCTGCCGGCCGACGATTTCCCGCGGATGACGCTGAGCGAAGGCGAAACCCGGCATTTCTCGCTGTCGCAGAAGGCCTTCCGCCAGTTGCTGGCGAAGACCCAGTACGCGATGGCGGCGCAGGACGTGCGCTACTACCTGAACGGCCTGCTGCTCCAGGTCGATGGCCGCGAGCTGCGCGCCGTCGCCACCGACGGCCACCGCCTGGCTTTCGCCAGCGTCGAGCTGGAAACCGAACTGCCGCGTCAGGAAATGATCCTGCCGCGCAAGACGGTGCTCGAACTGAACCGCTTGCTGGTCGATACCGACGACGCGCTGAACATCTCGCTGGCGCCCAGTCAGGTCCGTTTCTCCTTCGGCAACATCGTCCTCGTCTCCAAGCTGATCGACGGCAAGTTCCCGGATTACGAACGGGTGATTCCGCCCAGCCTGCGCAATCACATGAGCGTGTCGCGGCAGTTGCTGGTCCAGGCGATGCAGCGTGCCGCCATCCTGACCAACGAGAAATTCCGCGGCGTGCGCGTCGTTCTCGGCGAAAACAGCCTGCGTCTGATCGCCGCCAACGCCGAACAGGAAGAAGCCCAGGAAGAAATCGAGGTACAGTACGCGGGCGATACCATCGATGTCGGCTTCAACGTGGGTTACCTGCTCGACGTGCTGAACAACGTGCATGCCGAAGAAATCCAGTGGAGCTTCAACGACGCCAACTCCAGCGCCCTGATCAGCGTCCCCGGTAACGACCGCTTCAAGTACGTGGTCATGCCGATGCGTATCTGACGCGCCAGACCTTTTTGCATCAACCGGCCCGCCCACCCGGCGGGCCGGCATCGTTTCATGTGGAACCCAGAACAATGAGTGAAGAGAACGTCCCGCAAAGCGCCTCGCCGGCTTACGGCGAATCCAGCATCCAGATCCTCGAAGGCCTGGAGGCCGTGCGCAAGCGCCCGGGCATGTACATCGGCGATACCTCCGATGGCACCGGCCTGCACCACCTGGTCTTCGAAGTCGTCGACAACTCGATCGACGAAGCCCTGGCCGGGCATTGCGACGACATCATCGTCACCATCCACACCGACAACTCGATTTCGGTCATCGACAACGGCCGCGGCATCCCGACCGGCGTCAAGATGGACGACAAGCACGAGCCCAAGCGTTCGGCCGCCGAAATCGCGCTGACCGAGCTGCACGCCGGCGGCAAGTTCAACCAGAACTCGTACAAGGTCTCCGGCGGCCTGCACGGCGTCGGCGTCTCCTGCGTCAATGCGCTGTCCAAGTGGCTGCGCCTGACCATCCGGCGCGACGGCAAGAAACATTTCATCGAATTCAACCGCGGTGTGCCGATCGACCGCGTCCTCGAACAGCGCGACGGCTTCGAGGTTTCGCCGCTGAAAATCCTCGGCGATACCGAAAAGCGCGGCACCGAAGTGCACTTCCTGGCCGACGAGGAAATCTTCGGCCACGTCGAATTCCACTACGAAATTCTCGCCAAGCGCCTGCGCGAGCTGTCCTTCCTCAACAACGGCGTCAGCATCCGCCTGGTCGACCAGCGTTCCGGCAAGGACGAACTGTTCGCCTTTGCCGGCGGCGTACAGAGCTTCGTCGAATACATCAACCGCAGCAAGAGCGTCCTGCATCCGAAAATCTTCTACTCGACCGGCGAAGCCAAGGTCGGCGGCGACGGCGTCACGATCGGCGTCGAAGTGGCGATGCAGTGGAACGATTCCTACCAGGAACAGGTGCTCTGCTTCACCAACAACATTCCGCAGTCCGACGGCGGCACCCACCTGACCGGCCTGCGCGCCGCGATGACCCGCGTCATCAACAAGTACATCGACGAAAACGAGATCGCCAAGAAGGCCAAGGTCGAGATTGCCGGCGACGACATGCGCGAAGGTCTGGCCTGCGTACTCTCGGTGAAGATGCCCGATCCCAAGTTCGCCTCGCAGACCAAGATGAAGCTGGTCTCCAGCGAGGCGCGGCCGGCGGTCGAGGAAGTCGTGGCGCAAAAGCTGGCCGACTTCCTGCTCGAGAACCCGATCGACGCCAAGACCATCTGCGGCAAGATCGTCGAAGCCTCGCGCGCCCGTGAAGCCGCCCGCCGCGCCCGCGAAATGACCCGTCGTAAAGGTGTGCTCGACGGCGTCGGCCTGCCCGGCAAGCTCGCCGACTGCCAGGAAAAAGACCCGGCGCAGTGCGAAATCTACATCGTCGAGGGTGACTCCGCCGGCGGCTCTGCCAAGCAGGGCCGCGACCGCAAGTTCCAGGCGATCCTGCCGCTGCGCGGCAAGGTACTCAACGTCGAGAAGGCGCGCTTCGACAAGCTGATTTCGTCCGAGCAGATCGTCACCCTGATCACCGCGCTCGGCACCGGCATTGGCAAGGACGACTTCAACGTCGAGAAGCTCAGATACCACCGCGTCATCATCATGACCGACGCGGACGTCGACGGCGCCCACATCCGCACCCTGCTGCTGACGCTGCTCTACCGCCAGATGCCCGAGCTGATCGAGCGCGGCTACGTCTACATCGCCCAGCCGCCGCTGTACAAGGTCAAGCACGGCAAAACCGAGCGCTACCTCAAGGACGACCTCGAATACAACCAGTTCCTGCTCAACATGGCGCTGGATGAAGCCGTGCTTCAGCCGACCGCCGGCAACCCGATCAGTGGCCCCGCCCTGGAAGGCCTGGCCCGTTCCTGGCTCGCCACCGAAGCGATCATCGAACGCCTCGCCCACCTGGTGAATCCGGAAGTCCTGCAAGCCATCGTCCGCCACAACATTGCCGTCGATCTCTCCAGCGAGGAAAAGGCCCGCGCCAGCGCCGAACTGATCGCCGCCCGCATCCCCGCCGGCACCCGCATGGTGCCCAAGTTCGACGACATCCAGGAACGCTGGATCCTGCGCGTCGAGCGCATGCACCACGGCAACCTCAAGGTCGGCCTGATCGACGAAGACCTGCTGCTCTCCGGTGACTTCATGCAGCTCAAGCGCACCGCCGAAACCCTCGCCGACCTCTTCGGCAACGGCGGCGTCATGGCCCGCGGCGAGAAGAAACAGGTCGCCAGCAACTTCGGCGACGCCATGAAGTGGCTGCTCAACGAAGTCGAACGCGGCATCGCCAAGCAGCGCTACAAAGGTCTTGGCGAAATGAACCCGGAACAACTCTGGGAAACCACGATGGACCCCAAGGTCCGCCGCCTGCTGCGCGTGCAGATCGACGACGCGATCGCCGCCGACGAGATCTTCACCACGCTGATGGGCGAAAACGTGGAACCCCGGCGTGAATTCATCGAGAATAACGCCCTTAACGCGCGAATCGACATCTGACCGGCGGCTAACGCCCCGTTCAACGAGGAGAAGGCCCCCGCGTGGGGCCTTCTCTTTTTTCCGGCTGGTGCCGGCGATGATGATTCGTTCACGAACCTGAAACGCACCATTGATGGCCATCAAGAAATCCGAGCTTTACTCCTCCCTCTGGGCTTCCTGCGACGAGTTGCGCGGCGGCATGGATGCCAGCCAGTACAAGGATTACGTGCTGGTGATGCTGTTCATCAAGTACGTTTCCGACAAGTACGCCGGCCAGCCCTTCGCGCCCATCGTCATTCCGGCCGGCGCCTCCTTCGCCGACATGGTGGCGCTGAAGGGCAAGAGCGACATCGGCGACCAGATCAACAAGAAGATCGTCGGACCGCTTGCCGAGGCCAACAAGCTTTCCGAGATGCCGGACTTCAACGACGACGTGAAGCTAGGCAGCGGCAAGGAAAAAGTCGAGCGCCTCGGCAACCTGATCGCCATCTTCGAGAACAAGGCGCTGGATTTTTCGAAAAACCGCGCCGACGGCGACGACATCCTCGGCGACGCCTACGAATACCTGATGCGCCACTTCGCCAGCGAGTCGGGCAAGAGCAAGGGGCAGTTCTACACGCCGGCCGAAGTCAGCCGCATCATGGCCAGGATTCTCGGCATCGGCAGTGCCGCCACCAGCAACGCCACCACCGTCTATGACCCGACCTGCGGTTCCGGCTCGCTGCTGCTCAAGGTCGGCGACGAGGCCAAGGCCGACGTCAACCTCTACGGCCAGGAGAAGGACGCCGCCACCAGCGGCCTGGCGCGCATGAACATGATCCTGCACGACAACCCGACGGCGGTCATCATGCAGGGCAACACCCTGACCGATCCCAAGTACCGCGACGAGCGGAATCATGAACTGCTCAAGACCTTCGACTACGTTGTCGCCAATCCGCCGTTTTCCGACAAGCGCTGGAGCAACGGGCTCGACGCCCTCAACGATCCCTTCGAGCGTTTTGAAGGCTTCGGCGTGCCGCCGGCCAAGCAGGGCGACTACGCCTACCTGCTGCACATCGTCCGTTCCCTCAAGCCCAACGGCAAGGGCGCCTGCATCCTGCCGCACGGCGTCCTCTTCCGGGGCAACGCCGAAGCCGAAATCCGCCGCAACCTGGTCCGCCGCGGCTACCTCAAGGGCATCATCGGCCTGCCGGCCAACCTCTTCTACGGGACCGGCATCCCCGCCTGCATCCTGCTCATCGACAAGGAAGACGCCGCCGCCAGGAAGGGCATCTTCATGATCGACGCCAGTCAGGGCTACGCCAAGGACGGTCCCAAGAACCGGCTGCGCGAGCAGGACATCCACCGCATCGTCGATACCTTCACCCGCCAGGACGGCAGCGATCCCCGTTACGCCCGCCTGGTCGGCTTCGACGAGATCGAGAACAACGACTACAACCTCAACCTGCCGCGCTACATCGACGCCAGCCAGGCCGAGGACCGGCAGGACATCGAAGCCCACCTCAAGGGCGGCATCCCGGCCGCCGACATCGACGCGCTCGCCGCCTACTGGGCGGTCTGCCCGCAACTGCGCGACGCCCTCTTTGCCGAGTTACGCCCCGGCTACCTGCAACTCCGGGGAACGCCCGCCGAGATCAAGCGGCGCATCCAGGAACACCCGCAGTTCGCCGCCTTCCTCGCCGGCATGAACGCCCATTTCGCCGCCTGGCGGCAAGTCTGGGCACCGCGCCTGAAAGCCCTGCAAGCCGGCTTTCACCCCAAGGAACTGATCGTCGAACTGGGCGAAAGCCTGCTCGCCCACTACCAGGACAAGCCGCTGGTCGATGCCTACGACCTCTACCAGCACCTGCTGGACTACTGGGCGGCGACCCTGCAGGACGACGCCTACCTGATCAGCGCCGACGGCTGGCAGGCGCCCACCTACCGCATCATCGAAACCAGCAAGCAGGGCAAGGAAAAGGACAAAGGCTGGGCCTGCGACCTGCTGCCCAAACCGCTGATCGTCGCCGAATACCTCGCCGCCGAGCAGGCCGCCCTCGACGCGCTCGATGCCGAACTGGAAGGCATCGCCGGCCAGCTTGCCGAACTGGAAGAAGAACACGCCGGCGAGGACGAGGTTTTTGCCGGCTTCGACAGGATCAACGCCGCCGCCGTCCGCGACCGCATCCGCGAGATCCGGGACAGCGGCGAGGAAAAGTCCGCGGTCGACGAGCTGAAAGTGCTGAAAACCTGGCTCAAGCTCGCCGCCGACGAAAGCGAGCTGAAAAAGCGCAGCAAGGAAGCCGCTGCCGCCCTCGACGCCGCCGCCTACGCCCGCTACCCGCAACTGAGCGCCGCCGAAATCCAGACCCTGGTGGTGGACCGCAAATGGCTGGCGACGCTGGAAGCCACCCTGCACGCCGAAATCGAACGCGTCAGCCAGGCCCTGAGCCAACGCCTGCGGGAACTGGCCGAGCGCTACGCCACGCCGCTGCAGGCCTTGAACGCCCGCGCCGACGAACTCGAATCCCGCGTCGCCGCGCATCTGGAAAAGATGGGGTTCGCATGGAAGTGAGGGAGCCTAGCGCGAAGTATCTGGTGGGGGCCGGGTTCAAGCAGACTGAGCTTGGGGATGTCCCAACAGACTGGAATTGCCTATTTGTCGCCCAGATAGTTGAAAGCCGTCCCAACGCAATCGTAGGCGGCCCATTTGGTTCAGACCTTGTCTCAAAGGACTATGTCCTGGCTGGTGTACCAGTTATACGGGGGCAAAACATGGGGAAAGGTTATGTATCCGGTGATTTTGTTTTTGTTTCGAATCAAAAGGCAAAGCAGTTACAAGCTAATTTGGCAAAACCTGGTGACCTTGTGTTTACGCAGCGAGGAACGCTTGGGCAGGTGTCGATAGTTCCGCCTGAACCTTACAGCGAATATGTTGTGTCGCAGAGCCAAATGAAGCTTTCACTCAACACCAATTTGGTTAGTGTTGGGTACGTTTTTCAGTATTTTTCTAGCCCAGGCGGGCAAAGGCAGATATTTGATAGCGCTATTCAGACTGGTGTACCTCACACGAATCTTGGAATTCTCCGGTCGTATCAAATTCCGGCGCCGCCAACAGTAAACGAGCAACAAGCCATCGCTACCGCCCTGAGCGATGCCGATGCGCTGATCGAATCGCTGGAACAACTACTCGCCAAGAAGCACCAGATCAAGCAAGGCGCGATGCAGGAACTCCTCACCGCCCAGCGTCGCTTGCCGGGGTTTGCAGGGGAATGGGGAAAGAAGCCCTTGGGCGATCTTCTCTCAATACGGCATGGCAGGTCGCAGAACGAAGTCGAGAGTATTGATGGTCCCTATCCAATACTCGCTTCTGGGGGACAAATTGGGTTGGCAAGTAAATTTCTGTACGACAAACCATCGGTGTTAATTGGCCGGAAGGGAACCATTAACCAACCCCAGTTCATGGAAGTCCCATTTTGGACAGTAGATACGCTTTTTTACTCAGAAATTAAGGCGCCGAACAGTGCCAAGTTTCTTTATTACTGGTTTTGCCTGATCGACTGGATGCAATACAACGAGGCTTCTGGGGTACCCAGCTTGAATGCTCGTACCATTGAATCTGTTGAGATTGTTTGTCCAGAACAAGAAGAGCAAACCGCCATCGCCCAAGTCCTCGCCGACATGGACGCCGACATCGCCGCCGTCGAAACCCGATTGACCAAGGCCCGTGCCATCAAGCAGGGCATGATGCAGGAACTGCTGACCGGGCGGATTCGCCTGCTGTCGCCGTCGGCAACGGTGCTGCCCTTTCCCGCGACACCGGTCGAACCGCCGCCGCCAGCCCGGCCGCACAATGTGCAGTTCGAGGAAGCGGCATTGCTCGGGATGTTGGCCGGCATGTTCGGCAGCGAGAAGTTTCCGCTGGCGCGGGTGCGGCGGACCAAGCTGCTCTACCTGCTGCATCGCCGTAACGAAGGCATCGCCGAGGGCTACCTGAAGAAGGCCGCCGGCCCCTACAACCATAAGACGCGCTATGAAGGCGGCGAGGGCATCGCCTTGAAGCGGGGCTACGTGCGCAGTGTCCACAACGGCCAGTACGAGGGCTTGATGGCCGGTGCCAAGCTGGCGGAAGCCGAGGCTTATGTGGAAAAGTGGCACGGTCCAGAACTGCGTACCTGGCTGGCGCAGTTCCATTACGAGAAAACCGAAGCGCTGGAACTGCTGGCGACGGTGGACATGGCCATGGTCGAAATCCGGCGCTCGGGTCGGCAGGTCAGCGTGGACGCGGTCAGGCAGTTGATTGCGGCCGATCCGGAGTGGCGGAGGAAGCTGGAACGCGAGATTTTCTCGGACGCTCACATCGCGCAGGCAATCGCGCGTAGCGTGGACTTGTTCGGGGAGGCTTGAGTTGTACTTTGCCCGGAGTGCAAGGTGAACTCTGAACAAATGGCGGTCGAGGTCCGAACATTTGACCGGGGAGGTCCGAACATTTGGTAGGTGAACTCCGAACATTTGATTTGCCAACAGAATTTTATCGTCTATTATCCGCAAATTGATAAATTATCTTTTCGAAGATAAAAGAGGATAATCATGAGCCTGGTCTCCTTCCCGCGCACCGCCCTGGCGGATGAACTGGTCAGCACACTGCAAGGCAAGGCGGTTTTCAGCGATGCGCACAATGGGCTTTTTCTGGCGGCACCGCGGCGTACCGGCAAGACCACTTTTCTGCGCGGAGACCTGTTGCCGGCCTTGGAGCGGGCGGGGATCGTGCCCGTCTATGTCGATTTGTGGGCCGATCTGGCTCGGGATCCGGGGGCATTGATCGCCGAGGCGATCGGGCGCGCCCTGCAGCCGCATCTGGGCAGGGTGGCCAGGCTGGCCAAGGAAGCGGGGGTGGAAAAGCTGAATCTGGCGGGCTGGTTGCAGGTCGACACCAGCCGCATCGGCAAGATCGATGGTCTGACTTTGGTGGACGCCTTGCGCGCCTTGCACGAAACCGCAGAAAAACCGGTGGCGCTGGTCATTGATGAAGCCCAGCATGCGCTGACCAGCGAGGCCGGCGAGAACGCGATGACGGCCTTGAAGTCGGCACGCGACCAATTGAATGCACCAGCGGCGGTTAACCTCATGCTGGTGATGTCGGGTTCGGACCGGGACAAATTGTTGCGGCTAGTCAATTCCAACGGGGCCCCGTTCTACGGTTCGCAGATACAGCGCATGCCCTTGCTCGATCAGGCCTTCATCGACTTCATTGCCGAGCGGATCGAGACTCAGCGGCCGGACTTGCGACCGGTGGATCGAGGGGCGCTGTACCGTGCCTTCGAGGGTTTCGGCAATCGCCCGCAATTTTTCATGGAAGCGCTGGGGCAAGCCTTGAGTCCTCTTTCCCAATATGAGGGACGTTTTGAACTGGCCATGCTGGAAGCCGCCTTGCAGCGCCAGCGGGATGATCAGCTTCAGATGGAATCGGATTTCCTCGGGCTCCGGCCGCTGGAGCAGGCGGTACTCTGGCGCATGCTGGAACAGGGGCCACGCTTTCGTCCTTACGACGCCGAGGCGCTGAAGTTCTATCGGGCGCAGACCGGAGAAACGGTGAGTTCGGCAAAGGCGCAGAAGGCCCTGGAATCGCTGCGTGAGCGGATGCCGGCCTTGGTCTGGAAATCGGCGCGGGGCGAATATGCGGTTGAGGATGCCGCCATGCACCGCTGGTTCGAGGAGCGCAAGGCAGCGGGCGACTGGCCGCCACGCAGCCCGCAGAACGATCTGTCGTTTGGTGAAGTCGTCGCCGACAAGAACTGAGGGCGCAAAAAATGACCGGCATCGGCAAACCGGAACGCGCGACGCAGGAACGCGTCATCAGGCTCTTCACGGAGGAGCTGGGCTACCGTTTCCTGGGCGACTGGAGCGAGCGGGCCGGCAACAGCAATGTCGAGGAGGGCCTGCTGAGCGACTGGCTGGTCCGTCGCGGCAACACGCCGGCGCAGGTCAGCGCCGCGTTGCACAAGCTGCGCAGCGAGGCCGGCAATCCCAACCGCACGCTGTACGCCAACAACGAGGCGGTGTACCAGTTGTTGCGCTACGGCGTGCCGGTCAAGGTGGAGGCCGGCCGGGTGACCGAGACGGTGCATCTGGTCGATTGGGCGACGCCGGAGAGCAACGATTTCGCGCTGGCCGAGGAGGTGACGCTGAAGGGGGGCCACGAGCGGCGGCCGGACCTGGTGCTTTACCTGAACGGGCTAGCCATCGCCGTGCTGGAGTTGAAGAACAGCCGGGTCAGCATCGGCGACGGCATCCGCCAGAACCTTTCCAACCAGTTGCCCGAGTTCAATGCCTGGTTCTTCAGCACGCTGCAGTTCGTCTTTGCCGGCAACGATTCGGAAGGGCTGCAGTACGGTACTGTCGGCACCGAGGAAAAGTACTTCCTGAAATGGAAGGAAGACGAGGACGACAACCGTCGTTTCAAGCTCGACAAGTACCTGCTCAAACTCTGCGAGCGGCGCCGGCTGCTCGAACTGATCCACGATTTCGTGCTCTTCGATGGCGGCATCAAGAAGCTGCCGCGGGTGCACCAGTATTTCGGCATCAAGGCGGCACAGGCGCAGGTCGGACGCCGGCAGGGCGGCATCATCTGGCACACCCAGGGCGCCGGCAAGAGCATCTTGATGGTGCTGCTGGCCAAGTGGCTGCTGGAAAACAAGCCGCAGGCGCGGGTGGTCATCGTCACCGACCGCGACGAGCTGGACAAGCAGATTCAGCGGGTATTCACCGAGGCCGGCGAGACCATCCACCGCAGCAGCAGCGGCCGTGACCTGATGACCCAGCTCGGGCAGGCCAGGCCGCGCCTGCTCTGCTCGCTGGTGCACAAGTTCGGGCGCAAGGACGTGGACGACTTCGAGGGTTTCATCAAGGAACTGCAGGCCCAGCCGAGCCCGGCGGTAGGCGAGCTGTTCGTTTTCGTCGACGAATGCCATCGCACGCAGAGCGGTAAGCTGCACCGGGTGATGAAGGCGCTGCTACCGAACGCGCTGTTCATCGGCTTTACCGGCACGCCATTGCTGAAGCAGGACAAGGCGACCAGCCTGGAGGTCTTCGGCGGCTACATGCACACCTACAAGTTCAGCGAGGCGGTGGACGACGGCGTCGTCCTCGATCTGGTCTATGAGGCGCGCGACATCGACCAGCGCCTGAGCTCGAGCGAGCGCATCGACCAGTGGTTCGAGGCGCGGACCAAGGGGCTCAACGACTGGCAGAAGGACGAGCTGAAGAAAACCTGGGGCACCATGCAGCGGGTCTTGAGTTCGCGCTCGCGCATGGAGCGGGTGGTCGCCGACATCATCTTCGATTTCAGCCTCAAGCCGCGCCTGTCCAGCGAACGCGGCAACGCCATCCTGGTGGCGGCGAGCATCCACGAGGCCTGCAAGTATTTCACGCTGTTCGAGAAGACGCCGTTCAAGGGGCGCTGCGCGGTGGTCACCTCGTACAACCCGCAGGCGAAGGATGTGACGCTGGAGGAAACCGGCGCCAATTCCGAGACCGACCGCCAGTTCATCTACCACACCTATAACGCGCTGCTCGCCGATGTCGTGGCCAAGCCCGGCCTGAGCAAGACCGAAACCTACGAGGAACGGGCCAAGGCGCTGTTCGTCAGGGAACCGGCCAGCATGAAGTTGCTGGTGGTGGTGGACAAGCTGCTCACCGGCTTCGACGCGCCGCCCTGCACCTATCTCTACATCGACAAGTCGATGCAGGATCATGGCCTTTTCCAGGCGATCTGCCGCACCAACCGGCTCGACGGCGACGACAAGGATTTCGGCTACATCGTCGATTACAAGGACTTGTTCAAGACGGTGGAGAACGCCATCGCCGTCTATTCGTCGGAGCTGGACCGCAGCGCCGGCGGTGCCGATCCGGAGGTGCTGCTCAAGGACCGCCTGACGCTCGGGCGGGAAACCCTGGACGACGCGCTGGAAGCGCTGGCCCTGCTATGCGAACCGGTGCCGCCGCCGCGCGAGACGCTGCAATACATCCATTACTTCTGCGGCAATACCGAAGTGGCCGGCGATCTGAAGGCGCACGAGCCGCGCCGGGTGCAGTTTTACAAGGCGGTGGTGGCGCTGCTACGGGCCTACGCCAATATCGGCGACGAGATGGCAGGCGCCGGCTACACGGCGGCGCAGGCTGGCAACATCCAGCGCCAGGTCAAGGATTACGTGGACCTGCGCGAGATCATCCGCAAGGCAAGTGGTGAGACGCTGGACCTGAAGCCTTACGAGGCCGACATGCGCCACCTGATCGACACCTACATCCAGGCCGACGAGCCGCGCAAGATTTCGCCCTTTGACGGCCTGGGCTTGCTCGACCTGATCGTCCGCAGCGGCATCGCCGCCACCATCGCCGACGAACTGGGCGGGCTCAAGGGCAATCGCGACGCGGTGGCCGAGACCATCGAGAACAACGTGCGCAGCAAGATCATCAAGGAAAGCCTGACCGACCCGGCCTACTTTGCCAGAATGTCGGCGCTGCTCGACGAGATCATCCGCCTGCGCCGGGAAAAGGCCGTCGAGTACGAGGACTACCTGAAGCGCATCGCCGAACTCGCCGCCCGCGTGCACCAGGGCAATGCAGGCGATCTGCCGGCCAGGCTGGATACGCCGGGCAAGCGCGCCCTGTACAACAACCTGAAGGATTTTGTGCCGGCGCAGACGCTTGCCGAACAACCGGCCGGCTACGGCGGGACCGAGCCGGCGCTGGCGCTGGTCCTGCGCCTGGACGAGGCGGTCAGGCAGCACCGGCCGGACGGCTGGCGGGGCAGCGTGCCGAAGGAAAACATCATCAAGCAGGCCTTGTACGCGGTGCTGAAGGACATCGAGCTGGTCGAACGCGTCTTCCTGATCGTCAAGGCGCAGGCCGAGTACTGATGAAGGCGACGCTAGACCTCGGCGACTTCCGCGCGGAAGTCGTGCGCAAGGCCATCAAGCATGTGCATCTGAGTGTCTATCCACCGGATGGGCGGGTGCGGATAGCTGCACCGGCGGGCATGGAACTGGAAACCATCCGTCTCTTCGCCATCGCCAAACTGGCCTGGATCAAACGCCAGCAGCGGAAGATCCTCGCCCAGGAGCGCGAAACGCCACGCGAATTCCTCGACCGGGAAAGCCATTACGTCTGGGGCAAGCGTTATCTGCTGAAGGTCGTCGAGAGGGAGGCGGCGCCGGCCGTTGAGCTTGGCCACAGCAGCCTGCTGCTGCAGGTGCGGCCGGGGTGCGACGCGGCGCGGCGCCAGGAAATCCTCGATGCCTGGTACCGCGAACAGATCAGGCAGGCCGTGCCGGCCCTGCTGGAAAAATGGCAGCCGCTGATTGGCGTGGAAGCCGGGAAGATTTTCGTGCAGCGCATGCGCACCCGTTGGGGTAGTTGCAACCCTGTCGCCGGTCACGTCCGCCTGAACACTGACCTCGCCAAGAAACCGCCGGAATGCCTGGAGTACATCGTCGTCCATGAGCTGACGCACCTGCTCGAACCGACCCATAACGCCCGCTTCGCCAGCCTGATGGAGGGCTTCCTGCCGCATTGGCGGCAGGTGCGGGATGCGCTGAACCGCTTGCCGGTCCGGCACGAGGATTGGACCTACTGAGCTCAGGTTTTCGCCAGCTCCGCCAGCAGCTCGCGCAGATTCTCCGGTGCATAGAAAACGTAAGCATTCCCCTGTTTCGTCTTGATCAGCAGCCCCAGTTCGTGGAGGCTCAGCAGGTCGCTGCGGGCGGTCTGGTAGACGACGTTGTGCGAGCGCTGGTGGGCGTCGACGCGGTATTCGGTGCCGTTGTTGCGCAGGGCGTGGTTGAGCAGGGCGGTCTGCCGGTGGTTGAAGCGGCTGCGCAGGCTGACCGAGGCGGCAAGCAGTTTTTCGGTTTCCTTCTGTTCGCGGCTTTTGCGGTCCAGGTATTCGTGCAGCGCGGCGATGGCCTGGCGGATGGTGGTGAGCTGGTGGAGCAGGAAATAGGTGCTGTCGTTGTTGTCCGATTCGCTGTGCAGGTAGGCGCGCATGTATTTCGCCGGGGCGCGCCGGATGATGTGGCTGATCGAGGTGTATTCCATCAGCCAGTAGCCGCTGCGGGCGATCGACCAGTAGAAGAGGGCGCGGGCGGTGCGGCCGTTGCCGTCGGCGAAGGGGTGGTCGTAGCCGATCATGAAGTGGAGCAGGATGGCGCGCAGCACGGGATGGACGAAGGGTGAGGCGCTTTCGTCGGCGTTGGCGAAGTCGCACAGCCGTTGCAGGCGTTGCGGCAGTTCTGCGTGGGCGGGCGGTTCGTGGAGGATGGTGCCGTCGCGCGGGTCGACCACGCGGATGTCGTCGGTCTGGCGCAGGCGCCCGGCGTCGGCGGGGTCGTCCAGGGTGTCTTCGCTGAGGATGCGATGTAGCTCCAGGATGAGGGCGGGGGTCAGCGCATCGTTCTTGATCTCGCGCAGGTGTTCCATGGCGCGGTAGTTGTTGAAGATCATCTTCTCGCTGTGGTCGCGCGGCCTGCGGCCGCTCTTGAGCATGGCGGCGGCGACCTGGCGGGTGGTCGAGGCGCCTTCGAGCTGGCTGGAAGTGATGGCTTCCTCGATCAGCGAGTTGATCAGGTAGCGCTGGGGTTCTTCGCGGATCGGCGCGCCGGCCGGCGAGTGGATCTGGCCGGCGGCGTCGCGGTCGATGTGATGCAGGGCGATGAGGACCGGCGCCGGGGTGGCGAAGCGGAAAGGTCTGCCGGCCTTGTCGAACAGCGGCAACTCCTGCAGCAGGGCGGCCCGGCCGAGCTGGATGGAGGCCCACCAGGCTTCCTTGCTGGCGTTGTCCGGCGCTGGCCGGTAACGTAACTCGTCCCAGTGCAGGTAGCGACCGCCGATCAGCGGATTGATGTTGGCCGTGACCCAGGGATAGGCGTCGGGGCTGAGGTCTTGTATGAGTTGGGCGAAGTCGGGGGCGGTGGCGGGCTTTCTCATTTGTCTACTAAATTATTCATCAATTAGTAGAGATTAGTATGGGACTGGCGCCTCGCAAGGTCTACTAATTTGTTGGCTTATTAGTAGTTGTTGGTAGACCCGGAGTCGGCAAGCAAATGGCTAAGCGCGTCTTGCCTTGGTCGTGCCATCGTGTTTGAGCTTTGGCCGAGATCGCGGAAGTCCATGAAGTCGTTTGCTTTGGCGTGTCAGCCTTCCGGTTTCATGTGAAACGGGGCGCTTGTCAGGACATCTCGCCGCACCAGGTTTCGCCCATTTCGCGCCGCACCGCTGCCGCGTCGTTGGTCGCGGCGAGCAGCAGATGCAGCTTGGCGAAGGCGGCCTCCAGCGTCAGGTCGCCGCCGGCAACGACGCCGAG
Source organism: Dechloromonas aromatica (nom. nud.) (assembly GCA_017848965.1). Lineage (GTDB taxonomy): Bacteria > Pseudomonadota > Gammaproteobacteria > Burkholderiales > Rhodocyclaceae > Azonexus > Azonexus aromaticus_B. The sequence goes on along the minus strand of JAFIHA010000038.1, from coordinate 30,181 downwards.
GCGGGCGAGGGCGTTGCCGGTGGCGTAGGTTTCCTGGCTGACGCTGCCGTACAGGCACTGCGTGACGTTGAGCAGGACGATGCCGCGGGCGGCGGCGCGTTCGAGGGCGGCCATCAAGGCGCGGTCGCCCAGCGGCGCGTTGCCGACGCCGTAGGTCTGGAGGACGATGCCGCGCAGTCGTGGATTGGCGCTCAGCGCATCGACCAGTGCGGCGGGAAAGCCCGGGTGCAGGGTGAGGACGGCGACCGCCTGGTCGTCGTAGGCGGGAACGCTGAAGCGGCGCTCGCCGGCGGCGAGCAGACGGTCGTGGTGGAGGACGAAAGTGCTACCGGCTTCGCCGAGCGGCGGGTAATTGGGCGAGTCGAAGGCGGCGAAGCGGGTGGCGGCGAGCTTGCGGCTGCGGTTGCCGCGCAGCAGGCGCCCGCCGAAGTAGATGCTGACTTCGCGCAGCGCCGGAGTGGCGGCGAAATGCAGCGCGCCACGGACGTTGGCGAGGGCGTCGCTGCCCGGTTCGTCGAGCGGGATCTGGGCGCCGGTGAGGATCACCGGCTTGGCGCAGCCGCGCAGCATGAAGGAGAGCGCCGAGGCGCTCCAGGCCATGGTGTCGGTACCGTGCAGGACGACGAAGCCGGCGTGGCTGTCCCAGTGCGCGAGCAGGGCGTCGGCGATGGACGGCCAGTGGCCGGGGCGCAGGTCGGCGCTGTCGATCGGCGGCAGTTCGACGATGTCGTAGTCGGCCGCGGCGTCGGTCAGGCGTTGCCGCAGGCGTTCCGGGAAGCCGGCGAGTGGCCGGTAGCCGTCGGCGGCGGCGGCCATGCCGATGGTGCCGCCGGTGTGCAGGATCAGGATGCGGGTGGGGGATGGCATGGGATTTCCGGGCGGGGTGTTGCCGCTAAGTTAGCCGCTATCGCCGGCGCGCGCCAGCCTCTCGCATACAATGCCGGTTTTTGCCGCGAGGAGTTTGCCGTGCCGATGTTCGTCGATACTTCACCCGCCGGGCAGTGCATCTTCTGCCGCCTGATTGCCGGCGAGATTCCGGCGTCCGTGGTGTTCGAGGATGCGCAGACGATCGCCTTCCTCGACCTCGGCCAGCTCAACCCGGGGCATACGCTGGTGGCGGTGAAGCGCCACGCGGCGACCCTGCTCGACCTGACGCCGGACGAGGCGGCGGCGGCGATGCGCACCGCGCACCGGGTGGCACAGGCGGCGCAGGCTGCCTTCGCGCCGGCCGGGCTGACGCTGCTGCAATGCAACGGCGAGGCGGGCGGGCAGACCGTCGGCCATTTCCACATCCACGTCGTGCCGCGTCACGCCGACGACGGCGTCGGCTTGCTCTGGCCGCGCAAGGACCCGCCGCGCGAGGTGCTGGAAGCTTACGCGGCGCAGTTGCGCCAGGCGCTGGCGGCCTGAACATGCGGGTCGTCGTGCAGCGGGTGAAGTCGGCGGCGGTGAGCGTCGACGGCGCGGTGACCGGGGAGATCGGCAGCGGTCTGCTGGTCCTGGCCGGTTTCGAGGAGGGCGACACGGCGGCCGACCTCGCCTGGATGGCCGGCAAGCTGGTCCGCCTGCGGCTGTTTCCGGACGCCGAGGGAGTGATGAACCGCAGCGTCGTCGAGGCCGGCGGCGACATTCTGGCGGTGTCGCAGTTCACGCTCTACGCGTCGGTGAAGAAGGGCAACCGGCCGTCCTGGGGGCGGGCGGCGCGCGGCGACGTGTCCGGTCCGCTGTTCGCCGCTTTCGTCAATCAACTGGCGGCGGCGCTGGGCAAGCCGGTGCCGACCGGCGTTTTTGGCGCCGACATGGAAGTGGCGCTGGTCAACGACGGTCCGGTGACGCTGGCCATCGATTCGCGCCAGCCGGAATAGCCGGGCTCAGGTGGCGAAGACGCCGGCCAACGGCCGCGCCGGCGCGGCCACCGATTGCCAGCGCAGGAGGCGCGCCGCGTCGCGGTTGCGGTAGCTGAGCAGCGGCATCAGGCCGCGTGCCAGCATGGCGTTGGCCGCCGTTTCGCCGAGCAGGACTTCGGCGCCGGGTTGCTGGCGGGCTTCGCCGCGCGCGTCGCGGACGATGTAGCTGGGCAGCGCGTCGATTTCCAGGTAGCCCGCGATATCCATCTCGTCGCCGTCCTCGGCGTAGGCTTCGCCGAGCAGCCGGGCCTGCGCGTAGACCGGGCTTTCCCAGGCGAAATCCTCGTGCGCCGCGCCATCGGCCAGTTCCTCGAAGGCAAAGGCGCTGACCGGGTCGGTGTTGCGGCCGTAGGGCAGGCGGCCGAGCAGGCGCGGCAGCGTCAGGCCCAGCCAGGCTGCGGATTGGCTGCGGCGCAGCGCTTGCCAGCGTTCGGCGAGCGCCGGCGCTAGCGGCTGCCATTGCGCCGGATCGGCGAGTTCTTCGACCGAGGCGCAGCCGAGCAGTCCGGGCTGGGCAGCGGCCAGGCAGGGGGCGTCGGCGGCCATCGCCAGGTGGGCCAGCGCATCGAGCGTATCGAGATCGGCCGCCGCAGCGGTGAAGGAAAAATCGGCAACGAGCAGCGACAGCGGGCCGTCTTCGCTCACGCCTTCGGCGAGCGCGGCGCGCAGGCCCTTGCCACCGGCGAGCAGGTCGGCCTGCAGTTCGTCGCGCGAAAGATCGAGCAGATCGACCTGAATTCCGTCGTCGCCGGCCAGTTCGCTGACCAGATGCGAGATGCCGCGCCACGCCGATTCGAGGCGGCGGAAATCCGGGTGACGCAGGATAGCGCGCATGTGCCGGGCGATGCGCTGGTCGAATTCGGCCAGTGCACGCTGGCTTAGCGCCCGGTCGTCGCTGCTGACGTGCTGGGCGACGACGTCGCGCACCAGGCGATTGACGATGTCGGCGGTGACTGGCCGGGCGTGCGCGGCGCTGCCGCCGAGCAGGCGGTTCAGGGTGTCGGCATCGCTTTCCCGGCGCGGCGGTGCTTCGACGGCGAGGCCGAGGTCGGCGGCGGTCATCGCGCAGCGTTGCGGGTCGGCGAGGGCGTTGCGGCTGGCGCGCAGCGCGGCGAAGGCCGGCGTGGCGTAGATGGCGTCGGGATGGAAGTCGTCGCGCTGGCTGAAGCGCAGGGTGCCGGCCGGTGCTGCGCGGTCATCGCTGGCGGGCAGCGTCAGGGTTGGGGCGAAGTCGGCCAGCGTCGCCGCCAGGTTGTCGATGTCGACCATCCGCGCCGAGCGTTGCGCCAGCGGCTGACGCCGGGCCGTTGCACCGGCCAGGTCGGCCAGCACCAGAATGCGGAAGGACGGCCGGGATGGCGCGCCTTTGTTCGCTTTGCCGAAACGGAATTCGAATTCCAGAGTGCCACTCACCTTGTTCTCCCGAGGGTTTTGCCAAGGCCGATACTGTACCCGAGCTTGCCCCGGATATGCTCGCGGAATTACTTGCTGGCCTTGTTGTCTCAGGAATCGTTGCGCTGGTCGTAGATTTCCTGGATGTGGAATTCGAGGTCGGTCAGCGCGCCGTTCTCGTCGGCATAGATTTCGCGGATGCGCAGGATGTCTGGCAGGGCCTGGCGAAAGGCCTGCATCAGTTGCGGGTCGAAGTGGCTGCCGGTCTGCTGCTCCATCAGGCGCAGCGCAGCGTCGAGCGGGAAGGCGGGCTTGTAGGGGCGAACCGAGACCAGCGCGTCGAAGACGTCGGCGATGGCGACGATGCGTCCTTCGAGCGGAATGTCGGTGCCGCGCAGGCCGTGCGGGTAGCCGCTGCCGTCCCACTTCTCGTGGTGGCTGAGAGCAATGACGCGGGCGGTTTCGAGCAGTTCGTTGTCGTGCTTGCCGATGATCTCGGCACCCATCACCGGGTGCTGGTGCATGACCTTCCATTCTTCGGCGTCGAGCTTGCCGGGTTTGAGCAGGATGGCGTCGGGGATGCCGATCTTGCCGATGTCGTGCATCGGCGCCGTCTGGAAAATGATGCCGGCGGCCTCCGCGCCGAGGCCGTGGGCTTCGCCGATCAGCCGGGCGTAATGGCTCATGCGCAGGACGTGGTTGCCGGTCTCGTTGTCCTTGAATTCGGCGGCGCGGCCGAGGCGGCGGATGATCTGCTGGCGGGTGGTGAGCAGCTCCTGGGTGCGCTGCCGCACCATCCTTTCGAGTTCGCGCGCCTGGTCGTAGAGGGCGAGGTGGGTACGGACGCGCGCCTTGACGATCGGCGGGCTGATCGGCTTGGTGATGTAGTCGACGGCGCCGAGCGCCAGGCCGCGCTCCTCGTCCTCAATGCTGCTCATCGCGGTGACGAAGATCACCGGGATGCGGCGGCGGTCCGGGTTGGCCTTGAGCCGGCGGCAGATTTCCAGGCCGGAGAGGCCGGGCATCATGATGTCGAGCAGGATCAGGTCGGGCGGTTCGTCGGAATAGATGATCTTGAGCGCCTTCTCGCCACTGGTGGCGACCCGCAGCCGATAGTCCGCGGCCAGGACGTTGCGCAGCACGTCAATGTTTTCCGGCGTGTCATCGACGACGAGGATGCTTTGCTTGGGCAGCAGGGGAACCATGGTGGCTGGACTCACTGGCGAAGGGTATCGGCGATCCGGTCGAGGATGTCGATGGCGGTTTCGAAATCGTAGGTGGCGATGGCGCGGGCCAGCGGATCGAAAGCACTGGCGTCGAGGCGCTGCCGCAAGGCGTCTTCGATGTCCTCGAAGACGCGCACGGCGGCGGCATCGTCGTCGGCCAGCAATTGCCGTAGCTGGCTCAGGCTTTCCACTGGCAGCGGCATCTGCCGGCTGACCGGGGCGGCGGCTTCGGCAGCGCCGCCGGTCGCGGCAAGGACCGCGGCCAGCGCGTCGAGCAGGCGGACGACCAGGCTGTCGATGCGGTTGCCGTCTCCCGGCGTCTGCCGCAGGCAATGCTCGAGTTCGGCGGCGAGGCTGACCAGGTGGCCGGCGCCGATATTGCCGGCGAGGCCGCGCAGGGTATGGACGAGGAGGATGGCCTGGGTGTCGTCGCGCCCGGCGCGGGCAGCGCGCAGGCGTTCCGGGAAATCGGCCTGGTCTTCGCCGAAGCGCTTGAGCAGGCGCTGGTAGAGTTGCCGGTTGCCACCCAGGCGAGCCAGCGCCGTGGCTTCGTCGAGTTCGCCTGCGGCGGCTTCGGGCTTGCTGCCGGTGGCGACGATCGGCTGCGCCGGCAGGCCGTTCAGCCAGTGGGCGAGGGTGGCCTGCAGATGGGCGACGTCGATCGGCTTGGCGACGTGGTCGTCCATGCCGGCGGCCAGACAGCGCTCGCGGTCGGGGGCGAGCGCGTTGGCAGTCATCGCGATCACCGGCAGGTCCTTGCGCCCGAGATCCTCGCGGATGCGCCGGGTGGCCTCGTAGCCGTCCATGACCGGCATCTGGCAGTCCATCAGGACCAGGTCGAAAGCGCCGTCGCGCACGCGCTCGACGGCGATCGCGCCGTTTTCGGCGGTACTGACGACCAGTCCGAAGTTGCGCAGCATCTCCTCGGCCAGTTCCCGATTGACTTCGTTGTCCTCGACCAGCAGCACATGACGCCCGCTCGGAATGGTGCTGGCTGCGACGTTGGTCGGCGCTTCGGGGACGCTGGGCGCGCGGTGCAGGGCGAGCATGATGCTGTCGAACAGCGACGACGGCGTCACCGGTTTGCCGAGGATGGCGCTGACACTGTACGGTTCGAGCAGTTCGTGCAATTCGTCCTGGTCGAAGGCGGTGATCATCACCACCGCCGGCGCCTGTGCGCCGGGGAAGTCGCGGCGCACGGCGGCGAGCAGTTCGGCGCCGTCCATGCCCGGCATCTTCCAGTCGAGCAGCAGCAACTGGTAGGGCTGGCCGGCATTGTTTGCGCTCTGCAGTTCGACCAGGGCGTCGTTGCCGCTGCCGACGGCGCGGCTTTCGATGCCGAGCCCGGCCAGCATGTGGGCGAAGATTTCGCGGGCGCCGGGGCTGTCGTCGACGACCAGGGTCCGCAGGTGTTCGGGCAGCCCCAGGCGGCGCGGCGTTTCCGCTTCGCGGCTGGCGAGCTCGAAGGGTAGTTCGAAGACGAAGCTGCTGCCGACGCCGGGCTCGCTGCTGGCGCCGATGCGGCCGCCGAGCTGGTCGACGATGCGTTTGCAGATCGACAGGCCGAGGCCGGTGCCGCCGTACTTGCGGGTGGTCGAGCTGTCGGCCTGGGTGAAGGCGGTGAACAGGCTGGCGAGTTGTTCCGGCGTCATGCCGATGCCGGTGTCGCGGACTTCGAAGCGGATGCGCGCCTTGTCGGCATCGGCTTCGAGCAGGCGGACTTCGACGCGGACTTCGCCCTGCTCGGTGAATTTGATGGCGTTGCCGACCAGGTTGAGCAGCACCTGGCCGAGGCGCAGCGGGTCGCCGAGCAGGCGGTCGGGGACGTCCGGGGCGAGGTCGAAGAGCAGTTCCAGCCCGCGTTCGCGGGCGCGTAGCGCGCTCAGGTCGCCGAGGTGCTGCAGCGTTGCGTCGAGGCTGAACGGCGTGCGCTCGAAGCGCATCATGCCGGCTTCGATCTTCGACAGGTCGAGGATGTCGTTGATGATGCCGAGCAGGCCCTTGGCGGCGGCATCGACCTTGTTCAGGTAGTTGCGCTGGCGGACGTCGAGCGGCGTCTGCAGCGCCAGGTGGGTCATGCCGATGATGGCGTTCATCGGGGTGCGGATTTCGTGGCTCATGTTGGCCAGGAAATCGGCCTTGGCGGCGGCTGCGGATTCGGCGGCGGCGCGCGCTTTCTCCGCCTCGCGCTCGGCGTCCTTCTGGGCGGTGATGTCGACGATGACGCCGATCAGGCCGCCCGGCGCGCCGTCCGGCGAGCGGAAGCCGCTCACCGCGTAGAGTGTGTCGCGCAGGCTGCCGTCGGCGCGGCGCATGGTGACGACGCGGCTGTGGCGGCTGCATTCGGCGATCACCCGTTCATCCTCTTCCTGGTAGGCGCGGCGCTCGTCTTCCGGCAGGTAGTCGAGGTCAAGGACGCGCTTGCCGATGAAATGGCCGCGGTCGATGCCGAAGAACTCCTCGTAGGCGCGGTTGCAGCCGAGGAAGCGGGTGTGTTCACCCTTGTAGAAGATCGGATTGGGAATGGTGTCAAGGAGGGCGCGCAGGAAGGCGAACTGGCGGATCAGCTCGCGCTCGATCTCGCGGCGGTCGGAAATGTCGAGAACGGTGAGCAGCAGCGAGGTGAGCTTGCCCTGATCGTCGCGCATGGCGCTGACCTGGACGTCGCCCCAGCGACGGTTGCCGTCGGCGTCGATGAACTCCAGTTCGTTGCGCAGGTTCGCCTCGCCATCGGCGACCCGCCTGAGCATCTGCTGCATGCGTTCGTTGTCGGCTTCTGCCAGGCAGAGGCCGTGTTCCTGGCGCAGGCTGTCTTCGCTGCGGGCGATAAAGCTGGCGAAGGCGCGGTTGATCTCTTTCGGCTGGCCGTCGGGTTCCAGGTTGACGATGCCGACCGCTGCGTTGTCGAAGACGGCGCGGAAGAAGGCTTCGCGCTGGCGCAGGGCTTCCTGGCTCTGGCGCAGGGCGCCGGTACGCATGGCCACCGTATGCTCGAGGTCGGCGTTGATGTCCTGCATGGCCTGGCGGCCGCCCTGCAGTTGCTGGCGCATGTTTTCCAGGGCGCCGGCGAGTTCCTGCACCTCCTGCCAGGGCGCGGTGGCGATCACCGGCGTGTCGAGGTCGAGGCGGCCAATGCGGTGGCTTTCCTCGGTCAGTTCGGCGAGCGGTTCGCCGAACTGGCGGGCCATGCGGACGGCGACGGCGACGCCCAGGCCGAGCGCGGCGAGCAGGATGGCGGCAAGCACCAGCAGGTCGTTGCCGGAAACCGGCACGAAATCGCGGTGCGGCGCGAGCAGCGCCAGCCAGATCCCGGTGCGACCGGCGTCAAGTTGGCGGAACAGGCTGTACCAGCGGCCGTCGGGACGGTCGACGCGGTCGATGCCGGTCGCCGGCATGGGGTTGTCCAGCCACTGGCGGCGAGCCTGGGCAAGTTCGCCGAGTTCGAGTTCCTCGGCACTCTTCAGCATCGCCTGCTGGCCCGCTTCCGGGCTGGCGAAACGCGGCAGGCCGGCCGGCGCCAGCACGCGGCCGTCGTCGAGCAGCAGGCTGGCCTGGCCGTCGCGACCGATGGTCTTGCCGGTGGTCGCCTGGGCGATGTCGCGCAGGCGGACGTCGTGGGCGATCACGTGGTAGCTGCCGTCGCGTCCGCGCCAGCGCATCGCCGCGGTCAGCCCGGGCGCCTTGTTGGTGAAGAAGATGTAGGGCTGCGTCCAGTGGATCTGCCGGTTGTCGGTGAGCGCCATGGCGCCCTTGAACCAGGGGCGCTGGCGCGGGTCGTAGTCGCTTTCGCGGACGCTGACGCCGGTGATGCGGCGCTCGGCGTCCCAGGTGATCCAGTAGCTGACCCGGCCCCATTCGGCCGGGAAGCTGATGCGGTTGGTCCAGCCGCCATCCTTGTCGAGCAACAGGAAGAACTCGCGTCCCGATTCGTGGGCGTAGATCACCGAGTTGATTTCGGTGTTGTTGGCCAGCACCGGGAAGAAGAATTCGTTGAAGCGCAGCAGGTCGCCGTGGTCGAAACTGCCGTTGGCGCCCCAGGCATGGCTGTTGCGCAGGGCAATCTCGACTGAATCAAGGAGGCGGGTATAGCGCGCTTCCAGCTGCTCGGCGGCGAGGTGCAGTTGTGAGTTGGCCAGCCGGTCGATGGTCGGTTCGCCGATCAGGCGGACGATGCCGACGGTGAAGGCGGCCAGGGCAAGCAGGATGAGCAGCCCGGTGCGTAGCACCAGGCTGTGGGCGAAGCCCGATTTTCGTAAAGAAATCTCGCCCACGGCGTTTTCCCCCGACCTGCTTTTGTTCGATGGCTGGTGCCCGGCCGTTCTGCTTGCGGCAGCTCCCCGCCAGCATAGCCAAGCGGGTCGGGGCGATCAAGGCACAACGCGGATATTTGCGCGGTCGCCGAGATATTCGAGGCGACGGTCGAGGGCGGCGGTGACGGAGATGCGGCCATCGGCGGCGACGCGCAGGACGAGCGGCGTGCCCATCTGGTCGGCCATCGCCCGCCAGTGCTCCGGGCCGGCGATGAAGATCGGCTTCGATGCGGCATCCGACAGCGTGCCGGCTTTCGGCCCGGCCGGGATGAGGACGGTGACCGCCTGCGTGTGGTCGACCGGGGTGGCGGTGCGCGGGTCGATCAGGTGCGAGTAGCGGCGGCCGTCGAGTTCGAAATAGCGCTGGTAGTCGCCGGAAGTGCCGATCGCCTCGCCGTCGTCGAGCTGCACGGTGGCCAGCGGGCCGGGCTGGCGCGGGTGCTGGATGCCGACCCGCCACTTGCGGCCTTCCTTGCTGCCGAGCGCCATGACGTTGCCGCCGATGTTGATCAGTGCGTTGTCGATGCCCTGGCCGCGCAGGATGGCGGCGGCGCGGTCGAGCGCGACGCCCTTCAGGTAGCCGCCGAAATCCAGTGCCAGGGCGCGCTTGCGGCTGGAAACCGTGGTCCCGTCGATGACCAGGTCGGCGATCGATGGCTTTTCCTTGAGCCAGTCGGCGAGCGCCTGCGGCTCGGGCAGGCGGGCGACGAATTCGTCGGCGTGGAAGCCCCAGAGCTTGATCAAGGCGCCGATGCCGGGGTCGAACAGGTGGTCGCCCTGCGCCGAGAGCGCCTGCGCCTCGCCCATGAAAGCGGCCATTTCCGGCGTCACCGTGGCCTTCCGGCCGGCGGCGATGGCTTCGTTCACGGCGGTCAGTTCCGACGGCTGCCAGGCGTGGTAGGTCCGGTGCATGCGGTCGAATTCGCGCAGCACGGCGGCGATCGCCTGGCGGCCGAGATCCGGGTTTTCGCCGACGACGACGACCTCGACCCGGGTCCCGAAGACGTAGGCCTGCTGCTCCTGCAGCGGGGCCTTGCCGCAGGCGGCGACGAGGGTGGCGACAAGGAGGATCAGGAGACGGCGCATGCGTGCTCGATCGCGGTGATGGTCGCGCCGGCGGCGTCGAAGCCGCTCTGCTGGCGGATTTCGACCATGCCGGTGGGGCTGGTGACGTTGATCCCGGTGAGCCGCTCGCCGATCAGGTCGAGACCGACCAGCAGCAGGCCGCGCTTGAGCAGCAGCGGGCCGAGGGCTTCGGCGATGTGGCGTTCGCCGGGGGTGAGTTCCTGGACGACGCCGGTGCCGCCGGCGCTCAGGTTGCCGCGCGTCTCGCCGGCTTTGGGAATGCGCGCCAGGCACCAGGGCACCGCCTTGCCGGCGATGAGCAGGATGCGCTTGTCGCCCTGGGCGATCGCTTGCAGGTATTGCTGCGCCATCACGGTATGGCGGCCGTTGCCGGTCAGCGTCTCGAGGATGACGTTGCGGTTGGGATCGTTGCGGTGCAGGCGGAAGATGCGGCTGCCGCTGTTGCTGTCGAGCGGCTTGACGATCACGTCGCGCTGTTCGTCGATGAATTGCTGCAGGCGGCCGAGGTCGCGGCTGACCTTGGTGGACGGGATGAACTGCGGGAATTCGAGGATCGCCAGCTTGGCCGCATGGTCGCGCAGCGCCCGCGGCCGGTTGAAGACGCGCACGCCGTCGGCCTCGGCGCGTTCGAGCAGGCTGCAGGCGGCGAGGTATTCGCCATCGACCGGTGGGTCCTTGCGCATCAGCACGGCGTCGAAGGCCTTCAGCGGCAGCCATTCGCGCTGCGTCTCGCGGTACCAGTCATGGTCGTCGGGACGCAGATGGAGGTGGATCGCCTCGCCGAAGCTGCCGCCCGGATGGTCGGCCTCCGGCTTGCGCCAGCCGAGCGTCGGCGCCTCGATGGCGAAGACGTCGTGGCCGTGGCTCTGCGCTGCCCGCATCAGCGCCACCGAGGAGTCCTTCCAGGCCTTCAGGCGATCCAGCGGGTCGATGATGAAGGCCAGTCGCAGCGGCCTTTCGCTGCCGCCAAGCAGATGCCGTTCGAAGTGCAGCTGCTGGGTCATCGGCGTCAGGCCGGGAGGTCGACCGGCGGTGCCGTCCGTTCGAGTTCGACGGCAGCGGCGAGACAGGCCAGGCGGGCGACGACGCCGTAGGCGTAGAAGCGGTTGGGCGGCGAGTCGGGGTTGCCGCAGCGGTAGTCGGGCAGGTTGCAGCCGGTTTCGAAGGCCAGCGGCTCGAAATGCATGCCCGGTGCGTTGAGGTTCTCGTCCTTGCCGCGCCCGGTGTGCACCCGGTAGAAGCCGCCGACGACATAGCGGTCGATCATGTAGACGACCGGCTCGGCGACCGCGTCCTTGACCGTCTCGAAGGAATGCACGCCTTCCTGGATCAGCACCTCGGACACTTCCAGGCCTTCCTTGACCACGCTCATCTTGTTGCGCTGCTTGCGGTTGAGGGCGATCAGTTCGTCGGCGTCGCGCACCGTCATGACGCCCATGCCGTAGGTACCGGCGTCAGCCTTGACGACCACGTAGGGGGTCTCGGCGATGCCGTATTCGCGGTACTTCTCGCGCACCAGGTCGAGCACTGCGCTGACGTTGGCGACCAGGCATTCCTCGCCCTGCCGTTCGTGGAAGTTGATGCTGCGGCAGACCGAGAAGGCCGGGTTGATGCGCCAGGGGTCGATGCCGATGGCGCTGGCGAAATCGTTGGCGACCTGGTCGTAGGCGGCGAAATGGTTGGACTTGCGGCGCACCGCCCAGCCGGCGTGCAGCGGCGGCAGCACGTACTGCTCGTCGAGGTCGCTGAGGATCTCGGGAATGCCGGCCGAGAGGTCGTTGTTGAGCAGGATCGCGCAGGGCTCGAAGCCGGCGACGCCGATCCGGTTGCCGTCGCGGCGCAGCGGTTCGAGCAGCAGTTGCTGACCGTTCGGCAGGTCGACCGGGGTCGGTCCGGCGAGGTCGGGGATCAGCGAGCCGATCCGTACTTCCAGCCCGGTCTGCTTGAGGACGGCGGCGATCTGGGCGACGTTCTGCAGGTAGAACTGGTTGCGCGTGTGGTTTTCCGGGATCAGCAGCAGGCGCTTGGCTTCCGGACAGAACTTCTCGATCGCGCTCATCGCCGCCTGCACGCAGAGCGGCAGGAAGGCCGGGTTGAGGTTGTTGAAGCCGCCCGGGAACAGGTTGGTATCGACCGGCGCCAGCTTGAAGCCGGAGTTGCGCAGGTCGACCGACGAATAGAAGGGCGGCGTCGATTCCTGCCACTGGGCGCGCAGCCACTGTTCGATCTGCGGACTGGCTTCGAGGAAGCGGTGTTCCAGTTCTAGCAGCGGGCCGCTCAGGGCCGTGGTGAGATGGGGGACCATGGGCTGTCTCCTGGGTTCTGGCGCATTATTGTCGGCCGCGATGTTACACCGCGGTGCACAAAATGGGGCCGGCGGCCGCGGCCAGCCGCGCAAAAAGGGTAAAATCCCGCCTTTATTGAAATACTTGCCGGATCGGAACCGTCGTGCTCGTCGCTGCCAACATCACCATGCAATTCGGGGCCAAGCCCCTCTTTGAAAACGTCAACGTCAAGTTCGGCGAAGGCTATCGCTACGGCCTGATCGGCGCCAACGGCGCCGGCAAGTCGACCTTCATGAAGATCCTGTGCGGGGCGTTGGAACCGTCGGCCGGCAACGTCTCCAAGGACGTCAACGAGCGCATGGCCTACCTGCGTCAGGACCAGTTCGCCTACGAGGACATGCGCGTCCTCGACGTGGTCATGATGGGCCACGAGGAACTGTGGAGCGCGATCCAGGAACGCGATGCGATCTACGCCAACCCGGAGGCGACCGAGGACGACTACATGCGCGCCGCCGAACTCGAAGGCAAGGTCGGCGAGTACGACGGCTACACCGCCGAGTCGCGCGCCGGCGAGCTGCTGCTCGGCGTCGGCATCCCGACCAGCCAGCACAACGGCCCGATGAGCGAGGTCGCCCCCGGCTGGAAGCTGCGCGTGCTGCTCTGCCAGGCGCTGTTTGCCAACCCGGACATCCTGCTGCTCGACGAGCCGACCAACAACCTCGACATCAACACCATCCGCTGGCTGGAGGACGTGCTCAACAACCGCGATTCGACGATGATCATCATCTCCCACGATCGCCACTTCCTGAACCAGGTCTGCACCCACATGGCCGACCTCGATTACGGCAAGATCACCACCTACGCCGGCAACTACGACGACTTCATGGAAGCCGCGCAGCAGGCGCGCGAGCGCCAGTCGAGCGCCAATGCCAAGGCCAAGGAACGGATCGCCGAACTGCAGACCTTCGTCCGCCGTTTCTCGGCCAACGCCTCCAAGGCCAAGCAGGCGACCAGCCGTCTGAAACTGATCGACAAGCTGAAGCCGGAAGACGTCAAGCCGTCGTCGCGCCAGTACCCGTGGATTCGCTTCGACTACGACGAGAAGCAGAAGCTGCACCGCCAGGCGGTCGAGATCGAGAACCTGACGTTTGCCTATGAAGGCAGCGCGCGCAAGATCGTCGACAACCTGACGCTGACCATCAACGGCGGCGAGAAGATTGCCGTGATCGGCGAGAACGGCGTTGGCAAGACAACCTTCCTCAAGCTGCTGATGGGCGAACTGCAGCCGCAGTACGGCACGCTGAAGTGGGCGGAAAAGGCCAAACTCGGCTACTACGCGCAGGACCACAGCGCCGAATTCGCCGGCGGCCAGAGCCTGACCGACTGGATCGTCGGCTATGCCCGCGCCTCGATCGACGAAGGCGGCGACCTGGAAACCCTGGTCCGCGGCACCCTCGGCCGCCTGCTCTTCTCCGGCGACGAACAGAAGAAAGCCGTCAACGTCATCTCCGGCGGTGAACAGGGCCGCATGCTGTTCGGCCGCTTGATGCTGCAGAAGCCGAACGTGCTGGTGCTCGACGAACCGACCAACCACCTCGACATGGAGTCGATCGAGGCGCTCAACAGCGGCCTGGAAAAGTTCAACGGCACCCTGGTCTTCGTCTCGCACGACCGTGAATTCGTCTCCTCGCTCGCCACCCGCGTGCTGGAAGTCAAGGGCGACGGCCGCATCGTCGATTACCTCGGCGGCTACGAGGATTACCTGGCTTCGCTCGGCCTTGAATAAGCTGGCCGGCTAGGTGGCGGGGAAGGGCTGGAAAGCTTCCAGGTCCAATCCCTTTTCGCCCAGCCAGCTATGTGCCGGTTGCGGTCGGCCGAACAGGTAACCCTGCAGCAGGCGGCAGCCCATCTGGCGTAGCAGTTCTTTCTGCTCGGGGGTTTCAACGCCTTCGGTGACGACGCTCAGTTCCAGGTCGGCTGCCATCGACACGATCGCGCGAACGATCTTCTGGTCCGACGAGCTGTCGATCAGGTTGCGGATGAAGGACTGGTCGATCTTGATGATGTTCACCATGAAGCTGGAGAGGTAGCTCATCGACGAATAGCCGGTGCCGAAATCGTCGATGGCGATACGCAGTCCGAGCGCCCGCAGGCGTCCCAGCACCTGGGCGACGTTGCCGCTGTCGCCGAGCAGCATGTCTTCGGTGACTTCCAGGATCAGCCGTTCGGCCGGCATGCCTTCCTCGGCCAGGATGGCGGCGACACGTTCGGGAAAGTCCTCGGCGTTGATGTCGCTGACCGAGACGTTAACCCCTAGGTAGGGACGGGAAGCCGCTTCCAGATAGGGCATGAAGGCCCGGCTGGCGGCACGCAGCATGCCCAGCGTCAGGTCGCGGATGCAGCCGGTTTCGATGGCGGCGCGAATGAATTCGGGCGGCGGCACCCAGCCCAGCTCGGGGTGCTGCCAGCGCGCCAGGGCCTCGAAGCCGGCGATGCTGCCATTACCGTTTTCGACGATGGGCTGGAAGAAGACCTGGATCTCGCCGTTGGCGACCGCATTCGGCAGCCAGGCCTCAAGGCGGAACTGGCGCAGCGCACGTTCGTGGATGTCGCGGTCGAAGCGTACCACTTGGTTGCCGCGCTCGCGCTTGGCTTCGTGCATCGCCGTGTCCGCCTCGCGCAACAGGCGGTCGCGGTCGATTTCGCCGGGGGCGGCCAGGGTGACGCCAAATGCCGCCGATACCGAAAGGCGGTGCCCGGCAACGTGAAACGGCTCGCTCAGGATACGCTGGCATTGGGCGCACAGGGTTTCCAGTTGCTGCGCATCGGTGAGTCGGCGCAGGATGACGAAAGCGTCGCCGCTGAAGCGGATGAGCTGGGTCTGACCATCCTGGATGCCGGCCAGGCGCTCGGCGACGCAGGAGACGACCTCGTCGCCGAAGGAGTGCCCGTAAGTGTCGTTGATCAACTGGAAGCGGTTGATGTCCGCCATGACCAGGGCGACGCTGCGCCCGGCCCCCCATTTCCCGTGCAGGAGCTGTTCGTTGAGCCAGGCACGGTTGGGCAGACCGGTCAGGTCGTCGTGGGTGGCCTGGTAGTGCAGGGCGGCATGGCGCGAGGCGAGAATGCGGCCACGGATCAGCACGCCGGCGAGCACCAGGAGCAGCGCGCCGACGATGGCGGTGAAGCCGAGCAGGGCGCTGCGGTATTCCGGGTCGAAGATCGATGGTGGCCGGTGGCGCAGTTGGCTGCCCGGTGGCAGCTCGCTTTCGGTAATACCGAAACGCTGCAGTTCGCGGTAGTCGAAAATCAGGGCTTGCGGCGTTTCATAGACGATCGGGATGTCTTCCGGGCGTTCGCCGGCGAGCACGCGCTGCGCCATCCGTGCCAGCAGGCGACCGTTCTCCAGGCCGCTGTTCATGTAGCCGCCCAGGGCGCCGCGCCCGACGGTGGCGTCGAGGTCGGAATAGACCGGGCGGCTGGTCCGCGAATGGACATGGGCGACCAGGTCCTCGGGGCCCAAGGGGCGTCCGCCGGCAATCTGGGGTTGGGGCCCAAGGGCGAACAACAAGCTATCAGCACCGAGCAGCGGCAGGCGTCCGTCGGCTACGGCCAGATTCTGTGTTATCCAGTGCTCGACGTTGATTTCCGTGCCCAGATTCGCCAGTGCCTCGGCGATATGTTTTCGCATGCCAGCACCGGATTCGTCGGCGGCAGTCAGGAATACCAGCCGTTTGACTTCGGGGTGCAGGCGCTGGGCCAGTTGCAGGGTGCGTGTGAGATCGAAACGTTCGGCGACGCCGGTGACGCCGGCGCGTTCGCCGATGAGTTGGCGCGGGTCGTTGTTGATGCCGGCAAAGACGATAGGTACGCCGGCAAACATCGCGTGCCCGACGGCGAATTCCAGCGCGTTGTCATCGACGGCGACCAGCAGATCGAAGCGCCGCCCGGCATGTTTTTCCTTCAGGTAAGCGGCAAATCGTTGGCGCGCTGCCGGGTCCGGATGGCGCTTGGTATCCATCCACTCGACGTGCAGCGCCGGTCGACCGGCCACGACGCCGCCCCATTCCTCGAAACCGTCGAGGATGCGGTCTTCCCAGGTGTAGCCATGGTGGTAGGAGAGGAGGACGAGAACTCGGGGCGATTCCTGGGCCGCAACCAGCCCGGCAAGCAGCGCGAACTGCAACAGGCAGGCCTTCAGCCAGCGCCGCCAGGCAGCGGATTGTTCTTTTCCCGTCATCTCTCGCTCCCGGTCTCCTTTGTGTCTGACGCCCCAGGTGGGCCAGGCCACTGCTTGTGATCGCATCTCCGGCTAGCGCGATATGGCGGCTGCAGACTTTTCATCAACGATACCCGCTCGCCCCGTGTTTCGCCATCGGGACGTTGTTGGGGATGCCTTGATGATTCAGTTCGCAGCCTGCTTGCCGGCCTCCAGGCAGCGCAGCAGGAGCAGGTAGAGCTGCTCGGGGTCGACTGGTTTGCCGAGGTGCTCGTTCATGCCGGCGTCCAGGCAGCGCTGGCGGTCTTCGCTGAAGGCGTTGGCGGTCATCGCGAGGATCGGTGTGTTCCGGTTGGGGCCGCCGGCGCGGATCGCCCGGGTGGCGTCGAGGCCGTTCAGTAGCGGCATCTGCATGTCCATCAGGATCAGGTCGTATTGTTGTTCGCCGGCCATGCTGACCGCCATTTCGCCGTTTTCCGCGAGGTCGACGACGAGGGCGACCTGTTCGAGCAGTTCCCGGGTGACTTCCTGATTGATCGGTTCGTCCTCGGCGAGCAGGATGCGGGCACCGGCATGCTGCTGGCGCAGGCGGATTTCGTGGTCGTCGGCCGTGGCTGGCAGTGCTGGCGGTTCATGCGCCGTCCGCCCGAGGCGGAGGGTGAACCAGAAGGTGCTGCCGACGCCGGGCTGGCTGTCGACGCCGATGTCGCCGCCCATCATGGCGACCAGCCGCTTGCAGATGGCGAGGCCGAGACCGGTGCCGCCGTATTTGCGGGTAGTCGAACTGTCGGCCTGTTCGAAGGCGTTGAACAGGCGCCGCTGGTCTTCGGGGGCGATGCCGATGCCGGAGTCGCGGATGGTAAAGCGGAGCAGGGCGTCGTCGGCGCTTTCGGCGACGATGTCGACGGCAAGGTCAATGGAGCCGCGTTCAGTGAATTTGACCGCGTTGCCGACCAGGTTGATGAGGACCTGGCCGAGGCGCAGCGCGTCGCCGACGAAGGTCTGCCCGCCGTTGGCGGGCAGCGGCCGGATTTCGAGACGGAGGCCCTTGTCCGCGGCCTTGTTGGCGAGCAGTGCGGCGACGTTGTCGAGTACCGGCGCCAGCTTGAATTCGACCCGGTCGAGGGTCAGCCGGTCGGCTTCGATCTTGGACAGGTCGAGGATTTCGTTGAGGATCAGCAGCAGCCGGCTGGCGGCTTCCATGGCGCGGTCGAGCTGGTGTTGCAGCTTGGGCTCGCTGACCCGGGCGCGGACCAACGAAACCATGCCCATGATGCCGTGCATCGGGGTGCGCAGTTCGTGGCTCATGTTGGCGAGGAAGGCCGATTTGGCCTTGTTTGCCGAGTCGGCGGCTTCCTTGGCGAGGAGCAGGGTCTGGTTGGCGATCTCGAGGTCGACGTTGAGCGCCTGGATGCGCGCTTCCGATTTCATCCGCTCGGCAACCTCGGCCTGCAGGCGTTCGTTGCCGCTGCGCAGTTCGGCGGCCTGGCGTTCGAGGTGTTCGGTGTGGCGCTGCAACTGACGGGCCATGTCGGCGAGCGCCGAGGACAGCGTGCGGACTTCGCGGATCGGCGTTTCCGGCGCTATTACCGTCTGCCAGTCGCCGGCGGCCATGCGCGAGGCCTTGCGGGCGAGGCGGGCGAGCGGGCGGGAAACCCAGTCGGTGGCGAGCAGCCCGACGACGATGCCGAAGACGCCGATGACCAGGGCGAGGTAGGCGAGGTTGCGCAGCATGCCGGCGGTCAGCACGTCGAAACGCGATTGCGGCAGGATCACGCCGATGCTCAGGGCGGGGCCGTTTTCCAGGGCGATGGTGTGCCATTCGAGCAGATGGCGGGCGCCTTCGTCGGCGAAGAAGCGCGAACCCTCGGCGCCACCGTCGGGCTGCATCAGCGCACCGGCTGCCTGCAACAGGGGGTCGCCACTTTCGGCGAGGCGGAAGCGCTGGCCCGAGTCGAGGATGGCAGCCGGCGTCGAGCTGGCGAGCAAGCGGTTTTCGCTATCGGCGAGGAAGGCAATGCCACCGCTTTCGTCGGTCAATTCACGAAGCAGGGTGGAGAGCTGGGAGAGTGCGACATCGGCGCTGGTGACGCCGATGAAGCGGCCGGCTGGATCGTAGAGCGGTGCCGACATGCCGATGCCCATGGTGTCGTAGGCACCCTGCTGGTCGTTGATGGTGTAGCGGTAGGGTGGGTACCAGGCCATGCGCCCCGAATCGCGGGCGGCGATGTACCAGGGACGGGTGCGGGCGTCGAATTCGTCGTTGCCGTAGCCGACCAGCGAGGTGCGGCGGGCGGCGTCGTCTACGCGATAAATCTGCATGACGCGTTGTTCGGCAAGACGCGCATAAAGCAGGCGCAGGCCCTTGTCGTTGCCGAGCGGTGGCCGGCTGCCGGCGTAGTATTCGCCATCCGGCATGCCGGCGGAGATGAAGGTGAGCAGGGGTTGTTGCCGGATCTGCAGGAGGAAGTCCTGCATCATCCGTGGCCTGTCGTTGGTGTCGAGGAGCCCGGCGCGGGCTCGCTCGACGTTGAAGGCGACGACCCGTCGGGGGACATCGAAGAAGTTGCTGACGCGGTTGTGGGCGCGCTGACTCAGACTTCCCGCAGCGGTCCGGGTGAACTGGTCGGCGGCGTCGCCGGCATTGCGGTAGGCGATCCAGCCGCTGATGCCGATGATCGGCAGGAGGACCAGGAAGAGGGCGCCGAGCAGGAAGCCGCGCAGGCCGATCTGGCGCTTTCCCGGCAGCCGGATGGCGATTCCGGTCAGATTGCCGGCGCCGGCACCGGCGCGGACGGCAAGGAGCAGCGTGAGCAGGGCAATGATGCCGCGTATCGTCCAGTTGCGCAGCGGGCTGGCCTCGTTTGTCGGCACCGCGGCGAGTCGCCACTGGCCGCCTGGCAGGTCGAGGTCGATCGCCACATGTGGCTGCTTGAACAGTGCCGGATCGCCAAAGAAGGGGGCGCCTTGGGCGCCGCTGCCGTCGCGGCCGCGGATGGCGAGGGAGAAGCTCGGCGTGGCGCCGAGCAGGCCGGCATCGGCAAGGACGCCCTCGAAATCGATGGCGCAGGAGACGATGCCCTGGAATACCTGCGCCTTGCCGTCGCCCGCAGCGAAATAGACGGGGGTGCGGCCGACCAGCCCGAGGCGCTGGTTCTGGACCAGTTTGACCGGCCCGGTGAGAACCGTATCGCGGGTCGCCATCGCCCGCTCGACGCCGGTCATGACGTACGGCCGGTTGGCGTAGTTCATGCCGAAAACGGCTTCGTTGCCGACAAAGGGATGGACGAAGACGACTTCCATCTGGCGCGACAGCGTGATGTTGATCAAGCGTGGGTGGCTGGCAACCAGCCTTTCGGCGAGCGGCCGCAGGCGGGCTTCGTCGATGCTGTAGTCGGCGGGCAGCGCGGCGGCGAAGTCGTAATTGACCTGCAGCATCTGCTTGAGCGTTTTTTCCAGGCGCGACGCGGCGCCCTGCAGGCGCAGTTCGGTGACGCGCATGGCCGTCCGTTCGCCCTGGCGCTGGTCGAGGTGCTCGATGGCGCCAGCCAGCAGCCAGCCGCCGAGGAGGATGGGAAGTACCCGCAGCCAGGTGGCGCTGTTCAGGGAACGCAGGGAGGGCATGCTTGCTTGCCGCGCGGGGATGATTTCATGCGGCCATGTTCCGGGATTCGTCCCCGGCAAGCAACTGGAAGCGGCGGCAGAATGTTCAGGTGCGCTGTCGTGATGACTGCCAGCGCTTTTCCAGTTCCATGCCGAGGAAGATGAAGAGGCCGATCGCCAGCGGGGCGAGCCAGTGGCGCAAGGCGAGCGGTGTGGTGGCGAAGGCGGCGTTCATGAACGGCAGGTAGACGAAAGCCAGTTGCAGCAGCAACAGCACGCCAACCGCCAGCCAGGCAGCGCGATTGGTGAACAGCAGGTCGCGGCGCAGGCTGCAGGTGGTCAGGAAGCGGGCGTTGAACAGGTAGAAGGCCTGGGCGACGACCAGCGTATTGACCGCTACCGTGCGCGCCAGATCGAGCGGCATGCCAAGCGCCAGTTCGCTCTCGAACATGGCGATGGTGGCGCCGCCGATCAGCAGCGAGACCAGGACCAGTCGCCACAGAAAGGCGGCATTGAGGATCGGTGTTCCCGGGCGCCGCGGCGGGCGCCGCATGATACCCGGTTCGGCCGGTTCGAAGGCGAGCGCCAGCGCCAGTGTGATGGCGATGATCATGTTTACCCACAGGATCTGCACCGGGGTCAGCGGCAGGGTGAGGCCGAAGACTACCGTCGCCAGCATCACGAAACCCTGGCCGCCGTTGGTCGGCAGGATGAACAGGATGGCCTTTTTGAGATTGTCGTAGATGGTGCGGCCTTCCTCGACGGCGCGCTCGATCGACGAGAAGTTGTCGTCGGCGAGGACGATGTCGGCGGCTTCCTTGGTTGCTTCGGTGCCCTTGATGCCCATCGCCACGCCGACGTCGGCGCGCTTCAGCGCCGGCGCGTCGTTGACGCCGTCGCCGGTCATCGCGACGACCTCGCCGTTGGCCTGTAGCGCGGTGACGATGCGCAGCTTGTGTTCGGGGCTGGTGCGGGCAAAGATGTCGCAGTCGCCGACGATGCGCCGCAGTTGTTCGTCATCGGCGGCTTCCAGCTCGGCGCCGCTGACCACCTTGAGCGATTGCGCGCTGCCGATGCCCATTTCGATGCCGATGGCGCGGGCGGTGCCGGCGTGGTCGCCGGTGATCATCTTGACCCGGATGCCGGCGGCGTGACAGGAGGCGATCGCCTGCACGGCTTCCGGGCGCGGCGGGTCGATGATGCCGACCAGGCCGAGGAAGACCATTCCATGATCGAGGTCGTTTTCGCTCAGGCGGACGTGCGCGTCATCGACGCGGCGGGCGGCGGCGGCGAGCACGCGCAGGCCTTCCTGGCTGAGGCGGTCGATCTCGCGTTCCCACCAGGCCCGGTCGAGCGGCACCGGCTGGCCGTTGGCGCCGAGCTCTTCGCGGCAGCGGTCGAGCAGGCGGTCGGGGGCGCCCTTGAGCAGGATGCGGCGCAGGCCGGTCGGCGTGCTGGCGAGCGTGGCCATGAACTTGTTGGCCGACTCGAAGGGGATTGTCGCGTGCCGGGTATGTTGGCCCGACGAGAATCCCGCCTTGTGCGCCAGGGTGCGTAGTGCGCCTTCGGTCGGTTCGCCGGTGACGCACCATTGACCGGCGTTTTCCGCGACATGGGTATCGTTGGCGACGGCGATGACCTCGATCAACGCGTGCAGATGGGCGTGTTCGGCCAGTTCGACAAACTGCCCGTCGAGCGTGATGTCGCCCTGCGGCGCATAGCCGCTGCCGCTGACCAGGTAGTTGCCGGCGCGGGTGATGACATGGCGGGCGGTCATCTCGTTCTTGGTCAGGGTGCCGGTCTTGTCCGAGCAGATGACGGTGACCGAACCCAGCGTTTCGACGGCGGTCAGCTGGCGGGTGATCGCCTGGCGTTGCGCCATGCGCTGCACGCCGAGCGCCAGCGTGATGGTGAGGATGGCCGGTAGCCCTTCGGGAATGGCGGCGACGGCGAAGCCGATGGCGGCGAGCAGGACTTCGCCGAGCGGGAGGCCGTGGAGACCGATGCCGACCACCAGCATCAACGCGGCAAGGCCGACGATGAGCACCGACAGCTGCCTGCCGAACTGCGCCATCTGCCGGGTCAGCGGTGTCTGCAGGGTTTCCACTTCGGCGATCAGGCGGTTGATGCGACCGATTTCAGTGCTGGCGCCGGTGGCGATGACGATACCGAGTGCCCGGCCGGCGGCGACCAGGGTACCGGAATAGGCCATGCAGGCGCGGTCGCCGATGCCGGCGTCGGCGGCGACCGGGTCAATGCGCTTGTCACTGGGCACCGATTCGCCGGTCAGTGCCGATTCCTCGATGCGCAGGTTGGTCGCTTCCAGCAGGCGGAGGTCGGTCGGGACGCGGTCGCCGGAGCGCAGGCGGACGATGTCGCCGGGTACCAGTTCGGCGGCGTCGATCTGCCGCCATTTCCCCTGGCGCCGGACCTGGGCGCTCGCCGACAACATCTTGCGGATGCCGGCCAGCGCCGCCTCGGCCTTGCCTTCCTGGAGGAAGCCGATGATCGCGTTGATGACGACGACGCCGAGAATGACCCCGGTGTCGATCCAGTGGTGGAGCATGGCGGTGATTACCGCGGCGCCGATCAGGATGAGGATCAGGATGTCCTGGAAGTGCTTGGCAAAGCGCCTGAGGAGGCTGTCGCGGGGTGGAGCGGGCAGGCGGTTGGGGCCATGCGTGGCGAGCCGGCGGGCTGCCTCGTCGTCGTCCAGGCCGGCGCGCGTGGCCCGCAAACCGCTCAGTACCTGGGCGGCGCTCAGGGCATGGAAGTCGGTGGGGGCGGGCGGCGGCACTGGCCTTCCTGTGGCGCCGGCCTACTGGCGGGGGCCGTCGGCGGCCAGGGTGCGGATGATCTGTACGCAGTCGATGTCGGACTGCTGGTAAGCCGATTTGATGTAATCGATGTAGGCCTGGTCTTCGGCGGCGAGCGCGGTGGCGTAGATGAAACGCAGGCAGAGTTGCTCCGGCGCCGGTTCCTCGATGCGGATGGTCAGGCTGCCGCCGGGGTGTTGTTCGCCGGGCTCGATCTCGAAATGCACCCATTCTTCGACCGCCATGGTGACGCGGTCGCAGATGCGGGCGGCGCCGAAATCGAGTTCGCGGCGCAGGAAGGCGTCGTCGCGCTGGAGCAGGGTGCAGGACTCGAGGCCGGGCAGGAAGGGCAGCGGATGGTAAACCCGCTGCAATAGCCCTTCCCAGACCTGGCGGCGGTTCAGCGGAACGATCAGCGGATTGCCGGGATCGTTGATGACGATCAGGTGTTCGAAGTTCATGCCCAGATGGTAGCATCGTCACATGCAACTTGAACGTATCCTGCAAAAGCACGGCTTTGGAACGCGCAAGGCCTGCCGGGCAATGATCCGCGACGAGCGGGTGGCAATTGCCGGCAATCTCCTGGCCGATCCCTTCGCCGATATCCCCACCGCCGGACTGGTGTTCACGGTCGACGATGTCGACTGGCCGTTCTGCGAGTTCGCCAGCGTCCTGCTGCACAAGCCGGCCGGCTACGAATGCTCGCGCAAGCCGCAGCACCATCCTTCGGTCCTTGAACTGCTGCCCTTGCCGCTGCGCGAGCGCGGCGTCCAGCCGATCGGCCGCCTCGACGAGGACACCACCGGCCTGCTGTTGCTCACCGACGACGGCCAGTTGAACCATCAGCTATCGTCGGGCAAACGCAAGGTGCCCAAGGTTTATCTGGCGACGGTGAAACATCCTCTCGATGCCGGGCAGATCGGGCAACTGCTTGCCGGTGTGCTGCTCCATGACGAGCCGCAACCGGTGGCCGCGGCCGCCGCCGAAATCGTTGATGAACTGCACTTGCGCCTGACGGTGACCGAAGGCAAGTATCACCAGGTCAAGCGCATGGTCGCCGCCGTCGGCAACCGGGTCGAGGCCTTGCACCGCGAGGCGCTGGCCGAGCTGATCCTGCCGCCAGACCTGGCACCCGGACAGTGGCGCTGGCTGACGGCAGAGGATTACCAAAACCTGGGAGTCGCACGATGACCCTGACCGAGATGCGCTACATCGTTGCCTTGGCTCGCGAACGCCATTTCGGCCGGGCCGCCGAGGCCTGTCATGTCAGTCAGCCGACGCTGTCGGTGGCGCTGAAGAAGGTCGAGGGGCAGATCGGCGCCGCACTGTTCGAGCGTACCGCGACCGATGTCCGCATCACCACGCTGGGCGAGCGCATCGTCGAGCAGGCGACGCGCGTGCTTGCCGAGGCGGTCAAGCTGGAAGAAATCGCCGAGGCCACCGGCGACCCGATGAGTGGCCAGTTGCGCGTCGGCATCATCTACACCATCGCCCCCTATCTGCTGCCGCAACTGATCCCGGCACTCAGCCGGCAGGCGCCGAACATGCCGCTGTTCCTCAAGGAGGACTTCACCGCCAACCTGATTCCGGCGCTGAAATCCGGCGAGCTCGACGTCATCATCATTGCTCTGCCGTTCGCCGAGCCGGGGCTGGTGGCGCAGGCGGTATACGAGGAGCCGTTCCGCGTCGTCGTCCCGGCCAACCATCCCTGGGCCGGGTACGAAGCCATCGACGCCGATGAACTCGACGGTCAGAATCTGCTGCTCCTCGGCCAGGGCAACTGTTTCCGCGATCAGGTCCTGGAATCCTGCCCGCGCCTCAATGGCCAGGATGCGCTTGCCCATTCGCTCGAAGGCAGTTCGCTGGAGACCATCCGCTACATGGTGGCGAGCGGCGCCGGTGTCGCCGTG
Source organism: Dechloromonas aromatica (nom. nud.) (assembly GCA_017848965.1). GTDB lineage: Bacteria > Pseudomonadota > Gammaproteobacteria > Burkholderiales > Rhodocyclaceae > Azonexus > Azonexus aromaticus_B. Next base: position 5,427 of record JAFIHA010000038.1, on the reverse strand, counting down.
ATGCCAAGTTCGGCCGCCGATCCGCTGCTCGACAAGGAGCCGTTGGTACGCGTCCTGCCCTTCGTCGGCACGCCGCCGTCGCGCACCGTCGGTCTGGTCTGGCGGGTGACCTACCCGCGCTCGCAGGCGATCGACGCGATGCGGGCGGCGGTCCTGTCCTGCCAGTTGCCCGGCGCCACCGCCAGACGCTGAGGTTTCACATGAAACCGCGCCGACTTCTCCTGGCCTTCCTTTTTTGTCTTGCCGGGAGTCAGTCGGCAAGTGCCGCCCCGGAGCGGGTCAGGGTGGTCAGCGACGAGAATTTTCCGCCTTACATCTTCCTCGGTGCCGATGGCACGCCTGAAGGTTACCTGGTCGATCTCTGGAAACTCTGGGAGAAGCAGACCGGCATCCGCGTCGAGTTGACGGCGACAGCCTGGGCCGAGGCGCAAGCGATGATCAGCCGTGGCGAGGCCGATGTCATCGAGGCGATCTATCGGACGCCGGGGCGCGAGGGCAGCTATGAATTTTCCCAGCCTTATTCGACCCAGCACATCTACATCTTCGCCGATCGTTCGATCAGCGGCATCAGCGGACCGAACACGCTGAAGGGCTTCCAGATCGGTGTCGAGCAAGGCGACGCTTGCATCGAGATGCTGGAACGCCAGGGAATCACCAGCCTGCAGCGCTATCGCGACTATTCGCAGATGATCCAGGCGGCGATCGATCAGGAGGTTAAGCTGTTCTGCCTCGACGAGATTCCAGCTAATTTCTATCTCTACCGGATGCACGCGCAGGAGCGTTTCCAGAAGACTTTCCAGTTGTATAGCGGGCAGATGCACCGCGCAGTGCGCAAGGGCGAGGGCGAACTGCTGGCGGTGGTCGAGGCCGGCATGGCGGCAATCAATCCGGCCGATGTCGAGGCTCTGCGCGAGAAATGGATGGGCCAGCCGCTGCGCTTGGCGCCCTACGCGCGTTATTTCACCCTGGCGATCGTTGGTCTGCTGCTGCTCGGCGGTTTGCTGCTGCTCTGGGTCCGCACCCTGCGCCGGCAGGTGCGGCAACGCACTACCGAACTGGACCTGCGGCGCGCCCAACTGGCAACGCTGGTCGATACGATTCCCGATCTGGTCTGGTTGAAGGACGCCAAAGGCGTCTATCTCGCGTGCAACCGGCGCTTCGAAAAGCTGTACGGACATCTCGAATCGGCGATCGTCGATCGTACCGACTACGACTTCGTCGATCGCGAGACTGCCGACTTTTTCCGGGCCCGGGATGAGGCGGCGATTGCCGCCGGTGGCCCGGTGAGCAACGAGGAATGGCTCACTTTCGCCGATGGCGGCGAGCGCCTGCTGTTCGAAACGATCAAGACGCCGATGCTCGACAGCGACGGCCAGCTTATTGGGGTGCTCGGCGTTGCCCGCGAGATCACCGCTCGCCGGCGGGCGGAGGACGCGTTGCGGGCGAGCGAGGAAAAGCTGCGCATTGCCCAGTCGAGCGCTGCGCTCGGCATCTGGGAGGTCAATCTGGCGGTTGGCGTGACCTACTGGTCGCCGGAGGTCGAAGCGATGTACGGCATTGCCGTCGGCAGTTTCGATGGCCGTCAGGCAAGCTGGCTGGCGCGCGTGCACCCCGACGATCGTTCCGCGGTGCTGCAGGCGGTGGGGGAGTACATGCAGCGCAACGAGGCATTCGATCTTGCCTTCCGCATCGTCCGGCCGGATGGCGAGGTGCGCTGGATCGCCTCGCGTGGGCAGGTGCATCGTTCCGCGCAGGGGGCGGCGGAGCGCATCATCGGCGTCAATTTCGACATCACCGAGAAGAAACGGACCGAAGAGGAACTGCAACACTATCGGGACCAGCTCGAGGAACTGGTCGACGAGCGGACCCGCCAGCTGGCGCAGGCCCGTGACGCGGCCGAGGCGGCAAATCGCGCGAAAAGCGCTTTCCTGGCCAACATGAGTCACGAAATCCGGACGCCGATGAATGCCATCATCGGCATGTCGCATGTGCTTCGCCAGAGGCTCGATTCCCCGGAACTGCTCGACAAGCTTTCCCGCATTACCTCTTCGGCCGATCACTTGCTCGGCATCATCAACGACCTGCTCGATTTCTCGAAGATCGAGGCCGGTCGCCTGCAGCTTGAGGCCAAGCCCTTGCATCCCCTGCAGGTGCTCGACAGCGTCGTGTCGATGATCACCGAGCAGGCGCAGGTCAAGGGGCTGGAAGTGAACTACCGTTGCGCCGACTTCCCGGAAACCCTGCGTGGCGATGCCGGGCGTCTGATCCAGGCGCTACTCAACCTGGCTGGCAACGCTGTCAAGTTCACCCGCGAGGGCGAGGTCGAATTGCTGGTCGAGCGCGTGGCGGAAGACGTCGATGGCGTCCTGGTTCGGTTTTCGGTCCGCGATACCGGGATCGGCATTCCGCCGGAAGTGATCGAAAAGCTGTTCTCGCCTTTCCAGCAGGCCGACGATTCCACGGCCCGGCGTTACGGTGGCACCGGCCTCGGGCTGGCGATCACCCGGCGGCTGGCCCGGCTGATGGGGGGCGACGCCGGCGTCGACAGTGTGCCGGGGGCGGGGAGTCGCTTCTGGTTCACCGCCCATCTGCAACGGGAAGGGCAGAACGGGGGCCATTACCTGCCGGAAAGGGTGCCTGGCGAGCACCCCGAGCGGCTGTTGCAGGAGGCTTTCGCCGCTTCGCGTATCCTGCTGGTCGAGGATGACCCGATCAACCAGGAGGTGGCGGCGGAGTTGCTCGAAAACGTCGGGCTGATCGTCGAACTGGCGGCCGATGGGCAGGTGGCCGTGGACAAGGTCAGCCAGGCGGCGCATCCGTTCGCCTTGATCCTGATGGACCTGCAGATGCCCAGGCTGGGCGGGCTGGAGGCGATGGTGAAACTGCGCGAGCTGCCGGGCTTTGCGACGCCGGTGATCGCCATGACGGCGAACGCCTTCGCCGAGGATCAGGCGCGCTGTCGCGCTGCCGGCATGGTCGATTTCATCGCCAAGCCGGTCGATCCCATCCTGCTCTACGAAACCCTGCTCGAATGGCTGCGCCGCGGGCGCCAGGCCGGCTGATCAGCCGGCGGCCTTCTTCTTCGCAGGTGCCTTGGCCGACGGAGCCTTCTTCTCGAACTCGAAACCGACCTTGCCTTCGTTGACCGCCAGATAGGCCGAGAACTTGCGCTTCGTCCGGTTGGAGACGAATTCCTTCAACAGGTCGGTCTTGCCGGTTTCCAGCATCTTCTTCATCTGCACCGGTTCGACCGGTTGCTGCAGGATGATCTTGCCGGATCGGAAATCGCAGGTCTTGTCAGGGCCGACCGATTTCTCGCAGACATAGCTGCTGCCGTGATCGAACACGTTGGCGGCGCACTTCGGGCATTTCCCCAGGCTTTCCTGGCCGGAAAAATCGACTGGCTCGGCGCTGGCTTCGTCGGCCTTGTCCTGGCCGAAATCGAACTCCGGCAGGTGTTCGGCGTTGAGCTTGATCGCTGCCGCGAAGCTGCGGCCCATCTTGTTGCGGAAACCGGTCAGCGGGCCGACCTGGCCTTCGGTGAGCAGGGTTTCGACTTCGGCCAGTTCGTACTGACGGCCGGCGACGATCTTCCACAGCGAATAGTCGCAGCCGCTGCACTGGAATTTCTTGTAAGTCTCGCGGATGACGCCACCGCATTTCGGGCAGGGCGCCTTGAGAACGCCAAAGTCGCCGGGGATGGTGTCGCTGTCGTAAGACTTGGCACGCTCGACGATGTGACGGGTCATTTCGGCGATCTCGCGCATGAACTCGTCGCGCGTGAATTCACCCTTTTCGATGCGGCCGAGCTTCCATTCCCAGTCGCCGGTGAGTTCCGGCTGGGTCAGTTCCTCGACACCGAGACCGTTCAACAGCGTCATCAGGTTGAAGGCCTTGGCGGTCGGGATCAGTTCGCGGCCTTCGCGCAGCATGTACTGTTCGCCGATCAGGTTCTCGATGATCTGGGCGCGCGTCGCCGGCGTGCCGAGGCCGCGGCCGGCCATTGCCGCCTTCAGTTCCTCGTCGTCGACCATCTTGCCGGCACCTTCCATGGCCGACAGCAGGGTGGCTTCCGAATAGCGCGGCGGCGGCTTGGTGGCGCTGGCCTTGACCGTGACTTCCTCGGTCTTGACCTTTTCGTCCTTGTCGACCGCGACCAGGTTGCCTTCGTCACCAGTCTGGCCTTCCTTGCCATGGACGGCGAGCCAGCCCGGGTTGACCAGGACCTTGCCCTCGGTCTTGAACGGGTGGCCTTCGACCCGGGTGATGCGGGTGGTGACCAGGTATTCGGCGGCCGGGAAGAACACTGACAGGAAGCGGCGGACGACGAAGTCGTAGAGCTTCTGCTCGGCTTCGTTGAGGTTTTTCGGCGCCTGCGGCGTGGGGATGATGGCGAAGTGATCGCTCACCTTCGCGTTGTTGAAGATGCGCTTGTTCGGCAGCACCCAGTTGCGTGCAAGGATCTGGTGCGCGAACGGCGCGTAACGGGCGAGCAGCACTTCATCGTGACCCTTGCCGGCGCCTTCGCCGGTGAGCACGCGCATCGTTTCCTTGACCGTGGCCAGGTAGTCCTCGGGCAGGCAGCGCGAGTCGGTCCGCGGGTAGGTCAGGACCTTGTGCTTTTCGTAGAGCGCCTGGGCCAGGCCGAGCGTGGTCTTGGCCGAGAAGCCGAAACGGCTGTTGGCCTCGCGCTGCAGGCTGGTCAGGTCGAACAGCAGGGGCGACAGGCGGGTTTCCGGCTTGGCTTCCTCGCTGACGACGCCGGGCTTGCCCGAGGTCGCCGCCTTGATCGCTTCGGCGCGGGCGACTTCCCAGAGTCGGTCGGCACGGGCGTGCTCGTCGTCCTGCTTGCCCTTGAAACCCTCGTCGAACCACTTGCCGGTGTAGCCGCCAGCCTTGGCGGCGAATTCGGCCTCGACTTCCCAGTAATCGCGCGGCACGAAGTCGCGGATCTTGCGCTCGCGCTCGACGACGATCGCCAGCGTCGGCGTCTGCACGCGGCCGACCGTGGTCAGGTGGAAGCCGCCGGTCTTCGAGTTGAAGGCGGTCATCGCCCGGGTGCCGTTGATGCCGACCAGCCAGTCGGATTCGGAACGGCAGACGGCGGCGTCGGCCAGGCCCTGCATTTCGCTGCCCGGGCGGAGCCGGGCAAAGCCATCGCGGATCGCCTGCGGCGTCATCGACTGCAGCCACAGCCGCTGCACCGGCTTGCCGGCCTTGGCGTGCTGGACGATGTAATTGAAGATCAGCTCGCCTTCGCGCCCCGCGTCACAGGCGTTGATCAGACCGGTCACATCCTTGCGCTTGATCAGCTTGTTGAGCACGCGCAGGCGCGGTGCGCTCTTCTCGATCGGGTTCAGCGCGAAATGCGGCGGGATCACCGGCAGGTGGGCGAAGGACCACTTGCCGCGCTTGACCTCGAATTCT
>JAFIHA010000037.1 GCA_017848965.1 Dechloromonas aromatica (nom. nud.) | reverse complement strand
CGCCAACTTCGCCCACATCGCCGGGCAGAACCTGCAATACGCCAACGACGAAACCACCACCTTCGAGAGCGGCGAAGACAGCAACCTCGCCATCGCCGGCAAGGCCAGAATCCACACCGGCCAGGCCATCGGCCTCGTCGCCGGCGCCATCCGCCCCGGCGAGGGCAACACCGGCATCAAACTGATCGCCGCCAAGGACGACATCGACCTGCAGGCGCAGAGCGATGAAATAAAGTTCCAGGCCAAGCAGGAGCTGAAGATCGTCTCCGCCAACGCCCACGTCGACTTTGCGGCGGCGAAGAAGATTCACCTCGCTGTCAAGGGCGGGGCTTCAATCACCATCGACGGCGGGATCATCGTGCAGTGCCCGGGGACGATCACGGTGCATGCGAGCCAGAAGTCGTTCAGCGGGCCGACCAGCTTGCGGCACGAGTTCAAGCAGTTTCCGAGCACCGATTACGATGAGGGCTTCATCGTCACCGACGCACTCACTGGCAAGCCGATCCCTAATTTTGGCTATCGCATCACAACCGAAGGCGGACAGGTGATTCGTGGCAAGACTGATGCAAACGGAGCGACGCAGGTTGTCAGTGCTTCTGCTCTCGAGCAACTGAGAATTGACCCAGACCCCGTCCCCCTGGAAAGACCCGTTATTCCGAAGGTTTGAATCTATGGTAGCTGCCAACAGTAAAACTCCATCCCCCATGGGTGTTTCCCATGCCAGCCCGACCAGTTATCTCAATCGCAAGGAAGTTGCTGCCGGTCTTGAGATGCCTGGCATCATCATCTTCGTGCATGGCGTGAATAGTGAAGGAGAGTGGTATGCCGATGCGGAAAAGCATTTGCTGGACGGATTGAACAAGCGGCTGGGCAGGGAAGATTTGCAGCCGAGGGCATTCGACGAAGGTACTGCGCGACCTCAACTGGGCAGCAGCGAAACCTCGCCGATCATCCACTTCTTCTGGGGCTATCGCGCGCCTGATGGCCAGGAGAAGAAATGGAAAGTCCCGCTAAGGGATAGCAGCAAAGCACGAAAATCGGCCTGGGCGAAAAATTACACCCCGAGACCTCCTCTTTACTGGGGCGGCGGCCCCTTCCAGAACGGTTGCAACAACCTGCCGCTCCTGTGGTCGGAGCGCGGATTCAGTCGGCGAATCTGGGTTGCTTTCCTACCGATCAACGTGCAAAGCATGAATCCCGAGGTCGATCGACAACTGCAGGACGCCCCCCCGCGTACCTATTACGCACACGCCGCCGGCCGCTTGGCCGATCTCGTGCGTAGGATTCGTGGCAAGTATCCGGCGGATACCATCACTCTGATGGGGCACAGCCAGGGTACGCAGATCGTGCTTGGCGCGATGGCCGTGCTGGAGCCGGAAAACCAGGCGGACGGCGTCATCTTGATGAATGGTCCCTATGCGCTGGAGTCCAAGGTGACCGACAGCCTTGCTCAGGGTAACGATGCCCCGACCGAGAAGGCGCGCCGGAATACCTTCGAAAATATCGTCAAGCATTTCATGAAAGGCCACCGGCCGCTATCGGATGAGCTGATTGCGCAGTTGCGGGTCGGTCTCACGAAGGAAAGGCAAGCCTGGACGCCGAAGCAGGCAGGTGAGCGCGACAACACCGGACGTATTTACGTCTATTTCAATCCACACGATCGGGTAATGGGGAGTACCGCACTGCAAAGCATGGGCTGGCAAGGCTTGCCCGACAGCGTACTGAACAAGTTTTCCGGAACGCTTTACCAGCGCATCCTGGCTCGCACCACAGCCTGTGGCGGGGAGCCCGGCAAAGCCTATCTCTGGCCGCGTGATCTGAATGGAAAACCCGGTCCTTTCTGGAACGTGATGAAGAAAACCAAGGGGGTGATCCGCACTGACGTATGGACGACACCCGATCAGAACCAGCAAGTCAGCATCAATGCCGAAGCCGTCCCAGAACCTATTGCCGCCGAGGAAATGCTGGGCTTCGATATGCAATCCCAACAATCGAAACGATGGGAAGAGCACGACGATTACCCTTTTTATCGGGATATTTATGACCGGGAGGAATGGGTCAAGGAAGATGACCTCTCTCATGACAACATGCCGCGCTATCGACTGGAAACCCAGGAAGAACTGGAGCAGAGAATCGCCAACTACATTCCCGAGCCGACTGACCACAGCACCTTGCCCAAGCATCAGCAATTCCTCAGCCGAGTCGTCGCTTATGACCTGCCGATCGGTTTTTGCCGGAGCCATCAGGACAAGGCATTCTGGAACGAACTCAACCATCTGGCGGACTGGCGGTTATCCGACGCTTACTTTTCGAGCGGCAAGTTGAACATTCCTCCCATGCCAGCCCTGATTGACATCGAAACCTACGGCGATCTGCAAAAACAACGAGAGCAGACCGCTGCACTATGGAACACCCAGAACAAGGATACGGTGCTGGCATGAGCAAATTGCTTCTCGGTGGTTTCGTGACCTTAATTGCCGGTTGCGCTTCCGTCGCCTCAATCAGCACCGGCACGGGGGCCATGCCGGTTCATCAGCGCCCCACTTACAACAGCCCGCAACAAGTCATCTACCGGATCGACGACCACCGCTACATCACCCTGGAGAATTATCGTGACTGCCGGGTTGGCGGAATCATGAAGTGGAATGATAAGCGCAAGAACTTAGAAGTTGAAATGGGGCGCTATAAGAATGAGGGAAAAGGCTTCTGGCCAGGACGTTTCAGTATTGAGCCCGGCGAAACAAAAGTTGCTATTCCGACTTTTGGATGTGGTGAAAAATGGTGCTATTTAACCATGGTTTTTACCAATGATGGTGGTAGAACATGGGATACCTTTCGTGGTATGACGTACTCAAGTAATTCTTTTGAGGATAAAATAGAAAGAAAGAAAGTTATTGATACAGATGTGCGTGTTACCAAGGATGGGTATGTTTATATTTTACCTATGCATTTGGAATATTATTTCAGGAGGCGTTTTGATGGTTATGAAAATGGAAAGCCATGGGGTTTTGGTAGCGGCGAGCGTTGCGAATTAATACGGACCCCTAATATGAGCACTTCAGAACATTTGGCTCTCACAAAAGCTTGTGAAGAATCTCGCAGAAAGAAACCACCATTTCCTCCGTTAGAGCCAGATAGATACGATGAATATGATTTTTCGTCGATTCCTTTTGTAAAAACCCCTTCTGGGCAGGAGCGATTCACCTGTGACCCGTCGCTGAATCCCGTTGTTGAGGAAGAGGAAGAATAAATCGGTAGGCCTGAACGAAATGCGCGATATGTAATCGTCGGGCTACAAACTGACAGGGCAAGTGAATTGCAGAAATCGCGTGAGGCGACCGTGACGCCATGAAACACATCAAACAAGGATACGGTGGTGGCATGAGCAAATTGCTTCTCGGTGATTTCGTGACCTTAATTGCCGGTTGCGCTTCCGTCGCCTCAATCAGCACCGGCACGGGTGCCATGCCGGTTCATGAGCGCCCCACTTACAACAGCCCGCAACAAGTCGTCTACCGGATCGACGACCACCGCTACATCACCCTGGAGAATTATCGTGACTGCCGGGTTGGCGGAATCATGAAGTGGAATGATGACCGGAAGAACCTGCATGTCGTGATGAGTCGTATCAAAAACGGCGGCAAAGGATTTTGGCCGGGTATTTTCAAGATCGAGCCGGGTGAAGAACGTTTTGCTGTCCCTTCGTTTGGTTGCGGAGACAGAAACTGCAACTTATGGATAAATTTTTCGAATGATGGCGGCTTAACCTGGGACGCTTTTCCGTCAGAAAGATATTCAATATATGCTGCTGAGATGGTGTCGGAAAAACAATCTGTTATAGACACAGAAATTCGCGTCACGAAAGATGGCTATATTTATGTAATTCCTAAACATAAAAAATTTTTCTACCGCTATCGCCTAAATAGGACAAAAGATCAGTCTCCAGAGGGAACGGCAACAGGCGACGAGCGTTGCTGGCCTGGTGAAGGTTTAAAATTAGGAATAAAAGAGCATATTGATTGGGTTGAGTCATGCGAAGAAAATCGCGTTCGAAAGCCGCCTTTTTCACCCATGGAGCCCGGCAAATACGACATGTACGATCTTGCTTCCATTTCTGATGTTAAAACCCCTTCCAGCCAAGAGCGATTCACCTGTGACCCGTCGCTGAATCCCGTTGTTGAGGAAGAGGAAGAATAAATCGATAGGCCTGAACGAAATGCGCGACATGTAATCGTCGGGCTACAAACTGACAGGGCAAGTGAATTGCAGAAATCGCGTGAGGCGATCGTGACGCTATGAAACACCCGGAACAGAGATACGGTGCTCGCATGAGCAAATTGCTTCTCGGTGGTTTCGTGACCTAAATTGCCGGTTGCGCTTCCGTTGTCTCAATCAGTATCGGCACAGGCGCCATGCCAGTTCATCAGCGCCACACTTACAGCAGCCCGCAACAAGTCGTCTACCGGGGCGACGACAGAGAAGCTAGGGTTCTTATAAAACAATGGCTTATGTCTTTAACTGTCGAACTCGGGAGGATCGGAACTTGACCGGGTGCGCAACTTCACCCTGCGTGCGATCGTAAAAATTGCTCAAGAAGTCACCAAGACCAGCTTGCGTTACGAATGACGGAAACCATGCTAACAACCAGAACAAGGGCGCGCTGCGGTGCCTGGCTACTGCTTTGCGCCGTGGCGCTTGCTGCTTGCGAGCCGGCTCCCTCCCAGATGACCGAACAGGAAGCAACCAGAATGAAGAAAATCACTCAGACCATGACGCCCCGTTGCATCGGTCGCTACCTCATCGACATGCCAGAAGACTTGGTGTTGAACAGCCAATTCAATGTGGTCATCGACGAAGTTTCCATTGAACTCAAGCCAATGACGAAGCAGGCATTCGATGCGCGGACAGAAAAGCGAGAAATCGAACTAAAGGCCGAACGCCTTATGGGAAAGTCTGATCAACCTGTATTGAAGGAGATTGTTCCGATTGAGAATGGCTACGGTAGGGTGTTTGATCGATCGAGAGATGGAGGCAGCAATGTGTTGCGCAAGCTGGAGTTACATGGTTTGCGCGATGGGTATGGCATGATTCTCACAATTGATGCTAGGGATATGAGCTACGTAACCAGGAAAAGAGAAAACGACATTCGCGATACGAACAGCAGAGAAAAACTCGCCCACCTGCTCAGCATGTACGAACGCGTCCGCGGTCGGGCCGACAATGAAGTTCCGACCGAGCAAGGTGTTTGCATCCACAACGGTTTCGTTCTCGGCCGGCCTTCCGACGAAGAAGAGGTTCTGGTTTCCTACCACCTGAAGGATAGCCAGGACGTGTATTTCAGTCTCGAAACCGCTTCCAATTTCCGCGAGGACACGAACCTGCTGGATCGCGGTCGGCAGATCGAAGCCGGCGCTGCCGAGGCCGACGGCCATACGGTGCGCAAAGGCCGCCACGAGGCGCACGGGATCAAGTACGACGAATGGTTGCTGACCGGGAAAACGACCGACCGGGTCAAGGGGCAGCTCTTTAGTTTCGAGGCCAACAGCAAGCTCGGCAACGCCAAGGCGCCGATCATCATGATCACCTTCCACAACGGCTACCGGATTCCCGCTGCCCCGAGAACGATGGAGGAGTCGGCGGTCCTGCCGGACATCACGCAGGCCACCTTGAGCGAAACTGAATCGGTGGCCTTGTGGGATGCCGTCATCCCGACCCTGCGGCCTCGGCCAGGCGCCTTCTGAGTGACAGAGGCAGGTCGTGCCATGCCGATTCTGCCCAATCCGCAGTCGGCGGAAATCCAGGACCCCGCCCGCGTCGACCGCGAAGTCAACAGCCGCGGTCAGTGCTTCCTCCCCAGGTGGGGTGGTGGTTCGACGGGAAGAGGGATTTTTCAAGGTTTCGCTTGTCCAATCCCGGATAAATTCCAGGTCAAGGGAATCCACTAGGTGTATTCCGGCGGGATTCCCGGCTAACATGGGCGCCATGTGAAATCATGCTGCAAGCAATGTGGGGGCATTGCTTCGGTCATACAGGAATAGTGCGATGGCTTGCGAGCGGGTGTGGGAACCGGAAGGTGTGGTGGCGAAGTATTCCGGTGCGGTCAGCGGCGAAGACCTGCTGGAGTGCGTACGGCGGATTCAGGCCGATGCGCGTTTCGACGATACCCGCTACGTGATCCACGATCTTTCCTCGATCGAGCATCACGGTATCGGCGAGGCGACGCTGACCGATCTGGCGGTCCTGCATATCGGCGCCGCTGCTTCCTGTCCCAATTGCCGGGTCGTCTTCGTCAGCGAGGACAGCGTGCTGGCGGACAGCATCGAGAAGATCCTGTTGTCGCCGCTGATGAAATCCTACGAGGTCAAGGTGCGGCCCTCGCTGCTTGCCGCCCGCGACTGGCTCGACGAGCAGCCGCAGTTGCTGCGCATCAGCGACATCATGGGCTTTCTCGCCCGCTGATTTTCCCTACTGCCGGATTTCCCGTTCGTTACCCGGTGGCGGATAGTCGCCGCTACTACGGAAAGGATTGATGTCGAGGCCGCCGCGTCGCGTGTAGCGGGCGTGCACCGCCAGCGCCGCGGGCGCGCAGCGGCGGGTGATGTCGCAGAAGATGCGCTCGACGCACTGCTCGTGGAATTCGTTGTGGTTGCGGAAGGAGACGATGTAACGCAGCAGCCCGGCGCGGTCGATCGGCCGCCCGCGGTAGCGGATCACCAGCATCGCCCAGTCCGGTTGGCCGGTGACCAGGCAGTTCGACTTCAACAGGTGCGAACAGAGTGTTTCCTCGACCACCGGCGCGTCCCGCGTGGCGAGCAGTTCCGGCGCCGGCTGGTAGGCGTCGCAGGCGATGTCGAGGTCGTCGAGCAGCACACCGGCCGGGTAGGCGACGGTCGCCGGCGGCTGCCGGTCGAGCGGCGCCAGTTCGACCGTCACCGGCGCGCCGGCGGCGGCCGAGAGGTCGGCGCGCAGCGTCGCGGCGACCGTGTCGGCGTCGGCGAAGGCGGTCTGGTTCAGCGAGTTCAGGTAGAGCTTGAAAGACTTCGACTCGATCAGCTTGGGGCTGGTCGCCGGCACCCGGAAGCTGGCGACGGCGACCACCGGCTTGCCGCGCGGATTGAGCCAGGAAACTTCATAGGCATTCCACAGATCTTCGCCGACGAAGGGCAGGTCGGCGCCGTGCAATCCCAGTTCGTCACGCTTCAACTGGCGCGGGATCGGGTAGAGCAGTTGCGGCGCGTAGTGGCTGCAGTATTCGGTCGGCTTGCCGAGCGGCGAGGCCTGGCTGGGGTCGGGCATGTTCATGGCGCGGCATTCTACCTGCTGGCGTCGACGACGCCGATGTCTTCGTTCCATAGTTGCGGGCTGGCGGCGATGAAGTCGCGCATCAGGCCGATGCAGGTCTCGTCCTGCAGCACCTCGACGCTGACGCCGCGCGAGCGCAGCAGCTCTTCCTCGCCGAGGAAGGTCCGGTTCTCGCCGACGACGACGCGGCGGATGCCGTAGAGCAGGATGGCGCCGCTGCACATGGCGCAGGGCGAGAGCGTGGTGTACAGCGTCGCCGCGCGATAGACGGCGGCCGGCTGGCGGCCGGCGTTCTCGAAGGCGTCCATTTCGCCGTGCCGGATGGCGCTGCCCTGCTGCACCCGGCGATTGTGGCCGCGGCCGATGATCCGCCCGTCGTGCACGATCACCGAACCGATCGGGATGCCGCCTTCGGCCAGTCCTTGTCGTGCCTCGTCGATGGCTGCCTGCATGAATTCGTCCATGACTGTCTCGCGCTCCAGAATGTTTGCCGCATTTTGCCTGAGCCTGGGCAAGGAAGCTTGTCAGTTTTGATATTTGTCAAACGGCCCGCTTATTACCAAAGTAGCATGTGAAACAGCTCGATTCATGATGACTGCAATGTTTCCGTTTCGCTGTTTCGCTTTTCTGCTGCTCACACTGCTGAGCGCGCTGCCGGTAGTCGCCGACGATGTGGTCAGGATCGGCGTCCTGTCTTTCCGTCCCAAGCCGCAGACGCTGGAGCAATGGCAGCCGCTGGCGGCGGCATTGCAGGCGAAGATGCCGGAACGGAAATTCGAGGTGCAGGTCTTTACCTATCCCGAACTCAACGCCGCGGTGGCCGCCCGCCAGCTCGATTTCGTGCTCACCAATCCCGGCCACTACGTACTGCTCAGCCGGAAATTCTCCTTGTCGTCGCCGATCGCTACCCTGCTCAACAGCGGTCCAGGCGGCACCAGCCTGGCGACTTTCGGCGGCGTCATCATCACTCGCGCCGATACACCGGTACGCACGTTGGCCGATCTGAGCGGCCGCAAGATCGCCGCTGTCGATAGCGAATCGCTCGGCGGTTACCAGATCCAGGCCTACGAACTGAAGGAAAGCGGCCTGCCGCTGCCAGGCCGCGAGCAGATGGTGCTGACCGGGGCGCCGCACGACAAGGTGGTCGCGGCGGTGCTCGACGGTAGAGCCGAAGTCGGTTTCGTGCGTACCGGGGTGCTCGAGAAACTGGTTGCCGAAGGCCGGCTCGCCGAGAATCGGCTACGGATCGTCAATCTCCAGCGCCTGCCGTCCTTTCCGCTTGGCTTGTCGACGCGCCTCTATCCGGAATGGCCGTTTGCCGCGCTGTATCACGTCGATGCCGATCTTGCGGGGCATGTCGCGGCGGCCTTGCTGACCCTGCATGACTCGCCCGGCCTCCTGGCGGAGATGAAGGTCCAGGGCTTCGTCGTTCCCGTCGATTACGCGCCGGTCGTCGATCTGCTGCGCAGCCTGCGCATGCCGCCCTTCGACGTGCAGCACGAAGTGACGTTGGCCGACATCGTCAGCCAGTACCGCGGAGAACTGCTGACCATCGCCGGCGGCTTGTTACTGGTCCTGATCCTCTACGTCCGCCTGCTGCAGACGCAGCGGCAACTGCGCCAACAGAACCAGGCGATGTCCAGCGTCATCTGGGGCACCGGCGTTGGCACCTGGGAATGGAACGTGCAGACCGGCGAAACCCGCTTCAACGAGCGCTGGGCGGCGATCCTCGGCTATTCCCTGGCCGAGTTGCAGCCGACCACGATCGACACCTGGAACGCCATGTTGCATCCGGAAGACGCGCAGCGCTCGGCGGAACAGTTGCGCGCGCATTTCGCCGGCGACTGCGAACACTACGAATGCGAGGTCCGGGTCCGCCACAAGGACGGGCACTGGGTCTGGATCATGGACCGCGGCCGGGTCACCGCCCGCGACCGCGACGGCAAGCCGCTGTGGATGGCCGGCACCCATCTCGAAATCGGCAAGCGCAAGGCGGCCGAGGAAAAACTCGCACATTACCAGCAGGACCTCGAACGCCTGGTCGAGCTGCGCACCCGCGACCTGTCGCTCGCCAAGGAAGCGGCGGAAGCCGCCAGCCGTGCCAAGACCGCCTTCCTGGCCAATGCCAGCCACGAATTGCGGACGCCGATGCACGGCATCCTGGGCATGCTGGCGCTGGTCATGCGCCGCACCAGCGACGAAAAGAGCCTGAAACACCTGCAGGTCGCCGAAACCTCTGCCCGCCGCCTGCTCGGCCTGGTCAGCAACGTGCTCGACATCGCCCGCCTGGAGGGAGACAAGCTCAGTCTCGACGCCCAGCCTTTCGATCTCGGCAGCGTCGGCGACAGCCTGCAGGCATCGGTCGCCGAGCAGATCGCCGCCAAGGGTCTCAAGTTCAGCCTCGAACTGCCATCCGGCTTGCGGCGGCAGACCCTGTCCGGCGACCGGGTCCGTCTCGAACAGGTGCTCCACAACCTGCTCGCCAACGCGCTGACCTACACCAGCGAGGGCGGCATCGACCTGCTGATCAGCCCGGTGGCCGAGGATGCGGCGGCGATCGACATCCACTTCGCGGTCCGCGACACCGGCGTCGGCATCCCGGAAAAGGACCAGGAGCGCATCTTCCTGGCCTTCGAGCAGGGCGACAACTCGATGACCCGGCAGTACGGCGGCAGCGGCCTCGGCCTGGCCATCAGCCACCGCCTCGTGCGCCTGATGGGCGGCGAGATGCACGTCATCAGCCAGGCCGGCGCCGGCAGCATCTTCTCCTTCACGCTGCGTTTCCCGAAAGCCGAAGCAGTCGAAGCCATGCCGCTCGCCAGCCCGGCCTGAGCCGCCGGCTGGCCTGCTGACGGGCGCTTCGGGTAGGATGTGGCGATCCCCACTGCCGGAGCCGAAACGATGAATCCCGCTACCGATGACGCGCTGGCCTTCGCCTGCCGCATGCCGAAGGCCGAACTCCACCTGCATATCGAAGGCTCGCTCGAACCCGGGCTCGCCTTCGCGCTCGCCCGCCGCAACGGCATCACCTTGCCCTATGCGGACGAAGCGGCGCTCGCCGCCGCCTACGATTTCGACAGCCTGCAGTCCTTCCTCGATCTCTACTACGCCTGCGCCGACGTCCTGCGCACGCCGGAAGACTTCAGCGACCTGATGCTTGCCTATCTCGAACGGGCGGCCGCCGACCACATCGTCCACGCCGAAATCTTCTTCGACCCGCAGACCCACACCGCGCGCGGCATCCCGATCGGCGACGTGATCGAAGGGCTCGATGCCGGCATCGAGGAAGGGCGGGCGCGCTGGGGCATCGACGCCAGCCTGATCCTCTGCTTCCTGCGCCACCTCTCCGAGGACGACGGTTTCACCACGCTGGCCGAAGCCGAATCCTGGCTCGACCGGATCGCCGGCTTCGGTCTCGATTCGTCGGAAAAAGGCCACCCGCCGGCCAAGTTCGAGCGTTTGTTCGCCCGCTGCCGGGCGCTCGGCAAGCCGGTCGTCGCCCATGCCGGCGAGGAAGGCCCGCCGGCCTACGTGGTCGAAGCGCTCGACCTGCTCGGCGCGGCGCGCATCGACCACGGCGTGCGCTCGGTCGAAGACCCGGTGCTGGTCGACCGGCTGGTGCGCGAGGCCGTGCCGCTTACCGTCTGCCCGCTCTCCAACCTGCGCCTCTGCGTCTTCCCGGAAATGTCCCGCCACACCCTGCCGCAACTGCTCGCGGCGGGCGCCCGGGTCACCGTCAACAGCGACGATCCGGCCTATTTCGGCGGCTACCTCAACGACAACATCCGCGCCCTGCAGGCCGCCTTTCATTTCGACAAGGCCGCCTGGTACCGCATCGCCCGCAACAGCTTCGAAGCGAGCTTCGCGACCGAGACGCAGAAGGCGGCGTGGATCGCCAGCCTCGACGCCTGCCTGGCGGAGAGTGCCTGAGGCGAGGCTAAAGCACCACCTGCGAACCGAGTTCGATCACCCGGTTCGACGGAATCCGGAAGAAGGCCATCGCGCTGCTCGCGTTGCGGAACAGCGCGACGAAGAGCAGGGCGCGCCAGTAGGCCATGCCCGAGCCGAACTTGGGAATCAGCGTTTCGCGGCCGAGGAAGAACGAGGTTTCCATCATCTCGATGTTCAGCCCCTGCCCGGCACACTGTGCCAGCGCCTGCGGGATGTCGGGCTCGTCCTTGAAACCGTAATGGATGATCACCTGGCTGAAGTCGCCGGCCAGGCGGCGCACCGTGACGCGTTCTTCGGCGGCGACGAAAGGCACCTCGCTGACCCGGACGCTGAGGATCACCACCTGCTCGTGCAGCACCTTGTAATGCTTCAGGCTGTGCAACAGCGCGTGCGGCACGTTGTCCGGGTTGGTGGTCAGGAAGACCGCCGTGCCCGGCACCCGCTGCGGGCCGTTGTTGGCGATTGCGGCGAGGAAGGGGACGAGCTCCATGGTGTCGTCGGCCAGCCGGCGGGCGAGCAGTTCGCGGCCGCGCTTCCAGGTCGTCAGCAGGGTGAACACGGCCAGCCCGAAGGCCAGCGGGAACCAGCCGCCCTCCGGAATCTTGGTCGAATTGGCGAGGAAGAAGCCGAGGTCGATGACGATGAAGGGCAGGGCGCCCAGGCAGGCGCGCAGCGGGTGCCAGTGCCAGAGGCGGACGGCGACGGCGATGGCGAGCAGGTTGGTGATCAGCATGGTGCCGGTGACGGCGATGCCGTAGGCCGCCGCCAGCCGCGACGAGGAACCGAAGCCGACAACCAGCGCGATGATCGCCGCGAGCAGCAGCCAGTTGATCGCCGGCAGGTAAATCTGGCCGATCTCGCTGCTCGACGTGTGCTGGATGCGCAGGCGCGGCGCGTAACCGAGCTGGATCGCCTGCTGGGTGATCGAAAAGGCGCCGGAAATCACCGCCTGCGAAGCGATCACCGTCGCCGCCGTGGCCAGCAGCACCAGCGGGTAGCGCGCCCAGTCCGGCGCCAGCAGGTAGAAAGGGTTCTCGATTGCCGCCGGATCGGCCAGCAGCAGGGCGCCCTGGCCGAAATAATTGACCACCAGCGCCGGCATCACGTAAGCCAGCCAGGCGTAACGGATCGGTCGCGCCCCGAAGTGCCCCATGTCGGCGTAGAGCGCCTCGGCGCCGGTGATGCAGAGCACCACCGCGCCCAGCGCGAGGAAACCGAGGCGGCCGTTGCCGGCCAGGAATTCCAGCGCGTGCAGCGGATTGACCGCCGCCAGCACCGCCGGATGGGCGGCGATCGCCAGGCCGCCGAGCAGCGTCAGCACGGCGAACCAGAGCACCATCACCGGCCCGAACAGGGCGCCGATGCTGGCCGTGCCGCGGCGCTGGAAAACGAACAGGCCGACCAGGATGAGCAGAGCGATCGGCTGCACCCAGGGCGAAAACGCCGGGGTGATGATCTCCAGCCCCTCGACCGCCGACAGCACCGAAATCGCCGGGGTGATCACCCCGTCGCCGTAGAACAGCGCAGCGCCGAACAGCCCCAGCATGACCAGCAGCTTCTGCCAGCGGCTACCCGGCCGCCCCTGCTGCAGCGCCAGCGTCATCAAGGCGATGATGCCGCCCTCGCCCTTGTTGTTGGCGCGCATGATGAAGGCGACGTACTTCAGCGTGACGACGACGATCAGCGACCACAGGAACAGCGACAGGATGCCGAGCACGTTGTCCGGCGTGATCGGCACCGGATGGTGGCTGCCGCCGAAGACTTCCTTGAGCGCGTAAAGCGGGCTGGTGCCGATGTCGCCATAGACGATGCCGAGTGCCGCCAGGGTCAGCGTCGCCAGACGCTTGTTGTCGTTTTCCGGGTGCATGGTTTCCCTCCTGCGTACGGAAGATGCTGCCCACGCCGGCCCCCGCCGACGCGGTCGCGGGGCATTGCCACCCCGTGACGGCGGCTATTCTGGCGATTGCGGAATATAAATGTCGTAAAGATTGGGGGGGCTATCGCTGACTCTCGCCTCTCGGCCGGAATCGGTCAGGCAATGTGACGGTTACCTGCCGCTCATCAAGGATTGGTCTTGAACGGCAGCATTCTGTTCGGCGAATGCGTGCTCCCGACCCAAAGCCGCCAGTCGCGCCTTCATGTGTTGTACGGCAGGTAACCGCGCAGATTATTGTCCATGAGAACTCGATATTCGACCCCTTGAGCACGTATGACTGTTCCCGCAAGGCATATTAGGCATCACGTCGAGCGCGCATAGCTTGCTTCAGCTCTAATGCCTGCATTTCACGCAAACGTTTTTGTCCAAACGAAGTCGCGAACGCGGGAGAGTCCTTTGCCCGTTGAATCCAAACTCGAAACAGTTGCAGAATGGCATCGAACTCCGTATCGCGGGGATTTAGCTTCCGGAACATCTGCGCCGCGGAAGCAAAAAATTTTACAAACGGATGTTCATAAGCTTTGCCTTCATCTGTCAGTTTCAAAGCTGTACTGAGCGCTTCCTCTCCTTCGTAAAAGTACTTCATAGCTTCCATTCGATTCCCATCCACAATTCTTGTGGAGTGAGTCATGCATATCGTTCCCAAACTGGTGTATGCGAATGGATGCCGCTCAAGAGAAATTGCCTTCTGCGAGTATGAGTACGCCTTTGAAAAGTGTCCATCAATTTTTGACTCGAGAAGTGCGCGTTGATCCCAGTACCGTGAACTCCAGCCCAAATCAGGCTCGTGTTCCTCGTAAAACTTCAGAGCCCGACTGCCCGTACTCAAGGAAACCTGCTCTTGATCCAGAACCTCGCGAAGGATTAGATGTTCGATTCCTTTTGCACGGATTACAGCCGGATTAACGAGAGGTGCTAAAGCCTGCACTACCGATGACATGGCTTGGTAACGCTCATCCACGGAGAACAAGTCGCTCCAAATGTATTTGCTCAAAATGCGATGCCTAAGGCGAAGGCCCGTGTAGTCTCGAACTAAAATACCGTGAGCCATCAAGTGTTCGCTTAAAACATCCTTAAAGGCGCCGAACTGGAGACCGCTAGACGCTAACGCTGCACGAAGAGGTAGGGAGAAGCCGAAACGGTGAACACACGCAACACGTGCGACGAATTCTCTCTGGCTTTGGGCATTAAGCGCAGCAAGGGCAATCTTCCGAACCCGCTGCTGCATAGGTTCTGAAAATTCAATATAGGAAATACATTCCAAGAGTTGCGACTTGCAGGTTTCGGTAAGATCTTTAATGATTTTTGAATCAGATTTTCCAAAATGATTACCCAATCGAGAAGCTCGGCGGCGCCGCTGCACTAAATGAACGATGTCTCTCGGACGAAGTGAATCTAATCGGAACTCATGGCGAAACTCGTCGGCGACATCAATCCTGAATCCACGTAGCCGCGAGCTTCGGAGCGAAAGGAAGATTCTGGCTGGTTTGCCACTGGATTTGGCATACTGTAACGTCTTGCCGATTGCTTCTAGGTAGTTCGCTGCATCGTCGACAAATAGAATTGCTTTGTCATCGACAGAAAGGTAGTCAGCAACAACCTCAGCGCCAATACCATCCTCGTGGCGAAACCAGAATGGCCTGAATCCTTTGCGAAGGGCTTCTCGAGCAATTCGAAGAAGTGCAACCGACTTTCCAGATACGTCGTCTCCGTGTAAGAGTACTGCGTACCGCATGGTATTCCGATCAAGAATGGCTGCGGCCTTTTCAGTTGCCGTGAAAGATGCGTCAAGATTATCAAGAATATCTTTCCATGTTGGCTCGTCGCCACCGTAGAAATCAGTTCCCTTGATTGCTAGCGTAGAAGAATCTTTAGTATCAAATCGTCGGAACTGAGAAAGGAATCGTGCGAATGTGTCCGGTTTTAGCCTTGAAGATACAGCGTCGGCTGTCCTGCGATACTCGTTAAGCTCGCTTAAAACGATAGAGAAGAATTCTTCAAGTGGACAGACAACGGGAACAAGATTGAAACGATGCATTCTGTCCTTCTGACCTTCGTCCAAACTATGCGAAACAATGAATGACGGAAACCCGATGGCACGTGAATAATTCTTAGAGCGGATGGCTTCTGATATATCAACTTCCTCGACCAGCGAAGCTCCACAAACGATGAAAGGATCCTCAAGGTAGTGCGTTTGGAAGCTGGCATGCCACTGTTTAGCACTACGAGTAGCATTTGTGTATTCAGGTATAGAAAAGACTAGGCCATCAAGCGGACCACCGAGATCCGACGCTCGCCCGTGGAGATAAATCATCTGTTGCTTATTCGGGGTGCCTTCAAGGGGCGTGACCTGTTCCTTCCAGTCAAAGGGTGCTACATCCGAAAAAATGCTCTCGTTTTTATCAAGTTCAAAGGCATTAGTCAGAACATCGTCAATATTAAATGTCCAGATTCGCTCCCATTGGATGCGGAAGATCACCTGTTGCCAAGTGGGTGTGCAGCCAATGAAACGAGCCCGTAACCAACGCCGAAATCGATCCTTATCGACGTTCTCGGCCTCCTCGTATGTCAGGGGAAGTTTCTTGGCCTCGTCCGCGTTAAGCTTGAGGTTGAAATCTTTGGCGATCTGCTGTGAAAGCGTAGCTCCATCTCTCAGTTCAACCCCGTCTCCCCCTTTACAGCCATAGCTCGCGCCAGCCCCCAGCAGCAAGTTGTACTTCCCTTCATGGAGACCTCGAAGTAGCTGCTCTCGGTCTGCCGGGGTGATCCCTAATTCTAATAATGTCCTCATACCAATTCCTTTCAGAGCAGATGCGATCAATTTTATTCCAGATAGGCACACCACGATTGCTTTCAAGATGGCTGGCAAAGGCCGTCGTTCACCGCTAACGAAGGTACTCAGGCACTTCGCTGAATCAATGTCTACAACTTCAACAATACCAGCCGTTAGAACGCTGCCGGGCGGGAATCAAAACGAAGCAGTCGTTTGAATGGCTGGTCTGTCGAATGGGTACGGCAGCAATTGGCCGACAGCCCGCATTCATTGTGCGTGACTGTAACCAGCCGTTCAAAGTTCGGATCCGATCAGGAAAAGCCTTGGGGGGGCCAACGAGTGGCTGAACTGGCCAGGTGCCGACGTCCCCCTGCTTTCCGTAGCACTTGGTTTTAGTCCGGGCAGCGTCCGCCTCGTCCGATCACGGCGTTCCCAACTGGTCATACACCGCCGTCGCCACGCGGGCGAGTTGGGGCTTGTCGATGCCGCCGGAGAGGGCGTAGCCGAAGCGACCGTCGATCCAGTAGAAGACGTTGACCTCGCCTTCGCGGGCGAAGCGGAAGCCGGTTTCGGGTTTGCCGGAGAATTCGCCGGAGAGGTAGAGGGTGAGGCGTTCGCCGTTTGCCGCCTGGTACATGAACTGGGCGACCGGGCCGCTGCCGCCGGGGAGCAGGCGGCCGCCGACCAGGCTAAAGCCCTGGTTGCCCAGGTGGGGGACGCGCACGGCGCTGCCCAGGCGCTTCGATAACCAGCGCACCAGCAGGTCTTCCTGGTCGGCGGCGATTTCCACCGGGCGGCGCGGGTCGGGGCTGTAGACGACGTGGGCGACGGCGGCGCGGCGCGACAGTTCGGGCAGGCCGGCCAGCGTCGGCTCGGGTTGCCAGCGGGCGTGGCCGAGCCAGCCGGCGCTGGCGCCGAGTAGTAGGAGGGCGATGCCGGCGGCCAGTTGCGGCAGGCGCCAGCGTTGCCAGAGCGCTGCGTTGGCCGCCGGGGCGGCGGTGAGGCGGCTCAGGGCGGGCGGCAGGGGTTCGTCGAGCAGCGGGTCGAAGGCTGCGTGCAGGGCCTGCCGCTGGGTTTCGTAGTGGGCCAGGCGGGCGGCGGCCTGCGGATCGTCGCGCAGGTGCGCGGCGACCTCGGCCATCCGCTCGGGCGACAGTTCGCCGTCCAGGTAGGCATGCAGTTCGGTTTCGCTGACGACCGGGGTATTCATTTGACGACTCGCAGGCGGGGGCTGGGTTGGGGTTCGTCGAGCAACTGGCGCAGGCGTTCGCGGCCGCGCGCCAGGCGCGACATGACGGTACCGGGCGGGATGCCCAGGGTGGTGGCGACTTCGCCGTAGCTCATCTCTTCCAGCGAAACCAGCAGCAGTACCTGGCGCTGTTCTTCCGGCAGGCGGGCGAGCGCGGCGTCGAGCGCCAGCACGTCGAGGCGGTCGTCCTGCGTGGCGCGGGTGGCGACTTCGGCGGCGTCGTCGAGCGGATAGAGCGGCGGCACGCTGCTCCGGTACTGGTCGATGCGCAGGTTGTGCATGATGCCGAACAGCCAGGGCCGCAGCGCGTTGCCGGGGCGCCATTGGGTGGCGTTTGCCCAGGCCCGTTCCAGGGTGTCCTGGACGAGGTCGTCGGCGCCTGCCCGGTCGCCCACCAGCGCCCGCGCATAGCGGCGCAGGCGGGGTAGTTCGGCGAGCAGGGCCTGGCTGTCGAGCTGGCTCAAGGTTCAGGGCTCAGGGCTCAGGGCCGGGCGACGCGCCAGACCTTGTTGAAGCCGTCGCCGCTGCGCTCGCCGGGCTTCTGGTCCTTGACCCAGTAGTACAGCGGCTTGCCGCGGAAGGCCCATTGCTTCCTGCCGTCGTCGCGGTTGACGATGCTGTAGTCGCCGCTGGCGGTGTCGCCGTCGGCGGCGTAGAGCGGCGGCCAGTTGTTGGCGCAGGGGCCGTTGCAGACGCTCTTGCCGCTGCCGGCGACATCCTTGTCGAAGGTGTAGAGGGTCATGCCGTTGCTGCCGGTCAGTACGTCGCCGCTGACCATGGCGGGGCGCGCGGCGTTGCCGGCGCAAGCGGTGAGGGCGGCGGCCAGGAGCAGGGCGGCGGCGGTCGGGAGGGTTTTCATGTCGGTTCTCCGTTTCGGGTTGGGGTAACTGGGTGTACGGAAAACCCCGGCCGATTATTCCACTCGCCGCTCAAAAAAGTGCGTCGCCGCCGCCGTGCCTCACTGCGGCAGCAGGCGCTGCATCGCCAGCGTCAGTTCGGGCAGCGAGCGGAAGCGCATCTTGTTCATCACGTTGTGCCGGTGCACCTTGATCGTGCTTTCCGAAATGCCGAGTTCGAGGGCGATCACCTTGTTGGCGCGGCCCTGGATCACCTGCAGCAGCACTTCCTTCTCGCGCGGCGTCAGCTGGTCGTAGCGGGCCTGCAGTTCCTCGGTTTCCAGGCGCTTGTGGAAGGCGCTGCTGACGTTGGACAGCGCCGAGGTGATGGCGTGCAGCAGGGCGAAGTCCTCGAACGGCTTTTTCAGGAAGTCGATGGCGCCGGCCTTCATCGCCCGCACCGCGTCGGGGACGTCGCCGTGGCCGGTGATGAAGATGATCGGCAGCGTCCAGCCGCGCCGCGCCAGCTCGTCCTGCAGCGACAGGCCGTCGATGCCGGGCATGCGGACGTCGAGGACGAGGCAGGAAAAGTCCTTCAGCCGGTCGAGCGCCAGGAAGTCGAGCGGCGAGGCATAGACCTCGACCTTCATGCCTTCGGCGCGGATCAGGCTGCTCAGCGATTCGCGGATCGACGCGTCGTCGTCGACGATGTAAACGGTGGGCGAGGTGTCGAGGGCAGGTTTCATCGGGGGCTGGCCGGGATCAGGAAGACGAAGCGCGAACCCCCGGCCGCCGGGCTTTCCAGCCAGAGCTTGCCGCCGTGGTTGTCGACGATAGAGCGGCTGATCGCCAGGCCCATGCCGAGGCCGTCGCTCTTGGTCGAATAGAAGGCTTCGAAGATGGTCGCCGCCTGCCCGGGGGGGACGCCGGGGCCGTTGTCGGCGACCGCGAATTCGACGCCGCCGCCAGCGTCGCCGGCAACCTCGACGACGATGCGGCGGTCGCTGGCGTCCTGGTTGCGCAGGGCGTCGATGGCGTTGACCAGGAGGTTGAGGATGACCTGCTGCAACTGCACCTGGTCGCCGCACAGCGGCGGCAGCGGTGCCGCGATGCGGACTTCGCAACCGACCGCCGCCTCGGTCAGCGGCCGGCGCAGCATCTGCAGCAGGACGTCGAGCATCGCCGGGACGTCGATCGCCTGGCGTTTCAGGTCGCCCTTCCTGAGGAAGCCGCGGATGCGGGTGATCACGTTGCCGGCATGGACGGCGTCGCGATGCACGCGCTGCAGCGCGGCGACCACTTCCTGGGTGTCCGGCTCCGGGCGCTCCAGCCAGCGCAGCGCGGCGTGGCTGTTGGTGACGATGGCGGCGAGCGGTTGGTTGACCTCGTGGGCGATCGACGCCACCAGTTCGCCCATCGTCGTCAGCCGCGACACCCGGGCGAGGTCGGTCTGCGTCCGGGCGAGCGCGTCCTCGGCGCTCTTCTGGGCGGTCAGGTCCTCGACGATGACGGCGACGCGCGGGCCTTCCTTGTCCACCTCGGGGATCACCGAGGCGCAGACCTTGGCCCACAGATGGCTGCCGTCGCGCCGCTCGTAGCGTTTCTGCAACTGGTAGCTGCCGTGGTTGCCGGTGAGCAGGCCGAGCACGTTGTCGCGCGTCGCCGCCTTGTCGGCGTCGTCGGAAATATCGACGAAGGAGAGGCCGACGATTTCCCGCGCGTCGTAGCCGAGCATCCGCTGCAGCGCCGGGTTGGCCTTCATGATCCGGCCGTCGGCGTCGGCCAGCGCGATGCCGACCGCGGTGTTCTCGTAGAAGCCTTGCCAACGGCGCTCGGAAACCTGCAGCGCGCGCATGCCTTCCTGCATCGACTTGCGGCTGGCGATCAGGCCGAGCATCAGCTCGCTGATGTCGGAGGCCTGCGAGTTCAGCTCCTTCTGCAGGATGTCCACGCTGCGCTTGACGATCACCAGGTTGCGCACGCGGGCGCGCAGCTCCTGCGGCGAGAAGGGCTTGGTCAGGTAGTCCTGGACGAAGCCTTCGAGCAGCGTCTCGCGCAGCGCGTCGTCGGCGCGCGCCGAAAGCACCAGGACCGGGATGTGCGAGGTCTGGCGGCGGCGCAGTTCGTGGATTAACTGCTCGCCGTCCATCTCCGGCATCATCAGGTCGGTGATCACCAGGTCGGGCGGCTCGGCGCAGACCAGGTCGAGCGCCAGCCCGCCGTTCTCGACCAGCGTCACCTGGTAGTCGTCGGCCAGCACGTCGTGCAGGAACTGGCGCAGGTCGGGGTTGTCCTCGGCGATCACGACGCGCGGCTGGCCGGCGTTTTCCGGGCGGCGCGGGGCGTCGAACTGGCGCGGCAGCTCGATCGCCGGCAGGGCCGGCGTCCAGCCCGCGTCGCGGCTCCTGACGTAGGCGCCGGCCGGCGCGCGCAAGGGCAGTTCGATCTGGAACAGGGCGCCGCGCTCCGGCGCGTCGAGCAGCGAAATCGTCCCGTGATGCAGCTCGACGAACTCCTTGACGATGTTGAGCCCGAGCCCGCTGCCCTTGGCCGACAGCTCCTCGGCGCCCTGCGCGTAGCGGTCGAAGACCTGGCCTTTCAGCGCGTCGGGGATGCCCGGGCCGTTGTCCTGGATGCCGAGCAGCAGGCGGTCGCCGGGCAGGCGCTCGAAGGTGCAGCGGATGCGCCCGCCGCGCGGCGTGAACTTGAAGGCGTTGGAGAGCAGGTTGGTGACGACGCGGGCGAACTTGGCGCGGTCGATGTCGGCGTAGATTTCCTCGGCGCCGGCAAAGCTCAGCGCGATGCCGCGTTCCTCGGCGGCGGCGTCGAAGCCGGCGGCGACCTCGCGCACCAGGTCCACGATGTCGGCGCAGACATACACCAGCGGCATCTCGCCGGCGTCGATGCGGGCCAGGTCGAGCAGATCGTTGACCTGCTGCAGCAGCGCCTGGGCGTTGCGCTTGATCGTCAGCAGCCGCGACTGCTCGCGCTCGCTACGGCCCGCCTCGTGCAGCAACTGGTTCACCGGGCCGAGGATCAGTGTCAGCGGGGTGCGCAGCTCGTGGCTGACGTTGGCGAAGAACTTGGTCTTGAAGCCGTCGAGCGCCCGCAGCTTCTCCAGCGCGGCGTGCACCTCGTTGTTGCGGCGGGTCAGTTCGGCCTCGATGGCGATCTTTTCCGAGATGTTGCGGCCTTCCGGCAGCAGGAAGGCGACCCGTCCGCTGTCGTCGAAGATCGGCGTCAGCGAGAAGTCGACGACGATCGTCCGGCGGCCGCCCGATTCGCCGTAGATCTCGATGTCGCAGCGCACGAACTGGCCGCTCGCCGCTTCCGCCACCATCGTCCGCACCCGTTCCTGGGTGGCCGCCGACAGCGCCCACCAGCGGGCTTCCCAGAACGGCTTGCCGACCACTTCCTCGAGCTTGATCCCGGCGCCGTCGAGCGCCGCCTGGTTGATCTCGATGACCCTGCCGTCGACGTCGAGCAGGCCGAGGAACTGGTACATCGAATCGAGGATGATCCGCGCCAGCTTCTGGCGCCGGACATCGAGGGGGTCGTCGGCCGACAGTTCGACGCCCTTCACGGGCGCCTCCCTGGCGGGTCTTCCCGGATCGGTGATATTGGCCATGAACGCATTGCAAGGACTAACGGAAATGAAGCATCCAACACTCTGGAAAAAAAAGCGAGGCAAGCCTCGCTTGAAAAGCCCCGAAGGAGGGATGGGGCTGGGGCTTGATCAGAAACTGAGGGTGTAGTTGAGCGTCGCGTTGTCCTGGGAATGCGCGACGGTGATCGGGTCCGAGGTGTTCGGCAGGCTGCGGTTGGACATCTTTTCGCGCAGCGCGTGGGACCAGGCGAAGTCGATCTTGCTGCTTGGCGAGAAGGCGTAGGTGAAGCCGAGCGACAGGTGCCTGGTCGGCGTCGCCGGGATCACCGCGAACAGCGTGTTGCCGCGCAGCGCCTGCGAGGCAACGCGGGCGCCGGCGCGCAGCGTCCATTGCGGTGTCAGCGCGTAGGCGGTGCCGAGGGCGAAGACGGTCTGGTCCTTGTAGTTCTGCGGCAGCAGGATGTTGAGGTCGCCGCCGGCGTTGGCCACGAAGGCCACCTTGATGTCCTTCATGACGTCCTTCCAGAACACCCGCGACAGGTCGGCGGCGACTTCCCATTGCGGCGTCAGCCGGTGATGCAGGCCGAGATCGAGGCGAGCCGGCATCTGGAAATCCTTGAGCTTGATCTTGCCAGCCAGCGGAATCTGCCCGGCCAGTCCGGAAACGGCGGTCAACGTTGCCGAGCCCTGCAGGTCGTCGATCTTGCTCTTGACCGTGTAGGCGGCGCCCAGGCGGGTTGCCGGGCTTGCCTGGTAGAGCATGCCGAGGCGGCCGGCGAAGCCCCAGGCGTCGACGCCGCTGCCCAGCCACTTGTTCTTGGTCAGGCTGAAATGCGCCCCCTGCAGCGCCGGGATGCCGCCCAGCACCGGCACCAGGGCGCCGGTCGCGCGGCCGCCGGCGATCAGGCTGCCGACCTGATCGGCGCCGAGCAGCAGGTCGAGGTTGAGCCCCTGCCACATGGCGTCGAGGCTGGCGCCGACGGTCAGCGCCTCGGAAACGCGATAGCTGGCGGCGAGCGGGATGTCGAGGACGAGCAGGCGGCTGGAGTTCTCGAGCCCGGTCGGCGCGCCGCCGGTGCCGTTGGACAGGAAGCTGCGGCTGCCGTACTCGGTGCCCAGCCCGCCCTGGGCGAAGGCGCCGACGCCGACGACGAAGTCGCCGAGGCGCCGGCTGTACGCTGCCTGCGGCGCGACGTAGGGGCCGCGGTTCCTGCTGTGCGTGCCGGAATGCGCCTTGGCGCCGGTGGCCTCGTCGCGGACCTCGATGTCGGTGGTCACCAGGTCGAAGCCGACCATCGCCTGCTGTTCGCCCGGCATCAGCGACAGCGTCGCCGGGTTGGTCAGCATGCCGCCGGGGCCGACGTCGTGGGCGACGGCGGTGCCGCCCATGGCGCGCGAGACGGCGCCGATGCCTTCGAGCCGGAAGACGTCGGTCGCCCAGGCGGCCTGGCCGCAGATTGCCAGGGCCGTGCCGGCGAGGCCGGCAGCCAGTTTCTGTTGGATCATGTTTTTTCTCCTCTTGTCGTTTGTTGTTTTTGCCTGTTGCGGCAAACCCCCGGTGACCGCGTCAGAAGAAACGGTCGAAATGAATCTGTTCGAACGGCACCTGATGGCCGACCATCAGCAGTTCCTGCAGCGCCGAGGTCATCGGCGGCGGCCCGGCGAAATAGAACTCGTAGTGGGCGAGCCGCGCCGGCAGTTGCGGCAGCAACTGGTCGTGCACGTAGCCGGTGGCGCCGCGCCAGGCGCCGTCGTCGCCGGGCAGCGAAACCACCGGGGTGAAGCGGATGCGCTCGCCGGCGCCGAGCTTGGCGAGCAGGTCGCCGCCGCAGACGTCGCGCGGCGTGCGGGCGCCGTAGAAGAAGTACAGCGTGCGTTCGCCGAGCAGGCCGGCGTCGACCGCACCGCGGGCGATCGACAGCATCGGCGCCAGCCCGGAACCGCCGGCGACGCAGACGATGTCGCGCAGCGACGCGGTGCGCAGCCAGGCCATGCCGAAGGGGCCGTCGAGACCGATGCGGTCGCCCACCGCCAACTGGTCGAAGAGCACGTGGGTACCCTGGCCGTGCGGCACGCGACGGACCTGGAAGTGCCACTCGCGCTGCTCGTTCGGCGTGTTGGCCATCGAGTAGGCGCGCGATCCGGTGACCCCCGGCAGCTCCAGCATCGCGTACTGGCCGGGCAGGAAATCGGCCGGGCCATCGCTGACGAAGCGGAATTCGCGGATGTCGTGGGTGATGTCGCGCAGCATCGCCAGTTGCGCGCTCTGCCGGCGCGGCGCCAGCAGCGGCACGTATTCGGCGGCGGTCGGCGCAGCGATCGTGATCGGACCGCAGGCCCGGCACTGGCAGGCGAGGTGGCGGCCGCGCCGGCGGTCGCGCTCGCTGAGGCCGGGGGCGTCCGGCCAAAGGGTATCGATTTCGCCCTCCAGCAGCTCGAACTTGCAGCCGCCGCAGCCGCCGGAATTGCATTCGTAGGCCAGCCCGACGCCGGCGCGCAGGGCGGCGCGCAGGATGCTGTCGTCGGCCGCCTGCGCGAAGATGCTGCCGTCCTTGCGGTTGGTGATTGTTGCCTGGTCGCTCATGCTTTCTTGCTCACGAAGACGCTCGCCCGGGACGCCGTGGCGTCCCGGTGCGGCAGGTCAGGGGCGGGCGTTCAGAGCCCGAGCGAACGGCGGAACTCGCGCGTCGCCGCTTTGGCCGAGGCGGCGGCGTCGGCGACGTCGGGCAGCAGCGCGCAGTAGGCGTCGATGGCGCGGTCGGCGAGCGGTTCCCACTTGGCGATCCAGCCCTGCAGGGTTTCCAGGTTGCCCGGGGTTTCCAGCGCCATGCGCACGAAGCTGGCCAGCCAGCGGCGGTGACGGGCGGAATCGAGCAATTGCGCATCGGTGAGCAGGCCGAGCAGGGTGTCGCCGTTGTGGCGGGCCGCTTCGCCCAGCTTGCGCAGGACGCTTTCCTCGATCGCCGGCTTGGCGACCAGGTTGAGGACGACGATCGCCTCGCCCCAATCCCAGACCGTCAGCGTCTTTTCCATCAGTTCGCGGAAGCCCTGCCAGACCGGGTCAGTTTCCCAGTAGCGCCGCTCGTCGGCGGCGAAGCCCTTGTCGGCGAAGGCGAGCGACAGTTCCTTGGTGCGGTAGGCGGTGTGGCTGACCCAGCGCAGGCTGTCGGCCATCTGGAAGTAGTTGCAGTTGGTGATGGTGCTGGCCGGCGACACCTGGCCGACGTAGGCTGACGCCATCTGCACGGTATGGAAGAGGTAGCGGGCCGGCGTGTAGTAGCGGGCCAGCGAACCGGCCCAGCGCGGGTCGAGCGCCTTGTCATGCTCGCGCTGGTTGAACTGGTCGAACAGGCCGAAGACGTAGGTTTCCTGGCCGTCCTGCATCATGTTGTAGGTGCGGTAGACGACTTCGTCCGGGTCGCGGAAGGCGTTCCAGTCGGCGTGCTTGAGCGCGGTGCCGAAGGTGTTCTTCTTGTACCACTGGTTCATGAACATGTTCGGATCGAGCTCGTAGGGCGAATCCGGGCGCTTGTCGTTGTAGTGCAGGTTGGCGCTGACGATCTCGTACTCGCTCGGCTTGCGGCGGCGGGCGGCGAGATGGCTCCAGGTCTTGAGCGGCTTCAGCGTTTGGGTGTCGGACATGGTGGGTCTCCTCGTATTCTTTTCGGTTGGGGTGTGCCGGGGGCGCTCAGAGCTTCTTGGCGAAATAGAAGCGCACCGCCTGGTCCTGGCTTTCGATCTGGCCGGCGAAGGAACTCAGGTCCACTTCCAGGTCGTTCATGCGGAACGGCCGGCCGAGTTCTTCCTCGATGGTTTGCTGGCGCAGGATCATTTCCTGTTCGGCGTGGATGCGGATGTAGGCGCGCTTGTCATCGACGAAGATCTCCTTGCCCGGGTTGTCCACCCGCGCCGCTTCGATCACCGCCTGGGCCAGGTCGCCGGCGCGCATCACCGGGCCGACCAGGTTGTTGTGGTAGGCCTGCCCCGTCGTTGCTGCATTCATTGTCTTCTCCTCGTTCGGTTTGGCCGCCGCCGCGACGGCGGCCGGCCTGAAAAGGTCTTTCAACCACTGGATCGGGTTCATCGCCGGCGCTCAGGTGTGGGCGAACAGCGGCGTGACGCCCTCGGTCTTGACCAGGATGTCGTCGCCTTCCACTTGCACCGGGTATTCGGCCAGCGCGCAGTCGGCCGGGTTGATGCCCTTGCCGTTGCAGGCGGCGAACTGCCAGAGGTGGGCGCGGCAGATGATCTTCTCGCCGTCGAACTTGCCTTCCGCCAGCGAGATGTCCTGGTGCGGGCACATGCCCTGGAAGGCCTTGACCGCGCCGCCTTCGGCGCAGACCAGCAGCACCTCGTGGCCATTGACCGAAAATGCTTCCATCTCGCCTTCCCACAGGTCGTCGACCGTGCAGACCTTGGTGAAACTCATGTCTCTCTCCGTTTTTTTATTTTTCGGAGGCGCTCAGTGACGCGCCGGTTCCCAAATGATTTCGATGGTTTCGGTCGGCTTGAGGCCGGACTCGGACACCTTCATCGTGCGCGGCAGGAACTCCGTCGCGTCCTGCCGGCGGACACGCATGATGCAGTCCGGGCGGGCGCGCACGCGGCGGCCGACGGAATGCACGGCGGCCGCGGCGGCCACCTCGTCCATGGTGTTCTCGGAATCGACGGCAACCAGTTGCAGCACGAAATCGCCCTCGAAGTTCGAGGTCAGGGGGAATAAGGCCATTTGTCTTGTCTCCTGTTTTTTTGCAGGCGCCGCCGTCAGCGGCGGCGCCGTTCGGGGTACGGCGGCGTCAGCTCGCCTTCTTGCTGGCGCGCAGGGCGCGATAGACCTCGGCCCAGGCGTAGTTGTGGGCGTCGTCGCCGATCTCGCCGGGGGCCAGATTCATGTACTGCAGCGCGCCGCCGAGGTCCATCGGCTGGATCATGCCGGCCAGGAAGCGGTCGACGATCGAGAGGTGGCCGGCGTAGCGCTCCGGCTCCTGCTCGAAGACCCAGCGGTCGACCTCGGAACCGAAGTGGTAGAGGCGGCCGTTGTATTCCAGCGGGTAGTCCTTGACGTTCCAGCCCTTGCCCGGCGTGCCGAGGATCGGCAGCTGGCACATGTTGCAGACGTAGGGCAGGGTTTCCGGGTAGGCCTTGTCCATCCGGCCGTCGACGACGTTGTCGATGAAGACGTCCCAGCACTGGCCCCAGGTGTCGTTCCAGCCGGGGTACTTGGCTTCCAGCCAGGCGCGCTCGTCCGGGGTGACGCCGGCGGCCGGGTTCCACCACAGGGTTGGCCGCCAGAAGTAGGAGCCGAGGTGCATGCCGTGGTGGGTCTGGCTGATGTCCTTGAGGAAGATGTCCCAGTACCAGGGCAGGTCGAGGCCCATGTCGGTCAGCGCGCGCTCGAACTGGGCGACGATCCACTCTTCCATGAACTCCTTGAACGACTGCTTGCGGTGCTCAAGCGGCGTGTAGTAGTCCATGATCGGCCCGGTCAGCACCGAGAACAGCTTCCAGGCACCCCAGACGGCGATGTCCACGCGCTTCTGCGCTTCCGCCTTGTGGCCGTTCTCGATCAGCACCTTCAAGGCCGGGCCGCCGATCTGGGCGTGGCGCGATTCGTCGGTCTGGATGCTGGAGATCAGGTTGGCGAAGGTGTGGTCGCCGGCTTCGGCGGCGTCGGCGGCCAGCCCGAGGAACTGCATGTTGGTGAAGCCGGTCTCGAAGCTGAAGGTGAGCATGATCGAGACGCTGATCGCGTCGCGCGTCATCATGATGTCGTCGAAGAAGTGACGCGCCGCGATCATCGCCCACTCGTTGGTGTCGTAGGCCTTGAAGGCCCAGTCCATCTGGCGGTCCTTCGCGACGTGCTCGTGCGGGAAGTAGAGCTGCATCTGGCCGTGGCGGATTTCATCGAGACAGCCGAGCGTCGACATGTTGCGCATGCCCGGCGCCTTGGAGAAACGCATCATCCGCGCTTCGGCCGAGGCGGCGGCGTATTCGCCGCGGGCGATGGCACCGTAGTGCGCCTTCATCACCGACTTCCAGCCCGGATCGGCGTTTTCGAAGATGCGGCTGCGTTCCAGCGCGGCCTTCACCGAGTAGGCGCCGGCGTCCTTGTCGCGCTGCACCTTGACGTATTCCGGGTAGGTCTGCTTGTAGGGTTCGTCGTAGCTTTCCCAGGCGCTCAGCGGCAGGCCGAATTCGCCGGCCAGCTTGGGCGGGAACAGTTCATCCTCGGTCACGTACGACGGCGTCCAGTTGGTGTTTCTGGCCAGGTCGTACCAGTCCATTCTGTTGAGTACTGCCATGATTTTTGTCTCCTTGCTGTATGAACCGGAGTCTTGCAACCCCGGACCCGGGCGATCGTCGTCGCCCCGCGCTGGCGGCCTCCTGGTGGAGCATCGCCGGTGGGAGAGAAGTTAGCCGGAAGCGTCCGGCGCCGAAATTAGACTTAGGTTTAGACGGCCGGCCGCACCCCGTCTTGGTGCGTTGTCTCGCCGCCTGCCTTGGCCTGGTGCATGCACCACGACGGGGGCCGGCGGGCTGGCGCCGGGAAACGCGATATTTCGTTTCCGGGTCAGGTAACAGCCCGCGTCCGATGGGGTTTTTATTACTTTCGTAATAGGCGTGTTTCTTGCATCGCCACGCCGTCACCTTTATTGCCCAAAACGCCGTCGCTTTCCTGGCCACGGGCGCGGCGCGGGCCGGAACCATGAAAACCAATCTGCCGATCACCCACCGCGACGTCGTCATGGACGAAGGGACGACCATCGTCAGCAAGACCGACCTGCGCGGCATCATCACCTACGTCAATGCCGATTTCGTCGCCATTTCCGGCTTCACCGAGAGCGAACTGCTCGGCCAGAGCCACAACATCGTCCGCCACCCGGAAATGCCGGTGGCGGCCTTTGCCGACCTCTGGCAGACGCTGAAACGGGGCAAGCCGTGGAACGGGCTGGTCAAGAACCGCTGCAAGAACGGCGATCACTACTGGGTCAACGCGCACGTCGCACCGGTCGAGCAGGACGGCAAGGTGGTTGGTTACACCTCGATGCGAACGCGGCCGACGCGTCAGCAGATCGACGCCGCGAGCGCGCTCTACGCCGATCTGGCGGCGGGTCGCGGCGGTGTCCGCCTGGTCGGCGGGCAGGTGGTGCGGACCTCGCTGTGGCACCGTTTGAACCTTTTCCGGCGGGTACTCGAACTCAACGTCAATCTCCAGCTTTACCTGCTGATGACGGCTTTCCTCTGCACTTTCGCGCTGGGCGCGGCGCTGGTCTACCGTGGCATGGGCGAAGTCCAGGTTGGCGGGCCGATCTACCAGCGCCTGGTGCAGGGCAAGGACCTGATCGCCGACATCCTGCCGCCACCCGAATACCTGGTCGAGTCCTACCTGCTGGTGCTCGAAATGAACCGCGCCGACGCCTCGGCCCTGTCCGGCCTGATCGAGCGCAGCCAGCGTCTGCGTCGCGAATTCGAGACGCGCCACCAGTTCTGGGTCGAGCAGTTGCCGAGCGGCGAATTGAAAACGCAGATGGTCGAGGCTGCCTACCGGCCAGCTCTGGCTTTCCTCGAGCTGCGCGACGGGCAGTTCATTCCCGCGCTGCAGGCTGGCCAGCGCGCCGCCGCCGAAGCCCTGCTGCCGCAACTGGCGGCGTTCTATGCCGAACATCGGAGCGCCATCGACCGCACGGTGGAACTCGCCAACGCCCGCAATGCCCAGGACGAAGCGGAAGCCACTCAGGTGATCGCGGCAACTTACCGGGAGCTGACCGTGTCCATCCTGCTGATCAGCATTCTGGTCGGCCTGTTCGGTTTCTCGGTGATCCGCAACCTGCGCCGCCTGCTCGGCGGCGATCCGCGCTATGCCTGCGAAATCACCCGCCATGTCGCTTCCGGCAACCTGGGGATCAACATCGAGGTCGATCCACTTGATCGCAGCAGCCTGCTGGCGTCGATCCGCCACCTGCGCGAGATGTTCCGGCGCATGCTTTCCGAGATCCAGCGCAACGCCGACCTGATCGCCAGCCACGCCGGCACGATGGCGGGAGCGGCCGACCAGGTGGCGCAGACCTCGCAGGGGCAGAGCGAGGCGACCGCCGGCGTGGCCAGCGCCGCCGAGCAGATGAGCGTCAGCATGGC
This sequence comes from Dechloromonas aromatica (nom. nud.), assembly GCA_017848965.1. Lineage (GTDB taxonomy): Bacteria > Pseudomonadota > Gammaproteobacteria > Burkholderiales > Rhodocyclaceae > Azonexus > Azonexus aromaticus_B. The sequence continues at coordinate 1,983 of JAFIHA010000037.1, read as the reverse complement.
GCAGGTGGTCAGCGACGCCGCCGAGGCGCACGCGATTTCGCAGGCTTCCGACGACACCTGCGCCAACGGCGCGACGGTGATCCACAAGGCGGTGGCGAGCATGGAGGAAATTGCCGCGACGGTGCGCCAGTCGACCGAGCGCATCCTGGCGCTGGGCGCCGATTCGGCGCGCATTTCCTCGGTCGTCCAGGTGATCCGCGAGATCGCCGACCAGACCAACCTGCTCGCCCTCAACGCGGCGATCGAGGCGGCGCGCGCCGGCGAGAGCGGGCGCGGCTTCGCCGTCGTCGCCGACGAGGTGCGCAAGCTGGCCGAGCGGACGGCGACCGCCACCACCGAGATCGCCGGCATGATCCAGGGCATTCAGGATGGCATGGGGCAGGCGGTTACGACGATGGAGCACGGCGTCGCCCAGGTCGATCACGGCGTCGCGCTGGCCAACGAGGCGGGGCAGGCGATCCAGCGCATCCGCGACAGCGCCGCCCGCGTCGTCGCCGTCGTCGCCGGGATTTCCGGAGCGCTCGAAGAGCAGGGCGTGGCCACCGACAGCATCCGCAACCACGTCGAACGGATCGCCGGGCTGTCGGAGGAGAACGAAGCCCTGGCCGGCCGCACCTCGCGCGCCGCGCACGAACTGCTCGACACCGCCACCGGCATGCAGGGCACGGTCAGCCGCTTCGCCGTCTGACCGGCTGGCGCCGTCCGCTGCCGGACGGCGCTTTCGCCTCACACCGCCAGCGCCTCGCGCACCCCGTCCTGCGGCATGGTCTCGCCGCGCCCGCGCATGATGAATTCACCGCGTTCCATCAGCAGGTACTGGTCGGCCAGCGATTCGGCGAAGTCGTAGTACTGCTCGACCAGCAGGATGGCCATTTCGCCGGTTTCGGCGAGCATGCGGATGGCGCGCTCGATGTCCTTGATGATCGACGGCTGGATGCCCTCGGTCGGCTCGTCGAGGATGAGCAGCGACGGGCCCATCGCCAGCGCCCGGCCGATCGCCAGTTGCTGCTGCTGGCCGCCGGAGAGGTCGCCGCCACGGCGGTGCATCATCTGCTTCAAGACCGGGAACATGTCGAAGATGCGTTCGGGAATCTTCGCGCTGCCCGGCTTTGTCGCCAGCCCCATCAGCAGGTTTTCCTCGACCGTCAGGCGCGGAAAGATCTCGCGCCCCTGCGGCACGTAGCCGATCCCGGCTTTCACGCGCTCGTGCGGTGGCAGGTGGGTGATCGGCTTGCCGTCGAAAGTGACGCTGCCTTCCTTGGTCTTGACCAGCCCCATCAACGATTTGAGCAAGGTGGTCTTGCCGACCCCATTGCGCCCGAGCAGGGTGGTGACCTCGCCCTTCTGCAGCTCGAAGCTGAGACCGCGCAGGATGTGGGAGCCGCCGTAGGCTTGGTGGAGGTTATCGACTTTGAGCATTTCGGTTTCCTTTGGGCGGGAGGGGGTTCTGATGGGCTGTTTTGCGTTGTTGACGGCGGGAGGTGGTGTTTTTTTGACCGCTGGTTTCCGCGCCTGACGGGCGGGCGTGTTTGTTTGCTGAACCGCTTGGTTCCGCCGCTGACCGGCGGGCGTACTTTTTCTTGTGTGGCCAAGAAAAAGTAGCCAAAAAGAAGGCCACCCCTAGGTCGGCGCCCGCTACGCGGGTCCCCTGCGCTACTCGTCGTTGGCGGGGGCTGCGCAACTCGGGGCTTTGCCCCTCAGACAGTGCTCGCCCTTTATCCGCCAACGCCTGCGTTGCTCGGCGCCTCCCAAGGGGCCCGGAAAACCGAGCGGAACGGAAAAGGAGGAGGTTCAAACCTTGGCCAATCAGCAGAGACGCTTTTCGGGGCCCCCCTGAGAGGCGCTGAGCAACGCAGGTGTGCCGGGGGAAGTCGGCGAGGACTGTCTGAGGCCCGCAGGGCCGAGTTCCGCAGCCGCCCGGCGCGCCGAGTAGCGCAAGGGACCGGGCGTAGCCCGGCGCCGACCTGGGGGTGGCTTTTTCTT
>JAFIHA010000036.1 GCA_017848965.1 Dechloromonas aromatica (nom. nud.) | reverse complement strand
GGATGCCGACGTTGATGTTGTTGCGCACGCCGGCTTCGGTGATCGGGGTTTCCGGCTGGAAGTTCCGCCAGTCAGCCGGGCCGAAGGTTTCCGTGCGCTGCTTGTCCCACTGGTTCGGGCGATCGCCCAGCACCTTGACGAATTCTTCGTGGGCGATGGGCACCAGACCCGGGTGGGCCACCCAGCCGCCGTCGAAGCCGTCGTTGGCGTCACGGGTCTTGTCGTGACGGATGCCGGCCAGGGCCTTTTCGTTGGCGACCGGATCGTTCTTGATCGGGATCAGGGCGCTCATGCCGCCCATGGCCGGGGCGCCGCGCTTGTGGCAGGCCTTGACCAGAGCCAGGGCGTAGGAGCGCATGAAGGGCACTTCCATGGTGATGACGCCGCGCTGGGCCAGGCAGAAGTCCTTGTTCTTCTTGAACTTCTTGATGCAGGAGAAGATGTAGTCCCAACGGCCGGCGTTCAGACCAGCGGAGTGGTTGCGCAGTTCGTAGAGGATTTCTTCCATCTCGAAGGTGGCGAGGATGGTTTCGACCAGCACGGTGGCCTTGATCGTGCCTTGCGGCAGGCCGACGTGGTCCTGGGCCATGACGAAGGCGTCGTTCCACAGACGGGCTTCGAGGTGGCTTTCCATCTTCGGCAGGTAGTAGAAGGGGCCGGCGCCGCGGGCGATCTGTTCCTTGGCGTTGTGGAAGAAGACCAGGCCGAAGTCGAACAGGCCGCCGGAGACGCGCTGGCCGTCAACGAGGACGTGCTTTTCGTCGAGGTGCCAGCCGCGCGGACGGATTTGCAGGGTGGCGATCTTGTCGTTGAGCTTGTATTCCTTGCCGTTCTCGTTCTTGAAAGACAGTTCGCGGCGGATCGCCTTGTACAGGTTCACCTGGCCCTGGATCTGGTTTTCCCAGTTCGGGCTGTTGGAATCCTCGAAGTCGGTCATGTAGGAGTCAGCGCCCGAGTTGAAGGCGTTGATGATCATCTTGGCCTCGACCGGGCCGGTGATTTCGACGCGGCGGCACTGCAGCGCGGCCGGGACCGGGGCGACCTTCCAGTCGCCGTTGCGGATGTGGGCGGTTTCCGGCAGGAAGTCCGGCATTTCGCCGGCGTCGATGCGGGCCTGGCGGTCGATGCGGGCCTTGAGCAGTTCCTGGCGGCGGGCTTCGAAGGCGCGGTGCAGCTTGGCGACGAATTCGAGCGCCTCGGTACTGAGGATGAATTCCCATTCGGGCTGGATCGGGGCGGTGATTTGCACGCCGGCGGGCAGGTTGATGGCCATGGTCTCTCCTGTTGGATGGTTGAAGTTGAGAAAAAATTCAGCTACGCAGGCCGCCGACCCAGGCGAGGACGTCGCTCAGTTCGCGGCCGCTGCCGTGCGGCGTGACGTCGAGGACGTCGGCCGGCTGGTTGGTCCGATTGACCCAGAAGGTGGTAAAGCCGAACCAGGTCGCGGCGCAGGCATCCCAGGCATTGGCCGAGACGAAGAGGATTTCCTCCTTCGGCAACTGGAAGGCGTCGACCGCGAGTTGGTACACCTCGGGGGCGGTCTTGAATTTATGCACGCTGTCGGCGGAAAGGATGTGCGCGAACAGGTGGTTCATGTCGTTGTACTTGACGGCAATGTCGAGCATCGAATGCGTGCCGTTGGACAGGATGGCGAGCGGGAAACCCATCGCCTTCAGCGCTTCCAGCGTCGCCAGGTTTTCCGGGAAGGGGCGCAGGCAGGCGTACTGGTTCATCAGGTGCTGGCGCTGGCTGTCGTTCATCGGCAGTTCCAGCGCGCGGGCGGCGAAGATCAGCGCGTCGCGGGTGACTTCCCAGAAGGTCTTGAACTGGCCGCTCATCGTCCGGATGCGCGTGTATTCGACCTGCTTGGCGCGCCACAACAGGGTCAGCGCCTTGCCCTGGCAGGGGAAATACTCTTCGGCCAGCGCTTCCATGCAATAGACGTCGAACAAGGTCGCGTAGGCGTCGAAGGCGATGGCTTTGGGCGAGGCGGAGGTTGGCGGCGTGATCATGGACATGGAGTTTATTGCTACCAATAAGATAAGATAAGCGGCAAAAGAAGCGGTTATTCTTTTACCAAAAGTAAATAATGCAATGGATACTTTCAAGCAGATTTCGGCATTTGTAAACGTCGCGACGCGCGGCAGCCTGTCCGCCGCCGCTCGCGCCGAAGGGGTGACGCCGGCCATCATCGGCCGCCGGCTCGATGCGCTGGAAAGCCGGCTCGGCGTCAAGCTGCTGATCCGCACCACGCGCAAGCTGACGCTGACCTTCGAGGGCCAGGCTTTCCTGGAAGATTGCCAGAAGGTGCTGACCGATCTTGCCAACGCCGAGGCCGCGGTGTCGCTGGGCGGCGTCCAGGCGAGCGGTTACCTGAAGGTTTCGGCGCCGGCCGGTTTCGGCCGCCAGCACGTGGCGCCGCTGGTCGGCGACTTCATGCGCGCCAACCCGGAAGTGCGGGTCAATCTCAACCTCTCCGACCGCCTGGTCGACTTGATCAACGAGAACATCGACTGCGCCATCCGCATCGGCGAACTGACCGATTCCAGCCTGGTCAGCGTCCGTCTGGGCGAGATGCGGCGCATGGTGGTGGCCAGCCCGGCCTACCTGGTCGAGCACGGCGTGCCGCGCTCGCCGGACGCTCTCGCCGGCCACAACTGCCTGTCGCTCGGCCAGCAGCGCGGCTGGGTGTTCCGCGATCCGCAGAGCGGCAGCATCGATACCTTGAAGGTGACCGGCGATTTCGAATGCAACGACGGCGCCGTCCTGCACGAATGGGCGCTGGCCGGGCGTGGCCTGGCTTGGCGCTCGCTGTGGGAAGTCGGCGGTGATCTCAAGGAAGGCCGCCTGACCTCGGTGCTCGACGCCTGGCAGGCGCCGCCGATGGGCATCTACGCGGTGTTTCCGCAGCGCCGCCACCTGCCGCTGCGGGTCCGGCTGTTCATCGACCTGCTCAAGGAAAACTACAGCCGGCCGAGCTACTGGGAATTGCGCTGAACGATGAAGAAGCCGGTCTATCGTGCGCTCGGCGTGCTGTCGGTGTTGCTCGGGATGATCGGCGTCGTCCTGCCGCTGCTGCCGACGACGCCTTTCCTGATCCTTGCCGCCTTCTTCTTCGCGCGTTCGCACCCGGAATGGGAGGCGCGGCTGCTGGCCGATCCGCGGGTCGGCCCGGCGATCCTCGCCTGGCGCGAGCGAGGGGCGATTCCGCTGCTGGCCAAGCGGCTGGCGACGCTGTTGCTTGGCATCAGCGCCGGCGTCGGCTGGTTCGGCCTGTCCGGCGACTGGCGCTATCTGCCGATCAGTTGCGGCGCGCTCATCCTGCTGTGGATGTGGTCGCATCCGTCGGCTTGAGCGACTGACAACTGCCGTCCGGCCAGACGACGGCATCGCGGCCCTGGCGCTTGGCTTCGTACATGCGCCGGTCAGCCCGCCAGACCAGGGTTTCGCAGGCGGCGATGCCGTTTTCGTCGCTGCAGGCAATGCCGAAAGAGGCGGTCATCTGCCGGCCGTCCGGGCGCTGCCCGAGGCCCTGCTGGCGCAGGCGCAACAGCAGCAGCGGCACCTTGTCGAGCGGCGTGTCGGGCAGGACGGCGACGAATTCCTCGCCGCCCCAGCGGATCAAGAGGTCGCTGCGGCGCAGTCCGGCGCGCAGGTTGTCGGCGAACAGGCACAGGCATTGGTCGCCGGCTTCGTGGCCGAACAGGTCGTTGATTTCCTTGAATCGATCGAGGTCGACGAAGGCCAGGGTCAATGGCTTGCCGGCCATGTGGTTGAGCCGGAACAGCAGCTTCAACGCATCCTCGCCGGAGCGCCGGGTATAGGCACCGGTCAGCGGGTCGTGCATGGCGCGCACGACCAGCGTCGCCATATAGTGACACTGGCTCATGCCGGAGAACATGGCGACGCCCAGCATCATCAACATGAACCACAGGGTGCCGCCGTATTGCGCGAGGTCGGGCGCAGTACCGCCGAGGATCAGACCGGCTAGCCCCATGCCGATCACCGGCAGGGCGAAGAGCAGGGCTTCGAGCGCGGTCAGCGGGAAAATGGCGAGGCCGCCGAGAACGATGGTCGGCAGGTAGGCGTAGAGCTGGGCAACCAGCTTCTGGGCACTGGTCTGGCTCGCCTGGGCGAGCATGTCCGCCGACAGCAGGTGGAACAGCGAGGGCACCAGCAGCAGGACCAGCAAGGCCGCCAGCGCCTGGGCGTAGGGCCGGGTCAGCGAGGCTTCGCGCGGCCAGGCGAGGGCGGCGAAGATGGCGGTGGAGGCGAGGCGCAGGCCGATCAGTTTGCCGGCGGTGGCGAGGTCGAAGACGACGAGGTCGATGATTGCGAAGAACGGGACCAGGATCGCGAACAGCCCGGCGATCAGTTGCACGCGGGCGACGATCACCGATGCCGCGTGGCGGCGCAGTTCGCTGCTGCGGCCAGCTGGGGTCAGCATGTCGAGTAGCTGCTTGCTGCTCAGTTGCGAGGGGGCGAGGATGTTCTCGCTGATGCGCGCGCGCAGTGATTTCATGATGTCAGGCGCTGGCTGAATGCGAGCGGCATCAGGCTGGAAAAAAGCGGGGCCGTCGAGTGACGGCCCCGCTTTGACGATGGGCTGGCCCGCATTGCTGAATCAGGCGGCACTGGCCTTGCGCAGCAGACCGTAGAGTTCGTCCTTGAGCGCCAGCTTTTCCTTCTTCAGCGTCTCGATTTCGACCGGGCTAGCCGGTTCGATGTGGCTTTCCATGTTCTTGATCTTCTGGTCCAGTTCGTTGTGCTGATCGAAGAGGTTGAGGAAGTGACGGTCCGTGGTCTTCAGTTGGGTGATCAGGTCACGGTATTCGGGAAACATGATGCTCTCCTTGTTGGTGTCGTTGTGTCCGTCTCCATTGTACGACCGGGACCCGGCGCTGGTAAGGGGGCGCGTTCAGTAGCGGTGGTAGCCCAGGCCGACAAAGGGCGGGATGCGGCCGACCAGGCTTTCCAGCAGGATCAGTTCGGCGTCGGTATGGTTGATCACGCGGGCCGGCACCATCATCCGCTGCCGGTCGGCGTTCAGGTAGAGCGGGTGATCGTGGTAGGTGGTGGCGATCGTCTCGAGGATTGCCGTTTCGCCAGGGGCGCGAATCTCGGCTTCGCCATAGCACAGGCAGAAATAGACCTGCGCCGCGGTCGCCTCGATGTAGCAGGCGGTACCGCGGATGCCGATGGTGGCAGTCGGCGTCTGCAGGCTCTTTTCGCCTTTGCCGAAAACGCCCATCAGCCTGCCTTGCAGGATGCGCAGGACGCGCCGGGTGGCGTTGTCCTCGATGACCTGGACGGTGGAATCCGCCCGCTGCAGGTAGGCGTCACTGCCGATGATGTAGATCGCCTGGGCATTGTTGCCGGTGACGATGCGGTCGCCGGCGCCGATCGTCATGCGCGGGCGGGCCGGCTGGCCGTTGATCGTGACTTCGCCGCTGAACTCTTGCACACCGGGCGGCGGCAGCGCCTGGCCGGCGGCCCAGGCGCGGCTGGCGAAGGAAAAGCGTTCGCACAGCGCGAGCGTGGCGAGATGGCGGATCAATTGGCGACGATTCATCGGTGGTCTTCTCCGTTGGCTTGGGTGGGCTGTGTATGCTGCGCTGCTTCGGCAAGCGTAACCAATCGGCGGCGCAAATGCTCGGCGAGAACAAAAAGAATTCGTTGCGGGCCAGGGCGCTCGGTCGGCCTTGCGCGGATCGCCGCGGCAAAGGAAGATGGTCGCTGTCAGCTTGGCAAAAGGTGCAGATTGATGACGAAACGGAATTCCGGAATTGCGCAGCGTCCCGAGGTGGCGGTCATCGGAGCCGGTGTCGGCGGATTGAGTACGGCCATCCGCCTTGCCCAACTTGGTCTGGCGGTGACCGTGTTCGAGCGTCTCGACCGGGTCGGCGGCTTGTGTGGCACCGTCGTTTTCAAGGGGCGGCGCTATGTCGTCGGCTGCAACGATTTTGGCCATGGTCTGCTGCGCGATCTGAAGGCGCTCGGCATCACCTTGCCCTTCGAGCACAAGAAGACCCGTGTCCATTTCGCCGGCGAGCATTACAGCATGCCGCCCGGCCCGCAGACGATCCTGAATTTTGCCCGCCACCTGCCGTCGTTCGCCCGTTATGTCCTGGGCTTGCGCAAGGCGCGGCGGCGCGCTTACGACAAGGTCCGTTTTCTTGACCAACTGATCGACGAAGCGCGCGTCGGCGGGCGCTTTGCCGACATCCTGATGCTGCCGGCCTACCTGATGGGGGTGCCGCCGGACCGTTTCCGCGTCGATTCGATCCTCGACGAGTTCACTTTCCATTACGGCTACGCCAACCCGATCACGCCGGTCGGCGGTCCGCAGGCGCTGGCCGATGCCCTGCACCAGCGCTTGCTGGCGCTCGGCGGCCAGGTCATTCTCGGTTGCGAGGTGACGGGCGTCGAAACCATGGCGGGAACGAAACGGGTTCATACCAGTCAGGGCGGCCACGACGTCGATCTGCTGGTGTCGACCCTGCTGAAGCCTGGCCATTTCCCACCCACTTGCGAATCCGGGCTGCCGCTGTCGATGCTGTGGCTGGACATCGATCCGGCCTACCGCCTGCCGCGCAGAATCCATACGCATTTGTTCTATCCGCCGGGAATCCGCCAGTGGTTCGGCGACATCTACGCGGGCCGGATGCCGGCCGAATTCGGCTTCCACTTCTTCTGCAGCGATCTTGGCGTCCAGGACGGGGTCAATACGGCCAGCGTCTATTGCCATCTGCCGCGCGGGCTGACCGAGGATGCCGCGATCCAGACGGCCGCGCAGGCTTACATTCTGGAACGGATCGAAAGCCTGTTGCCGGGCATCGGCGCTCATCTGCGTGCTTGCACGATGATTTCGCCGGCGCTGTTCCGGGAGATGCACGGGATGGACCCGGTACTGACGCCGGTCATTGCGCCAGCGGGTTTTCCGCAGCCGGAAAACCACGCGCCGGAGGACGACGTGTATTACGCCGGTGCCGCCGCATTCCCGCCGGGCATGCATTCGGGGGCGGCGATCCGTTCGTCGGCTTACGTCAGCGAGTTGATTGCCCGGCGCTTGACGGAAAGGCGCTGACCGGCGTCAGGGCTTGCGGAAGACGTGCCGGACTGCGACCTCAGGCGGCCGGTTGAGGAGGTGGAAGACCGGGCCGACGAAGGGGTTGAGGATGCGGCGCGCGGTGCGTAGGGCCATGCGCACCGGCGAGATGGTGGCACCCAGTTCCTGTTTCAGGTCGTAGGTGGTGAAGCCGAATTCGATGCGCGGAATGCCTAGCCGGATTGCCGTCTCGATCAGTGCGTAGCCGCCATAGATCCATAGACCGTCGTGGGCGGCCTGCTGGCGGCCGAAGAACATGAAACGCATAAGGTCGCCGTCGAGCATCAGCAGGATATGACCGACCAGCGCGTCCTGGCGGTAGAAGAGCATGACTTTCACTTTTCCCGCGAGACGTTGCGAGAGTTCCCGGTAGAACGCCGGGGTCAGCACTTCGCGCTGGTATTCGTCAGCCTGCTCATGGACGACCTGCCATTGCCGGTGCAGGGTCTCGGCAAGGTCGGCGAAATCGTCGCGAATCTCGTAACGGAACTGCTGTTCCCGGCCCTGGGCAAGGTAGCGCAGGAGCTTGCGCCGATAATGGCTGCGCATGGCGGCGATATACGCCTCCGTCGTCGGCCAGGTGACCTCGACGTAGGTGTTGGGCATGCTCTCCAGCCAGTGGTAACCGAGGGTTTCGAGGTCGGCTTGATGCGTCCAGGCTGCCCCTTCGAAGTCGCGCATGACGATGAGCAGCTGTCCGTCGCGCCGGGCGATGTCCTGCAAGACCTCGTCCAGTGCCTTGCAGACCGCGGCGCCAGGTGCGTCGGGCGCCAGCACGAAGGGATCGCTGCTTGGGGTGACCGGCGTGCCGCATTCGAGGATGCTGAACTTGAGGAAATTCGGAAACAGCCGACGCAACTGGGTCAGCAGCTTGCGCAGGGCGGGCGGCGCGAAGATCGCCAGATCGGTGGTGATCGAGTAGAAGCCGGCGATGCCGATCGGCTGGTCGGCCGCATCGGAGAACAGGATGTAGCGGTAGCGGAAGTCGTTGATTCCGGAGTGTTCCAGGATTTCCCAGAAGCGGCGCGAATAGACCAGCGAATGGCCGGCGCCGAGGGCATCCCAGGCCGCCGCCGGAACCTCGGCGATGCGGTCGAATACGGCTGTTCTCACACGGGTCATGGGTTTGCTTCAGTGCGTTGCGGTTTTACGACGCGATGATCCGGAGCATAGTCGATGCGGCCCGGAATCCCAAGCTTGCGTCAATGCCGCTCCGCGACGCTGCCCCAGGGCATCACGGGCACAGTCGATATCGCGTTGGCCGGCGCCCCCTCGATCAGGCGCCGGCTGATCGCCAGGTAGATGAGCACCTTGCGCTTCGCGTCGTAGCTGCGATGGATGGCGGTTTCCTTGAAGAGCAGTGAGGTGTTCTCGCTGAAGACGATTTCGCTTTCGGGCAGGTCGGCGGGCAGGGCGACCGGGCCGACCTGGCGACAGGCGATGGAGAATTGCGACGGGTCTTCGGCCAGCCCCAGGCTGCCCTTGATGCCGCCCGCCTTGGCCTGGCTGACATGGCAGGTGACGCCGGGAATCTTCGGGTCGTCGAAGGCATAGACGCAGACCCTGTGGTTGGCGCCGATCAGCTTCCAGGCGGTGGTGACGCAACCGATTTCCTCGGCCTGGGCAGTGGCGGAAAACAGCAGCAGAAAGGCCAGATGGCGAAGTTTCATTCTCATGTTTCCGTTAAGGATGGTCGGCGAACAGCATAGCAAGCGGCCATCCCGGCGGCCAACGAAAAAAAGGCCGGCCCCTTGTGGGAGCCGGCCTTTGCCGCCGCGGGATGGTGCGGCTGTGCTTCTTAGTGGAACTGTTCTTCTTCGGTCGAGCCGGTCAGCGCCTTGACCGAGGACGAGCCGCCCTGGATCACGGTGGTGACGTCGTCGAAGTAACCGGTGCCGACTTCCTGCTGGTGCGAAACGAAGGTGTAGCCCTGTTCGCGAGCGGCGAATTCCGGCTCCTGAACCATCTCCACGTAGTGCTTCATGCCTTCGCCGCGAGCGTAGGCGTGCGCGAACTTGAAGGTGTTGTACCAGTTGATGTGGATGCCGGCCAGGGTGATGAACTGGTACTTGTAGCCGAGATCGGCCAGGCCTTGCTGGAACTTGGCGATGGTCGCATCGTCCAGGTTCTTCTTCCAGTTGAAGGACGGCGAGCAGTTGTAGGCGAGCAGCTTGCCCGGGCAGGCGGCCTGAACGGCTTGGGCGAATTCGCGGGCGAAGCCGAGGTCAGGCACGCCGGTTTCGCACCAGACGAGGTCGGCGTAAGGCGCGTAGGCAACACCGCGGGAGATCGACTGCTCGAGGCCGTTCTTGACGCGGTAGAAACCTTCCTGGGTGCGTTCGCCGGTCAGGAAGGGCTTGTCGTTTTCGTCGTAATCGGAGGTCAGCAGGTTGGCGGCTTCGGCATCGGTACGGGCCAGGATCAGCGTCGACACGCCCATGACGTCGGCGGCGAAACGGGCAGAGATCAGCTTCTCGACGGCTTCGCGGGTCGGCACCAGCACCTTGCCGCCCATGTGGCCGCACTTCTTGGCGGCAGCCAGCTGGTCTTCGAAGTGCACCCCGGCGGCGCCGGAGGCAATCATGTTCTTCATCAATTCGAAGGCGTTCAGCACGCCACCAAAGCCGGCTTCGGCGTCGGCAACGATCGGCAGGAAGTAGTCGATGAAGCCTTCGTCACCCGGGTTGATGCCACGCGACCACTGGATTTCGTCAGCGCGCTTGAAGGTGTTGTTGATGCGGCGAACCATCGTCGGCACCGAGTCGTAGGCGTATAGCGACTGGTCCGGGTACATGGTTTCCGAGGTGTTGCCGTCGGCGGCAACCTGCCAGCCGGACAGATAGACCGCTTCCAGGCCGGCCTTGGCCTGTTGCATGGCCTGACCGGCGGTGATGGCGCCGAAGGCATTGACGTAGCCCTTCTTGGCGCCGCCGTTGACCTTGGCCCACAGGTTTTCGGCGCCGCGCTTGGCGAGCGTGTATTCGATCGGCAGGGAGCCGCGCAGACGGACCACGTCAGCAGCGGAGTAGCCGCGCTTGACGCCCTTCCAACGGGGGTTTTCAGCCCAGTCTTTTTCCAGGGCGGCGATTTGCTGTTCGCGAGTGCTCATGTCTGTTCCTCAGTAGTTGGGTTGGGAAATCGGGTTGTTGCGCCGGGACGGAAACTGTCGGGCGATGGAAGAAGTATAGAGAAATTCGTGCATGGCAGCAATGGTCTTATATAAGACATAAGATAAAAAATTTTGTTTTAAAAACAATGGATTGTTGAGTATTTTTTGCAATACGAAACGCCATTCGCGCCGGTGAAATGCGCTGCAGCAAATTGGGGCTGGGTCGTTCGCGTAGGCGGCTCAACATTGTGGCTTGACTGCAACGAGAAATAGGCGTTGAATTCGTCAAATTTACTAAATTTGGTTGCATATGGAATTTTTAAAACGCCTCTACGACTGGAACGAGCGCACTTTCTGGAATTCTCTGACCAAGAAGTTGATGAGTTTCCTGCTGCTCTTTTTCATCGATCTTGGCTATCTGGCGATCTATTTCGACCAGCAGCGGACGGTAGCCGAGACCTTGAAGGCGTCCGCGGCCTCGGCGGAAGCGATGCAGCGCATCGCCGACAGTCTCGACCACGGCCTGATCCTGATGATCACGCTGACGGTTGTCGCCTTGAGCTGGAATTTGCTGCAGATTCTCTACATCCGTTACCTGATCCTGCGCCCGGTCCGCATGATCGCCCAGATCTTCGACGAGATCGCCCGCGGCGAGGGGGATTTCTCGCGCAACCTGCCGACCATCACGCACGATGAATTGCGCACGCTGGCCGAGGCTTACAACCGCTTCGCCGACAAGATGCGCGAAATCATCAGCGAGGTGCGCAAGATGAGCGTCAACATTGCTCGCGAGGCGGTGGTGGTGAAACGCTCGGTGGCGTCTACCGCCGAGCGCGCCAACCAGCAGGGTGAAATCGCCAACTCGGTGTTCGGCGCGAGCAGCGAGGCGGTGCAGGCAATCCAGGAGGTGTCGAGTTCGGCCGATCTGATTTCGCATTCGACCGACAGCAACCTGGCGACCGCCCGCCATTCGCTGGCCGAAATGCAGGAAATCGTCGCCAAGGTGCAGGGGGTCAGCGATCAGCTCAACAATTTCAACAATACCGTCGGCCATCTTGCCGAGCGTTCCGACAGCATCCGGCAGATTGCCGGGCTGATCAAGGAGATTGCCGACCAGACCAACCTGCTGGCGCTCAACGCGGCGATCGAGGCGGCGCGGGCCGGCGAGATGGGGCGGGGGTTCGCGGTGGTGGCCGACGAGGTGCGCAAGCTGGCGGAGCGCGTGAACAAGGCGACCGAGGAAATTTCCAGCAACATCGGCGGCATGATCGATCTGGTTCGGGATACCCAGCGCGAGAACGAGGTGATCAACGGCGACATCCGTCAGGCGCGCGAAGTGGTCGAACGCTCGTCCGGCGATTTCCAGCAGATGGTCGGCAATTTCGAGCGTACCGGCGACCAGTTGACGCAGATTGCGGCGGCGATGGAGGAGTTGTCGGCGACCAATTCCCTGGTTCATGACTCGGTCCGCCAAGTGCATGACCTGTCGGTCGAAGTGGTCGGCAGCATGAAGGATTCGGAACAGACCTCGCAGATGCTGAGCAAGGCGACCGAGAGCGTCCAGGAGCTGGTGTCGCGCTTCAAGATCGGGCGTGGCGCCTTCGATTTCAACGTGGACAAGGCACGCCTGTTCCGCGACCGGGTCCAGGATAAGCTTGCCCAGTTGGCCGCGTCCGGCGTCAATGTCTGGGATCAGGACTACCGGCCGCAGCCGGAGACCAATCCGCAGAAGTATCTGGTGAGTTATTGCACTGTATTCGAACAACAGATGCAGCCGCTGTTCGAGGAGGCATTGGGCAGCCTGCGTGGCGGAGTCTACGCGCTGATCGTCGATGCGCGCGGTTACGGGGCGATCCACAATCGCAAGTATTCGCAGCCGCTGACCGGTAACTATCAGAACGATCTGGTCGGCAACCGCACCCGTCGCATCTGGGACGACGTGACCGGCCAGCGCGGGGCGAAAAACACCTTGCCGCTGCTGGTTCAGACCTATGCCCGCGATACCGGGGAAATTCTCTCCGAAATCAACCTGCCGATTCTGGTCGGCGGCCGTCACTGGGGTGGGGTGCGGGTCGGTTGCGACAGCGCGGTGCTGCTCGAGACCTGATTCCGGTCGCGGGCCGGCCTGTGCTCAGTGCTCGAGCAGGCTGGCTCCCTGGCTGGCGCCGTGTCGGGTGCGACGGTCCATCTCACGTTCGGCGTCCTTTGCCTCCTGCAGCAGGCGTTCGGCAAGATCATTGGCGGTGCGTTCCAGTTGCTGGCAGCTACGCATTGTCGGCAGCCCGAGGATGCCGTGGTCGATCCGCTGCGCGTAATCGCGGGCGATGCGGACGTGTTCCATTTCGTGGTTTTTCAGCGCTGCCAGGTAACTGTCGAAACGTTGCCGGATTGCCGGGTCGGCGGTGCTCAGGCGCGGCAGCGTGATTTCCGCCGCCAGCCGGGTCTGGTTGCCGGTGATGCGGCAGCGCCCGTCGGCTTCTTTCCACCAGCGGTAATGCCAGTTCGCGCGCCATGCCGTGTAGCCATGGAAAACCGCGCCATCCTGACGAATCGGCGTTGCCGCATTGATGGCGGCGAGCAAGGTCATGCCCGGTCGATGCGTGCTGTCGTAGTACCTGAAGACGAGGGTTTCTTCGAACTCGGCGGCGGCCGGCAGCGCGGCCAGCGCGAGCAGGCCGGCGGCGAGTCGGTGGCGGAGCTTCAGAGCAGCGGCCGGGCGGCGACCAGGACGCCGTCCTCGTCGGCGTACAGCCATTCGCCCGGATGGAAGGTGACGCCGCCGAAGGTCAGCGCCAGGTTACGGTCGCCGATACCCTTCTTGACCGTCTTTTGCGGGTGCGTGTTGAGCGCGCGAACGCCGATGTCGATGCCGTTGATGTCGCCGGAGTCGCGGATGCAACCGTAGACGACGACGCCTTCCCAGCCGTTCTTGTGGGCGAGGATTGCCAGTTGGTCGCCGACCAGCGCGCAACGCAGCGAGCCGCCGCCGTCGATGACCAGCACTTTGCCCGAGCCCGGCTCGTTGAAGATCTCGCGCACCAGCGTGTTGTCCTCGAAAATCTTCAGCGTGACGATCTCGCCGCAAAAGGCTGCGCGCGCGCCGTAGCGCTGGAACATCGGGGCGACGACGCGGACGGTCTTGCCCAGCTCGGCCTCGTACTGGTCGCAAAGGTCGGGGGTCTTGAAGCTCATGTTGGGGTCTCCGAAATAGAAAAAGCCGTGCAATCTTGCACGGCTTTCACGAGGGAACGCAATCGTCAGGCGACGGCTTCGGCTTTTTCTTCCTCGAAATCGAGCTTGATCCTGCCGTCCGTGCCGAGGTCAACATTGACCTTGCCGCCGTTGGCCAGGCGGCCAAACAGCAGCTCGTCGGCGAGCGCCGAGCGGATCGTGTCCTGAATCAGCCGGGACATCGGCCGGGCACCCATCAGCGGATCGAAGCCCTTGTCGGCGAGCATTTCCTTGACCGCGTCGCTGAAGTGGGCCTCGACCTTCTTCTCGTGCAACTGCTCTTCGAGTTGCATCAGGAACTTGTCGACAACACGCAGGATGATCGCGTGGTCGAGTGCCCGGAAGGAGATGGTTGCGTCCCGTCGGTTGCGGAACTCCGGCGTGAACCAGCGCTTGCTCTCGGCCATTTCGTCCCCGGCTTCCTTGGTTGCGGTGAAGCCAATCGACGCCTTCTGCAGGTCGGCGGCGCCGGCATTGGTCGTCATGATGATGACGACGTTGCGGAAATCCGCCTTGCGGCCGTTGTTGTCGGTCAGCGTGCCATGGTCCATGACCTGCAGCAGGATGTTGAAGATGTCCGGGTGCGCCTTCTCGATTTCGTCGAGCAGCAGCACGCAGTACGGCTTCTTGGTCACCGCTTCGGTCAGCAGGCCGCCCTGGTCGAAGCCGACGTAGCCCGGCGGGGCGCCGATCAGCCGCGAGACGGCGTGACGCTCCATGTATTCCGACATGTCGAAGCGGACCAGTTCGATGCCCAGGCAATAGGCCAGTTGGCGGGCGACTTCCGTCTTGCCGACGCCGGTCGGCCCGGAGAAGAGGAAGGAGCCGATCGGCTTGCCCGGATTGCCGAGGCCGGAACGGGTCATCTTGATCGCCTGCGCCAGCGCGTCGATCGCCTTGTCCTGACCGAAAACGACGTTCTTCAGGTCGCGGTCGAGATTCTTCAGCGCGCTGCGGTCGTCCATCGAGACGTGCTGCGACGGGATGCGGGCAATCTTGGCGACGATTTCCTCGATGTCGGTCTTGCCGATTGTCTTCTTCTGCTTCGACTTGGGCAGGATACGCTGCGCCGCGCCGGCCTCGTCGATGACGTCGATCGCCTTGTCCGGCAGGTGACGGTCGGTGATGTAGCGGGCCGACAGTTCGACCGCGGAGGTCAGCGCGGTAGCCGAATACTTGATGCCGTGGTGCGCCTCGAAGCGCGCCTTCAGACCCTTGAGGATGTCGATCGTCTCGGCCACCGAGGGCTCATTGACGTCGATCTTCTGGAAGCGGCGCGACAGGGCGCTGTCCTTCTCGAAGATGCCGCGGAACTCGGTGTAGGTGGTGGCACCGATGCACTTCAGTTGCCCAGACGAGAGCGCCGGCTTGAGCAGGTTCGAGGCGTCGAGCGTGCCGCCCGAGGCCGAGCCGGCGCCGATCAGGGTATGGATCTCGTCGATGAAGAGGATCGCGTTCGGATTGTCCTGCAGCGACTTCAGCACTGCCTTCAGGCGCTGCTCGAAATCGCCCCGGTACTTGGTCCCGGCCAGCAGGGCGCCCATGTCCAGGGCGTAGACATTGGCGTGCGCGAGAATCTCCGGCACTTCGCCCTCGACCACCTTGCGCGCCAGACCTTCGGCGATCGCCGTCTTGCCGACGCCGGCTTCGCCGACCAGCAGCGGGTTGTTCTTGCGCCGCCGACAGAGCGTCTGGACGACGCGCTCCAGTTCCTTGTCGCGGCCGATCAGCGGGTCGATCTTGCCCTGCAGCGCCAGCGCGTTGAGGTTGATCGTGTATTGCTCGAGCGGCCCGGCATCGGCCTTTTCATTTTCGGTTTCGATTTCGCCTTCCGGGGCGGCCTTCTGCTGTGGCACCTTGCTGATGCCGTGGGAAATGTAATTGACCACGTCGAGCCGGGTGACCCCCTGCTTCTGCAGGAAATACACCGCGTGCGAGTCTTTCTCGCCGTAGATCGCCACCAGCACGTTGGCGCCATTCACTTCCTTCTTGCCGGAAGACTGCACGTGCAGGATGGCGCGCTGGATCACGCGCTGGAAACCGAGCGTCGGCTGGGTGTCGATATCGTCCTCGCCACCGACCACCGGCGTGTGTTCATTGATGAAGTTGGTCAGATCCTTGCGCAGCGCATCAGGCTTCGCTCCACACGAACGCAAGGCGTCCGCTGCCGATGGGTTGTCGATCAGGGCGAGCAGGAGGTGTTCGACGGTGATGAACTCGTGGCGCTTCTGGCGCGCCTCGACAAAGGCCATGTGCAGGCTGACTTCGAGTTCCTGGGCAATCATCAGTTTTCCTCCATGATACAGGCGAGCGGGTGTTGATGCAGGCGGGCATGCTTGCTCACCTGATCAACCTTGGTGGCCGCGATGTCCCGCGGAAATACCCCGCAGGTGCCACGACCTTCGTTGTGAACTTTGAGCATGATTCGCGTCGCTTGTTCAGTATCCAACGAAAAAAAACGCTGCAGAACTTCAATGACGAACTCCATCGGCGTGTAGTCGTCGTTCAGCAACACTACCTTGTACATCCGTGGCGGTTGCAGCTTGCTGCGCAGTGCAGCAAGCTGACCGCCTTCCTGAATTTTGGTGGCCATGCGCTCGATTCTATACAGTCCGCTCCAATCTGCAACCTCCCGGGGCGCGAGATCACGACATCTTCGAAGACGTTGCATGCAATTTTCCTGCCTGCTCGATTGTTGCGCTGCCGCATGGAAAATTGTTGACGGAAAAATTCAAACGGCGTAAAAAATCGCTGTTTGGATTCAAACCGTCTTACGGCTGCCGCGTGTGCCAGGTTGTTGAGCTCAAACAGGGAGACGGGGAGACCCGGAAATTTTCAGGCTTTTTGTAGGGATGTAGCAGACATGGCAATCGGTACTGTCAAGTGGTTCAATGATTCGAAGGGCTTCGGCTTCATTACGCCGGATGATGGCAGCGAAGACCTCTTCGCCCATTTTTCCGCCATCAACATGAATGGCTTCAAGACCCTGAAGGAAGGCGAAAAGGTTTCCTTCGAGGTCGTGCAGGGCCCGAAGGGCAAGCAGGCTTCCAATATCCAGCGCGCCTGAACGGGCTCGATCACGAAGCAGCCGCCTGATTTCAGGCGGTTTTTTTCTGTCGTTGTCGCGTCAACTGACGTCGATTTCGTCGCGCCTTTCCTTGCCCATGTTGTCGGTCCAGCGTACTGCCAGGCGATCGCCTGCCTTGAGGTTGCGGGTCTTGAATGTAAACAACGGGTTGGTGGCGATCGAAGTGTTCAGCTGACCATCGACCAAGCGTTGTCCATTCAGTTGGACGGTGAAGTGCTGGATGAAGTGCGCGGGAATCATCTTGCCCGTTTCGTCGCGAGCTTGTCCGCTTTCCATCGGGTGCTGCATGAGGATGCGGACGAGGGCGATGTCGCCCTGAAGTTGTGCGCGAATCTTGATTTCCGCACTCATTTCAACCACCACAGCCGCCGAGTGTGACTTTGATTTCCCGGATGGCGATGTGCGTTCTGCCGTCGCTGGTTCGGATCAGAGCCCTGACCTGTGTGCTTTCCGCCAGCTTGATCTGCAGCTTGGCGTAGGGCAGGGCGTTACCGGCAAAATTGATCTCGGCGCACAAGGGCATGGGATTCCGGTCTGCCAGCAGCAGCAGGCTGCGTGCGCCGGGCAGATTGCTGGTGATCTCGACGTCGACCTTGGCGCCGTTTTCGGCTATCTCGGGTGCGATGATGGTGATGTCGCGGCTTTCTGTGGCGTTGCTGACGGCAAGTTGTCGCAGGGCTTCTGCCGTGCTGCGGGCGGTGAAGGCGCGGGACTTCCATTCGCTGGCGAGGACGCGCCCAGGTTGCAGTAGTCCGCTTCCGAGCAAGGGCAGGAGAAGGCTGCTGCGGATTCCTTCCCGCAGAAATTTTCGGCGCAGTTCCGAGATGTTTCCCACGGCCGCTTTCAGGTGGCTTGCCAGTGTCCGGATTTGCCGCCCATTTTTTCCAGCAGGCGGACGTTGTCGATGCGCATGCCGCGATCAACCGCCTTGCACATGTCGTAGATGGTCAGCAGGCCGACCGTTGCGGCGGTCAGAGCCTCCATTTCGACGCCGGTGCGGCCGCTGCATTCGGCGGTGACTTCGCAATGCACGACGGGGGCGTCGGCGTCGATGGTGAATTCGACGCTGACCCGGGTCAGCGCGATCGGGTGGCAGAGCGGGATCAGTTCGCCGGTGCGTTTGGCCGCCTGGATGGCGGCGATCCGGGCAACGCCCAGGACGTCGCCTTTTTTGGCCGAGCCGTCGCGGATCAGCGCCAGCGTTTCCGCCTGCATGCTGATGCTGCCGGCGGCGCGAGCAAGGCGGGAGCTTTCCGCCTTGGCGCCGACATCAACCATGTGGGCCTGGCCGGCGCTGTCAAAATGGGTCAGAGGGGAGTCGCTCACGGTAGCTTACGTTTGGTTACCAGGCGCCGGTCAGGGCGGAAAGAAGGCTGCGCTATCATAGCACCATGTTTTCGCCGCGCCGCCCTCTTGCCCTTCTCCTTGCTGCCTTGCTGGCGGTGCCGCCGGCGGCCGCGCAAAATCTGCCGGAACTGGGCGAGGTCGCCAGCGAGGAATTGCCGGTGGCGCTGGAAAAGCGCATTGGCCTGCAGATCATGCAGGAAATCCGCCAGCGCGAGATCAGCTATCTCGACGATTACGACATCGAGTCCTACCTCAACCAACTGGCCGGACGCCTCGCCGGTGTCAGCAGCGATCCGGGCTTCGGCTTCGAGATCTTTGCGCTGACCGATCCGTCGATCAACGCCTTTGCCATGCCCGGCGGCTACATCGGCGTCCATAGCGGACTGATCCTGGTCGCCCAGAGTGAATCGGAACTGGCCGGGGTGCTGGCGCACGAGTTGTCGCATGTGACGCAGCGCCACATCGCGCGGCAGATCTTCCAGTCCAAGCGCATCGGTATCGCCTCGATGCTGGCGATGGGCCTTGGCTTGCTGGCGGCGCGTTCGAATTCCCAGGTGGCGGGGGCAGCGATCGCCACTTCGCAGGCCGGCGCCATTTCCGCGCAACTGGCGTATTCCCGCGATTTCGAGCGCGAAGCCGACCGCATCGCCTTCGACATGCTGGGTCGCGCCGGTTTCGACGAACGCGGCATGGCCGGCTTTTTCGGCCGCTTGCAGCAGTCGGTGCGGCTCTACGAGAACAATGCCGTCGCCTATCTGCGCACCCATCCGCTGACCGGCGAACGTCTTGCCGACATGCAGAACCGCGAGATCGGGCTTAACTACCGGCAGGTCCCCGACAGCCTCGATTTTCACCTGGTGCGCGCCCGCCTGCGCGCTCAGCAGGGTCGGCCGAGCGATGCGGTGAAGGAGTTTTCCGAACAGCTGACGGCGCGCAAGTTCGCCAGCGAAGCGGCGGCGCGCTACGGGCTGGCCTTGGCTTATTACCGTAGCCGCGCCTGGGCCGAGGCGCAACGCGAGGTCGATGCCGCCCGGGCGCTGGGCGAGACATCGCCGATCCTCGAGCATCTGGCGGCCGACGTGCGGGTGGCTGCTGGTCACGGCGAGGAAGGGCTGCGCATCTACCGGGCGGCGATCAGTCGCTTTCCACGAAACATGGCGTTGGTCTACGGCTATGGTGCCGCCTTGACCGAGCTACGGCGTTTCGGCGACGCCCTGAATCTGGCCGACGAACAGCTGCGGGTGCGGGCCGACGATCTGCGCCTGCATCGCCTGCGCGCCGCCAGTTATGCCGGGATGGGCCGGGCCGGGGCGCAGCATCGGGCGCTGGCCGAGGTTTTCGCGCTGCAGGGGCAGACGGCCGGGGCGATCGAGCAGCTTGAGCTGGCGCGCAAGGCGGGCGGTGATTTCTACGAGATGTCGGCGATCGACTCGCGGCTGCGCGAACTCAAATTGCGGCGTCTCGAGGAACTGAAGGAAAAGAACAATTGAGAGTAGAATTCCCGGCTTGATCCAACTACACGACGACCATGGAATTTGATCGCGAACTCGACGTCAAGGGGCTGAACTGCCCGCTGCCCATCCTGCGCACCAAGAAGACCCTGGCCGAAATGGAATCCGGCCAGGTGCTGCGCGTTCTCGCCACCGATCCGGGCTCCCTCAAGGACTTCCCCGCCTTTGCCCGGCAGACCGGCAACGAGCTGGTTGCCAAACGGGAAGCGGACGGCGTCTTCGAGTATCTGCTGAAGCGCAAATAAGCCCCGGATTTGCCGCGTTTTTCGAGGATCGGCGGGCGCCTGCGGGCGAACCCGCCGCTTGGCGTTTCGCCGATTGTTTCGAGTATCTCTCCGCGACCGGTATTGATGACCTGTATGCCGTTCTGGCGCGGATCGAAACGCAGCCTGCGTGGACCGTCGTCGCCCTCGACTATGAACTCGGCTATCTGCTCGAGCCGCGCTCGGCGCCGCCAGGCTGGCGGCCCGGTGCGAAGCCGCTGGCGCGCTTCTGGCGCTTTCGCGACTGCCATCGCCTGATGGCAGAGGCCGCCGGGCACTGGTTGGCGGCGCAGACGAGCGGCGCCGCGGCGGGCGTTGGCGACTTGCGTGAGGCGCTTGGTGAAGCCGACTATCACGCCGCGCTGCAGCGCATCCAGCAATGGATCGCCGCCGGCGACTGCTATCAGGTCAATTTCACCTTTCCGTTCGAATTCGACTGGTTCGGCAAGCCACTCGACCTCTACGTCCGACTGCGCCAGCGTCAGCCGGTGCGCTACGGCGGCTTCGTTGGCGACGAGCGGCAGGGCATCGTCTCGTTGTCGCCGGAGCTGTTCGTCGAACGCCACGGCGATTACCTGCTGACCCGGCCGATGAAGGGGACGGCGCCGCTCGACTCGCCGCCGGAAGCGCTGCGCGATTCGCTCAAGGATCGCGCCGAAAACCTGATGATCGTCGATCTCCTGCGCAACGACCTCGGGCGCATCGCCGCCAACGGCAGCGTGCGCGTCGAGCGCCTGTTCGATATCGAGGATTATCCGAGCGTGCGGCAGATGGTCTCGGAAATCTCGGCGACGGTGGCCGGGCGCAGCTTCGGCGACATCCTGTCGGCGCTGTTTCCCTGCGGTTCGATCACCGGCGCGCCGAAGATCCGCGCCATGCAGATCATCGGTGAGCTGGAGCCGGCGCCGCGCGGCATCTACACCGGCGCTTTCGGCTGGCTGGCGCCGGACGGCGACTGCCGCCTCAACGTCGCCATCCGGACGCTCGAACTAGGCGCCGATCGGCGCGGGAAGATGGGCATCGGCAGCGGCGTCGTCGCCGATTCGGAGGCTACCGCCGAATGGGCCGAGTGCCGCCTGAAAGCATCCTTCCTGCGTGATTGCGATCCCGGCCTGCAACTGATCGAGACCTTGCGCCGCGACAACGGCGTTTATCCGATGTGGGCCGGTCATTACGAACGCCTGCGCCGTTCCGCCGCGTGGTTTGGCTTCCCGGTCGACGAACAGGCGCTGTTGCGCGCGCTTGCCGAACAGCCGACCGCCGGCACCTGGCGGGTCCGGCTGACGCTGGACAAGGCGGGGAAGATCGAGGTGCAGTCTTTCCCGCTGGCGGCCACGCCACCGCAAACGCAGGGCGCCTGGCTGGCCGAAACTCCTATCGACGCCGACGAACCGCTGCGTCGCCACAAGACGACCGCGCGCGCCGTGTACGACGCGGCGCTGGCCGGCCTGTCGGCGGACGTGTTCGATGTGGTCTTTCTCAACCAGCGTGGCGAGGTCGCCGAAGGCGCGCGCAGCAATGTCTTCGTCGAGCGCGATGGCGTGCTGCTGACGCCGCCGCTGAGTAGCGGCGCCTTGCCCGGCGTGTTGCGGGCCAGCCTGCTTGCCCGCGGGCGGGCGCGCGAGGCGGTGCTGCGGCCGGCCGATCTGGCCGACGGCTTCTGGCTGGGTAACGCCCTGCGCGGACTGCTGCCGGTCCGCCTGCAGACTGCGCCCTAAGCGCTGCGGCGGCGCTTGTTCAGGTAGAGCAGGGCGAGCGAGACGAGGGCGCCGAGCAGCGCGTAGAGGAAGACCTTGCCGCCGATTTCCTGGTATTCGACCAGCACCGGCTGTTCGTTTTCGATCCGGTAGCGCACGGTGGTCTGGAAGTTCCACGCCGAGGCCTTGACCTGCATGCCGCCGGGCAGCGTTTTCCACTGCACGGTGATCATCTCGTAAGCCGTTTCGCCGCTTTCCTCGGCGGGAAGCAGCGAGCTCACCCGGCCGTCGGCGCGGGCGGCGGCCAGTTGGCCGACCGGGACGGCGCAGGTCTGGCCGTCGGCGCAGCGCACGGCGAGCGGATAGTCGGGCAGCCATTCGCCGCCCTTCTGCCACGGCCAGAACAGGAACAGCCCGAGCCCCCATAGCCAGACCAGGACGCAGAACACCATCAACGCGCTGAAGATCGCCGAGAAGCGTTGCGTGTGCTGCGGCGCGCTCATCTCAGTTACCCAGCTTGGCCAGTTGCGTTTGCAACTTGCCGAGCGTCGCGCCGAACTCGGCGACCCGCTGCTTTTCCTGCTCGACCACGGCGGCCGGGGCGCGGGCGACGAAGCTCTCGTTGCCGAGCTTGGCCTGGGCGGAAGCGATCTGCTTTTCCAGCTTGTCGATTTCCTTCTTCAGGCGCTCCTTCTCGGCGGCGACGTCGATCTCGACCTTGAGCATCAGGCGCGTTTCGCCAACGACGGCGACCGGTGCCATCGCATCTTCCGGCAGGTCGGCGAGGATCTGCACTTCGGACAGCTTGGCCAGCGCCTGCAGGATAGGCGCGAACTCGGCGATCTCCTCACCGCCGCCGGCGACCAGCAGCGGCGTGCGCTGGGCCGGGGAAATTCCCATCTCGCCGCGCAGGTTGCGGCAGGCATGGGCCAGCGCCTTCAGGCGGTCGACCTTGGCTTCGCTGGCGGCGTCGATCTTGTAGTCCTCGGCGCGCGGGTAGGCGGCGAGCATGATCGAGTCGTGCGTCTTGCGCCCGGCAATCGGCGCCACGGTCTGCCACAGTTCCTCGGTGACGAAGGGAATCAGCGGGTGGGCCAGGCGCAGGATGGCTTCCAGGGTGCGGATCAGGGTTCGGCGGGCGCCGCGCTGCTGGGCCTCGTTGCCGGTCTGGACCTCGACCTTGGCGATTTCCAGGTACCAGTCGCAGAACTCGTCCCAGACGAATTTGTAGATGGCCTGGGCGATCAGGTCGAAACGGTAGTCGACGAAATGGCGTTCGACTTCCTGTTCGACGCGCTGCAGCTGGCTGACGATCCAGCGATCGGCGAAGGAGAACTCCAGCGGTGCGTTGCCGCCGCAGGTCGGGCCGTCCTGCTGGTGGTCGAGCGCCAGGTCGTGGCCTTCGACGTTCATCAGCACGAAGCGGGTGGCGTTCCACAGCTTGTTGCAGAAATTGCGGTAGCCGTCGCAGCGATTCAGATCGAACTTGATGTCGCGGCCGGGCGAGGCGAGCGAGGCGAAGGTGAAGCGCAGCGCGTCGGTGCCAAAGGCTGGGATGCCTTCCGGGAATTCCTTCTTCGTTTTCTTGGCGATGCTCTCGGCCTGCTTCGGGTTCATCAGGCCGAAGGTGCGCTTTTCGACCAGCGCGTCGACGCCGATGCCGTCGATCAGGTCGATCGGGTCGAGCACGTTGCCCTTCGACTTCGACATCTTCTGGCCTTCGCCGTCGCGGATCAGACCATGCACATAGACGTGCTTGAACGGGATCTTGCCGGTGATCTGCTTGGTCATCATGACCATGCGCGCGACCCAGAAGAAGATGATGTCGAAGCCGGTGACCAGCACCGACGACGGCAGATATTGCCTGAGCAGCGGGTTGGCGGCGTCAACGGCTTCGTCACCGGTCCAGTCCAGCGTCGAGAACGGCCACAGGGCGGACGAGAACCAGGTGTCGAGGACGTCCTCGTCACGGTTCAGGGGGCCGGTATAGCCGGC
Source organism: Dechloromonas aromatica (nom. nud.) (assembly GCA_017848965.1). Taxonomy (GTDB): domain Bacteria; phylum Pseudomonadota; class Gammaproteobacteria; order Burkholderiales; family Rhodocyclaceae; genus Azonexus; species Azonexus aromaticus_B. The sequence continues at coordinate 91,058 of JAFIHA010000036.1, read as the reverse complement.
CTTGGCGGCGGCGGCGCGGGCTTCTTCCTCGCTGTGGGCGACGAAGGTCTCGCCGTTCTCGCCGTACCACGCCGGAATCTGGTGGCCCCACCACAGTTGGCGCGAGATGCACCAGTCCTGGATGTTGTTCAGCCACTGGTTGTAGGTGTTCACCCAGTTTTCCGGGTAGAACTTGATCTCGCCGGAATGCACGACTTCCAGCGCCTTTTCGGTGATCGACTTGCCGTCATCCCCAGCCTTGGACATGGCGACGAACCACTGGTCGGTGAGCATCGGCTCGATGACGACGCCGGTACGGTCGCCGCGCGGCACCTTGAGCTTGTGCTTGTCGACCTTGACCAGGATGCCTTCGGCTTCGAGGTCGGCGACGACCGCCTTGCGGGCGTCGAAACGGTCGAGGCCGCGATATTTCTCCGGCGCGTTGTCGTTGATCTTGCCGTCCAGCGTCAGGATCGAGATCATCGGCAGATCGTGGCGCTGGCCGACCGCGTAGTCGTTGAAGTCGTGCGCCGGCGTCACCTTGACGCAGCCGGTGCCGAATTCGAGATCGACGTAGGAGTCGGCGATGATCGGGATTTCGCGGCCGGTCAGCGGCAGCTTCACCATCTTGCCGATCATGTGCTTGTAGCGCTCGTCCTCCGGATGGACCATCACGGCGGTGTCGCCGAGCATGGTTTCTGGCCGCGTCGTGGCGACCACCAGGCTATCCGAGCCGTCAGCCAGCGGATAGCGGATCTGCCACATGAAGCCGTCTTCCTCTTCCTGCACGACTTCCAGGTCGGAAACGGCGGTGTGCAGCTTCGGGTCCCAGTTGACCAGGCGCTTGCCGCGGTAGATCAGGCCTTCGTTGTAGAGGCGGACGAAGGTTTCGGTGACCACCTGGTTGAGGCCGGCGTCCATCGTGAAGCGCTCGCGCGTCCAGTCCGGGCTGGTGCCCATGCGGCGCATCTGCTTGGTGATGGTGTTGCCCGAGTATTCCTTCCATTCCCAGACCTTTTCCAGGAACTTCTCGCGGCCGAGGTCGTGGCGCGAAATGCCCTGCGCGTCGAGCTGGCGCTCGACGACGATCTGGGTGGCGATGCCGGCGTGGTCGGTGCCCGGCTGCCACAGCGTGTTGTGGCCGCGCATCCGGTAGTAGCGGGTCAGCGCGTCCATGATCGTCTGGTTGAAACCGTGGCCCATGTGCAGCGTGCCGGTGACGTTGGGCGGCGGCAGCTGGATGCAGAAGTTGTCCGGCTTGCTGCTATCGACGCCGGCGGCGAAGTAATTGCGCGATTCCCACTCGGGATACCAGCGGCGTTCAATGTCGGCGGGTTCGAAGGCTTTGGCGAGTTCCATGAGCTTGTTGCTAAAGGGGAAAACCCGCGATTATACCGGAGCCGGCAGCTCCCTTTGCCGCCTTCTCAGCGCCGCCGGTGGCGTTTCAGCGTTTCCGGGTCGCCGAGCAGTTCGGCGACCGTCGTCGCGACGATCTTCGGAATTTCGGCGAGCAGCCGGGCTTCGATGCGCCGGCCGAGTTCTTCGGCGAGGGCGGCGCCCCAGTCGGTGTCGAGCGGCGGCACCGGCGTCGTCGCCGGATTGCCGGTTGCGAGGGCTTTCGGGGGCGTCGGGCGCGGTGCGGGTGGGGGCGGTGCGGCAACGGTGGGGGCCACGTCGACCAGCACCGGGATGTCGTTCTCGACATCAATGGCATCGGTGAGCAGCGGGACTTCCTCGCTTTCGCCGCTGCCGTGGCGGCGGTGCATCAGGGCGTCGGCGCGGGCCAGGATGGGGCTGGGCATGGCGTCAGCGGTCCTTGAGGTCGAAATAGCTGACCTCGCAGCCCTGCTCCTTGTAATGGCGGACCCGCTCGCGCGCCGCCAGGCGTTCGGACTCTTCCTGGCCGACTACCTCGATCAGGCTCTGGAAACGTTCGTAGGCGCGCGGTACTTCGTTCGACAGGTTCATCAGCCGCTCGTCCTGGGCGATCCCGTCGAGGCGGTCGGCGATCAGGATCGGCGTTTCCGCGGCCAGCGGCGAATCAGCCCGGCAGTGCGGCACGAAGGACAGTTGATCGCGGGTCCACAGCAGGCGGTCGACGCCGTCAGCGACCGCGCGGTCCGGCGCATAGACCAGGATCGGCTTGCGCTTGGCCCAGGCGCCGGCGATCAGCGCGCAGGCGGCGGCGATCTTGTCGGAGGCGCCGTGGTAGAAGAAGACCTTGGTCAATCGGCCGATCCCGCGCGTTGCAGCAGATACTGGGTGAGCAGGGGAACCGGCCGTCCGGTGGCGCCCTTGTCCTTGCCCGAGGTCCAGGCGGTGCCGGCGATGTCGAGGTGCGCCCAGTCGTACTTCTTGGCGAAGCGCGACAGGAAGCAGGCGGCGCTGATCGCACCGCCCCAGCGGCCACCGATGTTGGCCATGTCGGCGAACGGGCTCTTCAGGAGCTCCTGGTAGTCGTCCCACAGCGGCAGGTGCCAGGCGCGGTCGCCGGTTTCCTCGCCGGCCTCGATCAGGTCTCGGGCGAGGCCGTCCTTGCTGGCGAACAGGCCGCTGGCGACATGGCCGAGGGCGACGACGCAGGCGCCGGTCAGGGTGGCGACGTCGATCACCGTGTCCGGATTGAAGCGCTCGGCGTAGGTCAGCGCATCACAGAGGAGCAAGCGGCCTTCGGCGTCGGTGTTGAGGATCTCGACGGTCTGCCCGGACAGCGTGCTGACGATGTCGCCCGGGCGCGTTGCGTTGCCGTCGGGCATGTTTTCCGCCGCCGGGACGATCACCGTCAGGTTGAGCGGCAGGGCCATCCGGGCGACCGCCTTGATCGTGCCAAGGACGGCCGCGGCGCCGCCCATGTCGTACTTCATCTCGTCCATGTCGGCGCCCGGCTTCAGCGAGATGCCGCCGGAATCGAAGGTGACGCCCTTGCCGACCAGGACGACCGGTTTGTCCGCCGCCTTGGCGCCCTTGTACTGCAGGACGATCAGCCGGGGTTCTGCAGCGGCGCCGCGCGCCACCGCGAGCAGGGCATTCATGCCGAGCGCGGCCATCGCCGGGCGATCGAGGATTTCGCAGCCGAGGCCGAGTTCTTCGGCCAGCGCCTGCGCCTGTTCGGCCAGGTAGGCGGGATTGCAGACATTGGGCGGCTGGTTGCCGAGGTCGCGCGCCCACTGGCAGCCTTCACCGATTGCCTGGCCCTGGCGCAAGGCCTCTTCGGCGGCGGCCAGTTCGCTGCGCCGTTCGACGATCAGGGTCAGCCGGCGCAGGCGGCGCGGCTCGTCGTCCTTGCTGCGGTAGTGGTCGAAACGGTAGCCGGCGGCGAACGAGCAGACCACGGCCTGGCGGATGCGCCAGGCAGCGTCGCGCTTGCGGACGGCGATTTCGGTGAGGAAAAGAGTGGCGTCCTGGGCGCCGGTTTCGCCGACGGTCTTCACCGCCAGGCGCAGGGCGGCGCAGTATTCCTTTTCACGGAAGTCCTTTTCCTTGCCCAGACCGACCAGCAGGATGCGTTCGCACAGGGTGCCGGGGACGTTGTGCAGCAGCAGCGTGCTGCCAGCCTTGCCGTTCATGTCGCCACGGCGGAGGATGTCGCTGATCATGCCGCTGGCGGCGTTGTCGAGCAGTTCGGCCGACAGCGTCAACCGCCGGTGCTCGAAAACGCCGACGACGACGCAGTTGCTTCGCTGCTTTTCCGGGCTTCCGCTTTTTATGCTAAATTCCACGCGCTGCTCCTGTCCCAGGGAAATATCGGCATCCCGTGGATTATCCACGCAATTTTTCGGTTTCGTCAAAGCATGATATTCGAACGCGCCGCGCGGCGCGAATTCGCCCAGGCAGCGGCCGGCATCGTCGTCGTATTGCTGGCAATCGTCACCTCGATACAGTTGATCCGCCTGCTCAAGGATGCGGCCGGCGGCGAGCTTGCGCCGGAAGGCGTGCTGGCCTTGCTCGGCTTCGCGCTGGTCAAGTTCCTGCCGATGCTGCTCAGCCTGACCCTGTTCGTTGCCGTTTTGATGTCGCTGTCACGGATGTACCGCGATTCGGAGATGGTCGTCTGGTTGAACAGTGGCATGTCGTTGATGGCCTGGATCAGGCCGGTGTTGCTTTTTGCGTTGCCGATCATGATTACCGTCGGCGGGCTTTCGCTGGTCCTGGCGCCGTGGGCCAACCAGGCGCAGAGCGAATTCCAGGCCGGTCTTTCCGCCCGCTCCGAACTGTCTTCGGTATCGCCCGGCACTTTCAAGGAGGTGCGCGGCGGCCGTCATGTCTATTTCATCGAGCGTCTCGACGACGTTGCGGGGAAGATCGGCAATGTTTTCGTCGCTTCGCTGCAGGAGGGAAAGCTTGGTGTCGTCATGTCCGATTCCGGAGCCCAGGAAGTCCATGAAAATGGCAGCCGTTTTCTGGTTCTGCAGCGTGGGCGGCGCTATGAAGTCGAACCGGGGAGCGCGGCTTTCCGGATCATGGACTTCGAACGCTACCTGGTGCGCGTCGAGGAGGCCGAGATTCAGCCAAAAGGGCCCGCGCCGCGCCGCATGCCGCTGCTCGCCCTGCTTCAGGAATCGGGTCCGGACATGCGTGGCGAATTGCTGTGGCGGGTTTCGCTGCCGGTGGCGGCGCTGATCCTGGCCTTGCTGGCAATTCCCTTGTCGTATGTCAATCCGCGTGCCGGGCGCTCGGCCAACATGCTGATCGCGATAATTGTCTACGCCATCTATAGCAACCTGATCTCGATTTGCCAGGCCTGGGTGATCGGCGGCAAGCTGCCCTTTGCGATCGGCGTCGTCTTGCCGCACCTGCTGATGCTGTTGCCGCTCGGCTTGCTGTTCTATCGCCGCGTTTTCGGAACATTTTCACGGCGGAGGCGGGCTTCCTGATGTTGCGCGGCATGACTTATCAGCGTTATCTGGTGCGCGAGACGATGCTGGCCATCCTGCTCGTGTTGTTCGCGTTCGTCGCCTTGTTCGGATTTTTCGATTTCGTCGATGAGCTGCGTTGGGTTGGGCGAGGGCGGTACGGTGTCGGCAGCGCCATGCTGATCGTTCTGGCCTCGTTGCCCGGCCTGGTATACGAACTGATTCCGGTGGCTTGCCTGATCGGCACGCTGTATGCCTTGGCCACCCTGGCCCGGCATTCCGAGATAACCGTCCTGCGGGCTTCCGGGCTGACGACCGGGCAATTGCTGCGGACGCTTTACCGGGCGGCTATCCTGCTCGCAGTCGCCACATTCGTTCTTGGCGAGACGGTGGTCCCGTTCGCCGATCGTCTGGGCCAGGAGGTCAAGGCCAGCGCCATGGACAAATCCTTTGCCCAGCAGGGTTTCATCAGCGGTATCTGGGTCAAGGATGGCAAGGATTTCATCAATGTGCGCAATGCGCTGAATGAAAATTACCTTGAGGGCGTGCGCATCTACCGCTTCGATCGGGATAACGCACTACGCTCGGTGACCGAGGCGAACTCCGCTTCCTACGTCGAACGTAGCGGCTGGTTGATGAAGGATGTCGTCAGGACCGAGTTGGCTGGCGATCAGGCGAGTGTCGTCCACCTCGCCAGCGATCTCTGGCAGTCGTCGATCACGCCGACGTTGTTGTCGGTGCTGATGGTCGCTCCGGAGCGGATGTCGTTATACGACCTGTTTGGCTACACCCGTCACCTGTCGGCAAACCGGCAGACTACCGAACGCTACGAAATCGCCATCTGGAAGAAGATCTTCTACCCGTTGGCGTCGCTGGTCATGGTCACGCTGGCCTTGCCTTTCGGCTACTTCCATGACCGGGTCGGTGGTGTCAGCTTGAAGATTTTCGGTGGGGTCATGCTGGGCATCACCTTTTACGCGCTCAACGGTCTCTTTTCCAACCTTGGCGTGATCAATGCTTGGCCACCGTTCGCCAGCGCCGCGGCGCCGTCCGCATTATTTCTTCTGGCTGCCGCGACGATGATCTGGTGGGTCGAGCGGCGCTGAATCGTCGCGGATGATGCGGGTGCCGGCGATCCGGTCGTGCAGGAAGAGACCCTCGCGATCGATGAGCGCCCAGAAGATGCCGATGCCGAGCAGGCAGATGCTGGGCCAAGCCGCCATGTAGCGCAGGATGGCCTGCAACGGACGCGGCGGAGCGCCGCTATGGTCGACCAGGCGCAGTTTCCAGGTTTTCATCGGCAAGGTCTGGCCGCCGTGCAACCAGCACCAACCGAAATAGACCAGCAGCACCAGGAAGACGTGCAGCCATTGCAGCTTGCCGCTGGGCTGGAAGCCGAAGCCCTGCAGCACGATCTGCGGGAAGAGGAAGAAGGCGATCAGGATGGCGAAGACGACCAGGCCTTCATAGACCATGGCGCCAAGTCGGCGACCGAGGCTGGTGGGATCGTGAATCATCGTGGGGCGGCAGGACTACTGCGCCGGCGGCGGTGTTTCCTCGCTGGCGACGGGTTCCGGTGCGGGTGGCGGGGCGAGAAGGATAGCCGATTTGTGGCGCTCGCGGACGCCCTGTTTTTCCTCTTCGGGGAGATTCTTGTAGGCCGACCATTTCTTCTTGATCTGTTCCTGATGCTTGCTGGGCAGCTTGGAGAGGTCGCGATAGTTGTCACGGGCCCGGTTGCGCTGCTCGGGCGTCATCGTCGCCCAGTCGCGCATCCGCTTCTGGACGCGTTCCTGTTCCTTGGTGCCCATCTTCGGGTAGCGGGAAGCGGTGGTCAGCCACTGTTTGCGGCGGATGTGCTCCATCTGGTTCCAGTCGCTGGCGAGCGGCATCAGGATTTTTCGCTGTTCGATCGTCAGCCCGGCCCAGTCCGGCTGCGGCGGGGTGCCGATCACTGCGCTGGTCGGCGGGTTGGCTTGCGCCGGGAGGGTGAAGGCCAGCAGCGCGGCCAGCATCATTCCTCCGAGAACGCTTCTTCCGCCGTATCGTCCGTGTTGTCTATGAGCCATGCGAGAAATTCATTGTCCTGCAGTACATCCGGTGGAAGATCGTCGGCCAGCAGGGCGCTGTCCGTCGCGGCGATTTCGGCGACATACTGTTCGCTGTGCCAGTAAAAAGATATCCACATGCCGAGCAGCAGGCCGATTATTGCCAGTCCTTGCCGGAACCCGGTAGGTAAGGAAGCTCTGCCGAAAGAGGTGGAGAACGAGTGTCCGGTCGTCGTGTTCGCCAGCAACTGGCTTTCCGCCTGCTTCTGACGCGCCAGCGCCAGATGGCGCGCGGCCTCCAGCCGCCGGGTGCTGGCCGGTGAAATGTCCTGCAGGCCATGGTCCAATGCCTGCTTGATGCGGTATGCCTGTCTTTCTTCATTCATAACTTGATCCCCTTCGCCGACAAGGCCGCGGCCAACGTATGCGTGGCCCGCGAGCAATGCGTTTTGACGCTCCCCTCAGAGCAGCCCATCGCACTTGCCGTCTCGGCAACATCCAACTCTTCCCAGTAACGCATGACAAAGGCTTCGCGTTGACGTGGCGGCAACTTTTTTAATTCCTCCTCGATCAGGGCAAGTGTCCTGGCTTGGAACAACTGGCTCTCCGGGGTTTCCGGATGATCGATTTCCTGCGTGGACTGGAGTGTTTCGAGAGGGTCCTGGTCATCGTCGTCGGACGTAAAGGCGGAGAGTGCGGTGGTCCATAGGGCTCTGACCTTGCTGCGCCGGAAATGGTCGCGGATGGCGTTCTGCAGGATGCGCTGGAAAAGCAGGGGGAGTTCCATTTCCGGGCGGTCGCCATATTTTTCGGCGAGCTTCATCATCGCATCCTGAACGATGTCGAGCGCGGCTTCCTCGTCTCGCACCGCATAAACGGCCTGCTTGAAGGCGCGCCGCTCGGTGTTCTCGAGAAAACTTGAGAGCTGGTACGGGGTGGCCAGGGTGGGACTTTCTGACTGGGGTTGGGGTCGGAGGGTCAAGGATTGAATCTTGACCGCACGGGGGGGTGTCGATTAAGGTTATGCCCTTTTAAGTTAACTGCTTTTTGGGCTCGAGTATGATGATCAGCGGTGCGGAAATTGTAATCAGGTGCCTGCAGGAAGAAAAGGTCGATTGCGTGTTCGGATACCCAGGCGGTTCCGTTCTGCACATCTACGATGCCCTTTTCAAGCAGGATGAGGTCAGGCATGTCCTGGTACGCCACGAGCAGGCTGCGGTGCATGCTGCGGATGCCTATTCGCGTTCTTCGCAGCGCGTCGGCGTCGCGCTGGTGACCTCCGGTCCAGGCGTCACCAATACGGTGACCGGCATCGCCACCGCCTACATGGATTCGATCCCGATGGTCGTGCTCTGCGGCCAGGTGCCGACTGCCTACATCAGTCAGGACGCCTTCCAGGAGTGCGATACGGTCGGCATCACCCGCCCCTGCGTGAAGCACAATTTCCTGGTCAAGGACGTCAAGGATCTGGCGATCACGATCAAGAAGGCCTTCCACATCGCCGCGACCGGCCGTCCCGGTCCGGTGGTCGTTGACATCCCGAAGGACGTCACGGCGCAGATGTGCGAGTTCGACTACCCGAAGACGATCCAGATGCGTTCGTACAACCCGGTCGTCAAGGGCCATCTCGGCCAGATCAAGAAGGCCGTGCAGATGCTGCAGGAAGCCAAGCGGCCGATCATCTACACCGGCGGCGGCGTGATCCTGTCCGACGCGGCCGACAAGCTGACTCGCTTGGCGCAGAAGCTCGATTTCCCGGTCACCAACACGCTGATGGGCCTCGGTGGTTACCCGGCGACCGACCGCCAGTTCGTCGGCATGCTCGGCATGCACGGCACCTTCGAAGCCAACAACGCGATGCACTACGCCGATGTGATCCTCGCCGTCGGCGCCCGCTTCGACGACCGCGTGATCGGCAACCCGGAGCATTTCAGCAGCGAGAAGCGCCGCGTCATCCATATCGACATCGATCCGTCGTCGATTTCCAAGCGGGTCAAGGTCGATGTGCCGATCGTCGGCAATGTCGCCGACGTGCTCGACGAGATGCTCAAGCTGCTCGACGGCGGCTGCAAGACCGATCCGGAAGTTGCCGACTGGTGGAAGCAGATCGACGAATGGCGCGGCCGCAAGTCGCTGGCCTATCGCCAGTCGAACCACATCATGCCGCAGTTCGTCGTCGAGAAGCTTTACGAAGTGACCGGTGGCGATGCCTTCATCACTTCCGACGTCGGCCAGCACCAGATGTTCGCCGCGCAGTACTACAAGTTCGACAAGCCGCGGCGCTGGATCAATTCCGGCGGCCTGGGCACGATGGGAGTCGGCCTGCCGTACGGCATGGGTGTGCTGATGGCCAATCCGGATGCGCAGGTTGCCTGCGTCACCGGCGAAGGCTCGATCCAGATGTGCATCCAGGAAATGTCGACCTGCAAGCAGTACGGTCTGCCGGTCAAGATCATCAACCTGAACAACGGCATGCTCGGCATGGTCCGCCAGTGGCAGGAGATGTTCTACTCGAAGCGTTACTCGCAGTCCTACGTCACCTCGCTGCCCGACTTCGTCAAGCTCGCCGAAGCCTACGGTCATGTCGGCATGCGCATCGAGAAGCCGGAAGACGTCGAGCCGGCGTTGCGCAAGGCCTTCACCGAGCACAAGGACGATCTGGTCTTCATGGACTTCATCATCGATCCGGGTGCCAACGTCTTCCCGATGGTCGCCGCCGGCAAGGGCCTGACCGAAATGATCCTGGCCGAAGAACTGTAAGCGGGTAAGGAAAACAACATGCGACACATCATTTCCATCCTGATCGAAAACGAAGCGGGCGCCCTGTCCCGCGTCGCTGGCCTGTTCTCGGCCCGCGGCTACAACATCGAATCGCTGACCGTGGCACCGACGGAAGACCCCTCGCTGTCCCGGATGACCATCCTGACCTCGGGCTCGGACGACGTGCTCGAGCAGATCACCAAGCAGCTCAACAAGCTGGTCGACGTGGTCAAGGTGGTCGATCTCTCGGAAGCCGCGCACGTCGAGCGCGAGCTGATGCTGATCAAGGTCCGTGCCACCGGCAAGGACCGCGAAGAGATGAAGCGGATGGCCGATATCTTCCGCGGCCGCATCATCGACGTCACTGAATCGACCTACGTCATCGAACTGACCGGGGCGAGCAGCAAGCTGGATTCGTTCATCGCCGGGCTGGATGCCGGCCTGATTCTCGAAACCGTCCGCACCGGTGTCTGTGGCATCGGTCGCGGCGATCGCATTCTCAAAGTCTGATTTACCCATAAGAGGATTCCATGAAAGTTTATTACGACAAGGACGCCGACCTCTCCCTGATCAAGGGCAAGAACGTCACCATCGTCGGCTACGGCTCGCAAGGCCATGCCCACGCCCAGAACCTGCGTGATTCGGGCGTCAACGTCACCGTCGGCCTGCGCAAGAGCGGTGCCTCCTGGGCCAAGGCCGAAGGCGCCGGCCTCAAGGTTGCCGAAGTCAAGGATGCCGTCGCTGCCGCCGATCTGGTCATGATCCTGCTGCCGGACGAGAACATTCCCGAGGTCTACAAGAACGACGTCGAGCCGAACATCAAGCAGGGCGCCACCCTGGCTTTCGCCCACGGCTTCAACGTGCATTACAACCAGGTCGTGCCGCGCGCCGACCTCGACGTGATCATGGTTGCCCCGAAGGGCCCGGGCCACACCGTCCGTTCCGAATACCTGAAGGGTGGCGGCGTGCCGTCGCTGATCGCCATCTACCAGGACAAGTCCGGCAAGGCCAAGGACATCGCCCTGTCCTACGCGGCTGCCAACGGCGGCACCAAGGGTGGCGTGATCGAGACCAACTTCCGCGAAGAAACCGAAACCGACCTGTTCGGTGAGCAGGCCGTTCTGTGCGGTGGCGCCGTCGAGCTGGTCAAGATGGGCTTCGAAACCCTGGTCGAAGCCGGCTACGCGCCGGAAATGGCCTACTTCGAGTGCCTGCACGAACTGAAGCTGATCGTCGACCTGATGTACGAAGGCGGCATCGCCAACATGAACTACTCGATCTCGAACAACGCCGAGTACGGCGAGTACGTGACCGGTCCGGAAGTCATCAACGCCCAGTCGCGCGAAGCCATGCGCAACGCCCTGAAGCGCATCCAGACCGGCGAGTACGCCAAGATGTTCATCCTCGAAGGCCGTACCAACTATCCTTCGATGACGGCCCGCCGTCGCCTGAACGCCGTGCATCCGATCGAAACGGTCGGCGGCCAGCTGCGCGACATGATGCCGTGGATCAAGAAGAACAAGCTGGTCGACCAATCCAAGAACTAAGGTTTTGGCGCTGGCTCGGTAGCGCGGCGTTGCTTCCGCTTGCCGTACTGACGTACTGTCTGCGCGGGCGCGCCTAGCGCTACCTTCGCTTTGGGCGGTGTAGGAATCTGCACCGCCCGAATTGTTTGTGGGAAGGGTGTATCCTTGCACCGTTCCAGCTCTTCCTCGCTGCCCATGACCGAACTCAAACCCCGTAAAACCCTGTTCAATCCGGAAGTCAAACGGCGCGGCATCTACCTGCTGCCGAACATGTTCACCACGGCGGCCCTGTTTGCCGGTTTCTTTGCCATCGTCCAGGCCATGCAGGGTGACTTCGAGCGGGCGGCGATGGCGATTTTCATCGCCATGGTGCTCGATGGCCTCGACGGCCGCGTTGCCCGCCTGACCAACACCCAGTCGGCTTTCGGCGCCGAATACGATTCCCTGTCCGACATGGTCAGCTTCGGTGTCGCGCCAGCACTGGTGGCTTATGAATGGGCGCTACGCGACCTTGGGCGCATCGGCTGGATCGCCGCCTTCATCTATTGTGTTGGCGCCGCGCTGCGCCTGGCGCGTTTCAATACGACGCTGGAAGTGATGGACAAGCGTTTCTTCCAGGGCTTGCCTTCCCCGGCGGCGGCGGCGCTGGTCGCCGGCCTGGTCTGGGTGATGATCGTTGCCGGCGTGCCGGGCGGCGACGTGCGCTGGATTGCCTGCCTGCTGACCGTGCTGGCCGGGGTGACGATGATCTCCAACATCCGCTATTACAGCTTCAAGGACGTTAATCTGAAGAAGAGCGTGCCCTTCTTCTCGATTGCGGCGATTGCGCTGGTTTTTGCGCTGGTTGCCTACAGCCAGGAAATCGCGCTGTTCGCCTTCTTCGTCGGCTATTGCCTGTCCGGCTACATCCTGGCCGCCGTCGGCTTGCTGAAGCGCAAGCCGGTCTGAGTCTCACGGAGTACCCATGAAACAACATCTGGTCATTTTCGACACCACCCTGCGCGACGGCGAGCAGAGCCCCGGCGCGTCGATGACGCGCGAGGAGAAGATCCGCGTCGCCCGCCAACTGGAGAAGATGCGCGTCGACGTGATCGAGGCCGGCTTTGCTGCCGCTTCGCCCGGCGACTTCGAATCGATCCAGGCGATCGCCCAGGCGATCAAGGATTCGACGGTCTGCTCGCTGGCCCGCGCCAGCGAGAACGATATCGCCCGCTCCGGCGAGGCGATCCGCCCGGCCAAGTCGGGCCGCATCCATACCTTCATCGCGACCAGCCCGATCCACATGGAGAAGAAGCTGCGCATGAGTCCCGACCAGGTGGTCGAGCAGGCGGTCAAGGCGATCGGCTGGGCACGGCAATATACCGACGACGTCGAGTTCTCGGCCGAGGACGCCGGGCGTTCGGAAATCGACTTCCTGTGCCGCATCTTCGAAGCGGTGATCAAGGCCGGCGCGAAGACGATCAACGTCCCCGACACGGTCGGCTACAACATTCCCTCGCAGTACGCCGAGACCATGCGCCAGTTGATCGAGCGCGTGCCCAACTCGGACAAGGTGATCTGGTCGGTGCACTGTCACAACGATCTCGGGCTGGCCGTCTCCAACTCGCTGGCCGCCGTGCTGGCCGGCGCCCGCCAGGTCGAATGCACGATCAACGGCCTCGGCGAGCGCGCCGGCAACGCCGCGCTGGAAGAAATTGTCATGGCCGTGCGTACCCGCGCCGATGTCTTCCCGGTGGAGACGCGGATCGACACGACGCAGATCGTCGCCGCCTCCAAGCTCGTCTCGCAGATCACCGGCTACCCGGTGCAGCCGAACAAGGCCGTCGTCGGCGCCAACGCCTTCGCGCACGAGTCCGGCATCCATCAGGATGGCGTGCTCAAGCACCGCGAGACCTATGAGATCATGCGTGCCCAGGATGTCGGCTGGACGCAGAACAAGCTGGTGCTCGGCAAGCACTCCGGGCGCAATGCCTTCAAGTCACGCCTGCAGGAACTGGGGATCGAGCTGGATAGCGACGAAACGCTGAACGCCGCCTTCGCCCGCTTCAAGGAACTGGCCGACAAGAAGCACGAGATTTTCGACGAGGACCTGCACGCGCTGGTTTCCGACGAGGTCGTGACGCCGGAGCAGGAGCATTACAAGCTGGTCTATTCGCGGGTCACCTCGGAAACCGGCGAAATGCCGCTGGCGACCGTCATCCTCAACGTCGGTGGCGTCGAGCACAAGGCCGAGGCCAGCGGTGGCGGGCCGGTCGATGCGACGTTCAAGGCGATTGAAAGCATCGCCGCTAGCGGCGCCGAGTTGCTGCTCTATTCGGTCAATGCGATCACCACCGGTACCGACGCCCAGGGCGAGGTGACGACGCGCCTGGCCAAGGGTGGCCGCATCGTCAACGGCAACGGCGCCGACACCGACATTGTCATTGCCTCGGCGCGTTCCTACCTGAATGCGCTGAACAAGCTCGAATCGACCCTCGACAAGGTGCGTGCCCAGGGCGACGACATCTGACCGGTCTGGTTGCAGTTGATTGGAAGGCCGCGCTCATGGGCGCGGCTTTTTTCATTGTGGCCCGGTGTTGCGTGTCGACCGGATGAACATCACCGCGCCGGCAAAAACGACGACGGCGAGCAGTGTCTCGCCGACGGCCAGCCACTGCGACGGGCCGTGGTCGCTGGTGGCCCGGGTCAGGCCCTCGAGCAGGTAGAACTGGATCAGCAGCGACAGCCACTTGTAGGTGTAGCGCTTGCCATGCAGGATGCCGAACAGCGGCGCCAGCAGCAGCACCGCCTTCAGCGTCAGCCAGGAGCCGCCCGGGCGTAGCGGTGCCAGCCAAGCCTCCCAGGCCAGGCAGAGGAAGGTCAAGGCGATCAGGCTGACGATGGTCAGGTTCTGGTAGAAACGCGGGCTCATCGCTGCTCCAGTTGCAGGACGAGGCGCGCCAGCCGCTGTCCCTGGGCAAAAGCCAGGCGGCTTTCGCTGTCGCTCAGTTGGGGATCGCCGCCGGCGCCGGCAACATGGCTGGCGCCGTAAGGCGTGCCGCCGCCGCTGGTCGACGACAGTTCGGGTTCGGTGTACGGTAGGCCCATGAGCAGCATGCCGTGGTGCAGCAGCGGCAGCATCATGCTCAGCAGCGTCGTTTCGTTGCCGCCGTGCTGGCTGGCACTCGACGTGAAGACGCAAGCCGGCTTGCCGGCCAGGCTGCCGTTCTGCCAGGCGGCGATGGTGCCGTCCCAAAAGTACTTCATCGGTGCCGCCATGTTGCCGAAACGGACCGGGCTGCCCAGCGCCAGGCCGGCGCATTCCTCGAGGTCGCGCATCTCGACGTAGGGCGCGCCGCTGTCCGGAATCGCCGGTTCGCCAGTCGCGCACACCGTGGTGACGCGCGGTACCGTGCGCAGCCTGGCGTGGGCACCGGCGACCGAGTCGATACCGCGGGCCAGGCGTTCGGCCAGGGCGCGCACCGAGCCGCGGTGGCTGAAATAGAGAACGAGAATGTCGTGCATGGGGCCGGATTATAGCCGCCGCACTCAGTCCTCGTCGTCGGGCAGCAGGGTGAAGATTTCGACGACGCCGGTCTGCTCGTTGAGATCGCCGGTCCGGACTTCGCGGATCTGCAGGTTGCCCTGCTCGGTCAGCAGTACCATGCGCCGACGATTTTCAGCGAGGCCGCCGGTCGGCGCGATCAGCGACTGCGTCAGCCGTAGCGGCGGAGCCTCCGGGAGCACCAGGACGCTCAACGGACCACTTTTCGGCCAGGCCGGATCAGCGATCTGCGCCGAAAATGCCCGGCTGGCAAGTAGCTGCAAACCGAGTTCGATATGTTCCGGGTTCTCCGAGATCGCCCAGCGCACGATGCAGACATGCCAGTTGTCAGCGCGTGGCGAAAATTCGTCGCGCGGCTGCAAGGCAACGATGTCGCCGACGCGCAGGCTGGCGGTGCTGCCGCTCATGTGCATCAAGGCATAGCCTTCAGGGCTTTCGTTGGTGACCATCCACTCGCTGATGTCTTCGCTGATTTCCTGGCGTTGCAGCAGGCGGTGCAGAGCTTCCAGGCCCAGGCAGACGCGGGCGCGATAGGCATGACGCCGGCGCGGAAACTTGCGTCTGGCGGGAAAGCCCCAGAGCTTTTCCAGGCGCCGCAGGACACCACGTCCGGCGGCGTTGCCCGCCATGTTTGGCAGGCCCAGGCTCTCGGGGGCGGTGCCGGCATCAAGGGCGATGGCGAGCTTGTGGACTTCGGCCGCCAACTCGCCAGCGGCAAAATAAAGCGGTCTGATACCTTCGCCAGGCTGGCGTCGCACCATTGCGTATGCGGGACTGTCGCGCTCGAGATCGATCCAGAAGACATCATCGCCAGCGCCGTCGGGCGGGGTGTCGGTGAGCTTGATCAAATGTCCGAGGCGTTCGGTCAGCGTGCTGATCAGCGCCAGTTCGGTCGAAGAAAAAGAGGCGGGTTGAGCGATCGCTTTCAACAGTATGTCGCTGTACATGCGCTCAATGCTGGCGCTTCCCGTTGTGTTGCTCAGGCGTTCGATGCCAAGTCGGCGGGCGGTACGGTATGCCGCGTTCAGTTGTTGCCAAAGTCCGTTGCCGGGTGGCGCGGCGACCAGATGGTGAATCTGGATCTGTGCGCCAATCGCCTGCACGGCACGCCGCAGCGAGGCCTGCATGCGTTCGTCGGGTAGGGCGTCCTGTGGGTTGTAGTGGGCGGCCAGCGAATTGAAGTATTCCTGAGCCAGGGTTTCCAGTAGTTTCAGCAGCGCCTTGGTTTTCTGGCGGGTTTTCCGGGTGATCGGCAGCGTTGGCTGTTGAAGGCCGGGTAATTCGGCTTGCAGGATGGATTCGGCATGGGCAAACAGCAGGTCGAGGAGTTTGACGTGGGGAAGCGGTCCGATCGCCGCCTCGCGCAAGCTGAGGAGCTGCTGCAGAAGTTCCTCGGCGTCCTCTGAGTGGCCGCGCGCCAAGGCCAGCCATTCCAGGATGCCCTTGACCAGTTCCTCGCTCTCCGGGGGAGCTTCCTTGTTCGCGATTTTTGCCATGATTTGTAAAGAATAGCAAAAACTCGTTCGCTCGGCACCCAGGGGGCGGCCCTGCGGTCGGCGGTCGCTTCTTAAGTGGCTTGTTTTTCATCGACAAACCGCTATAATCTTGCGTCTTTTTCCCCGCTTACGAAAGTATTCACATGGTTGTTATCCGTCTCGCCCGTGGCGGCGCCAAGAAGCGCCCGTTCTACAGCATGGTTGTCACCGATTCCCGTAATCGTCGCGACGGTCGTTTCGTCGAGCGCATCGGCTTCTACAACCCGGTCGCTTCCGGTGCCGCCGAGCAACTGCGCATTGCTGGCGATCGTCTGGCCTACTGGCTGGAGCAAGGTGCGCAGCTGTCGCCGACCGCTGCCCGCCTGGTCAAGCAGAACGCCAAGCAGGCTGCCTGAGTTTCGTAACACCTTGTCCAGCAACGATATTGTCGTTCTCGGCAGGCTTGCCGAGGCGTACGGAATCCAAGGCTGGATCAGGTTGCATCCTTTCGGGGATGAGCCGCTTGGCTGGCGTCGCATTCCGGTCTGGTATCTGGGCCGGGAAGGTGGGCCGTGGCGCGAGGCCGAATTGCATGGCCTGAAAGCGCACGGCGACGGCTTGGTGGTGTCGTTTGTCGGCATTGCCGACCGGACGGCAGCGGAAGGGTTGAAGGGCCAGTTGATCGGCGTGCCGCGTGAGGCCCTGCCGGAAACCGGCGACGGTGAGTTTTACTGGGCCGACCTGCTTGGTCTGGCGGTGGTGAACGAAGAAGGCGCTCTGCTCGGCAAGGTGGCCGCCCTGATCGAGACCGGCGCCAACGATGTGCTGCAGGTAGTGAACGATGCCGGCGAGGAGAGGCTGTTGCCTTTCGTTGACGCAGTTGTTCTGGAGGTGGACAAGCCTGCCGGGGTGATCCGGGTGGCCTGGGGCTGCGATTGGTGATCCGCTTCGACGGCGTGACGCTGTTTCCGGAGATGTTCGCAGCGGTCACGGAAAGCGGGATTACCCGCCGGGCACTGGAAGAAGGTCGTTGGGAGTGGCAGGCGTGGAATCCGCGCGATTACGCGGAAAACGCCTGGCGTCGGGTTGATGACCGGCCTTTCGGTGGCGGTCCGGGCATGCTGATGCAGGCGGCGCCGCTGGAAAAGGCGATCGCGGCGGCGAAGGCGGCCCAGGCTGCGGCAGGTTTTCCGGCGAGCCGGGTGATCTACCTGTCGCCACAAGGCGCGCCGCTGACCCATGAGCGGGTGATGCGGCTGGCGCATGGCGGAGAAGGGGTGATCCTGCTCTGCGGTCGCTATGAAGGTATTGACGAGCGTCTGATCGAGCGCTGCGTCGATGAAGAAATATCGATCGGGGATTTCGTGCTCTCCGGTGGCGAGTTGCCGGCGATGGTGCTGATCGATGCCGTCGTCCGACAGTTGCCGGGGGTGCTTGGTGATGCCGCCTCGGCGGTGGAAGATTCGTTTGTCGATGGTCTGCTGGATTGCCCGCACTACACCCGTCCCGAGGTTTATGAGGGAATGCCGGTGCCGGAAGTGCTGGTCTCCGGCGATCACAAAAAAATTCGTCGCTGGCGGCTGAAACAGTCGCTGGCGCGAACCCGGAAGCGCCGACCGGAGCTGTTTGCCGAATGGCTGGCGCAACGCAGTCTGACTGCGGAAGAGACGCAACTCCTCACGGAAATTTCCGGCGCGGAGCAATGCGGTGAGTAATGTTTTACAAAAAGGATCTCACATGAACCTGATTCAACAGCTGGAACAAGAAGAAATCGCCCGCCTGGGCAAGACCATTCCCGAATTTGCCCCGGGCGACACCGTCGTCGTTCAGGTCAAGGTCAAGGAAGGTAACCGCGAGCGTCTGCAGGCTTACGAAGGCGTCGTCATCGCCAAGCGTAACCGCGGCCTGAACTCGTCCTTCATCGTTCGCAAGATTTCTTCGGGCGAAGGCGTCGAGCGTACCTTCCAGACCTATTCGCCGCTGGTCGCCTCGATCGAACTGAAGCGTCGTGGCGATGTCCGTCGCGCCAAGCTGTACTACCTGCGCGAGCGTTCCGGCAAGTCGGCCCGCATCAAGGAAAAGCTGCCGGCGAAGAAGGCTTCCGCCTGATCGACGGTTCGCAGCAATATCTGAAAAGGGGCTTCGGCCCCTTTTTTTGTTTACGCTGATATATAAAAAGGCGCCGTAGCGCCTCTGGGGGGGCGTTACCGGATGGTTCAGCCAGTTCGCTTGTCGCGCTCGATCAGGGCGTAGGCCGAGTGATTGTGGATCGACTCGAAGTTCTCGGACTCGACCACGTAGCTGTCGATGCGCGGCTCGGCGTTGAGGCGGGCGGCGACGTCGCGGACCATGTCCTCGACGAATTTCGGGTTGTCGTAGGCGCGCTCGGTGACGTACTTCTCGTCCGGGCGCTTCAACAGGCCGTAGAGTTCGCAGGAGGCTTCCGACTCGACCAGCTGGACCAGTTCCTCGACCCACATGAAGTCGTTGGTACGGGCGGTGACGGTGACGTGCGAGCGCTGGTTGTGAGCGCCGCGTTCGGAAATCTTCTTCGAGCACGGGCAGAGGCTGGTCACCGGGACGACGACCTTGACCGAGGTGACGATCTCGCCGCCGCAGATGTCGCCGATGAAGGTGACGTCGTAGTCGAGCAGGCTCTGGACGCCGGAAACCGGTGCCGTCTTGTTGATGAAATACGGGAAATTCATCTCGATGTGGCCGCTTTCCGCTTCCAGGCGGACGACCATGTCGCGCAGCATGGTCGGGAAGTTCTCGACCGAAATCTCGCGTTCGTGCGAGTTCAGGATCTCGACGAAGCGGGACATGTGCGTGCCCTTGAAGTTGTGCGGCAGGCTGACATACATGTTGAAGACGGCGATCGTGTGCTGGATGCCTTCGGCCTTGTCCTGCACCTTGATCGGGTGGCGGATGGCCTTGATGCCGACCTTGTTGATCGCGATCTGGCGCGTGTCGGCGGAGCTTTGGACGTCGGGGATGGGAGTCGGGGTCATGGGGCTGTTCAGTCCGTTAGAGCGGGTTGTCGAGGCGTTCGCGCACGCGGCGCACAATGCCTTCCTTGTCGAGGCCAAGCTCGGCGAGGAGCTGGCCCTGTTCGCCGTGATCCACGAACTGGTCGGGAAGACCGAGGCGCAGCACGGCAGCGTTGCTGCCACGTTCGCCGAGCAGGCGTTCGATTTCCGAGCCGGCGCCGCCGATCACGGCATTCTCTTCGATGCTGACCAGGAGCGAATGGTTCCCGGCGAGTTCGCCGATCAGCGCGTTGTCGAGCGGCTTGATGAAGCGCATGTTCACCACCGTCGCGTCGAGCGCTTCGCCGGCGGCCAGTGCCGCCGGCACCAGGCTGCCGAAGGCGAGCAAGGCGACCCGATTGCCGCGGCGCAGGACCTCGCCCTTGCCCAGTGGCAGCGTGTCCAGCTCGGGAGACGGTAGCTTGCCGGTGCCGCCGCCGCGCGGGTAGCGGACCAGCGTCGGACCGTCGTGGGCGAAGGCGGTCGACAGCATGCGCCGGCATTCGGCTTCGTCGGCCGGGGCCATGATCGTCAAGTTGGGAATGCAGGCGGCGAAGGAAAGGTCGAAGCTGCCGTGGTGGGTCGGCCCGTCGGCGCCGACCAGGCCGCCGCGGTCGATGGCGAAGACGACCGGTAGCTTCTGCAGCGCGACGTCGTGGATCAACTGGTCGTAGGCACGCTGCAGGAAGGTCGAGTAGATGGCGACCACCGGCTTCAGGCCTTCGCAGGCCAGCCCGGCGGCGAAGGTGACGGCGTGCTGTTCGGCGATGCCGACATCGTAGTAGCGGCCGGGGAATTCCTGAGCGAAGCGGACCAGGCCGGAGCCCTCGCGCATCGCCGGGGTGATCGCCACCAGGCGCTGGTCGGCGCGCGCCTGATCGCACAGCCAGTCGCCGAAGACCTGGGTATAGGTCAGCTTGCCGCCGCCCTTGCCGGACTGGATGCCTTCGCCCGGCGCGAACTTGCCGACGCCGTGGTAAAGGATGGGGTCGCTCTCGGCGAGCTTGTAGCCCTGGCCCTTCTTGGTGATCACGTGAAGGAACTTCGGACCCTTGATGCCCTTGAGGTTTTCCAAGGTCGGGATCAGCGCGTCGAGGTCGTGGCCGTCGATCGGTCCGTAGTAGTGAAAGCCGAATTCCTCGAACAGCGTGCCCGGGGCGATCATGCCCTTGACGTGCTCTTCGGCGCGGCGCGCCAGCTCAAGCAGCGGCGGCGCGAAGCCGAGCATGTGGCGGCCGGCCGAGCGGGCGGCGTTGAAGGTCTTGCTCGAGGTCAGGCGGGTCAGGATGTTGTTCAGCGCGCCGACCGGCGGCGAGATCGACATCTCGTTGTCGTTGAGGATGACCAGCATGTCGGCGTCGGCGACGCCCGCGTTGTTCAGCGCCTCGAAGGCCATGCCGGCGGACATCGCGCCGTCGCCGATGACGGCGACCACCTGGCGCGCCTCGCCCTTCTGCTTGGCGGCCAGCGCCATGCCCAGCGCCGCCGAGATCGAGGTCGACGAATGGCCGACGCCGAAGGTGTCGTAATCGCTCTCGCAGCGCTTGGGGAAACCGGCGATGCCGTGGCGCATGCGCAGCTTGTTCATGCCGGCGCGGCGCCCGGTCAACACCTTGTGCGGGTAGCACTGGTGGCCGACGTCCCAGACCAGGCGGTCGTCCGGTGTGTTGAACACGTAGTGCAGGGCGATCGTCAGCTCGACGGTGCCGAGGTTGGACGACAGGTGACCGCCGGTTCCTGACACCGATTCGATCAGGAAATCGCGCAGTTCGCCGGCCACCTGGTCGAGTTGCTTGCGCTCCAGGGCGCGCAGGTCGGCGGGGCGGTCAATGGTTTGCAGCAGCGGGTAAGTCATGTTCAGAATTGCCTGTGGCAGATGAAGTCGGCGAGCTGGATCAGCCGGTCGGCGCGCTGGCCGAAACAGTTCAGCGCTGCCAGCGCCTCGCTGCGCAGTTCGTCGGCGTAGGCGCGGGCGCGTTCGAGGCCGAGCAGGGCGACGTAGGTCGGTTTGTCGGCCGCTTCGTCCTTGCCGGCGGTCTTGCCGAGGGTGGCGGTGCTCGCCGTGCAGTCGAGGATGTCGTCGACGACCTGAAAGAGCAGGCCGGCACGTTTGGCGAAGCGGTCGAGCTGCTGCCGTTCGGTCTCGCTCAGGGGCTCGCCAGCGAGGGCGCCGAGCAGCACGGCGGCGCGGATCAGGGCGCCGGTCTTCAGCGCGTGCATCAGTTCCAGTTCGACCTGTTCGAGCGGCTTGCCGACCGATGCGAGATCGATCGCCTGGCCGCCGGCCATGCCGCGCGAGCCGCTGGCATGGGCGAGCAGGGCGATCATTTCGAGCTGACGTTCGCCGAGCGGCTGGCTGGCCAGCAGTTCGAAGGCCAGCGTCTGCAGGCTGTCGCCGACGAGCAGCGCGGTCGGCTCGTCGTATTCGACGTGGCAGGTCGGCCGGCCGCGGCGCAGCACGTCGTCGTCCATGCACGGCAGGTCGTCGTGCACCAGCGAATAGGCGTGGATCAGCTCGACCGCGCAGGCGGCGACATCGAGGCGGGCGGCGTCGGCGCCGGCCAGTTCGCCGGCGGCGAAGACCAGCAGCGGGCGAACGCGCTTGCCGCCGCCCAGCGTGGCGTAGCGCATGGCGTCGTGCAGGCGTTGCGGAATCGTTTCGGCGGCGGGCAGGCAGCGGGCCAGCGCGGTTTCGGTACGGGCCTGGGTAGCGGCCATCCAGTCGGCAAAGGAAAGGCTCACTGGGCCTCCAGGGTGTTGCGATCGACGTCGCGGGCGACACCGTTCTCGATGATCCGTACTTCTTCTTCGGCTTTTGCCAGCAGGTTCTGGCAATGCTGGATCAGCGCCATGCCGCGCCTATGCGCGGCAATCGATTCCGCCAGTTCGAACTGGCCGTTTTCCATGCTGGCGACGGTGGCTTCCAGTTCGGCCAGGGCGACCTCGAATTTCATCTCGGCTATCGGGGTGGGATCCATGACTTGGTCGTTCAGGAAACGTATGAAAATACTCCATGCGGGGTATTTCGGTCAAATTCAGGATAAAATCGACATCCCTTTTTTTAACCCGCTGGAGGCTAGGAATGTCCGACATGGCGACTTCGTCCCGGTTGGCCCCTGCAGTTTCCCAACTGCCGGTGGACTGGTATTTCGATGAACGGATTCACGCGCTGGAGAAGAAGCTCATCTTCGATGCCGGTCCGGGCTATGCCGGCCACCAGTTGATGGTGCCGGAAGCGGGTGACTACCGTACCCAGGAATGGAAGGACCACGGTCAGATGCTGCTCAACGGCGGCGCGGTCGGGCCGAATGCCGGCATCTGGCAGATGTCCAACGTCTGCCGCCACCGTCAGGCGATCATGCTGCAAGGCGCCGGCAGGCTCGAAGGGCCGGTGGTCTGCCCGATCCACCGCTGGACCTACGAGCAGTCCGGCGAACTGATCGGGGCGCCGCACTTCCCGCAGAATCCCTGCCTGAACCTCGATAAGGTCAAGCTGGAGAACTGGAACGGTCTGCTCTTCAAGGGGCCGCGTTCGGCCAACGTCGACCTGGCCGGCATGCTGACCGCGCGCGATTTCGACTTTTCCGGCTACAAGCTCGACCACGTCGAGATGCACGAGTGCAACTACAACTGGAAGACCTTCATCGAGGTCTATCTGGAGGACTACCACGTCGTGCCCTACCATCCGGGCCTGGGCAACTTCGTCACCTGCGACGACCTGAGCTGGCAGTTCGGCGACTGGTACTCGGTACAGAAGGTCGGCATCACTTCGCTGCTCAAGGAATCCACTTCCGGTGTCTACAACCGCTGGCAGAAGGTGGTCCGCGAGTACTACGGCGACCGCGGGCAGACCCCGCCGCAGGGCGCGGTGTGGCTGACCTACTATCCGAACATCATGGTCGAGTGGTACCCGCACGTGCTGGTCGTGTCGACGCTGATCCCGCAGGGCGTGGACAAGACGATGAACGTCGTCGAGTTCTACTACCCCGAGGAAATCGTCGATTTCGAGCGCGAGTTCATCGAAGCCGAGCGCGCCGCCTACATGGAGACGGCGATCGAGGACGACGACATCGGCGAGCGCATGGACCGCGGCCGCAAGGCGCTGCTGGCTGAAGGCAAGAACGAGGTCGGCCCCTACCAGAGCCCGATGGAGGATGGCATGCAGCACTTCCACGAGTTCTACCGGCGCATCATGCAGAAGGAAATCGAAGGCCGCTGAGCGGATTTTTCAGCCGCTTCCGCGGTCGACCGGGGCGTCGGGGTAGAATCCGACGCCCTTTTCTTTGCCCTTGCCGGTCCGTGGTCCGAAGCCCGGCCGTGCCGCCCGAATCGAGTCACGCATGCAATCCCTGTGGATGATCGCCGCCAGTTTCCTGTTCGCCTGCATGGGTGTTTGCGTCAAGCTGGCGGCGCAGACCCATTCGGCGGTTGAAATCACCTTCTACCGCAGCTTCATCTCCCTGCTGCTGATGTTCGGGCTGGTTCGCCTGCGCGGCGTCCGGCTGGCGACGCCGCACTGGCGCTGGCAGATCAGCCGCGGCCTGGTCGGCTTTGCGGCGCTGTTCGCCTATTTCTACGCGATCACGCTGCTGCCGCTGGCGACCGCGGTGACGCTCAACTACACCTCGGCGATCTTCCTCGCACTCTATCTGGCGCTGGCCGGCTGGCAGGTGCGGCGCGGCATGCTCGGTGCGCTGGCGCTCGGCCTGGCCGGTGTCATCCTCTTGCTCAAGCCGACCTTCCAGGCCGAGCAACTGGTCGGCGGTCTGGTCGGCCTCGCTTCCGGCGTGATGGCCGGAATGGCTTACTTCAGCGTGCGCGAACTAGGCGCCCGCGGCGAATCGGAAATCCGCACCGTCTTCTACTTCTCGCTCGTCGCCAGCGTCTGTGCCGCTGTCTGGCTCGTCTTCGGCGAGATCCACCCGGTCGACGCCGACAGTGGCCTGCTGCTGTTCGGCGTCGCCGGCTTCGCGACGCTCGCTCAACTGGCGATGACGCGCGCCTACGCGCGCGGCAAGACCCTGCTCTCGGCGGCGCTGGCCTACAGCACGGTGATCTTCTCCAGCCTCGCCGGCATGCTGTTCTGGGGCGAGGTGCTGCCGGCGTCGGCGTGGGCGGCGATTGGCCTGATCGTCCTGTCGGGCATCGTGGCGACGCATTTTTCGCGTGCCAGCCCGGTGGAGCAGGATTAAACCTGTCAGTCAGGTATTCTCATGTCAATTCAGGTATAAAAGTGCATCGGTATATCGCTTCGGCGGCACTATTACGAAGAAAGGACAGTGACGAAATGAAGGTTTTTTTGGGCGGTACGTGCAACGAGTCAACGTGGCGTCGTCGGATCATTCCGCTACTCGAAGCTGAATTCTTCAATCCTGTAGTGGATGACTGGACGCCTGATCGCATGGCCGAAGAACTGCGACAGCGGGAAGAGTGCGATGTGTGTTTGTACGTCATCACGCCGAAGATGACCGGTGTTTATTCGATTGCGGAAGTGATCGACGACAGCAACAAGCGACCGGAGAAAACTGTGTTCGTCAGGCTGCGTGATGACGACGACGAGAAGTTTACGGATGGGCAATGGAAGTCGCTGGGGGCGGTTGCGCAAATGGTTGAGCGCAACGGAGGCCGCGCGTTTGACTCCTTGAAAAGTGCGGCGACACACCTCTCGCATTGCTGCCGACCTGAATGCAGCAAGGAGCAGCAATGACTGTTTTGGGGCGACTGGCACGTGTCGATTTGCGCGAGGTTTGGCCGCACGAGGCCTATAACTTCACGCCGTGGATGGCTCAATCCTCTAATTTGGCGGTTTTATCCGAAGAGTTGGGGCTCGATCTGGAACTGGTCGGTCAGGAGGTTGCCGTCGGGCCCTATGCCGCGGATATTGTTTGCAAGGACATTTTCAGCGGTGCCCATGTCCTGATCGAAAATCAGCTGGAAAAAACGGATCACAGCCATCTGGGACAGATACTGACTTACGCCGCGGCGCTGGAGGCGAGAAGTATTGTTTGGATCGCTTCGCGTTTCACTGATGAACACCGTGCGGCGATCGACTGGCTCAACGAGATCACGCACGACGAATGGCAGTTCTTCGGGCTTGAGATTGAATTGTGGCGTATCGGTGATTCGGAGCCGGCGCCAAAATTCAACATGATTTGTCGGCCAAACGACTGGAGTCGGGCGGTGCGCGATGAGGCTGCCAAAGCTGGGAGCGCATCGCCGACGCAAGCCTTGCAGTTGAAATTCTGGTCGGCATTTCGCGATTACATGATGCTCAAGGGGCTCCGCGCGCCGAAGCCGTCGGCACAGTCTTGGCAATCGTTTCGCGTTGGGCGGACGGGGTTCTCCATTGAGGGGGTGATTAAGCGTAACGAACGCCAGATGCTGGTTCGTCTTTACATCAATTGCGACGATCTGCCGCCAAAGGCGGTTTTCAGGTACTTGCGGGATCGTCGAGACAGCGTTGAAGCGAGTATGGCATCGGTGTTGGAATGGAACGAATTGCCAGATAAAAAGGGTTGCGTGATCGCAGTCGTTCGTTCGAATAGTGACCTCGACGACGAAACGGCCTGGCCTCAGTTACATGCCTGGCTGGAAAGCAATGTTGCCCGGATGGAAAAAGTCTTTCGTCCGCTGATCGTCTCTCTTTCCGCTGCTGATCTGGCTTAAACTGGATACAGCCACAACAACAACGGAGCAAACCATGATCGTCATCGACCACAAGGCCCACCGGGTCAATGTTTCGGTGTTCGGCGAATTCACGCTGGCCGACTATCGTGAATTCGAGGAAGTCGTCAATTACAAGATCAAGTTCGAAGGGCCGGTCGACCTGTTCTTCGACCTGACCAAGATGGGCACGCTGACGCTCGACGTCGCCTGGGAGGAAGTCAAGTTCTCGCGCGCCCACGCGAACGATTTCAATCGCGTCGCGGTAATTACCGACAGCGAGTGGGTGACCTGGAGCGCCTGGCTGTCGCAGACCTTCGTCAATGCCGACGTGCAGGTCTTCGACGATCCCGCTGCGGCCGATGAATGGCTGGAAGGCGAGGCTTGAACTTCGGGCCGCTGATCCGGCCGGCGCAGTTGCTGGCGCAGCTCGGCGAGCCCGACTGCTGCATCGTCGATGTCCGCCATCAATTGGCCGATGTCGGTTACGGCGAGCGGGCCTACGGCGAGGCGCACCTGCCCGGTGCTTTCTTCCTGCATTGCGACCGCGACCTGTCGGGTCCGCTGAACGGCCGCAACGGGCGCCATCCCTTGCCCGATCCCAAAGTGCTGGCCGGCAGGCTGGCGGCGCTCGGCATCGACCGGCAGACCCGGGTGGTCGCCTACGACGACGGTAACGGCATGATCGCCAGCCGTCTCTGGTGGCTGTTGCGCTGGCTCGGCCACGATGCCGTCGCCGTGCTCGACGGCGGCTGGGCGGCCTGGTGCCGGGCCGGCGGGGCCTTGAGCCGGGAGCGGCCGAGCGCCGTGCCGGGCGACTTCCAGCCGCACTTGCGCTCGTGGACCGTCGATGTTGACGACGTCCTGGCCGGGCTGGGGTCGGCGGACCGGCGTCTGATCGATGCCAGGGCCGCCGACCGCTTCCGCGGCGAAAACGAAACCATCGATCCGGTGGCCGGCCACATTCCCGGGGCGCGCAACCGTTTCTTCGGCGACAACCTCGCTGCCGACGGTTGCTTCAAGCCGGCGCCCGAACTGGCCGCCGAATGGCGCGCGCAACTCGCTGGCGGGGCGCCGGCCGCGGTCGTCCATTACTGCGGTTCGGGCGTTTCCGCCTGCCAGAACATCCTTGCCATGGAAGTCGCCGGCCTGCCCGGTTCGCGGCTCTACGGCGGCTCGTGGAGCGAGTGGTGCGCCGATCCGGCGCGGCCGGTCGAACGCTGAGCTTTCGCGTTCGGGCTCAGGCCTGCGCGAAGAAATGGTGGCGGACCTTGTCGTCGAGCAGGCGGCGGCAGTCGGCTTCGTCGCAACATTGCAGCCGGGTGTGCAGCGTTTCGGCGATGTTCAGGAAGATGGCGGCGAGCGCCGGGTCGAAATGGCTGCCGCTGTCCTGGCGGATGATCTCGATGGCGGCGGCGAATGGCATCGCCTCCTTGTACGGACGGCGTGAGACCAGAGCATCGAAAACGTCGGCAATGGCGAAGATGCGGGCCGCCAGGGGAATGTTTTCGCCACTCAGAGCGCGCGGGTAACCTTTGCCGTCCCATTTTTCATGGTGGCCGGCAACCACGGCAGCCGCCT
This sequence comes from Dechloromonas aromatica (nom. nud.), assembly GCA_017848965.1. Lineage (GTDB taxonomy): Bacteria > Pseudomonadota > Gammaproteobacteria > Burkholderiales > Rhodocyclaceae > Azonexus > Azonexus aromaticus_B. The sequence continues at coordinate 63,600 of JAFIHA010000036.1, read as the reverse complement.
CGTCCAGCCAGCCGATACCGGCGACGATGGCTTCGCCCTGCGCGACGTGGGTGCGCATGGTCGCCATTTCCTCGGCGTCCAGCCGCCCGGGTTTGAGCAGGATGGCATCGGGGATGCCGATCTTGCCGACATCGTGCAGGAAGCTGCCGACGATCAATGCCTGCATCGCTGGCCGTTCCAGTCCGAGCGCTTCGCCGATGCAGGCGGCGATCCAGGCCACCCGGTAGTTGTGGGCGCCGGTGTCGGAATCGCGGCGGGCGACGGCGCGGCCCATCGCTTCCATCATCGACAGATGCGATTCGAGCAGCGCTTCCGCCCGCCGCGAGTTTTCCGCCGACAGATGGACGACGAAGGGATAGATGGTCAGGCCGCAGAGCAGTGAAGCGGCGGCGACGATCAACGCCATGGTCAGCGCGCCGCGCATCAGTTCTTCCTTCTGCCATTCCGGGACGATGCGTACGCCCTCGAAAAAGCCGGCCGGACGCTCGGCGTCGCGTCCTTCCAGGGGAACGAAAATGCGCAGTATCCAGCCCTGTTCAGGCAGCTTCAGGCTTTGATAACTGGGGGTCCGGTAATTCGGCCGGCCATGCTTGGGCAGTAGCGATTCGACGGCCTCGCCGGCCGGCGTGCTGGCCTCGGCCAGCTTGCGGCCGTCGGCGTCGTAGATTTCGGCAATGTCGAACAGGCCGCCGGTGATCGCCAGCGCCGCCTCGTCGGCGCGCAGCGGCAATTGTTTCTCGGCGGGAAGGGCGAAGCTGTCGCGGTCGCCCAGGATGTGACGGGATTCCTCCATCGCCAGCGAGACCATGTTCTCCTCGGCGATCTCGCGCGAAATCAGCCAGGCGAGCGGGCCGCTGATCAATGCCAGAAGCATGCTGATGGCGGCGATGCGGCGTGCGGCGCGTTGTTTGAAAGTCTTCATCGGCAGTCGGCGGCTGGCGGTGGTCCGGATCGGTATTCGCCCATTAGAGCAGAACAGGCTGAAAGGAAGATGAACGCGCCCACGTCAGCTAGCGCTGCCAAGGCGTCCGAGGGCCCAGGCGACGTGCTCGCGGACCAGTGCCGACGCATCGTCAGCCCGGGCTCGCAGGGCGCCGATTGCCGCGTTGGTGGCCGGGCCGTTGCCGAGCCCGACGGCGATGTTGCGCAGCCAGCGTTCATGGCCGATGCGGCGGATCGGGTTGCCGGCCAGACGGTCGTTGAACTGCTGTTCGCTCCAAGCGAACAATTCGATCAGCGTCGCCGAATCCAGACCATGGCGTGGCGCGAATTCCGGATCGCCGAGCCGGGCGAAGCGGTTCCACGGGCAGCAGGTCTGGCAGTCGTCGCAGCCGTAGATGCGGTTGCCAAGCAGCGGCCGGAATGCCTCGGGGATGGCGCCGGCGAGTTCGATGGTCAGGTAGGAAATGCAGCGCCGCGCGTCGACCACATAGGGGGCGACGATGGCGCCGGTTGGGCAGGCGTCGAGGCAGGCGCGGCAGGAACCGCAGTGCTCGTCGACCGGCGCGTCGGGCGGCAGCGGTAGGTCGCAGTAGATTTCGCCGAGAAAGCGCCAAGAGCCGTGTTTCGACAGCAGCAGCGTGTGCTTGCCGCGCCAGCCGAGGCCGGCCTGGCGGGCGTATTCGACTTCCATCACCGGCGCCGAATCGGAAAAGACGCGGTAGCCGTAGGGGCCGGCCAGTTCGCCGATGGCGCTGGCCAGCTTCTGCAGTCGGTTGCGCACCACCTTGTGGTAGTCGCGGCCCTGAGCGTAGCGGGAGATCGCCGCCTGACCGGGAGCGTCGGCAGCTTTATCATGAGGCAGGTAGTCGAGGGCCGCGGAAATCACCGTCAGCGTGCCGGCTTCCAGTTGCTGCGGCCGGGCGCGCAGTTCAAGGTGGCGCGCCATATAATCCATCTCCCCGTGCATGCCGGCGGCCAGCCATGCACGCAGCCGATCGACGGCGGCGCCCGGTTCGGCGCGGGCCACGCCGATCTCGGCAAAACCCAGTTCCCGGCCGAGTTCGCGGATGCGCGCCTTGATGGCGACGTGGTCCAGATTGGAGTCCTGATCATGCATAGCCCGGATGTTACCGCCGTTTTCGATCTCCCCGACGAGGCGGCGACCCAGTGCCTCGGTGCCGAACTGGCGCAGGCGTTGCAGCCGGGGCTGGTGATCTACCTCGAAGGCGACCTCGGCGCCGGCAAGACGACGCTGGCACGGGCGATGATCCGGGCGCTTGGATACAGTGGTCCGGTGAAAAGTCCGACCTATGCTTTGGTTGAAGTTTACGTAGTTTCGAGTTTATACTTGTATCACTTTGATTTTTATCGTTTCGAGTCACCCGAGGAATTCCTCGATGCGGGATTTGGTGAATACTTCAACGACGCCTCCGTCTGCCTGGTCGAATGGCCCGACAAGGCGGCCGGCTGCGTGCCAGCGCCCGATCTCCGCATTCTCCTGCGGCACGCCGGTGGCGCGCGTGTTGCCGAACTTGCAGCCATCTCGGAAAGGGGGGCGTCATGCGTAAGGACCACCGCCTCGATCCGCGCCGTCGGCAGCTCCTGCGCTACGCCGGCAGCGCGCTAGTTCTCTCGGTCACGCCGCTCACCGGTCGCGCCGCCAGCCGGCCGGCGATCGTCGCGGTACGCATCTGGCCGGCCGCCGATTACACCCGGGTCACGCTCGAACACGACGCGCCGCTGAAATTCACCCATTTCACCGTCGAAAATCCAGAGCGTCTGGTCGTCGACATCGAAGGTGTCGAGTTCAACAGCGTGCTCGACAGCCTGGCCGGCAAGGTCGGCGATGACGATCCCTACATCAAGCTGTTGCGGGCCGGCCGCTTCAAACCGGGCGTCGTCCGTCTGGTGATGGAACTGAAGACGCGCGTCGTGCCGCAGGTGTTCTCCTTGGTGCCAGTTGGCGAATACGGTCACCGCCTGGTCCTCGACATCTATCCGGAAACCCCGGCCGATCCCCTGATGGCGCTGCTCGAAGGGCGGCGCGACGCGGTCGAGCCGCTCAAGCCGGGGCAGGACCTCGGCGGCGAGGAAGCGAAGCCGGCCAAGGTGCCAGAGCCGCAGGTGGCGAAGCGTTCCGGCAAGGCCGTGGTGGACCGGCTGGTGACGATCATGCTCGATCCCGGGCATGGCGGCGAAGATCCCGGTGCCGTCGGCAAGCGCGGTACCCACGAAAAGGCGGTCACGCTGGCCATCGCTCGTCGCCTGAAAGCGCGCATCGACGCCGAACCGAACATGCGCGCCGTGCTCACCCGCGACGGCGATTTCTTCGTTCCGCTGCAGGTGCGCGTGCAGAAGGCGCGACGCATCCAGTCCGACCTCTTCCTGTCGATCCATGCCGACGCCTGGATCAAGCCCGATGCGCGTGGTTCCTCGGTCTTCGTCCTGTCCGAGAAGGGGGCGTCGAGCACCCAGGCTCGCCTGCTGGCGCAGAAGGAAAACAGCGCCGACCTGATCGGCGGCGTCAATCTGGCCAAGACCAAGGACGTTTTCCTGGCCCGCACCCTGCTCGATCTGTCGCAGACGGCGACCATCAACGACAGCCTCAAACTCGGCAAGTACCTGCTCGGCGAACTCGGCTCGATCAACCACCTGCACAAGACCAGCGTCGAGCAGGCGGGATTCGCCGTCCTCAAGGCGCCGGACATTCCATCGGCACTGATCGAGACCGCCTTCATCTCCAATCCGGAAGAAGAGCTGCGCTTGAAGGACGACGCCTATCAGGAGCAGATGGCCGACGCCATCATGCGCGGCATCCGCCAGTACTTCATCAAGCATCCGCCGGGGCCGAAGGCGAAGATCGCCCAGATCGGCTGATGCAGGCCGCGCCGCTCACTGAACTGCGCCGTCTTTACACGGCTGCCGATATCGCTGGCGATGCCGCGCAACTGCCGCTGCTTGACGCCGCTGGCACGGCCCGCGCCTTGCTCATCGAATTCCCGCAGGCCAGCGACTGGCCGAGCGTTGGTGCAACCCTGAGTTATCTCGCCGACGAGCTGGCCTTGCCGCAGCCAGCGCTGTCGGTGTCCGTCGGCGGCGCGTTCACGCTCTGGCTGGCTTTCGCAACACCGCGGCCACTGCCGCAACTGGCCGCGTTTTACGATGGCCTGCGGGCAGCTTGCCTGAGCGATCTGCCGGCCGAGCGGGTGCGCTGTCATCCGTTGAGCGGGGTTGAAGCAGTGCCGTTGGTGCCAGCGTTCGACGCCGGTGTCGAGCGCTGGTCGGCCTTCATCGACCCCGGCATGGGCAGCATGTTCGTCAGCGAGCCGGGTCTGGAGTTTCCGCCCAATCCGGAACGCCAGGTGGAAATGCTGGCCGGCTTGAGGGCGATCGACGACCGGCAGTTGGCCAAGGCAATGGCCCAACTGCCGACACCGGTTCAGGCGCCGGCTGCAGGTGCTTTGCCCTTGGCCGGACATTTTGCCGATCCGGCGGCTTTCCTGCTGGCGGTGATGAACGACGCTTCCGTGCCGCTCGGCGAGCGGATCAGCGCGGCCAGCGCCTTGCTCGCCGCTGGCCGCCGCTGGCCGCCGCTGAGGCCTCAGAAGAGTTCGACTTCGCCCTTGGCGATTTCGCGGGCGGCCAGCCGCCCGTCTTCGATCAACTGCTCGTAGCAGGCAAGCTGGTTGCGGCCGTTGCGCTTGGCATAGTAAAGCGCCTCGTCGGCGCGTTCGATGACGTCGCTCGGGGTGTCACTGAGCAGCAGGCGGCTGAAGCCGATGCTGACGGTGACGTGGCCGACGCGGCTGAAAACCGTCTGCTCGACGTCGTGGCGGAAGCGCTCCAGGGTTGCCGCGGCCGACTGGCGGTTGGTCGGCTGCAGCAGGGCGATGAATTCCTCGCCGCCGAAGCGGAACAACTGGTCGTCGAAACGAAAACTCTGCCGCATCACCTGCGACACCATGATCAACACCTCGTCACCGATCAGGTGGCCGTAGCTGTCATTGACCCGCTTGAAATGGTCGATGTCGCAGACTGCCAGCCAGTGGTTGCTGTCCGCTTGTTCGTTGCGCCGGGCAGGTTGCGGCGCGTTGCCGAGCATGTGGTCGGAAGCGGCCAGACCGAGCAGTTCGAACAGGTGCTTGTCGAAAGTCTTGCGGCTGGCCAGGCCGGTCAGCGTGTCGGCCTCGCCGTAGTCGAGGAGGCCGATGTGGTTGCCGAAATACTCAACCAGTCCCATCAGGGTGACGCGCAGGTCGGCGGAAAAATCCTCTTCCATCACCAGATCAATGAAGTAGATCGGTTCATCAAGGCGCAATATCGGGAAGATCACCCGATGCGAACCGTCGCCCATGGGTTCGAGGACGGCGGAGAGTTCGCGCCGGCATTGTCGGAGCAGCGGGTCGCGTTCGATCGGCTGGCAGAAGCGTGCTTCGGGCAGGTAGGCGTTGCGCAGGAACTGCCCTTGCGGGCCATAGCCGGCGCAGGCGAAGACAATGGTCTTGCGTTTGCTGGAATAGCAGCGATAAATGGTCAGCCGGCGTGGGGAAAACAGCTCCTTCAGTGCGTCGACCATTGCCGAGTTGATTTCGGTACGGTCGCGGCGCGCCGAAATGCGAAGAACATGGTTGATCAGGCTGAGCATCATGGGATGGCTTGTCGATTTTGCCAGATTATAGCGGCGGCCTCTGCGGCAAGGGGCTGTTTTTTCGTGGATTTGGCCGGAACTTCAGGGCGCCCCGGTATAATCGCGCTTTTTTGCAGCAGCATCCGATGCGCGTTTTTCGCGGTTATTCTCGTCCTGTTCCGGCACCGGTCGCACTGGCCATCGGCAATTTCGATGGCGTGCATCGTGGCCACGCCGCGCTGATCGGCCGTCTGGCCGAGGTGGCCGGAGAGCGCTCGCTGGTGCCGACGGTATTGAGCTTCGAGCCGCATCCGCGCGAGTTCTTCGCGCCCGATTCGGCACCGGCCCGCCTCAGCACCTTCCGCGAAAAGCTCGAACTGCTCGCCGCCAGCGGCGTGGCGCAAGCGATGATCTGCCCCTTCAACCGCGCTTTCGCGGCGCTGGGGGCGCAAGCCTTCATCGACGATGTTCTGGTGCATGCCCTGCGCGTCCGGCATCTCGTGATCGGCGACGATTTCCGTTTCGGCAGGGGGCGTGTCGGCGATTTCGCCTTGCTGCAGGCTGCTGGCGAACGTCATGGCTTTGCCGTCGAAGCGATGGCCAGCGTTGTTGTCGATGCTGAAAGAGTCTCCAGTTCCGGCGTGCGCCGGGCGCTGGCTGCTGGCGACATGGCGCACGCGGCGAAGTTGCTCGGCCGCCCGTACATGATGGACGGCCAGGTGGTTCACGGCCAGAAGCTCGGCCGCCAGCTCGGTTTCGCCACCGCCAACCTGCGCATCAAGCACAACCCGCTGCCGATGACCGGCGTTTTTGCGGTCGAGGTCGGCGGCCTCGGCGAGACGCCGCTGCCCGGCGTTGCCAACCTCGGCATCCGGCCGACGCTCGGTGGCACGCGACCGCTGCTCGAAGTCCATCTGTTCGATTTCGATCGCGACATCTACGGCGCGCATATTTCGGTTCGTTTCGTGCATAAACTGCGCGACGAGCAACGTTTTCCCAATTTCGATGCCCTCAAGGCGCAGATCGCGGCCGATGCCGCGGCGGCGCGGGCCTTCTTCAAGCGGTGAGCAAGCAAATGGCTGATTACAAAGACACCCTGAATCTTCCCGATACCCCGTTCCCGATGCGCGGCGACCTGCCCAAGCGCGAGCCGAAGTGGGTGGCACGCTGGCAAGAGAAGCAGCTTTACCGGCGGATTCGCGAGATTTCTGCCGGGCGGCCGAAGTTCATCCTGCACGACGGCCCGCCGTATGCCAACGGCAGCCTGCATCTGGGCCACGCGCTGAACAAGATTCTCAAGGACATCATCGTCCGTTCGAAGACGCTGGCCGGCTTCGATGCGCCTTACGTGCCCGGCTGGGATTGCCACGGTCTGCCGATCGAGCACAAGGTCGAGGTGACGCACGGCAAGAACCTGCCCGCCGACAAGGTGCGCGAACTGTGCCGTGCCTACGCGGCCGAACAGATCGAAATCCAGAAGGCCGGTTTCATCCGTCTCGGCGTGCTGGGGGAATGGGACAATCCCTACCTGACGATGAACTTTGCCAACGAAGCCGGCGAAATCCGGGCGCTGGCCGAAATCGTCAGGAAAGGCTACGTATTCAAGGGCCTGAAGCCGGTGAACTGGTGTTTTGACTGCGGTTCGGCGCTGGCCGAGGCGGAAGTCGAGTATGCCGACAAGAAATCGCCGACCATCGACGTGGCCTTTCCGGTCGACGCCGCCGACGGGCAAAAACTGGCGGCTGCCTTCGGCCAGCCGGTGTTGACGAAACCGGCGTTCGCGGTGATCTGGACGACGACGCCGTGGACCATTCCGGCCAACCAGGCGCTGAACATCCATCCCGAACATGACTATGCGCTGGTCGATACCGGCGAGCGGCTGCTGGTGCTGGCCGCCGAACTGCTTGAAGCCTCGCTGCAACGCTACGACCTGCAAGGCAGCGTGTTGGCCACCGTGCAGGGCAAGGCGCTGGCAGGGCTGCGCTTCCGCCACCCGCTGTACGATCGCGAGTCGCCGGTCTATCTCGCCGACTACGTCGGGCTGGATGCCGGTACCGGCGTCGTGCATAGCGCGCCGGCGCACGGCGTCGATGACTTCAATACCTGGCTCGCTTACGGGCGCGGCAACGACGAGATTCTTTCCATCGTCAAGGGCGATGGCGTTTATGTAGACGACCTGCCTTTCTTTGGCGGCATGTCGATCTGGAAGGCCAATCAGGCGGTCTGCGACAAGCTGACCGAAGTCGGCTGCCTGCTCTCGCACGGCAATATCAGCCACAGCTACATGCACTGCTGGCGGCACAAGACACCGGTGATCTACCGCGCCACGGCGCAGTGGTTCGTCGGCATGGACAGGGTGGCCAGCCAACCGGCACAAGCCGGGCACGGCGGGGAAGGGGAGACCTTGCGCGAGATCGCTCTGCGCGGCGTCGAGGCGACCGAGTTCTATCCTGGCTGGGGCAAGCCGCGCCTGCACAACATGATCGCCAACCGGCCGGACTGGTGCATCTCGCGCCAGCGCAACTGGGGTGTGCCGATTCCCTTCTTCATGCACCGGGAAACCGGCGAACTGCATCCGCGTACCGTCGAGCTGATGGAAGAAGTGGCCAAGCGCGTGGAAAAGGAAGGCATCGAAGCCTGGTTCAAGCTCGACGCCGCCGAACTGCTGGGGGCGGAAGCCGAGCAGTACGAGAAGATCAGCGATACGCTCGACGTCTGGTTCGATTCCGGCACGACGCACTGGCATGTGCTGCGCGGTTCGCACAACGACGGCCATGCCAGCGGTCCGCGTGCCGACCTCTACCTGGAAGGCTCCGACCAGCATCGCGGCTGGTTCCATTCGTCGCTGCTTACCGGCGCGGCGATCGACGGTCATCCGCCGTACAAGGCGCTGCTGACGCACGGTTTCACCGTCGACCAGCAGGGGCGCAAGATGAGCAAGTCGCTCGGCAACACCATTCTGCCGGAAGAAGTCACCGACAAGATGGGCGCCGATATCCTGCGCCTGTGGGTTGCGTCGACCGATTATTCGGGCGAACTGGCGATGTCCAAGGAAATCCTGGCGCGTGTCGTCGAAGGCTACCGCCGCATCCGCAACACGCTGCGCTTCCTGCTCGCCAATATTTCCGATTTCGACGCGTCGAACGCAATGCTGCCAGTCGATAACTGGCTGGAGATCGACCGCTATGCGCTGGCACTGACTCGCGCTCTGCAGGATGGCGCGCGCGCCGATTATGATCGCTACGAGTTCCACCGCGTGGTCCAGGCGCTGCAGACCTTCTGCTCGGAAGACCTCGGCGGCTTCTACCTCGACATCCTCAAGGATCGCCTATACACGACGGCGCCGCAGTCGCTCGCCCGGCGTTCGGCGCAATCGGCGCTGTGGCACATCACCCAGGCCTTCGTCCGCCTGCTGGCGCCGATCACCTCGTTTACCGCCGAGGAAGTCTGGGCCGTGCTGAGCGGTGACGAGGACGATTCGGTGATGTTCCAGCAGTGGCATGAGCTGCCGGAACAGCCTGGCGAGGCCGAGCTGCTGGCCAAGTGGGCGATCGTTCGCGAAGTGCGCAACGACGTCACCAAGGCGCTGGAGGCCCGTCGCGAGGCCGGCGAGATTGGTGCCGCGCTGCAGGCGGCAGTCGAAATCCGCTGTGCCGGCGACAAGTTCGCGGCGCTGTCGGCGCTGGGCGACGACCTGAAGTTCGTCTTCATCTGCTCGGCGACCACGCTGATCGAATCCGCCGAGGAATCGGTGACTGCCACGCCGCTGGCCCACGCCAAGTGCGAACGCTGCTGGCACGTGCGCGAAGACGTCGGCGCCGATCTGGCGCATCCCGGTCTGTGCGGGCGCTGCGTCAGCAACCTGCACGGCGACGGCGAGGTGCGCACGCATGCCTAAGGCGCAGCACTGGTATGCGCTGGCGGCGCTGATCGTCGTTCTCGATCAGCTCGCCAAGTGGGTCGTGCTCAATACGCTGAGCTTTGGCGAAACGATCTACGTCGCGCCGTTCTGGAACTGGGTGCTGACTTTCAACCCGGGGGCGGCGTTCAGCTTTCTCGCCGACCAGCCGGGTTGGCAGCGCTGGTTCTTCACCGTACTGGCGCTCGGCGTTTCCGGCTGGATCGCCTTTGAGCTGAAGAAACACCCGGAACAAAAACTGATGGCGCTGGCGCTGACCCTGGTGATGGGTGGGGCGCTCGGTAACGTCATCGACCGCGTGCGCTTTGGCGCCGTCGTCGATTTCATCCAATGGCACGCCGCTGGCTACTATTGGCCTGCGTTCAACGTCGCCGATTCGGCAATCAGCGTCGGTGCGCTGCTGCTGATCGTCGCTACGCTGACCCACAAAGAACAGAAAGACAAGGCATGAGCACCACCGTCCGCTCCGACAGCTACCTGACCCTGCATTACCGCGTCACCGCCCTGGATGGCGAGGAATTCCTGTCCACCTTCGACATGAGCCCGGCGACCTTGCAGATGGGCAGCGGCCAGCTCGCCGAGAACCTCGAAAACGTGCTGCTCGGTCTGAACGCCGGCGAGCATTACGTGTTCGAACTGGAGCCGGAACAGGCCTTCGGCGTGCATAACGAACGCCTGGTCGAGCGCATCGCCCGTAACGGACTGCCCGCCGGCATGGAACTCAAGGAGAATTCGGTCGTCGAATTCACCGCGCCCAACGGCGCGACCTTCGCTGGTTTCCTGCGCGAGCTCGACGAAACCAGCGCCCTGTTCGACTTCAATCACCCGATGGCGGGCAAACCGATCCGCTTCGAGGTGAAAATCATCGGAATCATGTAATGCAGGTCATTCTTGCCAATCCTCGCGGCTTCTGTGCCGGCGTCGAACGCGCCATCGCCATCGTCGAGCGCGCGCTGGAGCGCTTCGGCGCGCCGATCTACGTCCGCCACGAGGTCGTGCATAACAAGTTCGTCTGCGACGACTTACGCGCCAAGGGCGCCGTCTTCATCGAGGAACTCGCCGAGGCGCCGGCCGGCAGCACGGTGATCTTCAGCGCCCACGGCGTTTCGCGGGCGGTTCGTGAGGAGGCCGAGCAGCGCGGCTTGAAGGTTTTCGACGCGACCTGCCCGCTGGTGACCAAGGTTCACCTGGAAGTCGGGCGCATGCGCAAGGGCGAGCGCGAGATTGTCATGATCGGCCACAAGGGCCACCCCGAGGTCGAAGGGACGATGGGGCAGAGCGACGGCGGCATGTATCTGGTCGAGACCGTCGACGATGTCGCGCAACTGCAGGTCCGTCTGCCCGAACAACTTTCCTACGTGACCCAGACGACGCTATCGATGGACGACGCCCGTCGCGTCATCGACGCCCTGCGCCAGCGTTTTCCCGCGATTCAGGGGCCGAAGAAGGACGACATCTGCTACGCCACGCAGAACCGCCAGGACGCGGTCAAGGCTTTGGCCGAACAATGCGATCTGGTTGTCGTCGTCGGCAGCCCGAACAGTTCGAACTCCCGACGCCTGAAGGAAGTCGCCGCCGGCCGCGGGATTGACGCCTACCTGATCGACAGCGCTGCAGAAATCCACGAGGCCTGGCTGGTCGGCAAGCAACGCATCGGCGTCACCGCCGGTGCCTCGGCGCCGGAAATCCTGGTCCAGCAGGTGGTTGACCGCCTGGGCGAGCTAACTGGCGCGGCGGTGGGGCAGTTGCAGGGCGTGGAAGAAGGCGTTTCGTTCGCCCTGCCGAAAGAACTTGCCTGAAGGCCCTGAGGGATCAGGAGTATGGACAGACAGTCGTTCAGCGTGCCAGTTTGCCCATGGGACGAGCGCTGACCAGTTGCTCGATCTTGTCGTAAACAGCACCGCATTTCGGGCACTCATAGGCCGGAATGTGGCTTTCCGAAGCGAGCCGGATGTGCTCGCATTTGAGACACTTGCGACCGACGTTCGAGGGATCATGCCGAGAAGCCTGCTTCGGTTGCATGTCCTCGAGCGTCAGTTCGTTGATGTTGAATTTCTTGGTTTGCATGTTGCTTTCCGGTCAGAAAAAAATCCCGGAACATTGTAGCTTCCCCGCTTACCAGCAACCAGTCTTGGCGGCTGTTTTGGTGGCCTGGTTGTTCAGGGTCATCGTGCCGCAAGTGTCCTTGACTTGGTCCCCCGATGGCGTCGCAGTCAGCACATAGCTTCTCGCCTGAATGTTGGCCGTGATCGTGTAGCGCGTGTTCAATCCCCCTTCTGTGGTGCATCCCGTTACAGGCATCGCGCCCGCATAGCTGAGCGCGGTGGAATAGCGTCTTTCCAGTGCCTGGGCAATCTGTGAAACGCATCCCTGAGCCTGGGTACGGACGCTCTGCCGAACATAGGCCTGATAGCTCGGCACCGCAATACTGGCAAGGATGCCGATGACAGCGACGACGATCATGAGTTCAACCAGAGAGAATCCCCCGTCGCCGCGTAGGTGATGGGCCTTGGCTAGCCTGTTCTGTAAGTGAATGGTTTGGTTCATGTTTATTGTCCGATGATTTCACGCCAGGATTGACGTCCCAATACGCCGACCGGAAGTTTGCCACCGATCGATTCGCCGGGGAGATGGACGGAGAATTTTCCATCCTTGCCCACCGTGATGGGAGGCTGTCCGCTGGTGATCGGCGAGAGTCCATCGAGCGCGGACGGGAAAACGCCGTTAACCTTGTCCGAGTCATTGACGACCCCGTCGCCATTGACGTCGAAGATGCCCTGGTTGAGTCGCGCGCCACTGAACGGGTTGATTGCCCACAACGAACTCTTGCCATCAGGGGCGCAAGTGTCGCTGTTGTCCGGTGTGTAGGTCGTGCCGAAGAGCGCACCTCCCAGCAGGCTGTTCGGGGTGATCATGCGTTCGCCGTTGGCGGGGAAGTCAATGTACCAGCCGAGTTGTCCGGCGCTGATGATTTCCGCCTCCGTACCGGATTCCAGTATTCTGGCTGAACGCGCACCAATGGTGCCGGAAGTGCCGATTGCGCGAGCCCGCAACTTGTTGCTGGCGACCTCGCTGCCGTCGTCCATCATGCCGTACCAACTCTGGACATCCAGATTTTCCTGGTCGACCTTGTTGAGATTTTGGCCGGTACCGAAGAAAACCCAGGTCTTGTTGGTTTTCTGATTGCGTACGATCAGCGGCATGGCGGTGATCGGGCGGGCATTGCGGGTGGCGAACAATTTGGCAAAGCTTGGCGTCCCGCCGAGTCCCTTGAAGCGCCACAGGTTCCCCTTCAGGTCGCCGGCATAGGCTGTTTCGAAGAAACCGTCCTTGTCCGCATCCCACAGATTGACGCCGGACAGACCGTTGTTTTCGCCGACGCCGGTATCTACCGTCGATATGCTGCCGTCGGAAAGCTTGATCATGATCAATTGCGCCTTGTCGCCGGTGCTGTTGGGGCCGTTGCCGAGAATGACGCGCCAGTCGCCGCTCGCCACCTGGGCAATGATCGGTTTGCCCAGATTGTTGCCCAAGGCGGTGCTGTCGCTGCTGGTTTTTTCCCAGAGGAACTTGATGTCAGCCGGGTCGGTCACGTCGAGGGCGAATACGCCTGTACCGCCGCGTCCTTGAGTACCGACCAGAATGGTCTTCCAGGCACCGGCGAGATAGACATCGGCCACGGTCAGTTCGCCATCCAGAATATAGCGGTGCTTGTAGGTTTCCCAGTCGGCATCCGCGGAATCGTTCAGGCCGTATTTCGGGTCGGTATAGAGCTTCAGCGTCTTCTGGGTGGCTGAGGCGCTCGGGTGCATTATCGAGAAATTGGGCAGGAAGGCATAGACTTCCGCACCGGTATTGCCGTTGAAAGCGTGCAGCATGCCGTTGTTGCCCGCGACGTAGAGGATCGGGGTGCGACTCTGTTTGCTGGTGGCGTAAGCCGCATACTGGCTGGCGCCGGTGAAGCTGGCATTGCCGAAGTACGCCGTCTGGCTGGGCGGGCCGACATAGACCAGTTGCGAGTTGACGAAGGCGGGCAGGACGCCGGCGCGGGCGCGCAAGCTACCCGAGGGTTGTTCCTGGCTGCGGTCACCGCGCAGGTAGTCGACGACTTGCTGTGACCCCAGTGCCGTTTGCTGCGCGGCGTTCAGATTGCTGTAGCGGAACGGTACCGAAGCGCCGTCCTTGCTGACATAGATGCTGCGCGACCCCCAGGCGGGAAGCTTATTTTCTGCAGTCCAGGCGGGCGCCGTGGTGTCCTGCAGGCCGGTCGTTTCATTGATGTTGTAGGCGAGAAGGTTGCCGTTCCAGGAGCCGGAAGTGTATTGGCTGAAAATGGCCTTGGCGCCAGCCTCGATCCGGGTGGAACTGGAGCCGCCGCTGGCCGCGCTCTTGGTTTCGTTCTTGATCGCGTTCAGCGTATCGCCCAGCGCTTTGGTGAATTCATCCGGGTTGGAGGCGACGATGAATTCGCCGCGTGAATTGACTGCGGCATGCCAGAGGTCGTCAATGTTGGCTTGCCTGTCGATACAACTCCAGCCCGACTGATCGCAACCCGGCGCGGGCCAGGTCTTTGTGCCGGCGGTCAAGGCGGGAAGGTCCGTTTTTGGATCAAGCGTCCCTTTTTCGCCAATGGAAATACCGAAGGTGCGCATGTGCTGCCAGAATGCCGGATTCTTGGCCGTGGTCGGGACGTTGTTGGTCAAGTTCGCTACCAAATCCGTCTTCCAGTAGTACATCGCCACATCGGCCAGCGTATTGGAGCGGCCGTCCTTGTAGGGCAGTCCCGCCACGTATTGGTAGGACTTGCCATTCAAGCCGCTGATTGCACTTCCATTGGTGCTGTCGTTGTCTGCCCGGGCATCCGAGTTGTCTGCCGCGTCACTGTTCCAGTAACCGTCGGTCGTCATGATCGCGAAGTTCTGGCGGCAGGAAACCTGCTGGCTGCCTGTTTCCGGTCCGTATGGGCCGGTGCTGGCGGTATCTGTGAAATACTCCCCGGCACGGCCGAGTGCCTGTCGCAAAGGCGTGCCATTAGTGCTATCGGTATTGAACAGGGAGTCGAACCAATCCTTCTTGTTGTCGCCGCGGAACAGGCCGTTATCCGTTCCGACCGGAATTTTCAGGTCCTGCCGGTTCCAGATCGTGTTGTAGCCAATGCGATAGCCCGTGCCCAGTTTGGCGAAAACCCGGCTGGCCGATGCCTTGGCCATCGTGGCGCGCAGGCGGTAATAGGAGTACCAGTTGGCGTAGTTCTGGATTTCCTGCTGGATTGTGCGTACCGGACCGCCATGTGCCGTCCAGTCGAACTGCGTGAGATTTGTGGTGGCGCTATTGCTGCCGCTGCTGGTCAGCGTCACTTTGCGTGCTTCCCATACATTGTTGTAAGCGACACAGACATTTGTCCAGGTTCTGCAGCTACCGTTTGACCACCAGCGGGTGCATTGAAGCTGGGTTTGGGCGCAGCTTGAGTTATAGCGGAACTCGTAGCGCACGTAATTTTGATCGGCGGTCGCGCTGGCGTTAGGGTTGAGGAGGTAAAAACCGCTGTAGCGCCAACTGCTCGTGTAGCTGCCAGTGTCACTTGTGCTGATCGTTGGCCAGTCGGCGAGCTCGTCCTGAAAATCGAAATTGCCGGAGGCGGATTTTCCCGAGGGGTCGTTGGGGGCAGCGGAAAGCGAAACGTCGCCATAGGAACTGCCGTCGTACTTCAGCCAGGGGGAGTAAGTGATCAGCGGGTTGTACCATTGCGTGTTGACATTGCTGGCGCGCAGGCGAATGTCGTTGGTCAGATCGCTCGAGTAGGGCAGGCCGCTGGGAGGAGCGGCGCTCCATGTTGCCGTCGTTCCGGGCATGTGCTGCCAGGCCATCGATCCCGAATCGTCCATGATGAACATGATGTTCGGCGGTACGGGGTCGGCAACGGATAGCGGTTGCTGCGCGATATCGACGCCGGCTTGAGAGGACAGCGGGGCCAGCGCGATCGTCGCGTAGAGCAGCAAGGACAAAAGGCGATGGCGGACAGGTGTCGGGCGGTGGCTGTGCGGTGTCATGGTTTCACCTGGTCTGGCTGGAATTCGATGAGATAAGCATGGCTCAGTTACCCTTGATCAAACTGCTGACCAGGGCAATCGAGCGGTCGTTGCTAGTCGTGGGCTGGCTGCTGCGGGCGATGACGCGGTAGGTGGCGTTCTGCGGCGAGTCGCTGCCGCTGCCGCCGCCCGTGGCACCGTATTGCAAGGGGATTGCCGACTGGCTGGTGTCGGTGACGGCATTGCTGTTTTTCAGGCCGAGGTACTGAATGAAATACTGCGGGAAAGTATCGGCTTTTAGGCTGGAATTGGTGGTTGTGGCGAGGGCCGTCCAGCCGTTGGCGTCGTTGTTGAATGCATTGGTCGGGATGGGCGGGCAACTCGTGGCGGCCTGGGTGCAGTCGACAATCTTGCTGTCCTTAAGCAGGTTTGCCCGGTCGGTCGAGACAATCCGGAGTTCCGCCGCCTTCAGGGCGGCTTCCGCCGCTTGCAGGGCGATCGCGCGGTCATAGAGGTTGCCGGAAAGCTTTTCCTGTAGCGAACTGCCGCGTATGCCGGCGATGCCGGCCAGGGTGGCGACGATCAGCATGATGATGGCCATGATCAGGGCGATGCCGCCCTGCTGTGCCGGCATGCGATGGGTGCGGGAAGGTGGATTCATATTGCGCATGTCAGAGGGTGTTTCTGATGGCGATGACGTGGGTCACGGTACGCCGGAGGCGGCCGTCGCTGCCGACCAGTTCTGCATCGGCATTGGCCGCTTCGGTGGCAACGCTGCTTTGGGTGGTTTCGGTAACCAGTTCAAGCTCGATGGCGTTGATCAGATCGCTGTCGGCTTCGCTGGTCGGTGGCGTCGCAGCGAAGTTGGCTTGTCCGACGCGGTGGTAACTGATGTTCATGTCGACCACGCCGGGAAGGATTTCCTCGGTCAAGGTGGTTCCAGCGGGCGTTCTACGGACCCGATACAGGGAGCGCCCTCCTTCGGCGGCGCGGCCGTTGTTGCCGATGTACCAGGTGGTCGCCACGTATTGGGCGGCTTGGAACTGGGGGTTGTCCGGGTCGGAGATGACGATGTTCGGCGAGAAGGTGACGTCGGCCCCGGAAACTGCCGTGACGTTGTGCAGGCTGGCGTTGTCCATGTCGCAGATGACGACCGTTCCAGCCCTCAATGAATGGCTGCTGGTCTTCAGCGTGACTTTGTTCAGTCCCGTGAAACTGCCGATCACAACCGCTTCACCCGTGCCTTGCAACTGCAGGGCTTCGGTGCCGGAGACCCGTTGTCCGGTGGCGCTGCCGGTGGTGACGCCAGGGGCGCCGGTGGTGCCGTCAAAGCCGCGGATCGGATACCAGTTTCCCCACCACGTGGTGTCGAGGTCGGTGACCCTGCTGGCGGTAACCGGCCCACAACCGGTATCCCTGGCCTGGCGGACATCGCGGGCGATCAGCTCGAACGCCATGCGGGCATTCTCCTGGGATTCCGAAAGGCCTTCCGTGATGCGCAAATTCTGCTGGTTGACGCCGACGACACCGACCACGCCGAGCGTGATGACCAGTCCGATTGCCACCGTGACCATGACTTCGACCAGCGAAAGGCCGCGCATCCGGCGAGGCAGGGCGATTTTGTGTGCTGGCTTCATAGCTGCACCTCCGTCGTCATCGTCCGCGTCGTGCCGCCTTGGACGTCGGTCCAGCTGATCGTGACGGTGCAGATGTTGCTGATGAAGGGGTCGCCGAGGATCGGTGTCGTTGTTGTCGGGGTGCACTGGATGGTGCCGGTGGCGTCATCGCCGAGATTGCTCTTCAGGTCGCTCAGCCAGTCGGCCTTGCGGCCCGCAGGAAAGGCGTTGGCCATGTTTAGTGCGCCCTGGCTCGACATGTCCGCGCGCATGATGTCGGTAATGCTGTAGATACTCATGATCGCCCGGCTGTTGTCGAACGAACTCTGGTTGTTGCGCAGCGTCGCCATCTGCAAGCTGGCCAATCCGAGCAGGCCGAAAGAGAGAACCAGCATGGCGATCATGACTTCCAGCAGGCTGACGCCTTGCTGCCGGAGGGGCAATGCGGTTTGCCGGGGGTAGATTGAGCGTTTCATTTAGCTGCAGGATCCCGTGGTTTTCGTGACGGAGGTTCTGCCGGCAATGCCGACGGTAATCACTCGGGTGGTGTTGCCACTGCCGGTGGGGGAGCAGGCGGTCAGCGTATCGCTGCCCGCGGTGATCGTACTGGTGCCGTCAGGGAGGAAAGTGATCCGTCCCTGGTTGAAGGTGCTGGACAGTCTCAATTCAGGATTGATGCTGCCTCGACGAAGTACCGTGGCGGTGGTGTTGATTCGGGCGATCCAGAATTCCCAGCTACCGGCGCCAGCGCAATCGGTGCTGGTGGCGCTGGATGTCCTGCAGAAATCAACCCGCAGGTTGCGCTTGATGGCTTCGCCCCGGGCTGCCTGAATGGCGCTGACAAGGTCATTGGCCTGGGCGCTTAGGCGGCTCTGCACGATCATGTCCTGAAAGGCGGGGACCGCGATCACGGCAAGTATGGCGATGATGGCCACGGCAACCATCAATTCCACCAATGAGAAGCCAGCTATAGAAAGGCGGGGGCTGGGCGGGGTTTGCGGATTCCTGATCATTGCGCTGTTCATGGCCTTTACCAATTTTCTGAGTCTAATCTATACGAGATGGATGCGGATTTCTTCTATTGCTGGCTCAGTGGTCGTTCTGCGGCGATGGATGGTTGCAGGAACGGGTGAGGGGGGTGGGCTTGCTTGTCTTCGAGTGTTTTGTTGGGACAGCGCGCTGAATTTTCTTGTGTGCATTGTCTGATTGTGAAATAATGACGGACTTCGGTTTTTTTACAGAGATCAATTCATGGCCAACAGCGCACAAGCCCGCAAGCGCGCCCGTCAAGCTGACAAGCAGCGCGCCCACAATGCAAGTCTGCGTTCGACCCTGCGTACCGCGATCAAGAGCGTGCGCAAGGCGATCGTTGCCGGCGACAAAGCCGCCGCACAAAGCATTTTCCAACAATCCGTTTCGGTCATCGATCGTATCGCTGACAAGCAGATTGTGCACAAGAATATGGTGTCTCGCACCAAGAGCCGTCTGTCTGCACAGATCAAGGCGATGGGCGCTGCCGCTGCCTGATCGAGGCGACTCCCGGAATCATAAAAATGGCGCCTGCGGGCGCCTTTTTTATTGCTTCTAGATTGCTCTATTTTTTGCCGTCCAGCGGGCAGACGCCGTCGATGATCTGCAGATCGTTGTCCTGGGCGAAGTTGAGCATGAAGCGGTAAGCCATCGGCTCGATTTCGCCGAGGCGGCCATCGACGAAAACGGCCTTGTCCCCGTTGTAATCGCCGGGGCCGACGTAGGGCGAGTAGCGCATCTTGCGTTCGGTGCCGAACGCCGACATGACGCCGCACAGGCGTTCGGCCCAGTCGCTGGGCCGGAATTTCCTGCCATCCTTGGTCACGCCGACGATGACGAAGGTGGTCGATTCTTGAGTTGTCATTGTGTACTCTGCTTATAGGGGATGCGACCTTGCGTATCCGCGCATTCTAGCAGAAGCGAGTGGTCTTACCATAACTGCAAGCCCTTGCCGGCAGGCTGCAAAGGCGCCTTGGGCGGCCGTTCGCGCGGGCATTCCAGATGCAAGAAGGCCCATCGAGCTTATGGTCGATGGGCCTTCGGGGGATTACCCGGTGCGAATCTCAGGTCAGCCGCAGGTGCCGACCGCACCGCAGGCGGTACAGAAGTCGCAGCCGTCCTTGCGGATCATCGTGTGGTTGCCGCATTCGCCGCACAGCTTGCCCTGGGTCGGTAGCACCTTGTTGCTGGTGGTGTCTTCCGGCGCCTCGAGGATGCCCATTTGTTGCAGCGGGAAGCCTTCCTCGTCGAGCACGCCGAGCATGGCGTAGCGGTGGATGATCAGCTGGGCGATATAGGCGACGGTAGACGGCCAGGTCTGCTGCTTGCGCGAACCGGGCACGAAGGCCATGAAATCGCCGAGCGGTTCGGAGTAGTCGAGCAGTTTCCTGAGTTTCATGCCGATCCAGGCCGGGTCGATGACGCGCATGTCGAGCGAGAGGAGCTTGCACAGGCCGTCGAGGGCGCGCGGGTAGTTGCCCGAAAGCCACATCGAATAGGGGCGGGTGACGCCGTCGGGCAGGGTGATTTCCTTCAGGCCGAGGACGAAATCCTCGCCGGTCGACGGGTTGTTGACGTCAACCGTCCAGGACAGCGTGCCGTCGGTACCGGTCTTCGGTTCCTTGGTCGAGAACAGTGCATCCTTGACCGGCGTCGCGCCGTCGTGGCCGAGGGCGCCGAGCTGGTTGACGCGCCAGTGAATGACCTGCGCCATCGCCGAGACGACCGACGGCATGCGCTTCTTCTCACCGTGCGGCGGCATGTGCATTTCGAAGGCGTCGCCCGGCGTCTTGGCCAGGGCTTCGAGCTTCATTTCCAGCCAGCCGTGGTCGTTGGCGCGCATGTCCATGGACAGGGTCTTGGCGACGGCGCCCAGACCGCGCGGTTCGGCCGGGCCGTTGGCCCAGACTTCGAACGGCCAGGCGTGGCCTTCCTGTTCGACGTGACCGACGAAGAGGGCGAACTTGCCGATCGGCGAATCGACCATGTAGGTCCAGCACAGGTTGCCTTCCGGCAGGTTCGGGCGGCCCGGCCAGCGCAGGCTGGAGAGGACCGGCGCCGGCAGGTTCTTGATCGACAGGCGGCGGTTGGCGTCGCTGACGAAGTCCTGCGGCGACTTGTCGTCGTCAGCTTCGGTCTTGGCCGGTTCGACCGACAGGACGGAACCGAGCACGCTGTTCGGACGGTAGGTGGCGAGGCCCTTGAGACCGGCCTTCCAGGCCTGCATGTAGAGATCCTGGAAGTCTTCGTAAGGATAGTCGCCCGGCACGTTGACCGTCTTCGAGATCGAGGTGTCGATGAACGGGGCGACGGCGGCGACCATGTCGGCGTGCGCCTTGGCGGAGATTTCCAGCGCCGTGACGAAGTAGTCCGGCAGCTTGCTGACGTCGCCGCCCTGGTGCTTGTACAGGCGCCAGGCGTAGTCCTCGACCGAGTATTCCTTGATCGTGCCGTCCTGCATCCGCTTCTTGCGGTTGTAGGTCCAGGAGAACGGCGGTTCGATGCCGTTCGACGCGTTGTCGGCGAAGGCCAGCGAGATGGTGCCGGTCGGTGCGATCGACAGGAGGTGCGAGTTGCGCAGGCCGTGCTTGCGGATTTCGGCCTTGACGTCGGCCGGCAGGCGCGACGCGAAGTTGCCGCCGGAAAGATAGAGTTCGGCGTTGAACAGCGGGAAGGCGCCGCGTTCCTTGGCCAGTTCGACCGAGGTCAGGTAGGTGGTGTCGCGCATGAACTCGCTGATGCGGGCGGCCATGGCGCGGGCTTCCGCCTTGTCGTAGCGCAGGCGCAGCATGGCCAGCGTATCGCCCAGGCCGGTGAAGCCGAGGCCGACGCGGCGCTTGTTGGCGGCTTCCTGCTGCTGGCGTTCGAGCGGCCAGTGGGTGGCGTCGAGGACGTTGTCGAGCATGCGGGTGGACACGCGGCAGACTTCGGCGAAGGCGTCGAAGTCGAACTCGGCCTTGCTCGAGAAGGCGTCGCGCACGAACAGGGTCAGGTTGATCGAACCCAGGCAGCAGCAGCCGTAGGGCGGCAGCGGCTGTTCGGCGCAGGGGTTTGTGGCCTCGATCACTTCGCAGTAATTGAGGTTGTTGTCCTTGTTCATCCGGTCGAGGAAGAGGATGCCCGGCTCGGCGTGATCGTAGGTGGACTTCATCACCTGATCCCACAGTTCGCGGGCGCGCAGCTTGCGGTAAACCCAGGTGCCGTCATCGCGCTGGTAGGCGCCGGCGGCCTTCATGTCGGCGTTCGGTTCGGCGCGGTGGGCGAGCTCGACGTCGCCGTCGACGTCAACGGCCTGCATGAAGGCGTCGGTGACGCCGATCGAGATGTTGAAGTTGGTCAGGTCGCCCTTGTCCTTGGCGTGGATGAATTCCTCGATGTCCGGATGGTCGCAGCGCAGCACGCCCATCTGGGCGCCACGGCGGGCGCCGGCAGATTCGACGGTCTCGCAGGAGCGGTCGAAGACGCGCATGTAGGAGACCGGGCCGGAAGCGCGCGACTGGGTGCCCTTGACGCGGGCGCCCTGCGGGCGGATCGACGAGAAATCGTAGCCGACACCGCCGCCGCGGCGCATCGTTTCGGCGGCCTGGGCGAGCGCTGTGTAGATGCCGGGGCGGCCTTCGACGTTTTCGACGATGGAGTCGCCGACCGGTTGCACGAAGCAGTTGATCAGCGTCGCCTGGAGATCGGTGCCGGCGGCTGAATTGATCCGCCCGGCCGGGATGAAGCCGTTTTCCTGGGCCCACAGGAAGCGCCCTTCCCAGTGCGCGCGGTCGGCTTCCTGCTCGACCTGGGCGAGGGCCCAGGCAACGCGTTTGCGCACGTCGTGGACGTTGGTTTCCTTGCCCTTGGCGTACTTTTCGATGAGCACCTCGCCGGAGATTTCCTGCTCGGGCAGCGGCGCGAATTGCGGCGGTGCAGGAATGTCGGTCAACGACAACTGCTCGGCGATTTTGCTCATTGAAAGCTCCTCTCGGTAGGTGTTATCTGGTTTGGAATGCCCGGTAATCTACTAGATATAGTGTATGCGGGCAATACGTTGACTAGATGCGGTGTTTTCTGCATCGCCTCGGGGTGCTGCCGTCATCGCCGGAAAAAGCCCGAAAAAACAAGGCGCCGACCGCTTTCACGGTCGGCGCCCAAGGCTGGAAAAATAATTTTCAGAGGGCGAGCAGCGTCTGCGCGTGGTGCGCCATCATCCATTCCTCGTTGGTCGGCACGACCAACACGTCGACGCTGCTGTTGCCGGCGCTGATCACGATGTCGTGACGGGCGTTGGCTTCCGGGTTGACGCGGATGCCCAGCCATTCCGATTGCAGGCAGACGCGGCGGCGGACTTCGGCGGCGTGCTCGCCGATGCCGCCGGTGAACACCAGCGCGTCGAGCCCGCCAGCGGCGGCGGCGAGCGAACCGAGTTCGCGGGCGATGCGGTAGCAGAACAGTTCGACCGCTTCGTGCGCTTCCGGCTTGCTGCTGGCGAGCAGGGTGCGCATGTCCTGGCTGATGCCGGAGACGCCGAGCAGGCCGGATTCCTTGTACAGGATGCGGGTCATGTCCTGGACCGTGAAGCCCTTGGTCTCCATCAGGTGGAGGATCAGGCCGGGGTCGAGGTTGCCGCAACGGGTACCCATCATCAGGCCGTCGATGGTCGAGAAGCCGAGCGTCGTCGCGACGCACTTGCGATTGACCATCGCCGCCATGCTGGCGCCGTTGCCGAGGTGGGCGACGACGACGCGGCCGTTGGCGCGGTGCGAATGCTGCGGCAGGGCACGGGCGATGTATTCGTAGGAGAGGCCGTGGAAGCCGTAGCGCTTGATGCCCTCGGCGGTCAGCGCGCGCGGCAGGCCGAAGAGCTGGGCGACATCTGGCTGGCTGCGGTGGAACGCGGTGTCGAAACAGGCGATCTGCGGCACTTCCGGCAACAGCGCCTGCAGCGCCTTGATCCCGGCGACGTTGTGCGGTTCGTGCAGCGGCGCCAGCGGGATGAAGCTTTCCAGGTGGCCGAGCACCGTGGTGTCGACGATGATCGGCTTCGAGTAGCGCTCGCCGCCGTGGACGACGCGGTGGCCGACGGCGACGATCTGCCAGCCGGTGTAGGTGGCGAGGAACCACTGCAGCATGGCGTCGAGCGCCGCGCTGTGGCTGACCGCGTCGCCGGCGATGGCCTGGTTGGCGATGCGTTCGCCGGCGCGGTCGTGGGCGACCAGCTTGGTGGCATTGGTGCCGATGCCATCGATCTGGCCGGAGACTTCGGCCTGCGGCGAGATCGGATGGGCGAGCGGGAACAGCGCGAACTTGATCGACGACGATCCGGCGTTGATGGTCAGGATGCCTTGCTTCTTTTGGCTCATGCGTTTTCCTTGGCGCGTTTGGCGTGGGCGACCAGAGCGGCTATCACGCAGGACGCGGTGCGCGTCTCCGCCGTGTCGGCGCGGCTGGTCAGGACGATGGGAACCTTGGTGCCGAGCACGATGCCGGCAGTCAGCGCGTTGGCCAGGTATTCGAGCTGCTTGGCCACCATGTTGCCGGATTCGAGATCGGGAACGACGAGGATTTCGGCATGGCCGGCGACCGCCGACTTGATGCCCTTGGTCTTGGCGGCGACGATCGACACTGCGTTGTCGAAAGCCAGCGGACCGTCCAGCAGGCCGCCCTTGATCTGGCCGCGGTCGGCCATCTTGCACAGGGCGGCGGCGTCGAGCGTGGACTGGATCTTCGGATTGACCGTCTCGACCGCCGACAGGATCGCCACCTTGGGTTCCGGGATGTCGAGGACGTGGGCGAGGTCGATGGCGTTCTGGATGATGTCGACCTTTTCCTCCAGCGTCGGCGCGATGTTGATCGCCGCGTCGGTGATCAGCAGCGGCCGGTGGTAGGTCGGCACGTCCATGACGAAGACGTGGCTGATGCGGCGGTTGGTGCGCAGGCCGTTGGCGCGGGCGACCACCTCGCTCATCAGTTCGTCGGTGTGCAGGCTGCCCTTCATCAGCGCCTCGGCGTCGCCGGTCTTGACCAGCGACACGGCGAGCGCCGCCGAATCGTGGCTGTGCGCGGCATTGACGATGCGGATGCCGGACAGGTCGATGGCGAATTCCTCGGCAACGGCGCGGATCTTGGCTTCCGGACCGACCAGGATGGGTTCGATGATGCCGGCCTGGAAGGCGATCACCGGCCCGCGCAGCGACTCCTGGTCGCAGGGGTGGGCGACCGCAGTCGGGATCGGTTCCAGCCCCTTCACCCGCGACAGGAGCTGGGTGTAGCGGGCGTGCTTGTCGTCGATGTAGATTTCCGGCGCCTGCGTTTCCTGCAGGCGCGATATCTTCTCGCTCGGCGCCAGCACCTCCGCCGTGCCCTTGACCACCGGCAGGCCTTCCTGGTTGGTGCACAGGCAGTCGAAGAGGATGTGCCGGTTATGGTCGAACTTGTGCTTGACCGTGACGGTGATGACGATGCGGTCGCCGATCGTCACCGGCCGCGCAAAATGCAGCGCCTGGTCGACCAGGATCGTGCCCGGGCCGGGGAACTGGGTGGCCAGCACGGTCGAAATCAGCGAACCGCTCCACATGCCGTGGGCGATCGCCTCGCGGAACATGCCGCTTTCCGAGTAATTGGGATCGATCGTCGCCGGGTTGAAGTCGCCGGTCAGGATGGCGAACAGCTTGACGTCTTCCGGCATCAGCGTGCGGGTCAGGCTGGCGCTGTCGCCAACGGCGATTTCATCGTAGGTCTTGTTGCTCAGGTAATGGGTTTCGGACATCTGGCGGCTCCGGCAGAAAGGTTCAGGCGCGTGCGCTGGCCCGCCGCTCGCGGGCGGCCAGCGGCGACGGAATGTCGATTTCCATCCCCGGGTGCAACGCCTGCAGGCTGTCGACCACCCAGAGATTGGCTTCGTAGGTGAATTCGCGGGCTTCCAGCGGGGCGCCGGTGGCAGCCTCGACGAACAGCGCGACGGCGGCCGAGCGGCTGACGCCATATTCGCAATGGACCATCATCGACATCTCGAACGGTGCGCCGTGGATTTCGCGCACGAACTCGTCGACGCGGCGCGCCATGGTCCGGTCGAAGAGACCGGGCAGCGGCGGCATGAATTCGTCGGCCGGCACCGCGTCGAAGAAGGAGAGGCGCAGCACGTGGCGGAACAGCGGGTCGAGCCGGGCTTGCGGCGTCGTCGGGTCGGTGATCGAGATCACCGCCATGTAGGGGTTGCCGGAAAGCGATTCGGCGAGCTTGCGCGAGGTGTAGAAAACGCGGTTGATGGTCATCGTGGGCCCGTTCCGGGAAATAAGCGAAAGGTCATTCCATGAAGACGGGGTCGGAGAAGACCAGCGTGCCGTCCTTGCGCATCATCAGGTTGTCGGCCTTGATCAGGTCGGGCAGGGCGCCGTATTCGCCGGAAAAGGTCTCCAGCGCCTGCAGCGACTCGCGCACCGTATCGGCCCAGCCCATCGGCGTCGCCGTCAGGTGGTGCAGGGCGATGCGGCCCATGTCCTGGGCCAGGTTGCGCCACATCATGCAGGCGTCGAAATAGGCGGTCGAGATCTTGGTCGCCACCTCGGCCGTCTCGCCGCTGCCGGGCAGCGGATAGAGCCGTTCGACCTCGACGACGTGGAAGGGGAAGCCGCGGCTCGACTTGCCGGCGGTGCCATGATCGGCGTAGACGATAGGGAAATGGCGACCGGTCGGCCGGTCGGGCGCCGTGTAATAGGCGTAGTCGGTCGGCGAGGAAAGAATCTTGAAGACCCGTTCCTGGCCGTCGACGGTATCGCCTTCGACGACGATGGTGCTTTCGCCGCGACCGATTTCCTTCCTCCCCTTGAGCAGGGGGTGGTCGGGAACGGGGTCGGGAATGATCGGGGTTGTCGGTTCGCTCATGTCGTATCCGCCGCTTGGGGCAGGCGTCAGCATAGCGCAGGACGACACCGGTCGTCCCGCGCCGCTGCGGGGGTCAGGCGACGATGTGGGCGCCGGCGTCGACGTAGATGGTCTGTCCGGTCATGCCCGACGAACCCGGCGTGCACAGGAAGGCGGTCAGGGCGCCGACTTCCTCGATGGTCACGGTGCGGCCGAGCGGCGCCTTCTGGGCGTCGGATTCGAGCAGGTTGTTGAAGTTGGCGATGCCGGAAGCGGCGCGCGTCATGATCGGGCCGGGCGACACGGCGAAGACGCGGATGCCCTTGGGGCCGAGGTCGTAAGCCATGTAGCGGACGGCCGATTCGAGCGCCGCCTTGATGATGCCCATGACGCCGTAGTTGCGCACGACGCGTTCGGCACCGAGGTAGGACATGGTGATCAGCGAACCGCCGTGCGCCATCAGCGGCTCCAGCGCCTTGGCCATGCGCAGGAAGCTGTGGCAGGAAACGTTCATCGCCGAATCGAAGCCGGCTTCGGACGCATCGATGACGCGGCCGTGCAGGTCGTCGGCGTTGCAGAAGGCCATCGAGTGGATGGCGAAGTCGATTTCGCCGAAGGCTTCGCCGCACTGGGCGATGACGCCTTCGAGGCAGCCCGGCTCGGCGACGTCGAGCTTGAGGAAGAGCTTGGCGCCGAGGGCTTCGGCCAGCGGCTGGGTGTATTTGGCGGTCTTCTCGTTCTGGTAGGTGACGGCGATTTCGCCGCCGAGTTCGACGATGGCGCGGGCGACCGCGTAGGCGATCGACTTGTCGTTGGCGATGCCGGTGACGATGCCCTTCTTGCCGGCCAGCGGCAGGGCGGTGGTGGAATTGCTGGAACTCATGGGTTTTCTCGCGGAGGGTTGTCGTGAAAGCGGCAGCGCGCATGCTGCGCTGCACCATGCGGCGCAGATTAGCACGTTTTGCCGCGGGCAATTGTGACGTCCATCCGCTACTTTGTTGCATCAAATGGGTGGCGGTTTCGTCATGTGGCACGGCATCGCCCGGCAAATCTCCTGCAGCGTCGAAAAACGCTGGCTTACTTCTGCCGAGGCGGCTTGTTGCGCTGCGATAAAAAATCCTTTTGTCATTTTCTGTATTGGCTAAAAAACACTTTCCTTATCAGTGTTTTACGAATTTCCGGCAGCTACTTTTCGCTGTTGACCTCGGGTTTATTTGATCCAGCGCAAATTCGCGCCGGGACAAAGCTCTAGAGTGTTGTGGTCTGTTTTCCAGGGGATGCCTACCGTGTCTGTCTCAGCCGAGATTTCCAGTCTGATCGAGCCGATCCTGCAGCGCCACGCCTGGCGAGCGGACCGTCTTGTGCAGATCCTGCGCGAGGTCCAGGAAGCCGTGGACTTCATTTCCGATGAAACCGCGGCCCATCTGGCCGAGGCCTTGAAGATTCCGTATGCCCAGGTGCACAGCACGCGGGACTTCTACGCCTTCTTCTACCGCGAGAACCGGGGCCGCTACCGGGTCCTCTTCTCGGACAACATCACCGACCGCATGGCCGGCAACCAGGCCTTGTTCGAGCACATGGCGAAGCGCCTCAAACTCGAACCGGGCAAGGTCTCGGACGACGGGCTGGTGAGCATCGACTATTGCTCCTGTACCGGCATGTGCGACCAGGGGCCGGCGATCCTGGTCAATAACCGGGCGATCACCCGGATGACGCTGCGCCGGGTCGACGAAATCTGCGACCTGATCCGCGGCCAGGTGCCGCTCGACAAGTGGCCGGCCGAATTCTTCCGCGTCGACGACAACATCCGCCGCGCCGACATGTTGCTCGGCACGCCGCACGAGCCGGGCAAGGCGGTGCGCGCGGCGATCGCCCGCGGCCGCGACGGCATGCTCGCCGAAATGAAGCTGTCCAACCTGCGCGGCCGCGGCGGCGCCGGCTTCACCACCGCCGTCAAGTGGGAAGCCTGCCGCAACGCCACGGCCGCGCCGCGCTACATCGTCTGCAACGCCGACGAGGGCGAGCCGGGCACCTTCAAGGACCGCGTCCTGCTCCAGTCCTACGCCGGCCGGGTGTTCGAGGGCATGGTCATCGCCGCCTACACGGTTGGTGCCAGTCACGGCTTCCTCTACCTGCGCGGCGAATACCTCTACCTGCTGCAGCCGCTCGAAGCCTACCTCGCCGGCATGCGCGCCGCCGGTCTGCTCGGCCGCGACATCGGTGGCGTCGCCGGTTTCGATTTCGACATCGAAATCCATCTCGGTGCCGGGGCTTACGTCTGCGGCGAGGAAACTGCGTTGATCGAATCGCTCGAAGGCAAGGCCGGCCGCCCGCGTGTCCGCCCGCCTTTCCCGGTGACCTCCGGCTACATGGGCAAGCCGACCGTGGTCAACAACGTCGAGACCCTGTGCAAGGTCACCGAGATCGCCCTGCATGGTGGCACCTGGTACGAAGCGATCGGCACCAAGCAGTCGACCGGTACCAAAATCCTGTCGGTTGCCGGCGATTGCGCGCGGCCCGGGCTTTACGAATACGCCTTCGGCGTACGCATCGCCCAGGTACTGGAAGACTGCGGTGCCCAGGACGCGATTGCCGTGCAGGTCAGCGGCGCCTCTGGCGTTTGTTTGTCGGAACGCGAGTTCGGCCGCCGGATCGCCTTCGAGGATGTGCCGACCGCCGGCTCGTTCATGATCTTCGGCAAGCAGCGCGACCTGTTCGAGGTGGCGCGCAACTTCGCCCACTTCTTCGCTCACGAATCCTGCGGCTTCTGCACGCCGTGCCGGGTCGGCACGGTGCTGATGAAGGAGATCATGGACAAGATCGCCGACGGCCGCGGCACGCAGTACGAAATGAACGAGCTGCTGCGCCTGCAGCAGGTCCTGAAACCGGGCAGCCACTGCGGCCTCGGCCAGACCGCCGGCAACGCGGTCGCCGACACGGTGCAGAAATTCCGTCCCGCCTACGAGCGCCGGCTGGCCGAAACCGACTTCGTCCCGGCCTTCGACCTCGACGCCGCCCTGTCCCGCGCCCGCGAACTGGCCGGCCGCGACGATGCCGCCGCCCACCTGGGAGAAGAAGCATGAGCGACACCAGCAACGCCAACAGCTTTTCCATCGACGGCCAGCGCATTCCCTTCACGCCCGGCCAGACCATCCTGCAGGCGGCCCTCGCCGCCGGCGTCTATATCCCGCACCTCTGTCATCACCCGGACCTCAAGCCGCACGGCAGTTGCAAGCTGTGCACGGTGATCGTCAACGGGCGCAACGGCTCGGCCTGTACGCAGAAAGCGATGCCCGGCATCGAGGTCGAGAACAACACGCCGACCTTGAACGACAGGCGCCGGGTGCTGCTGCAGATGCTCTTCGTCGAGGGCAACCACTTCTGCCCGGGCTGCGAGAAGAGCGGCAACTGCCAGTTGCAGGCGCTCGCCTACGATCTGGAAATGGTTTCGCCGCACTTCCGCCACGCTTACCCGGTGCGGCCGATCGATACCACCCATCCCGACGTCTGGCTCGATCTCAACCGCTGCATCATGTGCGAACTGTGCGTGCGCGCCAGCCGCGACATCGACGGCAAGAACGTGTTCATGCTCGCCGGGCGCGGTGCCGAATCGCACATCGTCGTCAATTCGCCGAGCGGCCGGCTCGGCGACAGCGCGCTGAGCATCGACGATGCCGCCGCCCACGTCTGCCCGGTCGGCGCCATCCTGGTCAAGCGCGTCGGCTACGCGGTACCGATCGGCGAACGCCAGTTCGACGAGCAGCCGATCAGCCGTCAGGTCGATTACCTGGCCCGCCGGCACATCGCCATCGTGCCGGCGGCCGAAACCGAGGAGCGCTGAAATGAACGCACCGATGAATCCGCGCAAGCTGCGCGTCACCACCACCTCGCTGTCCGGTTGCTTCGGTTGTCACATGTCCTTCCTCGACATCGACGAACGCCTGCTCGAACTCGCCGCGCTGGTCGAGTTCGACCGCTCGCCGATCACCGACATCAAGCACTGCAGCCAGCATTGCGATCTGGCGCTGGTCGAAGGCGGCGTCTGCAACGCCGAGAACGTCCATGTGTTGCGCGAGTTGCGCGCCAATTCCAAGATCCTGGTCGCCTTCGGCGCCTGCGCGGTCAATGGCGGACTGCCGGCGCAGCGCAATCACCTCGACGTCGGCAAGTGCCTGAGCCAGGTGTACCGCACGCCGGACGGCAGCGCGACGGCGATTCCCGACGATCCGGAACTGCCGCTGCTGCTCGACAAGGTCTATCCGGTCAACGAAGTGGTTCGCGTCGACTACTTCCTGCCCGGTTGTCCGCCGTCCGCCGACACCATCTGGAAATTCCTCACCGACCTGCTGACCGGCCGCACGCCGCGCATCGAGCACCCGCTGCTCAAATTCGATTGATCGGAGTACCTCATGTTTGAACTGGAAACCGCCGCCCATCCCGAAACCCTGCGCCGGGTCGCGATCGACCCGGTGACTCGGGTCGAAGGCCATGGCAAGGTCACCCTGCTGCTCGACCAGGACAACAAGATTCACCAGGTCCGCCTGCACATCGTCGAGTTCCGCGGCTTCGAAGTCTTCATCGAAGGCCGTCCCTACTGGGAAGTGCCGGTCACCGTGCAGCGCCTGTGCGGCATCTGCCCGGTCAGCCACCAGCTCGCCGCGGTCAAGGCGATGGACCAGATCGCCGGCTACGGCCCGCTCACGCCGACCGCCGAAAAGCTGCGCCGGCTGCTGCATTACGGCCAGATCGTGCAGTCGCACGCGGTGCATTTCTTCCACCTCGCGTCGCCCGACCTGCTGCTCGGTTTCGACAGCGATTTCACCCGTCGCAACATCGTCGGCGTCGCCCTCGATTTCCCGGAGATCGCCAAGCAGGGCGTGCTGCTGCGCAAGTATGGCCAGGAAGTGATCCGCCACGTCGCCGGCAAGCGCGTGCATGGCACCGGCGCCATTCCGGGCGGCGTGAACAAGGCGCTCAGCGTCGCCGAGCGCGACGAGATGGCGCGTGACATCGAGCAGATGATCGTCTGGACGCAGGGCGCGATCGACATGGTGCGCCGCCTGCACGAGACCAATCCCGGCTTCTACAACGTGTTCGGCGAATCGCCGGGCAACATGATGGGGCTGATGCGCGCCGACGGTGCGCTGGACTACTATCACGGCACCTTGCGTGCGGTCGACGCGGCCGGCCAGACGATTTTCGACGGTGTCGATTACGCCGATTACCAGCAGGTGCTGCAGGAAGAAATCAAGCCGTGGAGCTACATGAAGTTCCCGCATATCCGCAGCCTGGGTGCCGACGACGGCTGGTACAAGGTCGGCCCGCTGGCCCGCGTCCAGGCCGCCACTTTCCTGTCCACACCGCTGGCCGAGATCGAGCGCCAGAAGATGATGGCGCTGGGCAACGGCAAGCCGGTGCACGGCACGCTGTTCTACCACTGGGCGCGGCTGGTCGAAGTGCTGAACGCCGCCGAGATGATCCGCGACCTGCTGCACGACCCGGACATTCTCGGCAGCGAGCTGATGGCCGACCGGGGCGAGCGCCGTTACGAGGCGGTCGGCGTCATCGAGGCGCCGCGCGGCACGCTCTTCCACCACTACCGCGTCAACGAGGACGACCAAGTTACCTATTGCAACCTGATCGTGTCGACGACCAACAACAACCAGGCGATGAACGAGGCGATCCGCACCGTCGCCCGCCAGTATCTTGATGGCCGCGAACTGACCGAGGGACTGCTCAACCACATCGAGTGCGCGATCCGCGCTTACGATCCCTGTCTGTCCTGCGCCACCCATGCGCTGGGCAAGATGCCGCTGCTGGTCGAACTGGTCGATGCCGGCGGGGCGGTGGTCGATCGTCTGAGTCACGGCCTGTGACGGCACCCGTCGTCGTCTTCGCCATCGGCAACCCGAGCCGGGGCGACGACGCCATCGGGCCGCTGCTCTGCGCCCGGCTCGACAGCTGGCTGCTGGCCCGCGGGCTGGCAGGCGGGGTCGAGCTGATCGAGGATTTTCAGCTCAACATCGAACACGCGATCGACCTGCAGGGACGCGCGCTCGCCTTGTTCATCGACGCCGCAGTCAATCAGGAGGCAGCGGTGGTTTTCCGGCAGATCGGGCCGTCGGCGACGATCAGTCATTCGTCGCACGCCTTGCCGCCGCAAGCGGTGCTCCAGGTCTATCTGCAGACTGAAGGCGTTGCGCCGCCGCCGTCCTTCGTCCTCGCCGTGCGCGGCGTCGCCTTCGCCCTCGGTGAGGCGCCGGGGGCGGCAGCCCGGGCGGCGATGGACGAAGCGATGCAGAAACTCGAGAAACTGTTCGCCAAGCCGGAGCTGGCCGCCTGGCAGGCACTGGCCGGCTGAGTTTCAGGCCGTCGGCCGGGCCTCGGCGACGCGCGGCAGCGTAAACCAGAAGGTCGAGCCCTCACCTTCGACGCTGTCGACGCCGATTTCGCCCCCCATCATCTCGACCAGTTGGCGCGAGATCGACAGGCCCAGGCCGGTGCCGCCATAGCGGCGGACCGCCGAACCATCAAGCTGGGAGAAGGGCTTGAACAGGCGGCCCATCTGCTGCGACGGGATGCCGATGCCGCTGTCGCGAACGACGAAGCGCAGGCGGTCGCCTTCTTGCGGCCGGATTTCGAGTTCGACGCGGCCACTGGCGGTGAACTTGATCGCGTTGCCGATCAGGTTGTTCAGCACCTGACGCAGCCGTCCCGGATCGCCGCGCAGCGTCTGCGGCAAATCCGGCGCCAACTGCCAGGTGAAGGCCAGCGATTTCTCCTGGGCGAGCACCGCCAGCAGCTTGCAGGTCTGGTCTACGAGATCGGCGAGGGAAAATTCGACACATTCGATCGGCAATTTGCCGGCTTCGATGCGGGCAAAGTCGAGGACGTCGTTGATTACCGCCAGCAGCACGTCGGCGCTTTGGCCGATGATGCCCGCGTACTCCTTCTGCTCGGCATCGAGCGGCGTGTCGAGGAGTAGCTGGGTCATGCCGATGATGCCGTTCATCGGCGTGCGCAGTTCGTGGCTCATGTTGGCGAGGAACTCGCTCTTCGCCCGGCTCGCCTCGCCGGCCAGTGCTGCCGCATGGTGTTCGGCGGCGAGCACGCGTTCGTTGGCGATGGCCAGCGCGAACAGGTTGCCGATGTGCTGCAAGGTTTCCTCGCGGGCCGGTGAGCGTTTCGTCTCGGCGGTGCCGTGCAGGCAGAGGATGCCGAGGCAGGTGTCGCCGAGCAGCAGCGGGACGACGCAGCGGCCGTCGCTGGCTTCAAGGTCACCGACGCAGCGTCTGGCGATCATGACCCGGTTGCTGCTGGCCGCCTGCTTGCACAGTCGGCCGTCCTGGTTGCGTCCGCCGTCGCAGGGCGGAATGCTGCCGTCCGGGGCGGGGAGCTGGATGCGTGGCGGTGGTTCGGCGGCCAGGCCGGGCAGCCCCTGCAGCAGCTTCAACGCATCGTTCAGGCGTTCGTCGAGCGGGCGCGGTTGGTGCAGGCTGCGGGCAATGGCGAACTTGACCTCGGCCTCACGCCGGGCTTCGCGTTCGGCCTGCTCGCGCTCGCAGCGCAGGCTGATTTCCGATGAGGCGCCGCGGTAGCCGCGGAAACTGCCGTCACTGGCGAAAACCGGAACGCCGCTGCTGGCGATCCAGACCTGCCGTCCATCCGGTAGCGTCAGGCGATGCTCGAGACGATGGAAGGCGTGGCGTGCCTGCAGATCGGAGGCCAGCGCCTGCGTCCGCGGGTGTCCGGGGTCGTCGTCAAGGACGATGAAGTCGTCGAGCCGGGTGCCGATCAGCGCCGTCTGCGGCAAACCGAGCAGGGACGCAACATTGTCGGTGAGGAAGCTGAAATGCAGGCTGGCATCGGTTTCCCAGAACCACCAGTCGGAACTGGTCGAGAAGATGTCGGCAAAGCGCTGTTCGTTCTCGGCGAGCGAGACCCTGGCGGCTTGCTGGTCGCGTTCGATGGCGCCGGTCAGACGATGCAGGGCGAAGCCGAGCAGGGTGGCCAGCGCGCTGGCTGCGGCCAGGGCGAAGAGCAGCTTGCTGGTGCTGGCGGCGCGTTCGGCGGTGGTGTCGCGCAGCACGGCCAGCGAGGCGACCGCCCGGTGCTGGTAATCGGGTAGTGGCAGCAGCGTCGCCGACCAGCGCTGGTCGCCTTCGCTGACCGAAAATACCTGATCGGGCCAGCCGCCCGGGTGGGCGTTCCATTGCCTGGCCAGGTCAGCGGGCAGGGCGGCGAAATGGGGGTGAAAGAGAGCGATCTGCGGCTGGTCGTCCCAGTTGCCGGCGTAACCCAGCGCCGCCTTGCCGGCGTCGAAGGCGGCGCGTTCGGTGTGGTGTTTGTCGACGCCGCTGATCAGGGTCAGGCCGAGCGTTTTCTCGATCTCGCTGATGAAGCCATCGACTTCCTGTCCCATTTCGACATAGCCGAGCAACTCGCCGGCTTCATACCAGGGATGGACATGGCGCAGGGTGTAGCTGCCGAGCGGCCCCAGTTCGATGCCGCGCGCCACCTTGTCGTAGGTCGCGGCGTCAGCCAGGGTCTGGCGGTCGATGCGATCGCCGCTACGTTGCGGGGCATGGACGCGGAGCAGGACGCGGCGCTCGGGGGTGATGAAATACCAGTGGCTGATGCCGAATTCGTGGGCGATTTCGGCAAAGCGCGGCTCGCTGGCGGCCAGTAGGGCGGCCGCGTCGCGGCGCCGCATCGCCGTTCGCAATTCCGGCCTGGCCATGGCTTCGGTGGCGAACCAGTCGAGATGCTGGCCGCTTTCCGTGAGCCGCAATTGCCAGGAGCGGGCGGCCTGGGCCGCGGCCTGGCGGGTCAGTTGGTTTTCCTGGCCGCGCAGGTGCAGGGCGAAGGCCGCGACGAAAATCGCCACCAGGCCGAGCAGGGCAAGGCTGACCGGGACGAGGATGCGGCGACGAAAAGGGATGCTGGGCTGGAGGGAAGGCATCAACGACCCGCCCGCGGGCGGGGCAACGGTAGCTTGCCGGAAGGCCCGCCGGCACCGACGCGGACGGGCCGGGGAAGGTCAGCGATAGACCAGGACCGGAATCTTGGAATGGGTCAGTACCTTGTTGGTTTCGCTGCCCAGAAGCAGGCCACTGATTCCGCGGCGGCCGTGCGAAGCCATGAAGATCAGGTCGCAGCCGGCCTTCTCGGCGGCTTCGATGATCGCTTCGTAGGGAATGTCGCTGGTCGCCGAGGCGGTGGTGCATTCGACCTTCGCTTCCTGGCACCAGGCAGCGACTTCGTTCAGGTATTCGGCGGCTTGCTGTTCGGCCATCTGGGTGAATTTTTCCGGCGTCGTCGGGTCGATCAAGGCGCCTTCGCCGAAATAGGCGATCGGATATTCAGGCTTGGCGTAGAACGCGGTAACGCGGGCGCCGGCTTCGCTGGCAAAGGCTACCGCGCGCTTGGCGGTGGCACGGGAAAGTTCCGAACCGTCGGTGGGAACCAGAATGTTCTTGAACATGCTATACCTCCTGAAATGGTCTGCTGGCGTTGCTTTCCGCCGTTTATGGGTTCATGCTACGCCAA
This sequence comes from Dechloromonas aromatica (nom. nud.), assembly GCA_017848965.1. GTDB lineage: Bacteria > Pseudomonadota > Gammaproteobacteria > Burkholderiales > Rhodocyclaceae > Azonexus > Azonexus aromaticus_B. The sequence goes on along the minus strand of JAFIHA010000036.1, from coordinate 28,041 downwards.
GTCGGGAGGTTTTCAAACATGCGACTTGGCTTTTTCGGTGCCGCTGGCGAAGTGACCGGTTCCTGCACCCTGGTCGATACCGGGGAAGCGCGTTTTCTGGTCGATTGCGGCATGTTTCAGGGCGGCGCCGAGGCACGCGCCAAGAACGAACGGGCACTGTCCTTCGGTTTCGACGTGCGGCGCCTCGACTTCGTGCTCCTCACCCATGCCCACATCGATCATTCCGGCCTCTTGCCGCGCTTGGCGATGCTCGGCTTCCGCGGCCCGGTGTATACCACGCCGGCGACCATCTCGCTGCTCGAAGTGCTGCTGCCGGACGCGGCGCACATCCAGGAAAAGGAAGCCGAGTGGCAACTGCGCAACCGCCATCGCCGGGGGCGCAGCGAGCGCGGCATCCTGCCGCCGCTATACACGGTGATGCAGGCCCAGGCGGCGCTCAAGCTGCTGCGCCCGGTGCCCTACGATGAAAGCTTCGCGCCGCTGGCCGGCATCGGCGTGCGCTTCCGCGATGCCGGCCACATCCTCGGCTCGGCCTCGCTCGAAGTGACCGTCGCCAGCGGCGGCCGCAGCCGCCGGCTGGTCTTCTCCGGCGACCTCGGCATGCCCGGCCGGCCGGTGCTCAACGACCCGGCGCCAGCGCCGGCAAGCGCCGACGCGCTGCTCATCGAATCGACCTACGGCAACCGCCTGCATCGCTCGCTCGCCGAAACCGAGGAAGAGATCGTCAACGCCTTCGCGCGCACCCGCGCCGCCGGCGGCAACATCGTCATTCCGGCCTTCGCCGTCGGGCGTACCCAGGAGATTCTTTTCATCCTCACCGACCTGGTGCGGCGCGGCCGCTTGCCGGCGATGAAGGTCTTCGTCGATTCGCCGATGGCCAATTCGGCCACCCGCATCACGCTCGAACACAGCCACCTGCTCGATGCCCCGACCCGCGAACTGATCGCCTGGCAGCAGGCGCATCCGCACAAGATGGACATCGAGTTCGTCGCCGACGTCGAACGTTCACGCCAGTTGAACGACATCCGCCACGGCGCGGTGATCATCTCGGCGAGCGGCATGTGCGACGCCGGACGGATCAAGTACCACCTGCGCGAGAACCTGGGCCGTCACGAATCGACGGTGTTGATCGCCGGTTTCCAGGCGGCCGGTACGCTCGGTCGACGCCTGGTCGACGGCGCGAAGCTGGTCCGCATCTTCGGCGAAACGGTGTCGGTCAAGGCGAAGATCTGCACGGTCGGCGGCCTTTCCGCGCATGCCGACCAGGCGGCGCTGCTCGACTGGCTGGCCGGTTTTCACAAGGCGCCCGGCAAGCTGTTCGTGGTGCATGGCGAAAGTTCGGCGTCGCAGGCCTTCGCTGACGCCATCCGCGCCCGTTTCGGCTGGCGGGAGGTGCATCTGCCGCAGGCGAACAGCTTCGTCACGCTGTAAGATCGAATCTGAAGATATCAGGGAGAATCCCATGTCAGGCAATCCGGCAACACAAGAACGCAGTATCGACCTCGACGGGTTGAGCCCGGTCGAGACGGTCGGCAAGGCAGTGAGCAAGGCGATCGATCCCTTCGGGGCGACCACCTCGCTGCTCAACGCGCAGATGGCGTGGCTGATGCATCCGCAGGAACTGACGCGCGCGGTCAACGCGCTCTCCGCCGACCTGTTCGCGTTGCAGGCGCACGTTGCCCGGCGGGCGCTCGGCATTGCGTCCGCCGACGTGATCCAGCCGCATGCCGACGACGCCCGCTTCACGGCGCCGGTATGGAGCGATTCGGCGTCCTGGGACATCGTCAAGGAGTGGTATCTCGCCTTCACCCACCGTCTGCAGGACATGCTCTTCGAAACCCCCGGCATGTCGGACAAGGAACGGCGGCGGGCGGCGTTCTGGTCGCGCAAGTGGCTGAACATGGTGGCGCCGACCAATTTCTTCTGGACCAACCCGGTCGCCATCGAGCGCGCCGTCGCCACTCAGGGCGACAGCCTGCGCCGTGGCTGGGCCAACTTTCAGCGCGACGTCAAGGCGAAGAACATCCAGATGGTCGAGCCCGACGCCTTCACCGTCGGCAAGGACCTGGCGACGACGCCGGGCAAGGTGGTTTTCCGCAACCGTCTGGTCGAGCTGATTCACTACACGCCGACCACCGAGAAGGTGCGGGCGATGCCCATCGTCATCGTCACGCCGTGGATCAACAAGTTCTACATCCTCGACCTGAACGCCAGGAAGAGCCTGGTCAAGTACCTGACCGACCAGGGTTTTTCGGTTTTCATCACCAGCTGGAAGAACCCGGACGCCGAGATGCACGACGTCCGTTTCGACGATTACCTGCTCGAAGGCGTCAATGAAGTGGTGCGCGTCGCCAGCGAATTCTGCAAGGTGCCGCAGGTCCATCTGGTCGGCTACTGCATCGGCGGCACCCTGGTCAGCACCTACATGGCCTGGGCCAACAAGCGTTTCGCCGCCGAGCAGATGCCGGTCGCCCACTGGACGCTGTTCACCACGCTGACCGACTTCGCGCACCCCGGCGACATCGACGTCTTCATCGACGACGCCTGCGTCGGCGCGCTGGAAGAGAAGATGGCCAAGCGCGGCTATCTCGACGGCGCCGAAATGGCCACCTCCTTCCGCCTGCTGCGTTCGAACAGCCTGGTCTGGCAGTACTGGGTCAACAGCTACCTGCTCGGCGAACCGCTGCCGCCTTTCGACGTGCTGTTCTGGAACTGCGATACGACGCGCATGCCGGCGGCGATGCATTCCTACTACTTGCGCGAGATGTACCTCAACAACAACCTGATCAAGCGCGGCAAGCTGAGCATCGCCGGCGAGCCGATCGACCTCGATCGCATCGTCCAGCCGCTCTACGCGGTGACCGCCGAGGACGACCACATCGCGCCGTGGAAGCAGTGCTACCGCATCCGCAAGTACATCAACGTCCAGGCGCCGATGCGCTTCGCGCTGTCCACCTCCGGACACATCCTCGGCATCGTCAATCCGCCGGTCAATCCGCCCAAGCGCGCCTACTGGATCGCCGAACCGGAACGCAACGAGCACTGGGAACACTGGCTTGACCGCGCTGACAAGAAGCCCGGCACCTGGTGGCAGGACTGGACCGCCTGGCTCGGCGAGCGTACCGGCGAACTGGTCGACGCCTACCCGGTGGCCAACCGCAAATTCCCGGCGCTGGCCGACGCGCCCGGCACCTACGTGCTCGAGAAATGACGGCGCTGGTGCGGACGGCCGGTGCCGCAGCCGGCGAAGACCTGCGGCGCATCGTCCGCATCAACGAGGAGGTCAAGGCCGTCGTCGCCGTTGCCTTTCGCATCAACCTGATGGCGCTCAACGCCATCTTCCTGGCCAAGCGCGCCGGCATCAACGCGCGCGGCTTCGGCGTCCTCTCCAACGAGTTGCGCGTCTTCTCGCAGGACCTGCGGACGCAGATGCAGACGCTGACCGCACACATCCACGCCGGCGTGCGCGACGTCTCGGTCGTCCTCCAGGACATCCGCAACACCCGGCTGCTGCGCGCCGCCGTCGCCGCTGTTCCGGCGCGCCAGCTGGATCAACTGGTGAGCCGGCGCGAACGGGCCAACGCCGAACACCAGCAGCATCTGGCGAGCTTGCGCCGACAGTTGCAGCGGGCGCTCGAAGACGCTTTCCAGTTGGTCGAGCTGGGCGGCGTGCTGGCCAAGTCGGCGAAGATCGAGGCGGCTTACGGTCAGGGGTTTGCCGGGGCGCTGACTCAGGTTTCCGGCGAATTCGACGGCGTCGTCGAGGAAATACGCAATTCGCTGCAGGCGCTGCAGCGTTCGGATTTTTTCAAGAACAATTAAGACAGCGGGGGCGGGGTGAAGAAAACCAGTACCATTTTCCAGGATGGTGACCACAAATGGGTGGCCATCGTGCGCGATCCGGAGCGGCCGGGGCATCTGATCGACACCAACGAATACCTGGTCAGCCACGGTGGCCAGGGCATGCTGCTCGATCCCGGTGGCGCCGAAATCTTTCCCGCCGTCTTCTCGGCGCTCGCCGGCGAATTCGATCCTTCCGCGCTGACCGCCGTCTTCGCCTCGCACCAGGACCCCGACATTTGTTCGTCGCTGGCGCTGTGGCTGGAATTCAACCCCGGCATGCGCTGCTATGTCAGTTGGCTGTGGGCTGGCTTCATCCCGCACTTCGGCGGCGCGCCGGAGACCTTCGTGCCGATTCCCGACGCCGGCATGGAAATATCCCTCGGCGGTCTGCCGCTGCAGGCGGTACCGGCGCATTACCTGCATGCCTCCGGCAACTTCCATCTCTACGACCGCAAGGCGAAGATCCTGTTCTCCGGCGACGTCGGTGCGGCGCTCCTGCCGGCCGGCCAGGACGGGCTCTTCGTCGAGGATTTCGATGCCCATATCCGCTACGCCGAAGCCTTTCACCAGCGCTGGATGGGGTCCAACGAGGCCAAGCGCCGCTGGTGCGAACGCGTCGCCGGGCTCGACATCGACTTCCTCTGCCCGCAGCACGGCGCCATCTACCGCGGCGCCGACGTGCAGCGCTTCATCCACTGGTTCGACGCCTTGCCGGTCGGCGTGATCGGCGGCTGAGTCCTGGCTCACCGCTGGCGTCGCCCGCAGAAATTGCTGCGGGCATTCTTCATTCGATGCGTAAATCCGTCTAACATGGCGTAACGCAAGCGCATCGACCGGAGATGCGCCGCCAGACATGGGGGTAGGGCGGAATGGCGACGGCATCGGCTGAAAAGGTCAAGCGTCAATACAATCGCTGGGTGGCGACGGAGTCGATCGAGGACTACGCGTTGCGCTATTCGCCGGCGAGTTTTCGCAAGTGGTCGCCGTCGGTGATCGGCAACACCATGATCGGCACCAACTCGGCGCTTTCCTACGAGGCGATCGGTGCCCTGCTGCTGCTCGATTTCGGCTTCGCCAACGCGATCTGGGCGCTGATCTTCGCCGGCATCATGATCTTCGTCGCCGGCCTGCCGATCTGCCAGTATTCGGCGCGCCACAACATCGACATGGACCTGCTGACGCGCGCCGCCGGCTTCGGCTACGTCGGTTCGACCTTCACCTCGCTGATCTACGCCTCCTTCACCTTCATCTTCCTCGCCGTCGAAACCGCCATCATGGCGCAGGCGATCAAGCTCTATTTCGGCATGTCGTTGTGGCTCGGCTACATCGTGTGCACGGTGGTGGTGATTCCCGTCGTCTATTACGGCGTCACCGCGATCAACCGTTTCCACCAATGGACCCAGCCGCTGTGGCTGATCCTGCTCGCGGTGCCCTTCTATTACGTGCTGACGCGCGAGCCGGCGGCGCTCGCGGCGATGACCCGCTTCGCCGGCGAGGTGTCGAAGAGCAACGGCTTCGATCCCTACCATTTCGGCATCGCCGCCGGGATCTCCTTTGCGCTGATCGCCCAGATCGGCGAGCAGGTCGACTACCTGCGCTTCATGCCCGAGCGCGAACGCGGCAACCGCGTCGGCTGGTGGTTCAACATGCTGCTCGGCGGCCCCGGCTGGATCGTCATCGCCTTCCTCAAACAGCTCGGCGGCATGCTGCTCGCCGCCGTCGCGGTGCTCGCCGGCGTCGCCGTCGCCGATGCCAAGGAACCGATCCAGATCTTCAACACCGCCTTCCGCTACGCCATCGACAATCCGGAAACGGCGCTGCTGATCGGCGCCATCTTCGTCTGCGTCTCGGAACTCAAGGTCAATGTCACCAATGCCTACGCCGGCTCGCTCGCCTGGTCGAACTTCTTTTCCCGCGTCACCCACTCGCATCCCGGGCGCGTTGTCTGGCTGATCTTCAATTGCGCCATCGCGCTGCTCTTGATGGAACTCGACCTGTTCGAGGCGATGAACAGCGTCCTCGGCCTCTATTCGAACATCGCCGTCGCCTGGGTCTGCGCCGTGGTCGCCGATCTGTCGATCAACAAGCCGCTCGGCCTCAGCCCACCGCTGGTCGAATTCAAGCGCGCCCACCTGTACAACTTCAACCCGGTCGGCGTGCTCAGCATGACGGTGGCCTCGATCGTCTCCACCATCGCCTTCAGCGGCGTGCTGGGCGACTACGCGCAGGCCTATTCCTGGCTGATCGCGGCGGCGCTCGCCTTCGTCCTCGCTCCGCTGATTGCCTACGTCACCAAGGGCAAGTATTACATCGCGCGTCGCAGCAGTTTCCCGGAGCGCTCGAACGCGCTGGTCGCCTGCGGCGTCTGCGAACACCATTACGCCGAGGCCGATTCGGCCTACTGTCCGCACCACGGGGTCAACATCTGCTCGCTGTGCTGCACGCTCGATCCGAATTGCAAGGATGTCTGCAAACCGAAGGGGCGCAGTTGGGCCGAGGTCTATCGCGACGCCGTGCACGCGGCGCTCAACCGCCTGTCGTGGCGCGAGGTTTCCGGGCTGACGGCGCAACGCGTCGCCACCTTCACGCTGATCTGGGGCTTCATGCTGCTGATGATCGTCATCACGCTGTGGGCGACGCTGCCCGGCGGGATGAAGGCGTTTTCCCCCGAGGTGCTGGACAAATTCGACGACTACCTGATCCGCATCTTTTTCGGCCTGGCGGTGTTGTCGAGCATCGCCACGTGGTGGATCACGCTCTCCGAGGAGAGCCGCAATCGGGCCGAAGACGAATTGCGCAGCGCCAAGGAAAGCGCCGAAGCGGCCTCGGCGGAACTGGCGCGCGCCGCCGAACGCACGCGCATGCTGCTCGATACGGCGAACGATGCGGTGATCACGATCGATGCGCAGAGCATGATCGTGGACTGGAACCCGGCGGCGGAACAGATTTTCGGCTGGCGGCGCGACGAAGCCATCGGCCAGAAGATGAGCCAGTTGATCGTCCCCGAGCCCTATCGGGAAATGCACGAAGCCGGTGTGCGCCGCTTCGCCGAGACCGGCCAGGGCAGCCTGGTCAACCAGCGGATCGAAATCACCGCGCTGACCCGGGACAAGGGCATCATCGACGTCGAACTGTCGATCTGGCCGGTCAAGGTCGGCGACAGCTACACCTTCAGTTCCTTCGTCCGCGACATCAGCCGGCGCAAGCGCGCCGAGGAGGAACTGGCGCGAGCGCGCGACGTGGCGCTGGAGGCGACGCGGCTGAAGTCGGATTTCCTGGCCAACATGAGCCACGAAATCCGCACGCCGATGAACGCCATCATCGGCATGTCGCACCTGGCCTTGAAAACCGATCTCGACGCCCGCCAGCGCGATTACATCGCCAAGGCCAACCTGGCCGCCACCTCGCTGCTGCGCATCATCAACGACATTCTCGATTTCTCGAAGATCGAGGCCGGCAAGCTGGAACTCGAGCGCGTCGCGTTCGCCCTCGCCGAGGTGTGCGAATCGGTGCGCACCGTGGTCGGCGGGCGGGCCGCCGAAAAGGGGCTGGAACTCCTGATCAGCGTCGATCCGGCGCTGCCCGGCCATTTCCTTGGCGACCCCCTGCGGTTGGGGCAGGTATTGATCAATCTCGCCAACAACGCGGTCAAGTTCACCGAGCGCGGACGCATCGAGATTGCCGTCACGCCGCAGGAAGTGCACGGCGAGCAGGCGGTCTTGCGCTTCTGCGTGCGCGATACCGGCATCGGCATGACGCCGGCGCAACTGGACAAGCTGTTCCAGCCATTTTCGCAGGCCGACGGCTCGACCACCCGCAAATACGGCGGCACCGGTCTCGGCCTCACCATCAGCAAGCGCATCGTCGAGGCAATGGGCGGCGAGATCAAGGTCGAGAGCATCGCCGGCGTCGGCTCACAGTTCAGCTTCGCCGTCGCATTGCCGGTGCTCGACGCCGAGCAGTTCCTCAGTCAGACGCACCAGACGGCAGACGACACCCTGTTGCCGACCGGCATGCTCGACGGACTGCGCATCCTGCTGGCGGAAGACAACCCGATCAACCAGCAGATTGCCATCGAGCTGATGCGGGAGGCCGGGGCGGCGGTCGATGTCGCCAACAACGGCCGGCAGGTGCTGGAAATACTGGGCGCCGCTACGGCGCCCGCCTATCACCTGGTGCTGATGGACCTGCAGATGCCGGAAATGGACGGCATCGAGGCCACCCGGCGGGTGCGTGCCGACGCTCGCTTCGCCGAACTGCCGATCGTCGCCATGACCGCGCACGCGATGATGGAAGAGCGGCAACGCTGCATCGACGCCGGCATGGTCGATCACGTCGGCAAGCCGATCGATCCGCCGAGTTTCCTGCGTACCATTGCCCGCTGGGCCCGCTACGCCGGTACCCAGCCCGGCGCCGGCGCGCCGCTTCCCGCTGCCGGCCAGCCCGCGCCGGCGCCGGTGTTTCCGGCGATTGCCGGCCTCGACGTGGTCGTCGGCCTGCGGCGGGTGAACGGCAAAACGGCGCTGTACCGGGAAATGCTGCTGCAGTTCGTGCAGCATCAGGCCGAACACGATGGTCAGTTGCGCGGCGCGCTCGCTGCCGCCAACAAGACGCAGCTCGCCCGCCAACTGCACACCCTCAAAGGCGTGCTCGGCAACCTCGGCGCCGATGCCTTGCACCAGCAGGCGGCCGAGCTGGAAAGTGCGCTGCTCAAGGACGAACTGGCGACGGCGGCGCTCGCCGGCTTCCTTGACGCGCTGGCGGCCCTCGCCGAAGCGATCCGCCAGGGCGTTCCGGTGCCGGCCGGCGAGGCGCCGGCCGCGTCGCCGTCGACTTCCGGCGAAACCGCCGCCATCCTCGCGCGGCTGGCCGGCTATCTCGCCGATCAGGACGGCGCGGCGATCGATTACCTGGTCGATCATCTCGCCGCCATCCGCGCGGCCTTGCCGGGCGCCGCCGGCGAAGCTTTCGAGAAAGCCGTCCGCGACTACGAGTTCCGGAGCGCGCTGGACATTCTTCATGCCACTCAGGGAGGGCTGCGCCATGAGCAGTGATGCCGTCAAGACCAGCATTCTCGTGGTGGACGACACCCCGGAAAACCTGCGCCTGGTCAGCGCGCTGCTGATGGACGACTACAAGGTGCGGGTCGCCACCAACGGGCCGCAGGCGCTCGAACTGGCCGCCCAGTCGCCCTCGCCGGCGCTGATTCTGCTCGACATCATGATGCCTGAGATGGATGGCTACGAAGTTTGCGCCCGGCTCAAGCAGGATCCCGCGACGGCCGACATCCCGGTGATCTTCCTCACTGCGCGCACGGAAGCCGAGGACGAGCGGCGCGGCTTCGAACTCGGTGCGGTCGATTACGTCGGCAAGCCGATCAATCCGCTGATCCTGGTCGCCCGCGTCCATACCCATGTCGCCCTGAAGCGCAGCCGCGACCAGTTGGCGCAGCAGAACGCCTGGCTGGAACAGGAAGTGCAGAAGCGCACGCGCCAGGTGCAGCGCATCCAGGACGTGACGATCATCGCCATGGCCTCGCTCGCGGAAACCCGCGACAACGAGACCGGCAACCACATCCTGCGCACGCAGCGCTACGTCAGGGCGCTCGCCCGGCACCTGCAGCGCAACCCGAAATACGCCGGCGCACTCGACGAGCTGACCATCGAACTGCTCTACAAGTCGGCGCCGCTGCACGACATCGGCAAGGTCGGCATCCCCGACCACATCCTGCTCAAGCCGGGCAAGCTCGACGACGCCGAATTCGAAATCATGAAGACCCACACCACGCTCGGCCTCGAAGCGATCCGCCGCGCCGAGCAGCACCTCGAAGGCGAGGACGGCTTCCTGCGCATCGCCGGCGAGATCGCCCATGCGCACCAGGAGAAATGGGACGGCAGCGGCTATCCGCTAGGCCTCGCTGGCGAAGCCATTCCGCTGTCGGCGCGGCTGATGGCGGTGGCCGACGTCTATGATGCGCTGATCAGCAAGCGCGTCTACAAGCCGGCCTTCAGCCACGAACAGGCGGTCGCCATCATCCTCGACGGCAGTGGCAAGCATTTCGACCCCGAACTGATCGCCGCCTTCCGGGAAATCGAGGACGAATTCCGCGCCATCGCCCGGCAGTTCCAGGATCACGAATAGGCCAGGCTCCGGCGTAGCGACAGCGCCGAAGCGTGCCGCCTCCTTTCGCTCTGCGGGTTCGCCTTGGGGCAGCCTGCAGCCGGCGCATTCCGGAAGAAAAGCCGCATCTTGCGCCTGTCTTGTCACCGATTGGACACACGAACTGCCTAGACTGTCGCCGACGAGTTCGCCGCAAACAGATAACGCAAAACCCCATTTTCCGGAATGCTTGCCTTGGAAATATCCCCCCATCTCCCCGCCGATTGTCGTCCGCGCTCTCAGCAGCCGACCGCCGAAGATCTCTGCATCCAGACGCCCTCGGTCACGGCTGAAGACAGCAATGAAACGGTCATGGAGATATTCTCCAAGTACCGCGACCTGACGAGTCTGCCAGTGATCGAGGATGGTATCCCCATCGGCCTCATCAACCGCGGCATCTTCCTGTCGCAGATGAGCAAGCCGTTCCGCAAGGAGGTATACAGCCGCAAGAGTTCCATTGCCTTTATGGACAAGGAGCCGCTGGTGGTCGAGGCGGACATGGACATCGAGTCGTTGACCTTCAAGGCGGTGGAATACGGCGAGAAGGCGCTGGCCGATGGTTTCATCATCACCCGCGGCGGCCGCTTCGCCGGCGTCGGCCACGGTTTGCAACTGATGCGGGTGGTGGCCGACATGCAGGCAGCCCGCAACCGCCAGATCATGCAGAGCATCGAATACGCCAGCGTGATTCAGCGTTCCATGTTGCGTACTTCGCGCGACACCATGCTGCACACACTGGAGGACGCCGATCTGGTTTGGGAGCCGCGCGATCTCGTCGGCGGCGATTTCTACTACTTCGTTGCCCGCAGCGATGGCTGGTTCGGTGCCGTCGCGGATTGTACCGGTCACGGCGTGCCCGGCGCCTTCATGACGCTGATCGCTTCCAGTTGTCTGGCCCAGGCAATTGACCAGCATGGCCCTGCTGACCCGGCGCTGTTGCTGGGCAGCGTCAACTGCGGCATCAAGCAGATGCTCGGACAGGTCGGCGGGCAGGATGAAACCCCGGAATCGGACGACGGCATGGATGCCGCCTGTTTCTGGTACGACATCGCCACCCGCCGGCTGATATTCGCCGGCGCCAAGACCAGCCTCTTCGTGCTGCACCCCGGTGGCGATGGGGTGGAAATGGTGGATGGCGACCGCAAGTGCGTCGGCTACGTCGATAGCGAGCTGGATTTCACCTGGCAGAAGCGGGCGGTGCAGATGCAAGCTGGCAGCCTGGTGTTTGTCACCACCGACGGTCTGGTCGACCAAGTCGGCGGCCCCAAGTCCATTGCCTTCGGCAAGCGTCGTATCCGCGACCTCATCCTGGCCAACCGCGACCGACCGAGCAGCGAGATCAACCGCGCCGTACAGCAGGCGATCAGCGAATGGCAGGGGCCGAACCATCGTCGCGATGACGTCACCTTTTTCTGCTTCCGCGTTCAGGAAGCGCAACGGACAAATCAAGCCTCATGAAGGACTTCGGCTCTTTTTTTGAGATTGCCTGCCAGCAACGGGTGATTTTCTACTACGTCGGTTACTTTTCGCAGAACGTCGTGGCGGCGATGGCGGACGCGGTCAGGTTACAGCTGGAAATGAGCGGCGTCAGCGGGGCGACCCGTCGCAAGCTTTTTTCTTCGTTCGTGGAGATGGCGCAGAACATCATCCACTACTCGGCCGATTCGCTGACCCCCAGCAACCAAGACAACCATGAGTTGCGTCATGGTTCGGTCTGCATCAGCGAGAAGGAAGGACAATACCTGTTGCAGTGCGCCAATCCGATCGATGCCGAGGTTGCCGAAGGCCTGCGCGAGCGCCTGCAATCGCTGCGCAGCATGACGCTGGACGAAATCAAGCGCGCCTACAAGGATTCGCTGCGCGCCGAGAGCCCCGAGGGCAGCAAGGGGGCGGGGCTGGGCTTCCTTACCGTGGCGCGCGACTCAAGCGAACCGCTGGAGTTCGACTTCCAGCCTCTGGAAGGCCATTCGGGCAAAGTGGTATTCAACCTGAAAGCCACCATTTGAATACCGGTATGACAATCGTGAGAAATTGGTATGGAAAACTTGTATATCGCTGCTACCCCCAGTTCACCGGAAGTGAATTTTGATTTTGCCCAGCACCAGCTAAGCATCCGTGGCGAGTCCTATCCCGAGAATGCGGCTGCCTTTTACGGCGATATCATCAAGCGCCTGCGTGAATATCTGGCTTCCTGCAACAACATCTGCATCAACGTTGACATCGGGCTCGCCTACTTCAACAGTTCCAGCACCAAGATGCTGTTCAATATTTTCGAGGCGTTCAAGACTGCGGTAGACGCCGGCAACGAAGTTGTACTCAACTGGCATCATTACGAAGAAGACGACACCATCTTCGAGTTCGGCCAGGAACTGCATGTCGATTTCCCGGAGATCACCTTCGTCGATCGTCCCGTGAAAGCCGCCTAGGTGATTGCCATGTCTCAACCAGATCCCGATCTTTTCGATCAGGAGAGCAACGCCTTGTTGTCGGCGCGTGTCGTGTACAACGTCGAAACCGGCGACGCCGCAAGCTACCGCGCGGCTCTTGGCGAACTCATCAACAGCTTCGACCAGCTGATGCGGCAAACTCGCCGACTGATTCGTCACAGCGATCGCCAGGAGCTCGAGATGAATCGGCTCAACCACCGACTCACCGATTTGTCGAATGAGCTGGAATACCGGGCTACCCACGATCCCCTGACCGGCGCGCTAAACCGTGCGGCAGTGATTGAGCGCGCCCATCGCTTCCTGGAAAATCACGACATGGCGATGATCGTGCTCGACATCGACCACTTCAAGCAGATTAACGACAGCTTCGGCCATCCGGTGGGCGATGCCGTGATCTGTGGCCTGGTCGAATGCCTGCGACGGACGTTGGCGACACCCGGCGAGATCGGCCGGGTGGGCGGCGAGGAATTCACGGTGATCCTGCCCCAGCAGGATTGTGCACAGGCGCAGCAGATCGCTGAACGGATGCGCCTGGCAATCGCCGGCCATGATTTCTCCCTGCCCAATGCAAGCCGCATCACTGCCAGCTTCGGAGTTTGCTGGATGCCCGCTGGCGGCGATTTCAGAACAGCCTACAGCGAGGCCGACGAAGCCATGTACGAGGCCAAGCGGACAGGGCGCAACCGCGTGATTCGCGCCGACCAGATTTTACGGGCCGGTAAACGCGGCCAATAAGACAGCGGGTGCTTGTTGTCGTTTTGGCTATCGGAGCCAAGGTGCCGATCCGGGCACCAGCGAAGCCATGTGCTGCTGGTGCGAAGGCGGCGCCGGCAATCACCCTCGCCGTCGGCGATGCGAAAAATTGCCGGAAGCATTCTTCAATCGGCAAGTAGATCCGTCTAACATTGCGTAACACAAGCGCATCGATCAGGAATGCGCCGCTAGACATCGGGAGCTGGGCGGAATGGCGACGGCATCGGCTGAAAAGGTCAAGCGTCAATAATCGGCAGCAACTCGGCGCTTTCCTGCGAAGCGATCGGCGCCCTGCTGCTGCTCGATTTCGGCTTCGGCTACGTCGGCTCGACCTTCACCTCGCTGATCTACGCTTCCTTCACCTTTATCTTCCTTGCCGTCGAAACCGCCATCATGGCGCAGGCGATCAAGCTCTATTTCGGCATGCCGCTGCGGCTCGGCTACATATTGATCGGCGCCATCTTCGTTTGCGTCTCGGAACTCAAGGTCAATGTCACCAATGCCTACGCCGGCTCGCTCGCCTGGTCGAACTTCTTTTCCTGCGTCACCCACTCGCACCCGGGGCTTGTCGTCTGGCTCGTCTTCAACTGCGCCATCGCGCTGCTCTTGATGGAACTCGACCTGTTCGATGCGATGAACAGCGTCCTTGCCCCGCTGATCGCCTACGTCACCAAGGGCAAGTACTACATCGCGCGCCGCAGCAGCTTCCCGGAGCGCTCGAACGCGTTGGTCGCCTGCGGCATCTGCGAACACCATTACGCCGAGGCCGATTCGGCCTACTGCCCGCACCACGGCGTCAATATATCTGCTCGCTGTGCTGCACGCTCGACCCGAACTGCAAGGATGTCTGCAAACCGAAGGGACGCAGTTGCTCCGAGGTCTATCGCGACGCCGTGCACGCGGCGCTCAACCGCTTGTCGTGGTGCGAGGTTTCCGGGCTGACGGCGCAACGCGTCGCCACCTTCACCCTGATCTGGGGCCGCATGCTGCTGATGATCGGGGTGACCTTGTGGGCGACCCCGCCCGGTGGCATGAAGGCGTTTTCCCCCGAGGTGCTGGACAAGTTCGACGACTACCTGATCCGCATCTTCTTTGGCCTGGCGGTGTTGTCGAGCAGGCGAGGGCGGCTTCCTGCGCATCGCCGGGGAGATCGCCCATGCGCAGCAGAAGAAATGGGACGGCAGCTGCTACCCGCAAGGCCTCGTCGGCGAGGCCATTACGCTGTCGGCGCGCTTGATGGCGGTGGCCGATGTTTATGACGCGCTGATCAGCAAGCGCGTCTACAAACCGGCCTTCAGCCACGAGAAGGCGGTTGGCATCATCCTCGAAGGCAGTGGCAAGCATTTCGACCCGGACCTGATCGCCGTATTCCGGGAAATCGAAGACGAGTTCCGCAGCATCGCCCGCCAGTTCAGCGATCATCAATAGTGGGGCATGCCTGGCCGTTCTGCCGGGCTGTTTCCAGGCGGCAACGACTCTTGCTGGTTGCGTCGAATCTGTTCAAAGGCCTCAAGCTGCTCGCCGCGTGTGACTACCACATGAGCAAGGATGTCCGGAGTGGGCCAGCGGGGCTTTCTTCTTTCAGGGCAAGCAGGTCGGTTCCGGTGTGTTGAGACGCGAAGCCTCCGAATTCATCGACGAGTTCACGCTCCTTGGCGAAACCGTGACGCCGTGGCCGGAAAACCCCCTGTGTTTTTCAGAGGGCGAATCCATTTGCAATTCCCGGATGCGCTCGAAGCCGAGAAGGCGTTCAGAACCCCCGGAACGGACGGGAAAGCCGGCCACAACTCGGGTGTTCCCCAAACAGCCTGGTCCGGTGTCCACCCGGATCAGGCTCTGGGGCTGGCTCAGTCTTTCTTGTTCCCCATCCCGGGGATTGCTCGGCTATTTGGACAGATCGATGGCGTAAACGCCCAGGCCTTTGCCGGTGCCGTTGTCGTTGCTGACCAGACTGATGTTGGCAAGCCCGGCAGCTTGAGCCACAGCAAGTTTGTCGCTGCTTGACGTGAAGGTCACCGGGCCTGCCGTGGCGACCTTGGTGAAGCGCCAACTGCGGGCAGAACCGTCGGCAGCCAGGGTCAGGTTATTGCGGGCCTTGATGTAGTCAATCAACACGTCGCGGTTGGCATCGGGCGAAGCATAGATGGTGTTGGCCGCCGTCAGACCAAAGGCTGTGCCACTGGTGGCGCGGTAGTTGTTCGTCGCGATGATGAACTCGGCCGTGGCATTGATGGGCGCGCCCTTGTACATCAGGTTTTTGATGCGGCTGCCAATGGCCTGCGTCACGTCGATCTCGTAGCTGATGTCAGCCGAGGTGAACATGTCGAAGTTGTAGCCGGGGAAGCTGGACACCAGGGCCTGGGCGGTGGTCAAGGTCGGATCGATGCGGTTGAATCGCTCGGCCGCCTTCTCCAGCCAGGTTTTGATGCCTGCACCCGTCACCTTCACGGCGTAGACGGTATTGGGGTACAGGTAAAGGTCGGCGGCGTTATTGATGGCGATGGGGCCTTTGGCCACGTCGGTGAAGTCGGTGCCACCGGCAAAACCGCTCTTGAACGGGGCGCTCACCGACAGCACCGGCAGGTCTTTGTACTGCGGCAGATTGGCGCTGACGTATTTGGCCACGTAGTCAGCCTGGGCGGCGTTGACCACCTGAATGGCCGTTACGTCACCGACATCGGCAAAGTAGCTGGACAGCGCGAAGTCAGACTGGCCTATGGGCGTCTTCACATAGGTGATGGCGGCCTCGTGCTCGGTTTTCACGGCATTGCCAATGGCCGGGTCAACTTCGACATAGGTTTTGGCCGTGGCATCGAGCAAGGTTTTGCGCACGCTGACCTCGGTTTTGCCGGTGTCGATGGTCCATTTGCCGTTTTTCACAACCAGGCTGTAGTTGATGACGCCGATGGCCTTGCCCCAGTAGCTGGGCATGACGGCAGGTACGCCAAAGAAGCTGCCCTTGATCTTGTCCACGCCCTCGGCGCCGCATGCTGCGGTGGTGCAGGTGGCGTTGGGGAATTCACTGTGCGAATGGCCCATCAGGATGCCGTCAATACCAGCCACCTTGGCCAAATGGTAATTGGCATTTTCCATGGTGGGGGTGTAGGTGCTGGTGTCCCAGCCGCCATGCGAGGCAGCGATGACGATGTCTGCTCCGTCGGCGCGGGCCAGGGGCACGTACTTTTGGGCAGCCTCGACCACTCCCTGCACGTCCACCTTGCCATCCAGCCAGCGCTTGTCCCAGTTCAGGATAGGCGGGGGGGCAAAGCCGATCACCGCCACTTTCACGGTGCTTTCGATGGCTTTGCCGTCTTTGTCTTTGCCGGTCACCTTCTTGCTGATGAGGGTGTAAGGCTTGTAGAGCGTCTGCCCGTCCTTCTTGCTGGTCACATTGGCCAGCACCAGCGGGAAAGCGGGACCGGTGCAGGTGGGCTGGCTGGCCACGGCTGCCATGCCATCCACGTTGAACTTCGCTCCCGTGACCTGCGCCAGGTAGGGCAGACCGTAGTTGAACTCATGGTTGCCCAGAGTGCCAGCGTCGAAGCCAATGGTGTCCATGGCCTTGTAGGTGGCCAGCTTCTGGTTGCAGGCCACCGGGGTCACCAGGGCCTGGTAGTCGGCCAGGGCCGTGCCCTGGATGGTGTCGCCGTTGTCGATCAGCAGGTTGTTGGGAAACGCCGTGCGCGCCTGCTTGATGAGGGTGGCAGTGCGCTCGAATCCCAGGCTTTTATCTTCGGCCAGCTTGAAATAGTCGTAGCTGAGGAGGTTGGCGTGCAGGTCGGTGGTTTCCAGAATGGCTAGCTGGGCGGTGCTGCCATCGGGCAGGAGAGCGCCGGCGTCGTCGTCACTGCCCAGGCAGGCGCTGAGGCTCAGGCACAGCGCCGCGAGAAAGGTCAATCGGATGCCAGAGTGGGCCAGCGGCTCGGCGGATGGAGAGGTAAACATGAAGCGCTCCCGTTCGGTTGAAAGAGCGAGAGACTATGGAAGCACCATGACACGCCGGTGAAGCCTCCGGGTCAGCTACATGTCAGCCCGGCAGGACTTCGATATTCATGGTCGTCTGCACCGCAGAACGTGCTGCCGCGAGCCCGGAACGGGTTGGTTGATGGTAAACAGGCAGGCATCGGCCACGGCTTCAATGGGCGCTGGAATTCGCTTGACAAGGAGCAGAAGCAATGAAAAGCCCCGTCGTAACCATACGGTTTAATGCAAAACTGCGTCACGCAAGAATTTTTGGAAGAGAACGACAGGGGCTGGCTGATCGAAGCCGGTGCCGGCGAAAACTGGCACAGCTCGCGGCCTGGACGCCGGAGCCGGCTTGGCCCTGCCTGAAGAGCATGGCCCTGATCCCCGGTACCGGGGGCGCCAATTCCGGCGCTTCCCCGATTTTGATTTCCATCAAGGCCGCATTCCGGCGCGCCAGCGGAGAATGCCGGCGAACCCCAACTGGAGCCTGGTCATGAGCATTCGTGAATTCCTGATCGACGATCACCGTCATTGCGACGATTTCTATGCCGCTGCCGAGCAGGCGGTCGAACGCGGCGACGCGGCGGCTGCCGCGGCGGCCTTCGGGCAGTTCCGCGCGGCGCTGCTGCGCCACTTCGCGGCCGAGGAGCAGACGCTGTTCCCGGCCTTCGAAGCGCGTACCGGCATGACCATGGGGCCGACGCAAATGATGCGCATCGAGCACGAGCAGATGCGTGGGCTGGTCGAAGTCGCCGAGGAGGCGCTGGACGGCGGCGACCTGGAGGAATTTCTCGGCCAGGCGGAAAGCCTGCTGATCATGATGCAGCAGCACAACATGAAGGAAGAGAACGTCCTCTACCCGATGTGCGACCAGCATCTGGCCGGCGAGCCGGCGGTGCTGGAACGCCTGCAAAGCGAGCTGGCCTGATGGACATCCCCGCCGAACGCACGGTCGACGCGCGCTACCTGGAGCCGCCGCAACCCTTCGTCGACACCATGGAAATGCTGGCGACGCTGCAGCCGGGCGAGGAAATGCTGCTCCTCCTGTTCCGCGAGCCGCACCCGCTCTACCGCGTGCTGCAGCAGAACGGCCACCGCTGGCGGACCGAACTGCGCGACGACGGCACTTTCGCCGTGCGCATCACCTGCTGAGGCGGTCGTGGCCAGCGGCATGCTCTCCTTCGACCAGGTGCCGCCGCTGGCGGCGCCGCTGCGCTTCTTCGTCACCGCGCCGCTGTTCATCGCGCTCGCCGGACTGCTCGCCGTGATCGACGGGCCGGCCATCCTGGCTTCGCGGTGGACGCCGGCGGCGCTCGCCGCGACCCATCTGCTCACCGTCGGCTTCATGCTGCAGGTCATGCTCGGCGCGCTGATCCAGGTTCTGCCGGTGGTCGCCGGCGCCGCGCTGGCGCGGCCGCTGTGGGTGGCGCGCGTCGTTCATCCGGCGATCAACCTTGGCGCGCTGGCGCTGGCCGGCGGCTTCCTGTGGTCGGCGCCGGGCTGGCTGCATGCCGCCGGCACGCTGCTGGCGCTGGCTCTGCTGGTCTTCGTCGGTGCCGCCGGCAGCGCGTTGTTCCGGGTGCCGTCGACCAGTCCGAGCATCCGTGGCCTCAAGTTGTCGCTGGTCGGCCTCGCCGTGGTCGGCGGCAGCGGCCTGTTCATGCTACTGGCGCTCGCCGGCGGCTGGTCGCTGCCCTTGCTGGCGCTGGCCGACCTGCATGCCGCCTGGGGCCTGGCCGGCTGGGCCGGCGTGCTGCTGGCGGCGGTCGCCTACGTCGTGGTGCCGATGTTCCAGTTGACGCCGGGTTACGCGGCGCGCCCGGCGTGGGGTTTCCCGGTTTTCCTGTTCGCCGTGCTGCTTGCCTGGAGCGCCGCGCTGGCGTTCGACGCCGATTGGCCGGCGCGGCTCGGCCGCCTGCTGCTCGCCGCCGGCGGCGCCGCCTTCGCCGTGCAGACCCTGCGCCTGCAGGCCAAACGGCGGCGGGCGCGGCCCGACACCACCTTCCGTTACTGGCAATTCGGCCTCTACGGCGCATTGCTGGCGCTCGCCATGCTTGCTGCCGGCGCGCTGGTCCCGGCGCTCGCCGACGATCCGCGGTGGACGCCGGCCTTCGGCCTGGTCTTGCTGCTCGGCGCCTTCGTGCCGTTGATCGTCGGCATGCTGGCCAAGATCGTCCCCTTCCTGCTCTGGCTCGACCTGCAGAACCACGGCCTGGTCGGCAAGGCGCTGCCGCCGATGAACAAGCTGCTGCCCGAGGCGCCGATGCAGCGCCAGTTCCAGGTCTTCGTCGCCGCTGCCGGACTGGCGCTGCTGGCGGTGTTGCTGCCCGACTGGCTGAGCCGCCCGGCGGGTGTGCTGCTGATCGCCGCTGCGGTCTGGCTGGCCGTCAATCTCCTGCAGGCGGCGTGGCGGCACGGCCGGCAGTTGCAACAGGCGCCGGCATGAACACCTATCTGCTGCTGCGTCACCTGCATATCTCCTGCGTCGTCCTCAGCGGTGCTGGCTTCCTGCTCCGGCTGTACTGGATGGCGAGTGAATCGCCGCGCCTGCGCCAGCGCCTGACCCGCACCCTGCCGCATGTCATCGACAGCGTGCTGCTTGGCAGCGCGCTGACCCTGGCGGTGTGGAGCGGCCAGTATCCTTTCGTCGATGGCTGGCTGACCGCCAAGCTGGGCGGTCTGCTCGCCTACATCGGACTGGGCACGATGGCCTTGAAGCGCGGCCGGACGCGCGCCGCCCGCCTGGGCTACGGCGCGCTGGCGGTGCTCGCCTATGCCTACATCGTCAGCGTCGCGCTGACCCGCAATCCTTTCCCTCTATAACTTGCCGAGCTTGCGGTACAGCGTGTTGCGGCTGATGCCGAGCTGGCGCGCCGCCGCCGAGACGTTGCCGTTGGCCTGGTCGAGCGCGCGCTGGGCGAGCTGGCGGCCGACTTCCTCCAGGCTGCCGACCGGATTTTCCAGCGGTGCCGCCGCCCACTGTGCTTCGCCGCTGGCGGGCGCCAGCGGCGCCTCGAACAGTTCTTCCGGCAGATGCGATTCGTGCACCGTCGTCTCGTCGTCGTCGAGCAGGGCGATGGCGACGCGGATCACGTTGAACAACTGGCGGATGTTGCCTGGCCACGCGTAGCGCTCGATCACCTGCAGCGCGCCTTCGGTGAAGCGCACCGGGCCGCGCTCGCAGCTTTCGCCGGCGGCCAGCTTGGCGACCAGTTGACGCAGGTCGCTGCGCTCGCGCAGCGGCGGCAGGGTGACGCTCATGCCGTTGAGGCGGTAGTAGAGATCCTCGCGGAAGCCGCCGCGGGCGACTTCCTCGCGCAGCTTGCGGTGGGTGGCGCAGACCAGTGAGATGTCGACCTGGATCTCGCGCGTGCTGCCGAGCGGCGTCACCGCGCGTTCCTGCAGCACGCGCAGCAGCCGCGCCTGCATGTTCATCGGCATGTCGCCGATTTCGTCGAGGAAGAGGGTGCCGCCGTGCGCCTGCTGGATCTTGCCCGGCGCGCCTTCCTTGCGCGCGCCGGTGAAGGCGCCGCCCTGGTAGCCGAAGAGTTCGGACTCGATCAGGCTTTCCGGGATCGACGCGCAGTTGAGGGCGACGAAGGGGCCGTCGGCGCGCGGGCCGCTGTTGTGGAAGGCCTTGGCGAACATCTCCTTGCCGGCGCCGGATTCGCCCTGGATCATGATCGGGATGTCGCGCCCGAGCAGGCGGCGGGCGCGGTCGATCGCCAGTTGCAGGCGGGCGTCGCCGGTGTTCAGGGTGTCCAGCGTCAACACCTGCGGGCAGGGCGCTTCGGCGCGTCGGGCGGCGGCCGGACGGCTGCCGCTGTCAACGTTGTAGACGCGACCGGCGGTGGGTGAAGCTGGCAGGCTGCCGCGCAGCACCAGGTTGATCGTCCGGCCGTTTACCGTGATCGTGCTGTGGCCCTGGCTGTTCTGTCGCTGGCGGTCGATCAGCGTGCCCAGGTTATGCTCGAAGACCATCGAGAAATCGCGCCGTACCGCGTCGACGCGGCGGATGCCGAGGATTTCCAGTCCGTTGTTGTTGATCGCCTTGACCTGGCCGTCCGGGCTCACCGCCGCCTGGCCTTCCTTGGGGCTGCCCAGGTAGTCGGGACGGGAATGGAAGCAGACGATGATGTCGCCGGCGTGCGCCGATTCGAACAGGCGCTTCTCGGCCAGCGCCGTCGATAGTCGGGCCAGGCCCAGGGTGTGGCGCTGCGTCGCCCGGTAGTCGCCGGAAATGTCGAGGACGCCGATCAGTGCGCCGTCCGGGCCGAAGATCGGGCTGGCGCAGCAGGTCAGGAAACCGTTGTGTTCGAGGAAGTGTTCGGCGCCCAGCACTTCGATCGGGCGCTCCTCGGAAAGTGCCGTGCCGATGGCGTTGGTGCCGCGCTGGTTCTCGTCCCAGGAAGCGCCGGGGGCGAGGGCGACGCGGTCGGCACGATCGACGAAGTCGGGGTCGCCGACGGTATCGAGCAGCAGTCCGTTGGCGTCGGCCAGGATGACCATGCTGCCCGAGTCGCGAATCTGCTCATAGACATGTTCCATGATCGGCCGCACCTGTTGCAGCAGGTAGCGGTTGCGGTACTGCTCGGTCTTCAGCGCCACCCGGTCGAGCGATTCGACGCCCGGCAGCGCGTAGTTCTCGGTCAGTCCGAAACGCCGGCAGCGTTCCCAGGAACGCAGGATCAGCGGATCGATCACGCCCGCCGGCAGTTCGCCACGTTCGAAAAATGCCTGCCGCGCCTCGCGCAGGCGCGGGCCGTGCAGGCCGGCCACCACTTGTATCTGTCCCATCTTGTCTCTCCTCCGTCCCCGGATGCGTTTTTATGTGCTGTTGTTTCATAACGTAGCACCTGCCCATTTAAGGAGCAATTGTCTGTGCAACGCCGCTGCCGTTGAAGCCAGAAACGTGCCATGTTGTTTCGGGGGGATTTTGCCAATGGGCGCGGCAAAACGGGGGAGCGGCCGCTGTTTCGGGGGACTGGCACAGGCCTTGCAGTCAGACCCGGTACAAGCTGTTGTTCCGCATTCACCAAAGGAGACCCCGTGAAGCATTTCCACCTTTCCCTCGGCGCCCTGGTCGCCACCCTGTGCCTGGCCACTTCCTCGCTGGTCTTCGCCCACGGCGACGTGGTGCCGCAGGCGGTCGACACCACCGGCCTCAAGCAACTCGGCACCGACTGGCAGACCGCCAACCCCTACCGCGACAACAAGACGGCGATCCGCATCGGCGACTCCGCCTTCAACCAGAACTGCGCGCGCTGCCACGGCCTGGGCGCCGTTTCCGGCGGTATCGCGCCCGATCTGCGCTACCTGCCGAAGGGCGACGAGGGCGACGAAATCTTCCTGCAGCGCATCCGCAAGGGCGCCGTGCGTGACGGCCGCGTCTACATGCCGCCGTTCGAAGGCACCCTGTCGCAGGAAGCGATGTGGGCAATCCGCGCCTGGCTGGAGACCGTCCATGAAGAATGATCGCCGCCGCTGCCTCAAGGCGCTTGCCGCGCTGCCCTTCTGCCTGGCCCTGCCGGCGGTTGCCGATGCGCTGGAGACGATTCGCCAGCGCGGACGTCTGCGCATCGCCGTCTATAACGACTTCCCGCCGTACTCGCTGGCCGGTGGCAAGGGCATCGACGCCGACCTCGGTCGCGCCATCGCCGCCCGCCTCGGCGTCGCTGCCGAGATCGTCGGCTTCAACGCCGACGAGGACATGAACGACGACCTGCGCAACATGGTCTGGAAGGGCCATTACCTCGGCACCCAGCCCGCCGACCTGATGCTCCACGTGCCGGTCGACGAAGGCCTGGCGCGGGCCAACGACAAGGTCCGCATCTTCGGCACCTATCACCGCGAAAGCCTGGCTGTCGCGCGCAATCCGCAGCGCGTGCCGGCGCTTGCCGGCTCCGCCGCGGTGGCGCTGGAAGTGTTCACCCGCGAGAAGATCGGCGTCGAAACCGCCTCGCTTGCCGATTCCTTCCTGCTTTCCGTGCTCAACGGCCGCCTGCGCGAGAACGTCGTACACTTCACCACCGTCGCCGAAGCCGGCCGGGCGCTGGCCGCCGGCCAGATCGCCTCGGTCCTCGCCCCGCGCGCCGAGCTGGAAGCGGCGCTGGCCGGGCAGCAGCAGGTGGTGCTGGAAAGCGCCAACTTCGCCGAGCTGAAGATCGACGGCTGGCCGCTCGGCATGGCCGTCAAGGCCGAGGAAGCAGCGCTCGCCGAAGCGGTCGGCGCGGCCGTCGCCGACCTGCGCCGCGACGGCAGCATCGCCGCCATCTTCCGCCAGCACGGCATCACCTACCAAGCCAACTGAGGCCAACATGCGCGCCATTTCCTGTTTCCTCCTCGCCCTGTTCGCCGCCGCCGCCGGCGCCAGCGCCGAACCCTACGCCTACGTGCCGAACGAGAAGAGCGCCAGCGTCAGCGTCATCGACACCGCCAGCGATACCGTCGTCCGCCAGTTCCCGATCGGCGAACGGCCGCGCGGCATCGCCGGCGGCAGCGGCCGGCTCTACCTGACCGACGGCAAGAGCAACAGCCTGCTGATCGTGGACAGCGCCGCCGGCAAGCTGGAGCGCCGGGTCAAGGTCGGCGATTCGCCGGAAGGCGTCAGCCTCTCGGCGGACGGCAAACTGCTCGCCGTCGCCGTCGAGGACGACAACGTGGTCACGCTGCTCAGCGCCCCGGCGGCGAAGGAGCTGGCGCGCATCAAGGTGCACGGCAAGAACCCCGAGCACGCCGTGTTCAGCCCCGACAGCCGCTGGCTCTACGTCAGCGCCGAAGACGCCGAACAGGTCGATGTGATCGACGTCGCCGCCCGCCGCCAGGTCGCCAGCATTCCGGTCGGCAAGCGGCCGCGCGGCATCGGCTTCCTGGCCGACGGCAGCCGCGCCTACGTCGCCTGCGAACTGGCCGACAAGGTCTACGCCATCGACGTCGCCAGCCACAAAGCCATCGCCGAGATTCCCGCCGGCCAGTACCCCAACGGCGTCGCCATCCATCCGGACGGCAAGCGCGTCTATATCTCCAACGGCCGCGACGGTACGGTGATGGCCATCGACGTTGCCAGCAACACGGTCAGCGGCACCGTCGCCGTCGGCAAGCGGCCCTGGAACATGGCGCTGACCCCGGACGGCGGCAAGCTCTACGTCGCCAACGGGCGCTCCGGCAGCGTCTCGGTGATTGACACCGGCCGCTTCGAGAAAACCGGCGACATCGCCGTCGGCGAACTGCCCTGGGGCGTCAGCATCCGATGAGCGCCGCCCGCTACACGCTGCCGGCGATCCTGCTGCACTGGGCGCAGGCGATCCTGATCGTCTGGCTGCTCTGGCTTGGCTGGACGATGATCGACCTGCCCAAGGGCGCCGAACGCAGCGCCGCCTACGGCCTGCACAAATCGCTCGGCCTGCTCGCGCTCCTCCTGGTGGCAATCCGCCTCGGCTGGCGCCGCTTCCACCCGCCACCGGCCTCGCCGCTGCAAGGGCCGCTGGCCAAGGTGGCCGGCGCCACCCACCTGGCGCTCTACGCCTTTCTGCTCCTCGCCCCGCTCGCCGGCTATCTGGCCTCGGCCTTTACGCCCTATCCAGTCAAATTCTTCGGCCACGAACTGCCGCGCCTGTTCGCCGCCGACGAAGGACTCAACGCCGCCTTCAAGCAAGTGCATGTGGTTCTGGTATGGACCGGCGCCGCGCTGATCCTCCTCCACCTCGCCGGCACCCTGAAACACCTGCTGCTGCGCGACGGAACCTTGCAGCGCATGTTGCCCGGTGCGCTGTTGCGGAAATGAACAGGTGTTGAGAAATGGAGCAGGTGGCGCGCGGCCTACTGAAATTAATCGGGTTCATCTTTGATGCGGAGCATAAAGTGGCTTGCGTCAGCGATTGCACGGCGGATTGGTAGAGAGGCCAGGTCAGCATTTGTTCGTATGGCATCCCGAACGCTCGTGGCCACTTCATCGTTCATGCGGGCCCCGAAAATGACACCGGTAACGGCGTCAGCAGGAATCTCGAAGAGACTGATCGGATAGGGAGTGTCCGGGATGGTAGCAACGGCGTCAGCGAGTGGGCGAACGATGCGCCACTCGCGTTCGTATTCCCAATGCCCGCTTTTTACGAGAAAGAGTTCTATAGCGCTCATGTGGGATAGTGGGGCACTCGGTCTGTTCTCCCGGTAGCAAACCCGCTGAAGATGGCGTAAGTCGTCATCGTCCGATTTTTGTTGATGAAAATACTGGTGCCAAGCATCAAACTCGACAACGAAGCCGGTGTGGCTGCTTGCATAGTGAGCCCACATGAGAAGGCTATCTGGTACTTCGGAAAGGCACAGAACTCCTAGCATCTGGTCAATCTTCCCTGTTATGAACGACACAGCACGAGGGCCAATTGATTCAAGCGCGTCCAACATCTCCGTCTGTTTAACTTGGGCTAACTGCTCTGCAAGCAGTAGTGCTTGCTTGTAACTGAAGGTTGCCTGGATGTGTTGAGGGAGTTGCTGGTATACCCGCTCAATTTCTTCCGGCAAAACTCGCCTGAGCGTGGTCAGCATTTCCTCTCTAGTGGACAGAGAAGTAATTTCTGGTCGGCCTTCAAACGGATCGTTAAACGCGCCAAGTTGGCTGTAACGGATTCGAAGATCCGAAAAAAACTTCGCTCGATCAGGGGCAAAGTACTTGTACAACAGTCGAGGACAGTGACGTTTCAAGATAATTCCGTGATCTCAAAATTTTTGGGCTGGGTATCTGATGCTGGTTTCGCTATCAATCAAGCATCTTGTGAAAAAGGCCAACATCTGCCGTGCGGCGTTTTTGGGAGGCCGGCGATGCTCGTAGGTGGAAGACTATGCCACTGACAACGGAATTTTGCCTTGACCTGCGAAGGCGTCGCCAGCATTTCCCGCCCAGCGTGATTCGCGACGAGGCGTTGCGTGATCCTCGCGAGCCCCATCGAGAATGCTCGGCAGCGCAAAGCCGCCCTCATCCCAGCGGAATTTTCCACCCTCGTTCAGGTCTATCCGACTCCTGCCCCGCGTGGGCTGTTCTGGAGAGCGGCATGGTCTGGCGTTTCCTGTTCGGTGGCTTGCTGTTCGTCGCTGTCCTTCCAACCGCCCGCGCCGCTGGCGAGGTGCAGCGCAGCGAGAAGGCGGCTTTTCGGGTGGTTGAGTTGAGCGCAGGGCTGGAGCATCCGTGGTCAGTCGCTTTCCTGCCCGATGGCCGTTTTCTGGTCAGCGAGCGGCCGGGGAGTTTGCGCCTGGTCGGGGCCGACGGGCGGCTCGATCCGCGGTCGGTGGTCGGGGTGCCGGCGGTGGTGGCGCGCGGTCAGGGCGGGTTGCTCGATGTCGTGCTGCATCCGCAGTTTGCCAGCAACGGCTGGGTCTATCTGTCCTACGCCGGGGGCGGTGAGGGCGGTGCGGGAACTGAGGTGGCGCGCGGGCGCTTGGTCAGCGATGGCGGTGGCAGCCGACTGGTCGATCTGCAGGTGATCTATCGCCAGCAGCCGAAGTCGCTCGGCCGCGTGCATTTCGGTTCGCGCCTGGTGTTCGGCGGCGACGGCATGCTCTACATCACCCAGGGCGACCGCGGCGAGATGGAGCGGGCGCAGGCGCCCGGCGATCTCGCCGGCAAGCTGCTCCGTCTGCACGACGACGGCCGGGTGCCGGCCGACAATCCCTGGCGCGGCGTTGCCGGCGCCCGGCCGGAGGTCTACAGCACCGGCCATCGCAGTATGCAGGGGGCGGCGCTGCATCCGCAGAGCGGCGCTTTATGGACGCACGAGCACGGGCCGCAGGGCGGCGACGAGATCAACGTGATACGGCCCGGCCGCAATTACGGCTGGCCGCTGATCACCTACGGGGTCAATTACGGGCTGGGGACGAAGATCGGCGTCGGTACGCATTTGCCGGGGATGGAGCAGCCGCTGTACCAATGGACGCCGTCGATTGCGCCGTCCGGCATGGCGTTTTACACGGGCGGGCGGTTTCCCGGCTGGCAGGGCAATCTCTTCGTCGGCGCGCTGAAGGCGCAGGCCTTGCTGCGGCTGGAACTGGACGGCGAGCGGGTGGTCGGCGAGGAGCGCCTGCTGGTCGGCCAGGTCGGCCGCATCCGCGATGTCCGGCAGGGGCCGGACGGCTTTCTCTACCTGCTGACCGACGCGGCGGACGGGCGGCTGCTGCGGCTGGAGCCGGCCGCCCGGCCGTGAGGCTCATTCCAGCGAGAGCACCCAGGCGATCGCCTGCTTGAGGTCGTCGTCGCTGATCTTGTCGGCGGGGTGGGGCAGCATCGGTACCGTGCCCCAGTTGCCGGCGCCGCCGTGGCGGACCTTGTCGAAGAGGGCGGCGGGCGCCTTGGCGTCACCTCGGTACTTGGCGGCAACGTCCTTATAGGCGGGGCCGACGCGCTTGACGTCGACGGCGTGGCAGGCAACGCAGCGCGCCTTCTTGACGATGGCTTCGCTGGCGTGGGCGGACAGGGCTGGGGCGAGCAGGCTGGCGGCGAGGAAGAGGCCGGCGGCGCGGAAGACGGATTTCATGAAAACTCCGGGAATTCGAAAAAAAGGGGGCGGTCGCCCGCCCCCGCAAGTTCCCCGCAAAGGGACAGTGGAGGAGATTCGCTCAGAAGAAGCCGAGCTTCTGTTCGGCGTAGGAAACGAGCAGGTTCTTGGTCTGCTGGTAGTGGTCGAGCATGACCTTGTGCGTCTCGCGGCCGATGCCCGATTCCTTGTAGCCGCCGAAAGCGGCGTGCGCCGGGTAGGCGTGGTAGCAGTTGGTCCACACGCGGCCGGCCTGGATGGCACGGCCCATGCGGTAGGCGACGTTGCCGTTGCGGCTCCAGACGCCGGCACCGAGGCCGTAGAGCGTGTCGTTGGCGATCGCCAGGGCTTCC
>JAFIHA010000035.1 GCA_017848965.1 Dechloromonas aromatica (nom. nud.) | reverse complement strand
TCGATCACATCGCCTGGGAACTCAATATGCGGCCGAGAAAAACCCTGGGATGGCGCTCTCCCGCCGAGGTGTTCTTCGATAACATCTTCATGGACAAAGCAGGGATGATTCCAAATGTTGCACTCGGTCTTTGAAACCGCCAGCCAAAGAAAAAGCCACCCCCAGGTCGGCGCCGGGCTACGCCCGGTCCCTTGCGCTACTCGGCGCGCCGGGCGGCTGCGGAACTCGGCCCTGCGGGCCTCAGACAGTCCTCGCCGACTTCCCCCGGCACCCCTGCGTTGCTCAGCGCCTCTCAGGGGGGCCCCGAAAAACAGCGGTTGGCCAAAGTTTGCGGTTGAAAGAGCGTTGTGCTTTCAGCAGCGATCGGTTTGCCGGGCCCCTTGGGAGGCGCCGAGCAACGCAGGCGTTGGCGGATAAAGGGCGAGCACTGTCTGAGCCGCGTAGCGGCGAGTTGCGCAGCCCCCGCCAGGGCCGAGTAGCGCAGGGTACCCCGCGCAGCGGGGCGCCGACCTAGGGTCGCCTTCTTCTTTGGCTACTTTCTGCTTGGCGAAACAAGAAGAAAGTACGCCCGCCGGTCAACGGCGGAACCCAGTGGTTAAACGACCTAACACGCCCGCAAGCCAGGCGCTGAAACCCAGCCTCTCTACTTCCTCCAGAACGCCGGCGTCAAAACCACCAGTAAGGTAAAGATCTCCAGCCGTCCCAACAGCATCGCAAACGTACACACCCAGGTCTGGAAATCGCCAAGGACTGAAAAGTTCGAATGCGGTCCGACGAGGCCCAGCCCGGGGCCGGTGTTGTTGATGCTGGCGACGACGGCGCTGAACGCGGTGACGATGTCGAGGCCGGTGAAAGCCAGGATCAGCGTCATCGAGACGATGCTGACCATGTAGACGAAAGCAAACGCCAGTACTGCGAACAGCACCGATTGTGGCGCGGTGGCGCCGCCGAGGCGGACGTTGTAGACCGCCGCCGGGTGCATGGCGCGGACCAGTTCGCGATAGACCTGCTTGTAGAGCAGCAGGGCGCGCATCATCTTGATGCCGCCGCCGGTCGATCCGGCGCTGGTCGAGAAACTGCACAGGAACAGCATCCAGAGGCCGGCGAACATCGGCCACTGGCCGTAATCGATGGTCGAATAGCCGGTGGTGGTCGCCACCGAAACGACGTTGAACAGGGCGAGCCGGAAGGCTTCGTCCATGTCGGCGATGCTGCCCTCCTTCCACAGGTAATTGGCGAGGACGAAACCGCTGGCGAACAGGATGCCGACAAACCAGCCGGCCTCCGGATCGCGACCGTAAACGAACAGCGAGCGCCCGGTCAGCGCCAGGAAATGCGTGGCGTAATTGACCCCGGAGAAAAACATGAAAGCGAGGCAGATCCATTCGATGGTAGGCGACGCGAAATAGCCCAGACTGGCATCGTGGGTGGAGAAACCACCGAGCGAGACGGTCGAGAAGGCGTGGCAGAAGGCATCGAACCAGCTCATGCCGGCCCAGGCATAGGCGAGGATGCAGGCGATCGTCATCGCCACATAGATCAGCCACAGGCCTTTCGCCGTCTGGGTGACGCGCGGCGTCAGGCGGTTGTCCTTCATCGGCCCCGGGATCTCGGCGGCGAGCATCTGCCGGCCGCCGATGCCGAGCATCGGCAGGATGGCGACGACCAGGACGATCAGCCCCATGCCGCCCAGCCACTGCATCAGGTGACGCCAGAGGTTGATCGAATGCGGCAGGCTGTCGAGCCCGGACATCACGGTGCCGCCGCTCGCGGTCAGCGCAGAAACCGCTTCGAAATAAGCGTCGGTGTGGCTCATGCCGAGCTGGATCATGAACGGCAGCGCGGAAAACGCCGGCAACACCGTCCACACCAGGACCACCAGCAGGAAGCCGTCGCGCACGCTGAGATCGCGGGAGCTGTGGCGGTAGCGGTACCAGAGGAAGGTGCCGCACAACTCGGTGAGCAGGAAGACCAGATCGTAGGCGCGCTGCGCGCCATCGTCGGCGCTGTGCGAAACGACCAGCGGCGCCAGCAGGGCCAGACCGAACAGCATCAGGATCATGCCGAGGGCGCGATGGACGGAGGCGAAACGGGTCATGACCTGCGGGCTCACAGGAAATGGAAACCGACCTGGAACAGCTTCTCGACCTTCTTCACCAGCTTCTTGCGCGTGCAGAATATGATCACGTGGTCGTCCGGCTCGATCACCGTGTCGTGGTGGGCGATCACCACCTCGCCGTAGCGGGTGATCGCCGTCCAGTCATCGGTCTGGCCGACAACCATCGGTTCTTCGAAATTGCGCACCATGGCGGCAACGGTGACGCCGCGTGGCCACTCGACTTCATCGATGCGGCGGCCGACCACCTTGGAGGTATTGCGGTCGCCGTGGGCAACGATCTCCAGCGCTTCGGCGGCGCCACGACGCAGCGAATGAACTTCGGCGACGTCGCCCTGGCGGACGTAAGCGAGCAGCGTGCCGATCGAGACCTGGGCCGGCGAGATGCCGATGTCGATCGGCCCGCCCTCGATCATCTCGGCGTAGGCACGGCGGTTGATCAGGGCGACGACGCGCTTGCAGCCAAGGCGCTTGGCCAGGCTGCCGGCCATGATGTTGTCTTCGTCGTCGTTGGTCATGGCGAGGAAGAGATCCATCTCGCCGATGTTTTCCTGCTCCAGCAATTCCTCGTCGGTGGCGTCGCCGCACAGCACCAGGGTGTCGTTGAGCTCGTTGGCAAGCAGTTCGGCGCGCGGCCGCCGGCCTTCGATCAGCTTGACCTCGTAATGCCCTTCCAGCGACTTGGCCAGGCGCAGGCCGATGTTGCCGCCACCGGCGATCATGATCCGCTCGACCCGGCTGACTTCGCGCCGCAGCTGGTTGAGGACCGGATGGATGTTCTCGGTGGCAGCGAGCAGGAAGACCTCGTCGCCACTCTTGACGATGGTGTCGCCCTCAGGGAAAACCGGCTGGTTGTCGCGGAAGATGGCGGCGATGCGGGCATCGATTTCCGGCGGCAGCAGGTCGCGCATGGCCTTGATCGGCTTGCCGACGATCAGCCCGCCGTCGTAGGCGCGGACGCCGACCAGACAGACCCGGCCGCGGGCAAAGTTGAGCACCTGCAGGGCGCGCGGAAATTCGATCAGGCGACGAATGTAGTCGGTGATCACCTGTTCCGGGCAGAGCGCGAAATCGACTGCGAAGTTGTCGTCCGAGAGCAGCACCTCGTCTTCGAGAAAGTCGCGCGAACGCAGGCGGGCGATGCGGGTCGGGATGTTGAAGACGGAATGCGCCAGCTTGCAGGCGACCAGGTTGGACTGGTCGCTCTGGGTCACGGCGATCACCATGTCGGCGTCCTCGGCCCCGGCACTGCGCAGCACCGACGGTGTCGCCGCGTCACCGACGACGGTGCGCAGGTCGAGGCGGTCCTGCAACTGGGCGAGACGCTGCGGGTCCTGGTCGACGATGGTGATGTCGTTCTCTTCCGAGACCAGGCCTTCGGCAACGCTGGCGCCGACCTGGCCGGCGCCGAGAATGACAATCTTCATGCCCCCTCCCCCGTCTTCATTCGTCGTTGCGTTTGCCGAGCCGGATGTCGAGCTGCTTCAGCTTACGGTAGAGGTGGGTGCGTTCGAGCCCGGAACGCTCCGCCAGCCGGGTCATGTTGCCGCCTTCCTGGCGCAGGTGATGTTCGAAGTAGAGTTTCTCGAAGGCATCGCGCGCCTCGCGCAGCGGCTGCTCGAAGAGCGGCAGGAAGGAAAGCGCGGCGCCGCTCTCCTCCTCCTGCTCGGGCATCACCCGGGCCACGTCGTCAGCGTCGATCTCGTCGTCGAGCGCGGTCAGCGCCAGATTGCGCACCAACCCGTAGAGAACGTTCCAGCTGGCATCGGCATGGCGTTTCCAGGGCAACGTGCGCAAGGCGTTGAGCGCCGCCGTCGAGAAACGCCGATGCGGTACTTCGCCGCGTTCGACGAAATTGCCGAGCAGCAGGCTGGCGATTTCCGGCAGATCGTCGACATGACCAGCGAGCGCCGGCAAGGCCACCCAGATCTCGCCGAGGCGGGCGATCAGCTTGCTGTCCCAGCCATGCTCGGCAAGCACGGAAAGCGGCGTGGTACTGGCGGCGATCAGTTGCAGGTTAAGCTTGTCGGCGCGGTCGACGGCAAAGGCCAGGTTCATCTGCTGCATCTTGCCCAACGCGGCAAGATCGGGAACGAAAAGGATGCCGCCGCTGGTCTTTTCCAGCACTTCCTGGCTCAGCGCACTGCTCGTCGTCGACAGGTCGAGCCAGGGCGCGCGTGGCGCCAGCAGCGTACGCGCGGCGATCTCCGCCATGCCGGCGGTGGCGCCCTTGATCAGCACCACCGAGGCCTTGGCCGCCGCCTGCTCCAGCCGGCGGCGGAATTCCTTGACGAAGGGCAGGCGGGAAAAAGCTTCCAGCGTCAGCGGCGGGCGCGTCGGCGGCGCGTCGTGCTTGAGCGCCTTTTGCACGCTGCCGAGCAGTTTCTGCAGGGCAATCGGCTTTTCCAGGAAGTCGAAGGCACCGAAGCGCGTCGCCTCGACCGCGGTATCGATCGTCCCGTGACCGGACATCATCACCACCGGCATGTTGAGGTGACCTCCGGCATGCCACTCCTTGAGCAGCGAAATGCCGTCGGTATCCGGCATCCAGATGTCGAGCAGCACCAGGTCCGGGCGTAGCTCGCTACGCACGCGGCGCGCCGCCGTGGCGTTCTCGGCAAGGCGCACGTCGTAGCCCTCGTCGATCAGGATTTCTGAAAGCAGTTCGCGGATGCCGA
Organism: Dechloromonas aromatica (nom. nud.); assembly: GCA_017848965.1. Taxonomy (GTDB): domain Bacteria; phylum Pseudomonadota; class Gammaproteobacteria; order Burkholderiales; family Rhodocyclaceae; genus Azonexus; species Azonexus aromaticus_B. The sequence continues at coordinate 8,839 of JAFIHA010000035.1, read as the reverse complement.
CTTCGTCATCAACGACCAGAATGATTGCCATGCTTGGCCTCCTTGTCCCGCACCAGCGGCAGGCGGATGTCGATCCGCGCACCGCCGGCCGGCGCATTGCTGATTTCTATACTACCTTGATGCTCATCGACGATCTTCCTGACGATGGGCAGACCGAGCCCGGTACCCCGGGCCTTGGTCGTCACATACGGTTCAAAGATGCGCGGCAGCAACTCGATCGGGAAACCCGGACCGTTATCGGTGATGCGCAGGCGGACGCAACGCCCGGCCACTTCGGTGACGATCTCGACCCGCCCGTCGGCGCGTCCTTCGAGGGCATCCTCGGCGTTGCGCAACAGATTGTGGATGATCTGCCGTAGCTGGGTCGCGTCGCCGCATACCTGCGGCAAACCCTCACCCAGGCGGCTGTCGAAATGCACCGACGAGCTTTCATACAGCCCGAGCACTTCGCGCAGCAGGCCGTTGAGGTCGAGTGGCGCGACTTCCAGCACCGGCTTGCGGGCGTAATCGCGGAAATCGTCGACCATCCGCTTCATCGCCTGCACCTGGGCGATGATCGTCTGCGTACCGCGCGAAAGCATCTCGGCATCGCCGTTGCTCAGGCGCTCGGCCAGCTTGAACTGCAGGCGCTCGGCGGAAAGCTGGATCGGCGTCAGCGGGTTCTTGATCTCGTGCGCCAGACGCCGCGCCACTTCGCCCCAGGCGGCGGTGCGCTGGGCGGCGATCAGGTTGGTGACGTCGTCGAAGACGACGACGTCACCGCCACCACTGCTTTCCGGCAGGCGCGAGGCGCGCAGCAAAAGCACCTGCGGCGCACTGTTCGGCCGCTCGATTTCCAGTTGCGCCCGCCACTCCGGTTCGTCGGTGCCGGCAAAATGCTGGTCGATGAAGGCGGCGAGAACCTGCTGGCGCGGCCAGTCCGCCGGTGCCAGGCCGATCAGGCCGGCAAAATCGTCATCAAGGATGCTGCTCGCGCCGCCATTGACCGTACGCAACAGGAAGTCACGGTCGAAAACCAGGACCCCGGCCGAGAGGTTGGCCAGGATCGATTCCAGGTAGGCCCTGTGGCGGTCGTTCTCGCGCCGGACGTCGGCCAGTTGCCGGGTCATCCGGTTGAAGGACTGGGTCAGCACGCCGAGTTCGTCACCGCTGTAGATCGCCTGGCGCTGCGAGAAATCGCCCTGCGCCACGGCCTGTGTACCCTCGGCCAGGATGTACATCGGCGCCACCAGCCGGCGGGCCATCCAGAAGGCCAGCGCGAAAGCGCTGAACAGCGCGACGAGCACGGTCAGCGTCAGCGTCAGCGCATAAATCCCGGTCAGGCCCTGACGCGCAAGTTGCAGTTCCTGATAGTCACGGTAGACATCCTGGACCGCTTCCGCATCGAGCGCCAGCGTGGCCGGCACCCGTTGGGTCACTTGCAGGATGCGCGGTTCGGCGAAAAGCTCGAGCGAAGTCACCGGCACCAGCACGCGCATGAACATCCGTTCGTTCTCGCCTTCGACCCCGCTCAGGCCCTGCGCCGCACGAGCCTGGCGCAACTGGGCCTGGCTCGGCGCATTGGGTAGCTGGTTGCCGAGGTCGCCGGTGGCGCTGGACAACAACTGGCCGCTGAGGGAAAAAAGCGCCGCCGTATGGACGCCGCGCTCCTCGCGCAGACGGAACAGTGCCGAACGCTGGGCGGTTTCCGGCACCACCGATAATTCGTCGGCCATGTCGCGCGCCCGCTGGGAGAGGTTCTCGAGCAGCGAATCGAGCGAGGAGCGCCCCAGTTGCAGGCCGGACTCCAGCGCCTTTTCGACCCGCACGTCGAACCAGCTTTCGATCGAGCGCGTCACGAACTGCACCGAAACGCCATACACCAGCGCCCCCGGCAACACCGCGATGACGCCGAACATCAGCATCAGACGCAGCTTGAGACGGGCACCGAAGACCTGCGCCCGATAATCGCGCCACAAGGTGCTCAGCTGCCAGCCGACCAGTGCCAGCATGGCCAGCGCCAGGACGACGTTGAGCCCGACCAGCAGCGGGTAGTTGCGCGAGAAGACGACGGTGTCGGCTTCCGTCGCCATCAGCAGCAGGAACCAGAGAATGCCGCCGATGGCGGCAGCCAGCGCCCCGGCGGCAGCGAGGAGTCGCTTCACTTATCCTCCGGCACGGGAGCAGGGGTAGGCGGGGGCGGCAGGGTCGCCGACCAGATTTTCCAGTCCGACTCGAGATTCCAGTCCTTGCTGCCGAGCGCGCTGATCTGGAAGGGACGCGGTAACTGGGCAATGTCCAGCCGCAGGCGCAAGGCCGCCTGGTAGGTGCTGCCGGGAACTGCCACCGGGTCGTTGCGCTCGATCACCTGCCAGTTGCGCAAACGACGCAGCATGACCAGGGCCTCGCCCAGGGTTGCGAAGGACTGGTGCAAGCCACCGGTGCTCAAGCGATATTGCCGGGTCAGCGCGTGATAGGAGAGACGGTAGGTCAGTTGCTTGCTGACCAGCTTCTGGTCGAACCAGTACCAGCGCTCGCGGGCAAGTTCGAACTCGGCGACGAAATAAAGCACGACGCCACGATTGACCGCTTCTTCCAGGCGAGGGCTGAGCTCGAAACGGAAATCGGCCGCCAACACGTAGGCGTCGTCGCCCGCAGTCAGGCGCTGGTCGCGCACCTCGATATCCGCCGCCCAGCCGAACACCGGCAGGAAAATCAGCAGTAGCAGCCAGGCACGGCAACGTTCAAGAACGCTTTTCGAGCAGGCAGTAGAAAAAGCCATCGCGCTCCGCATCGGGAAGTATCTGTTCTTCGTGAATGATCCCCGCTGCCGGCTGGCGAGCGAGGAAACCCCTGATCTGCCGCTGGTTTTCCCGGGGGAAGACCGAGCAGGTCGCATAGAGCAGTTTACCGCCCGGCCTGAGCACCTGCCACAGGGCATCGAGGATGCGCGACTGGGTCAGGGCAAAGCTGGCGATGTCCTCCGGACGCCGCAGCCATTTGGCGTCCGGATTACGCCGCACGACGCCGCTGGCGGTACAGGGCACGTCGGCCAGTACGGCATCGAAGGGAAGGCCGTCCCACCATTGATCTAGCTGCGTGCAATCGGCCGCGACCACCTTCGCCGCCAGGTACAGACGACCGAGACCATCCTCGATGCGGCGACAGCGGGCGGGTTTGAGATCAAGCGCCAGCAGGTCGAGATCGGCGCGCTCCAGCAGGTGCGCCGTCTTGCCGCCGGGTGCGGCACAGGCATCAAGCACCCGGCTGCCCGGCGCCGGCGCCAGCAGTTCGGCGGCACGCTGCGCACCAGGATCCTGGACCGACACCAGGCCATCAAAGAAGCCGGGCAGGCGATCAACCGGCACGGGCTGTGCCAGCGTCAGTCCATCGTCGCCGAGCGGGCTGGCGGCAATTCCCGCCGCCGCCAGTTGCGCTTGGTAGTCGGCACGGCTGCAACGCCGGCGATTGACCCGCAGCGCCATCGGCGGCGCCTGGTTGCCGGCGGCGACGATGGCCGACCATTGTTCCGGCCAGGCCGTCTGCAGTTCCTGCAACCACCACGCCGGGTGCTGGTTCGGGGCCACCGGATCGGCCTGCAAGGCCGCTTCCAGAGCCACCCGCTGGCGCAGAAAACTGCGTAACACGCCATTGACCAGGGCGCGGAACTTGCCATGGGCGATTTCGCCGGCAGCCGAAACCGCCTGATCGACGACTGTATGCACCGCCTCCGGCCGGGTTTCGAGCCGGTACAGGGCAACCAGCAGCAAGGCTCGCACTTCGTCCACCGCCAGCGGACGCTCAAGCAGGCGGGCGAGGAAGAAGTCGCCCCGGCCGTAAGCGCGCAGGCTGCCATAAACCAGATCCTGCACCGCCGGGCGCGCCACCGCCTCGACCCGCGCAAGCAGATTGTCGGCCAGGCTCTGGCCGGCAAAAACCGCCGCATCGATGCGAGCCGCCTGGCGCAAGGCGTAGGCCAGTGAATTGGAAGGCAAACGTGACATGGCCCGGATTATCGCACGGGGCATAATTCCGGCATGCGTCCTTTGTTAATCTTCCTGCTCACCGTCCTCGCCAGCCCCGATGTGCTCGCCTGGAACGCCGCCGGCCACCGTCTGAGCGCACTCATCGCCTGGCAAGGAATGGCGCCGGAAACCCGCGCCTGCGTCGACTCAGCGCTGCGTCACCACCCCGACCACGGCCGCTGGCGGGAAAAGGCCGGCGCCGACGACAGCGCGCTGATCTTTGCCGAGGCCAGCACCTGGCCCGACAGCATCCGCCACGATCCACGCTTTGCCGAGGAGGCGGCCACCTCCCCGCTACCGGGCTTTCCCGACATGCGGCGGCACAGCGACTGGCATTACGTCGATTTCGATCACCGGGGCAAACGTGGCCGCGGACAACTCGATCGCCAGATCGTCGCCCTGAGCGAAACCGTGAGAACGACGCCGGACATTGCAAGAGTCGCCTGGGCCCTGCCCTGGCTGGCGCATCTGGTGGCCGACCTGCACCAACCCTTCCATGCCGGCTACCCCGCAGACCACGGCGGCAACAGCCTGCTGGTGGAAGACCCTGCTGACGCACGCCGCCCCTTCGTCAGCCTGCACACCTGGTGGGATGACCTGCCGGGCAAGTCGGGACTGCGCGGCAAACGCCTGCGGCAAAAAGCCGGTGCCCTGCTCGCCGGGCAGGTGCCACCGCAACAGGGCAACGAGGCGCTTTGGTTACGCGAAAGCCGCGCCCTGCTGCCTTCGCTCTACCCGGAAAACGCTGGCAGCGTGGCACAACTGGTCGATGCCACCTATCAGGCGCGGGCCCGAAAGATTGCCGACCGACGGATCAGCGAAGCCGGCTGGCGACTTGCCGGCCTGCTCGACACCATCTGCCGCCAGCGGGTTTCACATGAAACGCCGCGGGAATTCAGGCGGCAGCAGTGAACAAGTCGCCCACGCGCAGCGCATTGCCGGCCAGGAATTGCTGTACCGGCAGACGCTTGCCGCCGGCCTTCTGCAGTTCCCGGATCGCCAACGCGCCCTCGCCACAGGCGACGACCAGGGTCTGGCGATCGATCGCCAGGATTTCGCCGGGACGGCCGCTGCCGGCGCAAGGGCTGGCCGCCCACAGCTTGACGGTCTGCCCGGCGAGCTGGGCCTGGGCCCCGGGGAAGGGATTGAAGGCGCGCAGGTGGCGATCCAGTTCGACCGCCGGCTTCGTCCAGTCGATCGCGGCCTCCGCCTTTTCGATCTTGTGCGCGTAGGTGACGCCTTCTGCCGGCTGCGGCATCGCCGGCAGGGGCAGCCGGGCCAGCGCCTCGACGATCAGCCGGGCGCCACAGTCGGCCAGCTTGTCGTGCAGGCTTGCCGTCGTGTCATCGCCGGCGATCGGCAAGGCTTCACGCAGCAGGACCGGGCCGGTATCCAGGCCGGCCTCCATCTGCATGATGCAGACGCCGGTCTGCGCATCGCCCGCCAGCAAGGCGCGCTGGATCGGCGCCGCGCCGCGCCAGCGTGGCAGCAGCGAGGCATGGATGTTGAGGCAGCCGCGGCGCGGCAAATCGAGCACCGCCTGCGGCAGGATCAGCCCGTAGGCTGCAACGACCATCGCTTCCGCGGCGCATGCCGCCAGCCGAGCCTGGGCATCGGCATCCCTCAAGGTTGCCGGCTGGAAGACCTCGATGCCATGCGCCAGCGCCACCCGCTTCACCGCCGACGGCTGCAAGGCCATGCCGCGTCCGGCTGGCCGATCGGGCTGGGTCAGGACCAGCACCACCTCGTGCCCGGCGTCAACGATTGCCTGCAACGCCTGTGCCGCGAACTCCGGCGTTCCCGCGAAAATCAGCTTCATGCGGTGACACGCGCCTGTTTGGCAAGCTTGCTCTTGATCCGCGTCTGCTTGAGTTGGGAAAGATGATCGACAAAAACCTTGCCGTCGAGATGATCGATCTCGTGCTGGATGCACACCGCGAGGAGTCCTTCCGCGGTCAGCACCTGGGCGTTGCCGTCAAGGTCCAGATAGCGGACACGCACCCGCTCGGCCCGTTCGACCTTGTCGTAAATCCCGGGAACCGAAAGACAGCCCTCCTCGCCCAGCGCGATACCTTCCGCGCTCTCGATCTCGGGATTGACGAAAACACGCAGCTGGCTCTTGTCTTCGGAGACATCGATCACCACCAGCCGCTTGTGCACATCGACCTGCGTCGCAGCGAGACCGATGCCCGGTGCTTCATACATGGTCTCCGCCATGTCGGCAGCAAGTCGGCGAATGCGATCGTCAATTTTCGTGACTGGTGCCGCGACTTTTCGCAAGCGGGAATCGGGAAAACGCAAAATGGGTAATAGTGCCATGGAAAACAGGGTGAAAATGCTTGCTTGCTTAGAGGATTACATGCAGAATCTAAAGCAATTCTCGAGATATGAACGTGACTTGCAGACGCCATTTGGACCTACGAATCTGCAGTGCGTTCCACCGGTACGTGAGGGATTACCCATGCTTCGCATTATATCCGCGCTGATCCTGGCTGTGACAGCTATCTGTGCAACGGCCGCCGAGCCGCTGGAACTGGTTGCCAACCCGCCGGACCGCCATGTCGTAGTCAAAGGCGACACATTGTGGGCCATTTCCGGGAAATTCCTGAAAAAACCCTGGCGCTGGCCGGAAATCTGGCGTCTCAACAAGGACCAGATCAAGAATCCGCACCTGATTTATCCCGGCGACGTTGTCTGGCTCGACCTCTCCGATGGCAATCCCCGTCTGCGCCTGGGCAAACCGCTTTCCGGCCGGCTTCAGCCCAAGGTTTATGAAAGCGCAGCCAGCGGCAACATTTCCAGCATCCCGGCAAACGCCATCGAGCCCTTCATCTCGCAACCGCTGATCATCTCGGAAGAGGACGAAAAGGCCGCTGCCCGCATCGTCGCCACCGAAGAAGACCGCGTCGTCCTCGGCAATGGCGACACCGCCTACGTCAGTGGCATCCCGGATGCCAGCATCGAAAAATGGCATGTCTTCCGCCCGGGCAAGCCGCTGACCGATCCGGAAACCGGCAAGGTCGTCGCCCACGAAGCCTTCTTCCTCGGCAACGCCCGCCTGACTCGTCCGGGTGAGCCGGCAACGGTGCGCATCACCATGGCCAAGGAAGAGGTCACCCGCGGCGACTGGCTGAAGCCGGCCCCCGAGCAGAATATCGTCGCCTACGTGCCACATCCGCCGGAAGTCGAAGTGCGCGCCCAGATCATGTCGATCTATGGTGCCATCAACGAAGGCGGTGCCGGCTCGGTGGTCACGATCAACCGCGGTGAAGCCGACGGTATCGAGCACGGTCATGTCGTGGCTCTGTATCGCAAACGCACTGCCTTGCACCTGGACGCCGATATCAAGCGGGAGGAAACCACGATTCCGGAAGAACGTTACGGTCTGGCCTTCGTTTTCCGCACCTTCGATCATGTCGCCTACGCACTGGTCATCGAATCCTCGAAGTCGGTAATCGTCGGCGACGCAGCCCGCAATCCGTGATCGACACTCAGGGACTGACCGCCTGGTTGCGGCTAGCCCTGATTCCTGGCATCGGCAGCGAGACGCAACGCAAGCTTCTCGCTGCTTTCGGTTTACCCGAGGCCGTTTTCGCCGCCAGCCCGAGCAAGCTGCGCAGCGTCATCGGCAGCAAGCTCGAACTGCTTCTGGATTTCCCGCTTGGCGACGCCATCGAACGCCACCTCGACTGGGCCGGACAGCCGAATCAACACATCCTGACTCTGGCCGACCCTGCCTATCCCGGCCAGCTACTCAACATTGCCGACCCGCCAACGCTGCTCTTCGTGCGCGGCGATCCCTCGCTACTCCAGCGCCCGGCCCTGGGCATCGTCGGCAGCCGTAACGCAACGCCCCAGGGACTGCGCAACGCAAGGCAGTTTTCCGCCGCGCTGGCCGAAAGAGGACTGAGCATCGTCAGCGGCCTGGCGCTGGGCATCGACACCGCCGCGCACCACGGCGCACTGACCGCCGGAGGCGCCACCATCGCCGTCATCGGCACCGGTGCCGACCGGGTCTACCCGGCACGCAACCGTGACCTGGCGCTGAGCATCGTCGAACGCGGCGCAATCGTTTCCGAGTTCCCGCTCGGAACCCCACCAATCGCTGCCAACTTCCCGCGCCGCAACCGCATCATCGCCGGCCTCTCGCTCGGCGTCCTGGTCGTCGAAGCCGCCGTCGAGAGCGGTTCCCTGATCACCGCCCGCCAGGCCGGCGAACAGGGACGTGAAGTCTTCGCCATCCCCGGCTCCATCCATGCGCCGCAGTCACGCGGCTGCCATCGCCTGATCCGCGAAGGCGCCAAACTGGTCGAGACGGCAAATGACATTCTCGAGGAACTTGGTAACCCGCCAGGCCAAAGCGCAACGCCACCCACCGACGAACGCGAACCGGCATTGCTGGCCGTGATCGGCCACGACCCCTGCAACTTCGATGAACTGGTCGAGCGCAGCGGCATGCCTGCCGACGTTCTGCACGGCGAACTGCTGACGCTGGAGCTGGCGGGGCGCATCGGCATCCTGCCGGGTAACCGTTACCAGCGTATTGACTGATCCGGCGCTGAATCGTAACCGCCCTTGCCAATCCGTCCGGCGCCCACTTATCATGCCCGGCACCTGACAGGCAGACCCCATGAGCAAAAAACTGATCATCGCCGAGAAACCCTCCGTCGCCAGCGACATCGCCAAGGCGCTCGGTGGTTTCACCAAGCACGACGAATACTTCGAAAACGACGAATACGTCGTCTCGTCGGCCGTCGGCCATTTGCTCGAACTGGCCTGTCCGGAAGAATTCGAGGTCAAGCGCGGCAAGTGGTCCTTCGCCCACCTGCCGGTGA
>JAFIHA010000034.1 GCA_017848965.1 Dechloromonas aromatica (nom. nud.) | reverse complement strand
TGGGGCGGGCGGGGTCGACACCCTGATCGGTGGCGCCGGCAACGACACCTACATCGTAGACCTGACGACAACAGGGGCCCTTCAGGACAAGGTCACTGAAACCTCCAAAACCGACACCAGCGACACCCTGCAATTGCGCGGTTCTTCAAGTAATGCCGCCGCCGTCACTCTGACGCTCGCGGCCACCCTGGAGAATCTCGACGCCAGTGCCACCAGCACCAGCAAGCTCAACCTGACCGGCAATGCCGCCGCCAACATCCTCACCGGCAACAATGCGGACAACGTCATTGCCGGCCTAGCCGGCAATGACACAATTTACGGCGGAACCGGCAACGACACCCTCAATGGTGGCGCCGGCATCGATACCCTGATTGGCGGCGCCGGCAATGATACCTTCCGGTTTGATACCGCCCTGAATGGCAGCACCAACGTAGACACCATCAACGATTTTTCACACATCGAGGATGTCATCCAGTTGGAGAACAAGATTTTCACCAAACTGACTGCAACCGGCAGCTTGTCCGATGCCAATTTTGTTGCCGGCAATGGAGTGGCCGTCGATGCCAACGATTACATTCTCTACAACACGACAAATGGCAACCTTTACTACGATGCAGACGGTAACGGTACAGGCGCGGCCGTTCAATTTGCAACCCTGATCGGCGAACCGACATTGACGGGGTCCGACTTCGTTGTTGTCTGATCATTGCCTCCTACAGGCGCTGGTCTAAATCCAGAAGCCCTATCAGGCGTCGATCGACAACAACTGGATCGAGAACCGCATCCGGCGATTGCCACGGACCGAAAGAACAGACCTTCGCCGGCAGCACGCTCGCCGGCAGGTGGGCTGCCGCCATCGTGAGTCTGATCCAGTCAGCCAAGCTCAACGGCCACGATCCTTTCCTCTACCTGAAGGACATTCTGTCGCGCCTGCCGACTCAACCCAACAGCCGGATCGGCGAGTTGCTGCCGCATCGCCGGCAGTTTAGGCTACCGCCTGAATCAGAAATCAAGCAGAGTTCGCGGGGGCGCTTACGTCTGACAGGTTGCTAGAAAGACCAATCTTAAGAGCACGCCTATTCTCTCGCCCCGTCAGGCTAAATGCGACGCCCCGCTGCTCATGACCTGCGCTTCCACACCGTCACCTCGCTCAGGGTGTGCTGGTGCTTGCGGCGGGTTTCGCGGATGACGAAGGGGACGGCTTGCGGTCCTTCGACGAGGGTGAAGCTGGCGCCGAGGATGTCCTTCAGACCGTCGAGCGTGGTGTAGGACTCGCCGTCCTTCTTGTAGCCGCCGATCCATTCGTCGCGCTTGGTGTATTCCTCCAGCCAGGTATAGGGCGAGGCCAGCACCAGCAGGCCGCCAGGGTTGAGGCGGGCGGCGACGCTGTCGAGGAAGCGGCGCGGGGCGTACAGGCGGTCGATCAGGTTGGCGGCGAGGATGAGGTCGAAGCCGCCGAAGATGTCTTTCAGGTTACACGCATCGCCCTGCCAGAACGCTACCCGGCCGGCCGTTTCGGCGAGGCCCAGGCGGTCCAGGCGGCGCTCGTGGTAGCTGACCAGTTCGCCTTCGTCGGGCAGGGTGTAGCGGACGGTGCCGGTTTCCTGCAGACGGATGGCGACCTGGATGAAGCGCGCCGAGAAGTCGATGCCGACAACCTGCTCGAACACCCGCGCCAGTTCGAAGCTGGCGCGGCCGGTGGCGCAGCCGAGGTCGAGGGCGCGCACCGGCGCGCCGTTGCCGTGGCGGCGATGCGCGGCGATGGCGAGTTCGGCCATTGCCCGGGGGAAGTTGGGCACGCCGAAGGCCGGGTCGCCGTAATGGAATTCGGCGTACTGCGAGACCATGGCGTCGGTTTCGTAAGCGGAGACCGGATTGGTCACCGGCATTTCAGTCGCCACGTAGCGGAAGCCGGCATGCTGGAAGAAGTGGCGCCGGAAGGCGTAGCGCGAGGCAGCGCGGGATTCGTTGCCGGTGGCGATCCAGCTGCCGCCCTTGATGATGTTGTGGCGCTCGTCGAAGGTCGGGCTGGTGAAGTCGTCGTAGATCGGATGGACCGCGAAGCCGTCGAAGGGATAGGTCGGCGTTTCGCACCATTGCCAGACATTGCCGACGACATCGAACAACTCGCCGTGGGCGAAGCGGTTCACCGGGCAACTCGAAGCCCAGTGGTCAAGATGCAGGTTGGCGGCGGCCGGCGCGTCGGGCGGCACGTCGGAGAGCTGCACATGGTCGTGGATGCGATGCCATTCGTCCTCGCTCGGCAGACGCAGCGGCTGGCCGCTCTGTTCGGATTTCCAGCGGCAGAAGGCGCGCGCTTCCAGGCAGTTGGTTTCCACCGGCCAGTCCCAGGGCATGGGCACTTCCTCGGCGAGCAGGCGCAGCTTCCAGCCGCCCGGCACGCTGGCGTCGGCCACCCAGAAAGTGGGATGGGTCGCCTGGGCAAAGCGTTTCCAGGCAGCGCCCTCGTCGTCCCAGTAACGGTCGTCGGCATAGGCGCCGGCAGCGACGAACTCGCGGAACTCGCCATTGCTGACCAGATGGCGGGACGCCTGGAAGGCCGCAACTTCCGCCCGATGCTGGCCGTATTCGTTGTCCCAGCCGTAGAACGGATCGCTCAGGGCGCGACCGAGCACGACCCGGCCGCCGGGAATATCGACCAGCGCATTGACTGGCGCCGGGCCGCTGTCGCGACAGGGGGCCCAGGCCGGGTGCGGCTTGACATAGCGCAGGGCGTGCTGGCGCATCAGCACGGAAGAGGTTTCGAGGTGGATGCGTTCGTGCTCGATCCCCATCAGCACCGCCCAGAACGGATCGTTCCAGCCGATGGGCAGCGCGAAGGGCGTATGGCGGATGACGCCATCGATGACTTGCCGCGCCTGCCGGCGGTAGGCGCGCACCTCGTCGACCGTCGGCCAGTCGTAGCGGGCGTCGTCGAGATCGTCCCAGCTCATTTCATCGACGCCGATGGCGAACATGGATTCCAGGCGCGGGTCGATGCGCTTGTCGATCAGGCCGGCGAGCAGGAACTTGTTGATGAAGAAGGTGGCGGTGTGGCCGAAGTAGAAAATCAGCGGGTGACGCAGGCTGATCGGCTTTGTGTAGTACGCCACGTCGCAGCTCAGCACCTCGAACAGCGATTCGTAGCGGTCAAAGGTGGCGTGGAAATAGCGCAGCAACTCGGCGCGCTTGGCTTCGCCATCGCTCCCGGCCAGACATGGGGTGCGCGGGAATCGGGAAATCTCGGCGGCGCTGCGTTGGGATAGGGAATTCATGGAAGCACGGCCCGGGCGCTGTTGGATGACAGCGCCAGTTTATGGGCAGACTTGGCGCTGGCAAAGTGCGCGTTCTGGCTTCCCGCGAAGATTTCCGCGCCGGGCAAATCCGGGAGGTCGCGCCGGTGATGCGGCAAAGGGCGGCGATGCGTCATCCCTGCCGGCCGGGTTGCGGTGAAGCGAGCCCGCCCGGCCCGCTCCTGGCGCCCCCGGAATTCAGCGCTGGCGCGACTTGCCCGACTTCGGCAGCGGCTTGCGCGCCCGTTGGCCGGGGCGCGACTGGGTTTCGGCTTTCGGCTTGGGCATCAGCAGGTTGGCGGCGGGACCGGCGGCGGCGGCGCGGTGCGACTGGAGGGCGGCCTGCCAGGGTGAGGCGTCAATGGCGACGGGGATTTCCGGCGTCGTCGCGGTGTAGCCGGCGAGCAGGTTGCGCAGCGCGGCCAGGCGTTGGGCGTTGTCGCCGCGCGCCGGCAGCGCTTCGATCAGCTTTTCGGCGGCGGGGGCCAAACGGACACCATCGTCGCCGCCGGCGATCAGGCCGGCGCCGTCGAGGCTAGCGAAGGCAGTGGCGAACTCGGCGGCGCTGGGCAGGCTGCCGTGGATCAGCTCGACCGCCGCGACGATGGCGGTCGGTTCGGCCGGCCGGCGCTTGGCGGCGAGCGAGACGGCCAGCAGGAGAAGCAGTTCGTGATCGTGGATGGGGGACATGGAAAACCTTTGCTGAAAATGGCGCCGCTCGGAACTCGACTCGCTGCCTGACCCGACAGTGTACCGGTTCGCCCCGCCACCGCGCGATCGACTTATACGGATTATGCGTAGTCCTGCGTATTCCCCGTCGCCAGCCCTTCCCGGATAATCCGCCCATGACTTCGCGCCCTCCCGTTTTCCAGGCGGACAGCACGGCCACCTGGCACGCCGAGTTGCACCTTGCCTTCACACGGCAGGGTGCGCGTTCCGTGCTGCGCGAAAACCGCCATCGCGGCCCGCTGCGCGTGCAGAAGGCGCTCTACCCGGAAGGCGACGCGGTCTGCCAGACGCTGCTGCTGCATCCGCCCTCGGGCATCGCCGGCGGCGACCATCTGGCGATCGACATCGCCGTCGACGACAACAGCCACGCCCAGATCACCACACCGGGCGCCGGCAAGTGGTATCGCTCGGGCGGCGCGGCGGCGTCGCAGACGGTGACGCTGAACGTCGGCCCCGGCGCGATGTTGGAATGGCTGCCGCAGGAGAGCATCGTCTTCGACGGCGCGATTGCCCGCATGGATACCCGCGTCACGCTCGCCGCCGACAGCCGCTATCTAGGCTGGGACATCCTCTGCCTGGGCCGGGCGGCGGCCGGCGAACGCTTCGATCACGGGCGTTTCGACCTGCACTGCCGCATCGAGCGCGCCGGCAAACCGCTGTGGATCGAGCGCGGCAGCGTCGCCGGCGGCGACGCCATGCTGCACAGCCCCGCCGGCTGGGCCGGCGCGACGGTCTGCGGCACGCTGCTGTGCAGTTTTCCGGAACTGCCGCAACAGGCCGCCGCCCTGCTCGAAGCCTTGCGCGCCGTGCCGCCTGGCGATGGCGCGCAACATGGCATCACCGCGCCGCCCGGTTTGCTGATCGCCCGTTACCTTGGCGACAACAGCGAAGCCGCCCGGCTGTGGTTCGCCGAACTGTGGAAAATCCTGCGTCCGGCCTGCTGCGGCCGACCGGCCGTGCTGCCCCGAATCTGGAATACCTGAAGGAGTCGAAATGGAACTGACACCGCGCGAGAAGGACAAGCTGCTGATCTTCACCGCCGGCCTCTTGGCCGAGCGGCGCAAGGCCAAGGGCCTGAAGCTGAACTACCCGGAAGCCGTCGCGCTGATCACCTGCGCCATCATGGAAGGCGCCCGCGAAGGAAAAACGGTGGCCGAGCTGATGCACGCCGGTACGCAGGTGCTGACGCGCGCCGACGTGATGGACGGCATCGCGGAGCTGATCCCGGAAATCCAGGTCGAAGCCACCTTCCCGGACGGCACCAAGCTGGTCACGGTCCATAACCCGATTGTTTGAGGAGAACACGATGATCCCCGGAGAACTCCTCGCCGAACCCGGCGAACTCGAACTCAACGCCGGCCGGCCGACGATCACGCTGGTCGTCGCCAATACCGGCGACCGGCCGATCCAGGTCGGCTCGCACTACCACTTTCATGAAACCAACGCCGGCCTGAGCTTCGACCGCGAAGCCGCGCGCGGCTACCGCCTCGACATCGCCGCCGGCACCGCCGTGCGCTTCGAGCCGGGCCAGACGCGCACCGTGCAACTGGTCGCGCTGGCCGGCGAACGCAAGGTTTACGGTTTCCGTGGCCTCGTTCAGGGAGCTTTGTAATGGCTAATAAAATCACCCGTCAGGCCTATGCCGAAATGTTCGGCCCCACGACCGGCGACCGCCTGCGTCTGGCCGATACCGAGTTGATCATCGAGGTCGAGAAGGACTACACGATCTACGGCGAGGAAGTGAAATTCGGCGGCGGCAAGGTGATCCGCGACGGCATGGGCCAGAGCCAGCGCGTTTCGGCTGAAACGGTCGATACCGTGATCACCAATGCGCTGATCGTCGATGCGGTCACCGGCATCGTCAAGGCCGACATCGGCTTGAAGGACGGCCGCATCGCCGCCATCGGCAAGGCCGGCAATCCGGACATCCAGCCGGGCGTGACGATTGTCGTCGGCCCCGGCACCGAAGTCATCGCCGGTGAAGGCATGATCGTCACCGCCGGCGGCATCGACAGCCACATCCATTTCATCTGCCCGCAGCAGATCGACGAAGCGCTGATGTCCGGCGTCACCACCATGCTCGGCGGCGGCACCGGCCCGGCCACCGGCACCTACGCCACGACCTGCACGCCCGGCCCGTGGCACATCCACCGCATGCTCGAAGCCGCCGAAGCCTTCCCGATGAACCTCGGCTTCCTCGGCAAGGGCAACGCCAGCCTGCCGGAAGCGCTGCGCGAGCAGGTCGCGGCCGGTGTCATCGGCCTCAAGCTGCACGAGGACTGGGGCACGACGCCGGCCGCCATCGACTGCTGCCTGAGCGTCGCCGACGAAATGGATGTACAGGTCGCCATCCACACCGACACGCTGAATGAATCGGGCTTCGTCGAAGCGACGATAGCCGCCTTCAAGGGCCGCACCATCCACACCTTCCACACCGAAGGCGCCGGCGGCGGCCACGCGCCGGACATCATCAAGGCGACCAGCCTGCCCAATGTCCTGCCCAGCTCGACCAACCCGACCATGCCGTACACGGTGAACACCATCGACGAGCACCTCGACATGCTGATGGTTTGCCACCACCTCGATTCGAGCATTGCCGAGGACATCGCCTTTGCCGAATCGCGCATCCGCCGCGAGACCATCGCTGCCGAAGACATCCTGCACGACATGGGCGTCTTCTCGATGATGTCGTCCGACTCGCAAGCCATGGGCCGGGTCGGCGAAGTGATCATCCGCACCTGGCAGGCGGCGCACAAGATGAAGGTCCAGCGCGGCACCCTGCCGGAAGATAGCGCCCGCCACGACAACTTCCGCGTCAAGCGCTACATCGCCAAATACACGATCAACCCGGCGCTGACGCATGGCATCGCGCACACCGTCGGCTCGATCGAAGTCGGCAAGCTGGCCGACCTGGTGCTGTGGAAGCCCGCCTTCTTCGGCGTCAAACCGAGCCTGATCCTCAAGGGCGGCATGATCGCCGCTGCCGCGATGGGCGACCCCAACGCCTCGATCCCGACACCGCAACCGGTGCATTACCGGCCGATGTTCGGCAGCTTCGGCAAGGCGCTGAAGACTTCGGTCACCTTCGTTTCGCAGGCGGCGCTGGAGAATCCCGCCGTCGCCGCGCTCGGACTGTCGAAGCCGTTGGTCGCCGTCTCCGGTTGCCGTGGCGTGCAAAAATCCGACATGGTGCACAACGGCGCCACCCCGGAAATCACCGTCGATCCCGAAACCTACGTGGTCAAGGCCGACGGCGTGCACCTGGTCTGCGAACCGGCGACCGAGCTGCCGCTAGCCCAACGCTATTTCCTGTTCTGACCATGCTGATCCTGAATAAACGCACCTCCGCCCCCGCCACCGACTCGGTGGCGCTCGCCTACGACGAAAGAAAGCGCAGCCGCCTCAAGGTGACGCTGGCTTCCGGCAGCGAGGCCGGCATTTTTCTTGAGCGCGGCGACCACCTGCACGGCGGCGACAAGCTGGCGGCCGAAAACGGCAGCGCGGTCGTCGAAATCCTCGCCGCGCCGGAAAAACTGATCGAGGCCGTCGCCGACAGCCCGCTGCTGTTCGCCCGCGCCGCCTATCATCTCGGCAACCGCCATGTGCCGGTGCAGATCCTGCCGACCGAAAACGGTGGCAAGCTGCGTTTCCAGACCGACCACGTGCTGGCCGACATGGCGCGCGGCCTGGGTTGCAGCATCAGCGAAACGGAAGCGCCGTTCCAGCCGGAATCCGGTGCCTATGGCGCGCATGCTGGACATCACCACCACGGTGAAGAACCCGAGCACGCTGATCTGCACGATCCCGGTCACGGCCCGCACCGTTCCGTGCCGAAAATCCACCAGTTCCGTAACCGCTGAAGCCTGCACCCGCCAACAACCACTAGCTGCGGTCCAGTTCGAGGTCGGCCAGCGAGCCGGCGTCCTCGATCGGTTCGAGATGGGTCAGTACGTGCGAGCGCGGCACGGCGGCGCGGATGCCGGCTTCGATTTCCTCGACCAGGTCGTGCCCCTGCTGCACTGTCCATTGCCCGGGCACCAGGACATGCAGGGTGATGAAGGCACGCGCCCCCGACTGGCGGGTACGCAGCGCGTGAAAGGCCAGCCCGCGCTGGCGATAGGTGGCGAGTAGCGTTTCAACGGCCGCCACCTGTTCGGCCGGCAGCGCCGCGTCGAGCAGACCGTCGGCCGAACGGCGCACCAGCTGGTAGCCGGTCCACAGGATGTTGATCGCCACCGCCAGCGCCAGCAGCGGGTCGAGCCACAGCCAGCCGGTGAGCCAGACCAGGCCGACGCCGACGATGACGCCAACCGAGGTCCACACATCGGTCATCAGGTGGTGGGCGTCGGCTTCCAGCGAAATCGAGTTGTGCCGCCGCCCCACCGCCATCAACACGCGCGCCACCGCGAGGTTGATCAACGAAGCGGCGAGCGAGACGACGAGGCCGACGCTGACCGACTCCAGCGGCTGCGGATCGAACAGGCGGTTGAGCGCCGCGTAGGCGATGCTGACGGCGGCGACCAGGATCAGGAAGCCCTCGAAGGCGCTGGAGAAATACTCCGCCTTGCCGTGCCCGTGCGGATGCTTGTCGTCGGCCGGCGCTTCGGCCAGCGCCAGCATCCACAAGGCCATCAGCGCCCCGGCCAGATTGACGAAGGACTCGATGGCATCCGAGAGCAGGCCGACCGAACCGGTGAGCTGCCAGGCCCAGCCCTTGAGCAGGATGGTGGTGATGGCGGCGGCGATGGACAGCCAGGCGTAGCGCTGCAACGATGCCGGCGCGTTGGTGTTTCGTTCAGTCATGGTTTTTTTCAATCGTCATCGGCAACAAGTGTAACGGCGGTAATCGCTGACCAGGTGACGGGTGGCGCACTGGACATTTTGTTTGCAGTCGAGCACGAAGCACTCGCGGTATTGAAGATCGTCGGCGGCCATTTCTGCAGGCGCTGGCAACAGCGGCATTGCGCGATGGTCTGCCGGTGCACGTTGTCGCGCCGGCGGTCAAGCAGACTGTGGTCGACACGGCCCCTGCCGCAAAACGAGCGCCAACGCCCCTCGGATTTGCCGCCCCGCCGCCTGCTGCGAACACGCCCCAGGCCTTCAATGCCGGCGAGTCTGCCGTTGGCGTCATGAACGCAAGCTGAATGCCCTGGTTCGTCGCGGAAGTCGGCGCTTAACCGGGCGGCGTCTGCGCAATGACCTGCCCCCCTTGTGCGCGACACGCAGTCACGCCAGAATGCAAACGCTTCAGTTTCCGCAGCGCATCGGCGCCATGTGCCGAGACTGCCGCCGCCCCCCATACAAACAACAGGAAACGAAATGAACAACCCTGCCGAGCAAACTCCCGAAACTCCTGTTCAGGCTACAGCGCAGCAAAACGATGCCGTTTCACTGCAACGCCGCGAGGCCATGAGAAAGATCGCGCAAAGGGCATCCTATATCGCCCCCGCGACACTCGCCCTGTTTTCCATGCAAGCGCGAGCATCCTGATCGCCTGTCCCGCGCCAGATGAAGACCGCAGAGGCTGGCCGAACGATGCAGGAAGCTGGCGGCACGAAATCGACCCGATTGGATTGAGCCGCGTTGCCGGCGTGGATTGGCTAAGGAGACAAAATGAAACACACCAATGATCACCGGCCAACGGCCGAAAACAACCTGCCTGCGGCTGATGTTGAAACGCCGCCCGGCGACACGGTGACGCTGCAGCGCCGCGAAGCCCTGAAAAAGATTGCCAAAAAGGCATCCTATGCCGCACCGGCGACACTCGCCCTGTTTTCCATGCAGGCGAGAACGGCATCCTGAGCCTTTGTCACGCTTGATTCACTTCCCCCATGGGGATGGCATTCCGGCGAGGCCCATCCGCAAGCCGTCCAAATCCATGCATGACGAAACGCTCGCCAGGATGCTGCGCATCCCGGGAAATTCAGAGAAATTCCAACCAAACCGCGTTGCCCCACATGAAACAAACCAAAGAACCTCGACAAACCAACGATGTCGCTTTGCCGTCGGAGCATTTCGAAGCACCGCAAGGCGATGCCGTTTCGTTGAAGCGCCGGGAGGCGATATTGCGGATTGCCAAAAAGGTCTCTTACGCGGCCCCGGCGACGCTTGCCGTCCTGTCCATGAAGGCTGGCGCTGAAGACTGCGCCAGCCTGACCTGCTAGAGCCCTGCCGATGACAGGCATCGCAGCGTCGGAAGCCTTTTACGCGAGGTTGCTGGAAGAGCATCTGGTCCTGGTCGACCAGGAACGCGCCGAACTGGGCGTACTCAATCCAACGGCTGCGCTTCTCTGGCTACTGCTCGATGAGGATATCCACGATCAGGACAGTCTGAGCGCGGCTTGCGCCGAACTCATCGACGACGCCCCCGATGATCTCGCCACGACGATAAAAACCACCCTCGCCGAATGGCTGGCAAGGGGCTGGCTTGAACAGATCCGGGATGGCTACCGGATCACCCGCCGGCCCTGCCCGGCGCGGGATCCGGATCGCCACCGTGGCACCTGGTTTCCACCCGGCAAGCAACTACCGGAGTACGACCTCGTCTCGGCATTGACGCTTCGCCTCGGAGGCAGGTCTTTTCGAGTCGAATTAGGCGACACTGGCGCCCCCGGCCATCCCGATACTCTGGCCAGGGTGCGGGGCGTGCTCTCCGGCATGATCGCCCCCACCCAAGACGAGAACCCGATCGAACTGCGCTGGCTTCATGATGGGGAAGCTTTCTGGCTGGCAAGCAAGGACGCGGTGTTATGGACCCGTGACGAAAGCCATGCCATTTCCAGCCTGGTCACCGCCCTGCTTCAGGGTGCCTACGCCGAGCAAGGCTTGTTTGCCACCATGCATGCGGCTGCGGTTTCCCGGGCCGGCGCCGTCCTTTTGTTGCCGGGGGTGTCTGGATCGGGGAAAAGCACGCTTACCGCCTATCTGGTTGCCCAAGGCTGGGGCTATCTGGGCGACGACATCGTCGCACTGGGACGTCGGCCCCAGGACAAGGGAGTCGAAATCCACCCCTTCCCATCGGCTATCGGCCTCAAGCCAGGAAGCTGGCCGATGTTGCGCCCCTATTACCCGGCCATCGACAGCTTGCCCGTCGTGCCGTACTCCGACCGGCAGGCGCGCTTTCTTCCGGTCGGCGGCAACCGGGTTCCGACTGAAACGCGTCAATGTCTGCGCGCCATCCTGTTACCCAGATATTCCCCTGACGCGGCAGTCGAAATAGCGCCAATCTCGCCCGTGCAAGCCCTGTGTGAATTGATTGGCGCCGGAGTTAGTACGCGGCAGACCGCTCACATGGGACACGCCGAAATTCTCCTGCAGATGCTTGAAGAGGTGCCTGCCTATAAACTGACCTACAGCGACCTTGACGCCGTGGCCAGCGCCCTGGAAAGCCTGACGACATGTCGCTGATGCGCAAGGATGCCCACACGCTGCTTTGCCGTATCCTGGCCCCCGCCAGCGCTTGCACGACAATCGGGCTCACACCGGAAGACCCGCGCTGGACAACGCTGTTCGAGCTGGCGGATGCCAATCTGGTCCTCCCTGAGCTGCTGCCACAGCTAATCGACAAGGGCTTGCGGGAAAGCGTCCCGGAACCGATGCTGGCCTGCCTGGCCGAAATCGATACGCTGATGGCGGCACGCAGCGCCGAACTTCTGGCGCAGATGAAGGAAATCAATGGCGCATTCGCCGAGGCCGGCATCCTGCCGGTCTGGTTGAAAGGCGCGGCGCTGATGAGCGAGCCTGAAGGGCAACGCCGCCCAAGATTGATGCACGACCTCGATGTCTGGATTCCTTCGCCCAAAGAACAGACTGATGCCCTGGCGGTCCTGGCGCATCTCGGCTACGAAATGGACAGCAAGGCGGTGGCGACCGACTGGCAGGACTCCCATCATTACGCGCCGCTCTACCACCCGGAGCGCCCGATGCGCCTGGAACTGCATCGCCACATCGTGCGCAAGTCGTTCGGTGACCTGTTGCCGGACGACCGGGCGCTGGCGCGCTGCGAACCTGCGACCCTGGATGGACTGCCGATCGCCCGCCTGGCGCTGGCCGACCGGGTCATGCACAGCTTGATCCAGTGCTCATTGATGAGTACCCCGCCGATCGAAACGGGTCAGCTAAGGCTGATGAAACTGCTCGACCTGGCCAGACTGATAGCCCGCGGCGGGCCGCATCATGCACTGGCACCGGAAGTGGTGGAAACGCTGCGCGCTTGCCCCCAGCCTTTACGCAAGCCGATACAGCGTTTCCTGACGCTGTTCGAGCGCGATTTCCTGGTTGCCAATCCGCTTGGCAAGGACACCCGGTATTGCGAAATCGTCGATTATTGCCTGCTGCATGACCATCCTCCCCCCTCGGTCATGATGCGCCTCCTGTTGCAGCCCCCCGCCAGTTGGCGCCAGGTTCTACGCGAACCCGGCGCAATTGGAAGCAAGGTCGCCCGGCGCATTCGTAACTCGCTCAATCCGAGCAACCCGACGTAGCGCGACTGCGCTTGCGCCGGAAAGGAAAAGCTTCCCGACACCACCCGGGAACTTGCACGGCGGGAATACGGCGCAGCGCCCGCCGATGGCGGTGTTTCCTACCAGCTCCCCTCCAACGTCAGCATGTAGCTGGCAACGGCGCCGTTGCAGGTTTCCAGTTGCCAGTCGTTGGCGCCGCTGTGGGCGCGGGCGAGTTTGCAGGTATCGACACGCAGCAGGTTGTTGGCGTTGAAGCGCAGGTTGAGCCCGGGCTGCAGCCGGTAGACGGCGAACAGGTCGAGGACGGTACGATCCTCGGTGCGCTCCTGGCGTTCGCCCGGGATGCTGGTCTTCACTTCGGCGAAATGCTGCAGGTCGAAGCCAGCCGTGACGCGCTGGCCGATGGGCCGCTCGTAGCCGAGGCTGAGCTGGTAGCACGGCGATTCGCGGGCTTCCCGGGTCAGGTCGAGGCGCTCGTCGTGCACCCGGCTGCGCGGCACGGTCAGGTGGCCCTTGACGGTGCCGGGCGCCACACCGAGCTTGGCGAGATTGAGCTTGGCGTCGAGTTCGGCGCCCCAGTGCTCGGCGTCGCCTTCGTTGTACGGCCGGTCGACCCAGCGCGCACCTTCGAGCGCCACCCGGCGTTCGACGAAATCGCTGGTCTGCCGGGCGTAGAGATTGAAGCCGACCACCCCGGCGTCGGCTGGCAGGTAGTGTTCGAGCACCGCTTCGAAGTTGGTGCTGCGCTCTGGCTGCAGGTTGGGGTTGCCGCGCTGGTCGGCTTCGAGCGGCGTGTTGGCGCTCAGGCTGAGGACCGGCCGGTTGCTCAGTTCGTCGAGGCGCGGCAGCTTCAGGCCGCGGCCGATGGAACTGCGCAAAACCCAACGTTCCAGCGGCTCCCAACGCACCGCCAGCGACGGCGCGACGATGCCGTGGCGGCGACTGTCGCCGTCCACGTCGAGGCGGAACTGCTCGCCGCGCAGGCCGAGGGTCAGCGTGGTACGCGGCGTCAGGGAAAACTCGTCCTGCACCCAGGCAATCGTCTGCCGCTCGCCGGTCCGGTAGCGGCTGGCGGCGCCGGACAAATCCTGGCGGTCGTCGCGTTCGAGGCGGGCGCCTTCCAGCGCCAGCGAAACGACATGGCTACCGAACCCACGGTCGAGGCGCACCATGCCGTTCAGTTCGTCCTCGTCGCGTTCGAGACGGTCGCGGGTCGGTGTCAGGACGCCGCCGGCGCTCAGGTAGTCGCGCCGGGTGTCGGTGTCGCGCTGCCCTTTCATCCAGGCCAGGCGCGAACTCAGCTTGCCGCCGTCGAGCTTGCGCTCGCCTTCGAGACGCAGGCGGTAGAGGCGGGTCTTGCCGCTTTCCCGGTCGGACCGGCTGCCGTCGGCGGCGAGGCCGGTGCCGGCCAGCGGGTCAGCGTAGCTGTAACGCTCCATCTCGCCCCAGCGCCGGGTGTCGCCGCGAAACAGCGTCGGCCAGATCGAGAAGCTGTCGCCGCCGCGCCGCCAGTTGAGGCGCGGGCTGAAAACCAGCTCGTTCATCGAGAAGCGGCCATCGTTCTCGTCCATCGCCCAGGCGTTGCGGGCGCCGCCGGCGAAGGCCTGGCGGTCGCTGTCGCTGCCGGAGACCATGACGTGGTGGTTGATGGTCAGCGGCAGCACCCAGGAGAACTCGCCGGCATTGCCGCGCCGGGTCACCGTGCTCTGGCCGAAGACCCGGCCGTCGCGCGTGCCGGTGGCGAGCTTGATGGTCGTGTCGGATTTTTTCGCCGTCTTCTTCATCACCAGGTTCACCGTGACCGAGGCGCCGCCGCCGAACTCGGCCGACGAACCGCGCAGGATCTCGACCCGTTCCAGTTCGCCGGACGGCAGGCGGCCGACCGAAGCGGCCGCCATCCGCGAATTGCCGCCGACCCGCTCGCCGTCGATCAGCAGTTGTACCGAATCGCGCACCATGCCGCGGGCGCGCATCGACTGGCCGCCGTGCGCATCCTGGCTGCCGGCGTCGATCCCGGGCAGTTTGCTGATCACTTCGCTGACCGTCGTCGCGCCGAGGTTGGCGATTTCCGCCTGATTGAGGATCACCTTCTGCGTCACCGCCTGGCGCCGCTCCTCCAGCGCATCGGCGTCGGCAGTCACGGTGACCGTCGACAACACCTGTTCCGCCGCCCAGCCCTGCCCTGCCAGCACGGCCAGCAGGCCGGCCATCCAAGCCTTGTTCATGTTGTTCTCTTCTCCCGTTTCAGACCATGCCGCCAGCGCTGGCCCCTTGCCAGAGCTGGACGAGGCCCGTTCCCAGCAGCAGGAACGCGCTCAATGCTTCGATGCGCGGTTGCCAGCGCCCCAGTTGTTCGCGCAGTTGCTGGCCGACGTAGGCGACGACGGTGCCGTACACCAGCCAGGGCGCGGCGATGGCGCCGAGGCCGAAACTGAGGCCGAGCGCGGCACCGCTCCACGCCGTGCCGCTGGCCGCCGCCGCGACCAGCACCGCGCCCTGCGGCGCGCAGGGCGTCAGCGCCATGCCGACGCCCATCAGGTAGAGCCCGGACGGCATCGCCTGGGCCGCCGCCTGGCGCGGTCGCCAACTGATTTTCTGTTCATCTTTTGGCGCACAACTGCCGCAAGCCGGACGCCGCCGGCCGAGCAGCGCGAGACCGACCAGCACCAGGGCAACGCCGACCGTCAGATGGACGACCCAGCCATTCACCCCGCCGACATAGCGCCCACCCCACCAGCCGCTGATCGCGCCGAAGCTGCCATAGACGGTCAAGCGGCCGAGCGAGACCGGCAGCAGGATACGCCACGAGCGGGCGATGCCCTGGTCGGCGTTGACGAAGAGCGGCCCGAGGTAGGGCAGGCAACTGAGCAGACAGGGGCCGAGCCCATAGACCAGCCCCAGCCCGAGCGCCATCGGCAGGCCGATGGCCACCGCCTCGACCGGCATCGTCAGTGGCCTTCCTGCTGTTCGGCGAAGAACTCGCTGCGCGCCAGCACGGCGGCGCCGTAGGCGGTGGTCGTCTGCGGGTACTGCGGCACCACCAGCTCGCGCTGCAGCTCGTCCTGGATGGCGGCAACCAGCCCCTTGTTGAGCGCCGGTCCACCATCGAAATAAACCCGATCCTCGATGCCGACCCGCTTGGCCAGGCGCACCGTGCGCTTGGCGATCGAGTAATGGATGCCGGCGACGATCTCGGCCTTGCCGTGGCCGTTGGCGAGCAGGCCGATGATCTCTGATTCGGCGAAGACGGTGCAGGTGCTGTTGATCGACAGCGGCGCGCCGCTGCCGGTGAAGTGGATGTCGCCCAGGTCTTCCAGGTCGAGGTCGAGGTTGCGCGCGGCGACGTCGAGAAAGCGGCCGGTGCCGGCGGCGCATTTGTCGTTCATCACGAAGTTGCTGACGTTGCCGCTGTCGTCGATCTGGATCGCCTTCGAATCCTGGCCGCCGATGTTGATGATGGTGCGCACGCCGCCGTAGGCCTTGCCGGTTTCGTGGGCGCCGATGGCGTTGGCGGTGATCTCGGAAATCGAGTCGTCGGCTTCCTTGAACAGCTTGCGACCGTAGCCGGTGGCGATCAGATATTTCAGTTGCGCTCGATCCACCCCCGATTTCTCCAGTAAAACGCGCAGCGCCTCCTTGGCGTTCTTGTGGAAGAGGCTGCCGGAGTCGGTGACGTGGATGCCGACGATCTCGCCGCCCGCGTTGATCAGTACGGTCTTGATGGCGGTGGAGCCGATGTCGATGCCTGCGAAGTAAGTCATGCGCGAGCCTGTCTTTTACGGGTCTTGATGGATTCGAGGAAGGCCTCGACGCGGGTCGACAGCTGGCCCATGTCGTCCGGGCTGTAGTCGGTTTCGATGTAGAGCATCGGGATGCCGGCCTTGTTCAGCGCTTCGGCGACGCTGCGCTGCTCCATCTC
Source organism: Dechloromonas aromatica (nom. nud.) (assembly GCA_017848965.1). Lineage (GTDB taxonomy): Bacteria > Pseudomonadota > Gammaproteobacteria > Burkholderiales > Rhodocyclaceae > Azonexus > Azonexus aromaticus_B. Next base: position 3,088 of record JAFIHA010000034.1, on the reverse strand, counting down.
GTACACCTGGCAGCCGGCGAAGGACTGGTAGACGACGCCGTCGGCGTTGAAGGTGGAGACGAGGTCGAGCAGGCGCCGGATGCGGTCGTCGTTGCGGGTGAAGATCGGGCAGGTGCAGGGCTTCAGGTACTTGTCGGCGATGCTCTCGATCATGTGGCTGACCAGCCATTCGTCGACCGCCGTCATGTCGTAGAGCATGCGGTTGGCCGAGCAGGTCTCGTCGGCGACGACGACGCCGCCGGCTTCCTCGATCAGCAGCGGCAGCTTGATGTTGGGGAAGATCGGCGGCGAGCCGGTGAACACGATGCGCGGCGCCTTCTTCTGCACGGCGCTGAACGCTTCGGCCTCGCGCTGCGCCAGTTCGGCGTTGAGCGCTTCGACGGCGGCGCTCCAGCGCTCGATATCGTCGAAGAAATAGGCGTTGGTGACGAGGAAGACGTCCTTGCCGAGGATCAGCGACGGCGCCTTGCGGCGGAAATTGTGCAGGGTGCGGAAGGCCGCCTGGGCGCGCGAGGTCTTGGCCATCGCCTCGCGCAGGCGCTGCCGGGTCAGCTTCTTGCCGGTGACTTTCTGCAGGCGCGCCGCCAGTTGCTTGACCACCCGCCGCCAGTATTCGCGCGCTGCCTCGTTGTCCTTGGCGCTCGGCAGGTCCAGGTCGTAGACCTGGTAGCCCATGCCTTCCATCATCTGGGCGGCCTTCTTCTTCTGGTCGCAGGTCGTCGGATTGACGATCAGCTCCAGCTTGCCGACGTCGGGCACGGCCTTTTCCGAATGCAGGCGACCGAGCGTTGCCTTGACCAGCGAACAGGACTTGGCCGGCATGAAGTCGGCGCCGACCTGGTCGTAATGGTAGGCGCCGTTGCACAGGCGGACCGGCGTGCCGCCGGCGGCGTAGATCAGCTCCTCCGGCACCTGGATGCAGGTGGTGCCGATACCCGGCCCTTCCCGGTCGCGCGGCTGGCCCTCGATGAAGGCGTGGCGGAAGAGATCGTAGAAATAGCTCATCGCCGCCGGGTTGTCGATGAAGTCATCGACGATGTGGTTGAGCATGACCTCGGCTTCGCGCGCCTGGCGACTCTGGTTGAATGCCGGCTTGAGCGGCACTTCGCGGATTTCACTCACTTGCGGATTCCCTTGTTCATGCGCTTGATGAAACCTTCTTCGGTCGATTCGAAGAAGGTGATGTTGGCGAAATCGACCTTCAGCGCGCCCTTTTCCGGGCAGGCGGCGACGCATTTGAGGCATAGCGTGCAGTCGTCGGTCATGATTTCCTTGCGCGTCACGTCGTCGGCGATCTCGCGGATTTCCATGTCGCAGGCGGTGTAGCAGTCGCCGCAGCGGGTGCATTTGCTGCCGTCCTTGCGCAGGCGCAGCAGCGCCGGTTTCGAGAGCAGGTAATGCAGTGCGCTCATCGGGCAGAAGAAACAGAAGAAGCGCTTCTTGACGAAGGAACCGACGATGAACAGGCCGGTGATGCCCATGCCCAGCGCGGTGAGGACGATCTTGCCCGGGGTCGAGAAGTCGATCGTCCATTGCGAGAAGTCGCCGACGAACAGCGGCAGCACCATCCGTCCCGGGCAGATCTGGCAGAACGGCGCGCCGACCTCATGCGACCACAGACCGCCGCCGATGCCGAGCGGAATCAGCAGCAGCAGGGCGAGCAGCACGTACTTGATCCAGGTCAGCCGGCGGAACTGTTCGTGCGTATAGCCCGACTGGCGGATGCCGAGCTTCTGGCGCAGGCTGGTCAGCCAATCCTGCAGCGTGCCGAGCGGGCAGACGAAGCCGCACCAGCCCTTGTTGAGGACGATGAACCACAGCGCAAAAATGCCGAAGCCGGTGAGCACGGCGACCCCGGCATAGCTGAACAGTTGCGGCCAGGGCCGCGCCAGCTGGTGCTGCAGCGGCAGCAGGTAACAGACGCCGGCGCGGCCGTCGCGCAGGTAGCCGCAGCTGAACATCGGCAGGCTGTTGCCGAGGTTGATCGCCAGGTAGCCGCCATAGACGAAGAGGACGAAGGCGGCGAGCTGGAACCAGAAGCGGAAACGCTTCAGGTCGACCTTGTTGACCGCGTCGCGCAGCTTACTCATCGAAGCTCACCTCGCGGTAGGGCCGCACCCGGCGCCGCCGGTAGAGGTAGACCGCGGTGCCCGAGAAGAGCAGCGCGACGACGGCGATGCCCAGCCCCCAGGCGTAGGACTCGTAGTCCTCGATCGCCGGATAGTAGGCGCCGGCCAGCGTCGTCGTGTAGCGCACACTGTGGTAGGGACTGCCCTGCCATTCGCCGGCCTGATCGACCGGGAAGCTGGCGCTGACGACGAAGGTTTCGCGGTGACGGCGGTCGAACTCGCGCCATTCGGGGAAATAGTCGCGGATGACGACGAAGCCGGCGCGGCCGTCCTCGTCGGACTGCACGCTGTTGCTCCAGCCCTGGCCGCTGGTGAAGCTGACGCGGGCGTTCTGCACCGGCTTGCCGTCGCGCAGCACCTGGAAGCGGATGGTGTCGCCGTAGTTGATGCGGGTGAACAGCCCCTCCCCATCCTTGCGCTCGCGGACGATCTCGACCGGCACCCGGGAATCGGTGCGCGGCACCATCAGCTGCGCCTCGCCCTCAACCTTGGAATGGCCGGCCGAACGCATCACCTCGGCCTTGGCGACGGTCACCGCCAGGGTTTCCTGATCGACCGCGCGGCGCACGAAATAGGCGTTGTAGACGCCCGGTTCGGGCATCGGAAAAGTCACGTTGTAGGGGCCGCCGTGCGCTTCGACGTCGAGCGTCGACGCCTGCTGCTGCGCATCGAGCAGCAGCACCGGCTCGCTCGCCGGCACGCTGCCCGCCGTCAGCGGGTTGCTGCCGCTGCGCAGCCACAGGCGCTTGTTCGGGATGCGGCCGGGCGCGCCGCCCATGCCGCTGTCGTCCATGCCAGCCATCCCGCCCATGCCGGCCATGCCGCCGCGAGCGCCGCCCGGCCGCCCGCCGCCGTCGCGGCGCGGTGCCTGGTCGCTCAACCAGAGCACACCGTCGCCACCGCCGCGCATGCCGCGCGGCCGGCCCGAGGCGGCGGCGGCCGGCGCCGGCGGCGCGGCC
>JAFIHA010000033.1 GCA_017848965.1 Dechloromonas aromatica (nom. nud.) | reverse complement strand
CTCGAATTCGTCCATCGTGATTCTCCCTTTCATGTGCTTGGCGGCTCACGAAGGGGAGTTTCCTCCGATGGACTCCCGAATACGTCAAACGTCTACTGCCTCCCCGGCAGAGCCGGGGGGCCTCCCTTGGTAGGCTAGTGTAGCGCTTCGCTTTTCTTCGAACCAAACTACCGATTGGCGCGGAAGGCTTTCTGGAGGCACGCCGTGGAAGACACCGCGCACCAGTCGCCCCGTGGAGACACCGCGGAAGAACCGTTCGGCCATGTCGAGCCAGGAAGCGGGGTTTGGCGTGAAGTGCATATGGAGACGCGGATGCCCCCCAAGCATTCCGTGACCTTGGAATGCCTGCAGAAAGGGGCGTAGTTGCCGCAGACCAGATGCAGCGCCTTGCCTCTGAGGCTCTCGCGGTTGATCTGACGCAGCAAGTCGAGCCATCCAGCGCGCTCATTGCCCCGAACGACGGGGTCGTACCGCCACCGAGGGCCACAGCCGGCGCGAACGCCGACCACACACATTGCCCCCCCCCCGGCCAAGTGTGGCGCGGAGACATGACTTACTTGCCACCTCAGGAACAAGGGCAGTGGCTCTACCCGTATCTGATCAGGAACCTCTATCGGCCGCCTCAACTCGCCGTAGCACCCATACCCACTTCCTGTTTGTCAGGCCAGCGCTTTGCTTCGCATGCCCTCCGGACTCGCAGTCACCCACGCCCCCCCTTGCCAGACACGCGGGGGACTTTCACCTCCAAGCAAGCGCGCCCCGGGGACGCACCAACAAAAAAAAACGCGGCTCGCTGAGCCGCGTTAAATCCACACCAAAGGAGGAGGGTGGAGGAGACAAATCTGAACTGAGGACCATTACCGCACCACAGTTCCAACGGTTCCCATTCTGCCCAAACAGCCCCCCTATCGCAAGAAATATTTGTGCGCTGCACCATCCATTGGCTTATATTTAAATCGCTTTAATTTATAGAACATAACTTGTTGTTTTTTTGTGTTTTATATAGCAGAAAATAAACTCATGAACCAATAAATAACACACCGCGCGTGACAATGATTTCTTTCCAGCTAAGGTGATTATGTTGCATTGCAACAAGGCAGGCGGAACTTAGCGAGTAAAATCTCGCACCACACCACCTCTCAAACAGGAAGAACTGAATGGACTGCACAGTCAGATGGACAGGAAGCGACGCGGGGATGTCCTTCCTCGCGGAAACCGGCAGCGGACACGCGGTAGTGATGGATGGAGCACCGGAGGCGGGGGGACGCAATCTAGCACCGCGACCAATGGAAATGTTGCTGGCCGGCGCAGGTGGCTGCACCGCCTTCGATGTTGTAATGATCCTGAAGAAAGGCCGCCAAGCAATCACCGCCTGCGACGTGACTTTGAACGCCGAGCGCGCCGAAACCGATCCCAAAGTATTCACACGCATCAACTTCCACTATCGCTTAAAAGGCAGAAGCCTCAAACCTGAAGCGGTGGAACGGGCAATCGGCCTATCCAAGGAAAAATATTGCTCCGCTTCGATCATGCTGGCTCAAACGGCCGCAATCACGACCAGCTATGAAATCATCGAAGAAACGGCAAGCACCCCTTCTTGATGAGGCCCTACAGTCATAAGCGATAGGCGAGCCCGGTCATCACCCGGGCCATCGCCTTCATCCCCTGGCGAACTGGCAAAGGCAGCTCTTCTGCGCCAAACCGCACCGCCATTTCGGCGTGTCCCCGTTCATCAACACGCATCTGTTCGACGATTTCCCGGGACCGAACATCCTCGACAGGCAAGCGCCGCAAATGCCCATCAAGGTGAGACTCAACCTGACGCTCGGTTTCCGCCAGAAATCCCAGATTCCATTTGTCACCCACGACTCCAGCCAACACACCCAGCGACAGCGCCCCCATGTACCAAAACGGGTTGAGCAGACTGACCCGCCCACCAAGCTCGCGAATCCGTTGCTCGGTCCAGGCGAGATGCTCAACCTCCTCGTCGGCAGCCTGCTGAAGTGCGTCGCGCACCTCACTGCGGCGGCTAGTCAAGGCCTGCCCCTGATAAAGAGCCTGAGCACAAACCTCGCCGCTGTGATTCACCCGCATCAGACCCAGCGCATGGAGACGCTCAGCCTCACCCAACGAAGCCTCCGGAAGGGCATCACCTGGAACCGGCCGCCGCGAACGCGCGGGAGCTGCCAAGGTACGCAGACAGCGATCAATCTCGAGTACCAAATCATCGATAGTCATGGCTTCACCACAGATGGTTATCCGGATGCCCGCCTTTGCGCAAAGCCCCTTCCACCTCGCCGGCATCCCGCGCAATCACACCGCCAGGACAAAAATAATCGGCAAACAGAGTGACGCGATGTCGGCCAGCGACCCCATCACGCAGTTTTTCCCAGTTCTCGTTCCGCGACTTCACCCAAGTGCCGTCACTTCTAGCTGTGGCATAGAGTCGCCATTCTCGGGTCGAACAACGCATCCCTTCAAAACGGATGTTGCGAGCACCGCCCTGAGCCTCCAACAGCAAGACGTAACGGACAACACCGTCGCTACCAACGCTCAGTGACGCGAGGTCTACAAAAAAACGGTGGGCCGAGAGTGAACGAGCATCAAAGGCAAACCATGAGTCATTCTTGGGAAGTTCAGGAAAACTAACTTCCTGCTCCTGCCACTTGGACTCATCCTCTGCCAAGCCGAAAAGACTAGCTGCATACCCACAGGGCAAGCCCCAAAGAGCAATCAGAAAAATGACAAGTGCGCGACAAAGCGGACAAATACTCATCCCCTATCCTCACTGTCTGTTGAAATGACCTCTCCCGCACGAGATTGCCGGAAAGGGCGACGATCCTGATCGAGAAAACGCACCAACTCATTCAAAGCCTGCTGATAGACCCCACGCTTGAACTCGATCACGGCCTCCAAGGGCACCCAGTAATCGTTCCAGCGCCAGGCGTCGAACTCCGGCTTGGCGGTCGCCCGCAAGCTGACGTCGCTGTCGCGGCCGACCAGACGAAGGAGGAACCAGATCTGCTTCTGGCCTTTGTAAGATCCGCGCCATTCGCGCTTGATCCATTGATTCGGCACTTCGTAGCGCAGCCACCCCTTGGTCCGCCCGAGTATGCGCACGTGCTCGGGACGTAGCCCGACTTCTTCGTGCAGTTCCCGGTACATCGCTTCTTCGGGGGTTTCGCCCCGCTTGATGCCACCTTGTGGAAACTGCCAGGAATGTTCACGTATACGCTTGCCCCAGAAGACCTCGTTTTTGGCGTTGCAAAGAATGATGCCGACGTTCGGGCGAAAGCCTTCGCGGTCGAGCATAGAAAACCTGCTAAAAATATTGGGTTACCTGGATTCTTTCACAAAGGGCGTCGATACGCAAAAAAGCGGCAAAGAACACGCTCCGTGTAAAATCCGCTTTTTTCCACGAATTCAAGAGCATTCCATGCGTACCTCGCAGTTCTTCTTCACCACCCTCAAGGAAGCCCCGGCCGACGCCGAAGTCGTCAGCCAGAAACTGATGCTGCGCGCCGGCTACATCAAGCGTTCGGCGGCCGGCATCTATACCTGGATGCCGCTCGGCCTGCGCGTGCTGCGTAAGGTCGAGAACATCGTCCGCGAGGAAATGAACGCGGCCGGTGCTCTGGAACTGCTGATGCCGGCCGTGCAGCCCTTCGAGCTCTGGGAAGAGTCGGGCCGCGGCCCGGCCTACGGCCCGGAACTGCTGCGCTTCAAGGATCGCCATCAGCGCGATTTCGTGATCGGCCCGACGCACGAGGAAGTGATCACCGATGTCGTCCGCCGCGACGTCAAGAGCTACCGCCAGTTGCCAATCCACCTCTACCAAATCCAGACCAAGTTCCGCGACGAGATCCGCCCGCGCTTCGGCGTCATGCGCGGCCGCGAGTTCCTGATGAAGGACGGCTACTCCTTCCACACCTCGTTCGACGACCTGCTCCGCGAGTACGGCAACATGTACGCCACCTACAGCCGCATCTTCACCCGGCTCGGCCTGGAGTTCCGCGCCGTGGCGGCCGACACCGGCGCCATCGGCGGCGATGGCTCGCATGAATTCCACGTCCTGGCCGACTCCGGCGAGGACGACATCGCCTTCTGTCCGGACTCCGATTACGCGGCCAACGTCGAACTGGCAGAAGCCGTCGCCCCGGCAACGCCGCGTGCCGCCGCCGGCAAGACGATGGAAAAGATCGCCACGCCGGGCAAGATGGCCTGCGCCGACGTCGCCGCCTTCCTGGCGATCGAGCCGACGCAGATCGTCAAGTCGATTGCCGTCGTTGCCGAACGCGAGGACGGCGACAAGCAGTTCGCCCTGCTGCTGCTGCGCGCCGACCACGAACTGAACGAGATCAAGGCAGCCAAGATCCCGACGCTCGGCGCTTTCCGCTTCGCCTCTGACAGCGAAGTCCAGGAGTATCTCGGCTGCGTTCCGGGCTATATCGGCCCGGTCGGCGTCGACGCCGGCAAGGTGACGGTCTTTGCCGACCGTACGGTCGCCGCGATGAGCGACTTCGTGTGCGGCGCCAACGAGGCCGGCTTCCACCTCAGCGGCGTCAACTTCGGCCGCGACCTGCCCGAACCGGCAGTCTTCGACATCCGCAACGTCGTCGCCGGCGACCCCTCGCCTGACGGCAAGGGCGTGCTCGGCATCTGCCGCGGCATCGAAGTCGGCCACATCTTCCAGTTGCGCAGCAAGTACGCCAAGGCCCTGAACTGCGCATTCCTCGACGAGAACGGCAAGAGCCAGATCATGGAGATGGGCTGCTACGGCATCGGCGTCTCGCGCATCGTCGGCGCCGCCATCGAGCAGGGCAACGACGACAAGGGCATCATCCTGCCGCCGACCATCGCCCCCTTCGCCGTCTGCATCGTGCCGATGGGTTACCACAAGAGCGAAGCGGTCAAGGCCGCCGCCGACCAGCTCTACGCCGACCTGAAAAAGCTTGGCATCGATGTCGTGCTGGACGACCGCAACGAGCGCCCCGGCGTCATGTTCGCCGACATGGAGCTGATCGGCATTCCGCACCGCGTGGTGATCGGCGAACGCGGCCTGAAGGACGGTCAGTTCGAGTACAAGGGCCGCACCGAGGCGGAAGCGACGATGATCGCCCAGGGCGAGATCGTCGGCCTGCTGCAAGGAAAACTGTGCGGCGCCTGATCGGCATCGCCTGGCTGTGCTGCGCATCGGCGGTCAACGCCGGTGCGCAGAAGTATGAACCGCTCGCCGCCAGCGTGCGGGCAGCGCTACATGAAGCGGTCTCGGACAGCCGGCCACAGGTCAGCTCGTTCAAGTCGCCGCTGGAAGCCACCAACTGGTTGACCGAGATGTCGGGTCGGCTGGCCCGCCGCATTCCCGACCGCAACTACCGGATCGACCTGCTGCGCAGCATCCACTACGAGGCAACCCGTGCCGGCCTCGACCCGCACTTGGTCCTCGGTCTGATCCAGGTCGAATCGGCCTTCCGCAAGTACGCCGTATCCACCGTCGGTGCCCGCGGCTACATGCAGGTCATGCCGTTCTGGCTGAAAGTGATTGGCCGGCCGGAGGACAACCTCTTCGACATGAGGACCAACCTGCGTTACGGCTGCACCATCCTGCGCCATTATCTGGACATCGAGAAGGGCGACCTTTACCGCGCCCTCGGGCGCTACAACGGCAGCCTGGGCAAGCCGGAATACCCGAACCTGGTGCGCGGCGCCTGGCAGAGCAACTGGAGCTACGCCAGCCCAGCCGGGCTGGCCGCCAACGCCCGCTGATCAGCGGCCGAAACCGCCCATACCGCCGGGCATCATTCCTTTCATGCCGCGCATCAGCTTGCCGATGCCGCCCTTGGAAAACTGCTTCATCATCTTCTGCGTCTGCTCGAACTGGTTGAGCAGACGATTGACTTCCTGCACCTGCACACCGGCCCCGGCAGCAATCCGGCGCTTGCGGCTGGCCTTGATCAGTTCCGGTTTGGCGCGCTCCTGCGGCGTCATCGAATTGATGATGCCCTCGACCCGGCCGACCATCTTGTTTTCCGCCCCCGCCGGCAACTGACCGGCAGCCTGCGCGAACTGGGCCGGCAACTTGTCCATCAGCGAAGTCAGGCCACCCATCGCCCGCATCTGGCCGATCTGCTCCTTGAAGTCGTTGAGATCAAAGCCCTTGCCGGCCTTGAGCTTCTTGGCGAAAGCCACCGCCTTCTCTTCGTCGATGCCTTTCTTGGCCTCTTCGATCAGCGACAGGACGTCGCCCATGCCGAGGATACGCGACGCCATCCGCTCGGGATGGAAAGCTTCGAGGCCGGTGAGCTTCTCGCCGACCCCAGCAAACTTGATCGGCTTGCCGGTGATGTGGCGTACCGACAGCGCGGCACCGCCACGCGCATCGCCGTCAAGCTTGGTCAGCACCACACCGGTCAGCGGCAACGCTTCGTTGAAGGCGCGCGCCGTATTGACCGCGTCCTGGCCGAGCATGGCATCGACCACGAACAGCGTTTCGATCGGCTTGATCGCCGCGTGCAGGCGCTTGATTTCCGCCATCATCTCTTCGTCGATGGCGAGACGCCCGGCGGTATCGACCAGCAGCACGTCGTGATAGTGGCGCTTGGCCCAATCGATCGCCGCGACAGCGATCGCTTCCGGCTTCTCGCCGACCGCCGACGGGAAGAAATCCACCCCGGCCTGACCGGCCACCGACTTCAACTGCTCGATTGCCGCCGGCCGGTAAACGTCACAGGAAACCACCAACACCTTCTTCTTGTGGTTTTCCTTGAGGAACTTGGCCAGCTTGCCCACCGTCGTCGTCTTGCCGGCACCCTGCAGACCCGCCATCAAGACGATGGCCGGGGGCTGGGTATTGAAGTTGATCCCTTCGTGGGCGTCGCCCATGATCTTGGTCAGTTCGCCATGGACGACTCCGATCAGCGCCTGACCGGGGTTGAGCGAGCCGATCACCTCCTGACCGACCGCCTTCTCCTTGACCGCAGCGATGAAATCCTTGACCACCGGCAGGGCGACGTCGGCCTCGAGCAGTGCCATGCGTACCTCGCGCAGGGCATCGGCAATGTTGGATTCGGTCAGGCGCGCCTCGCCCTTCAAGGTCTTCATGACGCGAGCAAGGCGGGTAGTCAGGTTATCGAGCATGTCAGATGGGCTTCTAGTAGAATTCGCGGATGGCCGACATTGTAATTCAGCTTTCCATGCATATCCTCGCCGCGCTGATTTATGGCGCGCTCGGTTTTCATTTCTGGAACACCCGCTGGCGCGACCACGAAGGCCAATGCGTCGCCTGCCCGATGCTGCCCTGGGAACGCGGCGCCATCGGCCTGACACTGATCGTCCACGGCTACGGGCTGTTCGGCACCCTGCTCAACCAGGACGGCATGCATTTTTCGGTTGCCCTCGCCCTCTCGCTGATGATGTGGCTGGCCGTCCTGATCTACTGGCTGGAGAGCTTCATGGCCCGCATGGAAGGCATGCAGCCGATGGTCCTGCCGCTGGCCGCCGCCTGTACCGTGCTACCGGCGATATTTTCCGCCGACCATCTGGTCGCCCACGCCGACGCTACCGGCTTCCAGTTCCACTTCCTGACCGCCATGCTGGCCTACAGCCTGCTGACGCTGGCCGCGCTGCACGCCGTATTCATGGGCTTCACCGAAAACGCCCTGCATCGGCGCATCGTCAAGCGCAGCCTGACCAGCCTGCCCTCGCTCCTCTCCATGGAATCGCTTCTGTTCCGCATGCTGATGCTGGGCTTCATCCTGCTGACCCTAGCGGTGGGCAGCGGCGTCTTCTTCTCCGAGCACATCTTCGGCAAGCCGCTCGCCTTCGATCACAAGACGGTGTTTGCCATCGCTTCCTGGGCCATCTTCGCCACCCTGCTGTTCGGCCGCCATGTCTGGGGCTGGCGCGGCAAGCGCGCCCTGCGGCTGACCCTTGCCGGTTTTGGACTGCTGATCCTGGCTTATTTCGGCAGCCGTTTCGTCATCGAGATCATTCTCGGCCGCCTGTAATTGGACAACATCCCCCTATCTTTCCAGCTTGGCGCACTGATTGGACTTCTCGCCCTGTCGGCGATCTTTTCCATGAGCGAAACGGCGATGATGGCAGCCAACCGATTCCGTCTTCGCCACCTCGCCCAGAATGGCCACCGCGGCGCCCGCAAGGCGATTGCCCTGCTGGACCAGACCGACAAGATGCTGGGGGTCATCCTGCTTGGCAATAATCTGGTCAATACCGCCGCCGCCACACTGGTGAGCGTGATTGCCCTGCAGATGTTCGGCGAAGAAAAATGGGCACTCGGTGCCAGCACCCTGATCATCACTTTTGCCATCCTGGTCTTTTCGGAGATCACCCCAAAAATTATCGGCGCCACCTACGCCGACAGGATGTCAGTGATCATTGCCTACCTGCTGACCCCGCTGCTACGCCTCTGCTATCCGGTCGTCTGGTTCGTCAACCTGTTTGCCGCAGCCTTGTTGCGCATCATGGGATTATCCCTTCACCCCAATGACGATACCAACCGGCTCTCTCCGGAAGAGCTGCGCAGCCTGGTGCTCGAATCGTCGAACGTCATCCCGAAAAAGCACCAGGCCATTCTCAACAGCCTGTTCGATCTCAATGAAATCACCGTCGAACACATGATGACCCCACGCAGCAGCATCGAGATTCTCGATCTCGATCAGGAGTGGATGGCCGCCAAGCAGCAATTGCTGACCAGCCACCATAGTCGTTTGCCGGTTTGCCATGGTTCGCTCGACCACCTGCTCGGCATCCTGCCCGTACGGCGCCTGCTTTCAGCGCTTTCGGAAGCAGACTTCAACGAAACCGCCCTGCTTGAACAGCTTCAGCCCCCCTATTACATCCCGGCGGGAACCGCGGTCTTTTCCCAACTGAGTTTCTTCCAGGAAAACCGGCAGCGGATCGGCTTCGTCGTCGACGAATATGGCGACATTCTCGGTTTGCTCACACTCGAGGACATCATCGAAGAAATCGTTGGCGACTTCACCACCACGACACCGGGGGTAGACACCGACCTGACCTGGAACGAGGACGGCAGTGTCGTGATTGACGGCACCCGGCAAATCCGCGACATCAACCGCATGCTCGGACTCGATTTTCCGCTCGACGGCCCCAAGACACTCAACGGTCTGATCCTCGAGCATTTCCAGGATATCCCGGAAGCGGATGTCGGGCTCAAGCTCAATGACATCGCCGTGGAAATCCTGCAGACCCGAGATCGCAGCATCGTTACCGCCCGGATTTACCGGCCGCGCCCGACAGAAATGCCGGCCAGTCTTTACAAAGCCCCTCCCCCGTAGCATCATCGGGCGATCCATACGGCATCTAAGCATCCGCACACACCCGATCTGATGGCAGCGACTCCACAAAACTCCCCGCTCAGCGGCCTGGCGCGTGCGCTCGTCCAGGCTGGACGCCTGAAGGAAGCCGAGGCGGAAGAAGTGTCACGTCAGGCCACAGCGACAAAGACCTCGCTCATCGAGCAGTTGATCAGCAGCAACAAGGCCAGCGCCATCGAGATTGCGCGCTTTTCCGCAGAGACCTTCGGTTATCCATTATTTGATCTCGACGCGCTGGACGAGCGCCACATCCCGCAGGACGCCATTGATCGGAAGCTGATTGCAACGCACAAGGTCATTCCTCTGAACAAAAGAGGAAACCGCCTGTCGATTGCCATAGCCGACCCGACCAACCTGCGGGCTCTTGACGAAATCCGTTTCCAAAGCGGCCTGAGCGTTGACCCCATCGTCGTCGAGCAACCCAAGCTGCTCCCGCTGGTCGCGAAGTACTCGGAATCCGCCACCGACGCGCTGAAGAGCTTCAATGACGAAGAAATCAACCTTGATTTCCTCGACGAAGAAACCCCCAGCAAGGCAGACGAAGCCGCCGCCCAGGACATCGACGATGCTCCGGTAGTCAAGTTCATCCAGAAGATTCTGCTCGACGCCATCAACGACGGTGCTTCGGACATTCACTTCGAGCCCTACGAAAAATATTACCGGATACGATTTCGCGTTGACGGCATGCTCCGCGAGGTTGCCACCCCGCCGCTGGCGATCAAGGAAAAGATCGCCTCGCGGATCAAGGTCATCTCTCGCCTCAACATCGCCGAAAAGCGCGTCCCCCAAGATGGCCGAATGAAGCTGGTCATCTCCAAATCACGCGCCATTGACTTCCGTGTCAGTACCTTGCCCACTCTGCAAGGCGAGAAGATCGTGCTGCGTATTCTTGACCCGACCTCGGCAACGCTGGGAATCGAAGCGCTGGGCTATGAACCCGACCAGAAAGCCATCCTGCTCGACGCCATCAACCGCCCCTATGGCATGGTTCTGGTCACCGGCCCAACCGGCTCCGGGAAAACCGTTTCCCTCTACACCTGCCTCAACATCCTCAACAAGGATGGCGTCAACATCGCCACTGCCGAGGATCCGGCTGAAATCAACCTCCCCGGGATCAACCAGGTCAACGTCGATGACCGCGCCGGCCTGACCTTCCCCGTAGCGCTGAAAGCATTCCTGCGCCAGGATCCCGACATCATCATGGTGGGTGAAATCCGCGACCTGGAAACCGCTGAAATCGCCATCAAGGCAGCCCAGACAGGCCACATGGTGCTATCGACCCTGCACACCAATGACGCACCGCAGACCCTGACCCGCCTGATGAACATGGGGGTGCCGACCTTCAACATCGCCTCCAGCATCCTGCTGATCACGGCACAACGCCTGGCCCGTCGCCTCTGCACCTGCAAACAGGCAATCAAGGTTCCGGAACAGGCCTTGCTTGACGCGGGCTTCAAGGCCGAAGACCTCGATGGCAGCTGGACACTATATGGTCCAGGCAGTTGCGAACGCTGCAAAGGCACGGGCTACAAGGGACGGGTCGGTATCTACCAGGTCATGCCGATCAGCGAAGCCATGCAACGCCTGATCATGAGTGGTGCCACGTCGCTTGATCTCGCCGAACAAGCCAAGCAGGAAGGGGTCCGCGATCTACGCGAATCGGGCTTGCTCAAGGTCAAACAAGGCCTGACTTCGCTCGAAGAAGTTTTAAGTACAACCAATATCTAAGCTGAAGGACCAGGCAATGGCAACTGCAGCAAAATCAAGAAGCGTTGATGTCAAGGAAAGCACCTTTCAGTGGGAAGGTCGCAACCGGGAGGGGAAAACCGTCCGTGGCGAAATGCGCGCCGCGACCGAGACAGTCGTTCAGACCACCCTGCGCCGCCAGGGCATCAGTAGCACCAAGATCAAAAAAATACGCTTCAAATCCGGCGGCAGCATCTCCGAAAAGGACATCACCCTATTCACCCGGCAGTTGGCCACCATGATGAAGTCCGGCGTTCCTTTGCTGCAGACTTTCGACATCGTTGGCCGCGGCCATAGCAATCCAGCAGTCGGCAAGTTATTGCTCGACATCAAGTCCGAAGTCGAAACCGGAAGTTCGCTGTCACAGGCCTTTCGCAAGTACCCCCTCTATTTCGACGCGCTTTACTGCAACCTGGTCGGCGCCGGCGAACAGGCGGGGATTCTGGACTCTCTGCTCGACCGCCTGGCAACCTACAAGGAAAAAATCCTGGCGATCAAGGGCAAGATCAAGAAAGCCCTGTTTTACCCGATCGCCGTACTGGTTGTCGCCTTCATCATCACCGCCGTGATCATGATCTTTGTCATTCCGGCGTTCAAGGAGGTATTCAGCAGTTTCGGCGCCGATCTGCCGGCCCCGACCCTGTTCGTCATCGCCATCTCAGACTTCTTCGTCGAATGGTGGTGGCTGATCTTTGGCGCGATAGGCGGCGGCTTGTACGCTTTCTTTGCTGCCTGGAAGCGTTCAGAAAAGGTACAGATGATCATGGACCGTTTCCTGCTGCGCCTGCCGATTTTCGGCGACATCATCCGCAAGGCGGTGATCGCCCGCTGGACCAGAACCTTGTCAACCATGTTCGCCGCCGGCGTCCCTCTGGTCGAATCCCTTGAATCGGTAGGCGGCGCTTCCGGCAATTACATCTACAAGATGGCAACCCGCCAGATCCAGAGCGACGTATCGACCGGCACCAGTCTGACCAACGCGATGCAGGACGCGACAGTCTTCCCCAACATGGTGACGCAGATGGTTGCCATCGGCGAAGAATCCGGCGCCCTCGATTCCATGCTGGGCAAGGTCGCCGACTTCTTCGAGCAGGAGGTCGATGACTCGGTGGAGGCCATGTCGAGCCTGATGGAACCCATGATCATGGTGGTTCTTGGCACCCTGATCGGCGGCATGGTCATCGCGATGTACCTGCCATTGTTCAAGCTTGGCGCCGTGGTGGGAGGATGACGGGCCTTCCTTTGTCGCTGCTGACAGTCTTCGGCGGCTTGCTCGGACTCTGTGTCGGCAGCTTCCTCAATGTCGTCATCCATCGCTTGCCGAAAATCATCGAGCGCGAATGGCTGGCGCAAAGCGCGGAGCTTGTGGGAGGAGAGCCGCCCGCGGACACTTCACCGCTGAGCCTGTCGCACCCGCGCTCGCGATGCCCGCATTGCGGCCATGCGATTCGTGCCCACGAAAATATCCCGCTGCTGAGCTACTTCGTAATCCTGCGCGGTAAATGCTCCGGTTGCGGTAAGCCGATTTCGCTACGCTACCCGCTGATTGAGGCGCTAACCGGACTGCTTTCGGCATTCACCGTCTGGCACTTTGGCGACACCTACGCTGCAGCAGGCGGACTGCTGCTGATCTGGGCCTTGCTGGCGCTGACCTTCATCGATTTCGATACGCAACTTCTCCCCGACAGCATCACCCTGCCCCTGCTCTGGCTTGGTCTCGCCTTCAACCTCGCGCAGGTTTATACGGACCTGCCATCCGCAGTGCTGGGGGCCATGGCTGGCTACCTGATTCTGTGGAGCATTTACTGGGGATTCAAGCTGCTGACCGGCAAGGAGGGCATGGGCTACGGCGATTTCAAGCTCCTTGGAGCCTTGGGCGCCTGGCTGGGCTGGCAGATGCTACCGGCGATCATCCTGCTATCCTCGGTTGTCGGCGCGGCGGTTGGCATCGCCCTGATCGTGTTTGCCCGTCATGGTCGCAACATCCCGATTCCCTTCGGCCCCTATCTGGCGAGCGCCGGCATCATTGCCCTGTTCTGGGGTCAAACGCTGACCAGCACCTATCTCGGCCTGGCCTATTGAAAAACCGGCCACCGACACCAATATTCGGAGTCCGTGCTTTCGGTTACAATTCAAGGTTTTGGAGGGCCCCATGCCGATCTACGAATATCGCTGTGAATCCTGCGGTTTCCAGAAGGAACATCTGCAAAAGATGGCAGATGCACCACTCACCACCTGCCCGAGCTGCGGCAAGGACAGCTATGCCAAGCAACTGTCTGCCGCCGGTTTCCAGTTGAAGGGCAATGGCTGGTATGCCACCGATTTCAAGGGTAGCAAGCCCGCCTCGCCCCCCCCCTGCCAGACAGGGGAAGGAAGCTGTTCGTCGTGCGCGGCCAGTTGATCAAACGCTATTTCATCACCGGGCTCCTGATCTGGGTGCCGCTGGTCATCACCGTCTGGGTGCTGTCGCTGATCGTCAACACGCTTGACCAGTCGCTGCAACTTCTGCCCGAGGCCGTACACCCGAAGAATCTCTTCGGTTTCGCGATCCCCGGCGTCGGCGCCTTGTTGACGCTGGCCATGATCCTGTTCACCGGCCTCCTGGCTGCCAACTTCATCGGCCAGAAGCTGGTCGGCTGGTGGGACAAGCTGTTGTCGCGAATTCCCGTCGTCAATTCGGTTTATAAGGCGGTCAAGCAGGTATCCGACACCCTGTTCGCCCCCAATGGCAATGCCTTTCGCAAGGCCTTGCTGGTCCAGTACCCGCGGCAGGGCGCGTGGACCATCGCCTTTCTGACGGGAATACCCGGCGGCGATATTCGCAATCATCTGCGCGGGGACTACGTCAGCGTCTACGTCCCGACCACCCCCAACCCGACCTCCGGTTTTTTCCTGATGATGCCGAGAAACGACGTCGTCGAACTCGACATGACGGTCGACGAAGCCCTCAAGTACATCATCTCGATGGGCGTCGTCGCCCCGCCAGCGCACGCCCGCGTCGTCACCCACACTTAAGCAACCCCACGGATTTTTCATGCGTACCCATTACTGCGGACAACTCAATGCCGGCCTCGACGGCCAGATCGTCACCCTTTGCGGCTGGGCCCACCGCCGCCGCGACCACGGCGGCGTCATCTTCATCGACCTGCGGGACCGCGAAGGCCTGGCCCAGGTCGTCTGCGACCCGGATCGTGCCGACTCTTTCAAAATCGCCGAATCGGTACGCAATGAATTCTGCCTGAAAATCACCGGCAAGGTGCGCCCGCGTCCGGCCGGCACGACCAACGCCAACCTGGCCTCCGGCGAGATCGAAATCCTCTGCCATGAAATCGAAGTCCTGAATCCATCGGTGACGCCGCCGTTCCAGCTCGACGACGACAACCTCTCCGAGAACGTCCGTCTGACGCACCGCGTCATCGACCTGCGCCGCCCGCAGATGCAGAACAACCTGATGCTGCGCTACAAGACGGCCCGTGCCTTCCGCCGTTTCCTCGACGACAACGGCTTCATCGACGTCGAAACGCCGATGCTGACCAAATCCACACCGGAAGGCGCGCGCGACTATCTGGTTCCGTCGCGCGTCCATCCCGGCCAGTTCTTCGCCCTGCCGCAATCGCCGCAGCTGTTCAAGCAACTGCTGATGGTCGCCGGTTTCGACCGCTACTACCAGATCACCAAGTGCTTCCGCGACGAAGACCTGCGCGCCGACCGCCAGCCCGAATTCACCCAGGTCGATATCGAGACCTCGTTCATGAGCGAGGCTGAAATCACCGCCCTGATGGAACAACTGATCCGCCGCGTCTTCAAGGAAGCGATCGACGTCGAGCTGCCGGAATTCCCGCGCATGACCTACGCCGAAGCCATGCGTCGTTTCGGCTCGGACAAACCGGACCTGCGCGTCACCCTCGAACTGGTCGATGTCGCCGACGCCTTCAAGGACGTTGCGTTCAAGGTCTTCGCCAACATCGCCAACAGCGAAGGCGGCCGCATCGCTGCCATGCGCATTCCGGGCGGCGCTTCGCTGACCCGCGGCGAGATCGACGAGTACACCAAGTTCGTCGGCATCTACGGCGCCAAAGGCCTGGCTTACATCAAGGTCAACGACGTCAGCCAGGTCAATGAAACCGGCCTGCAGTCGCCGATCGTCAAGAACCTCTCCGAAGCCTCGCTGCGCACCGTGCTCGAACGCACCGGCGCGCAGTCCGGCGACCTGATCTTCTTCGGTGCCGACAAGGCCAAGATCGTCAGCGACGCCCTCGGCGCACTGCGCATCAAGATCGGCCACGAGAAGGGCTTCGTCACCGGGGCCAAGTGGGCGCCGCTGTGGGTCATCGACTTCCCGATGTTCGAATACGACGACGAGTCCAAGCGCTGGACCGCCTGCCATCACCCGTTCACCAGCCCGAAGGACGAGCACCTCGAATTCCTCGCCACCGATCCGGGCAAGTGCCTGGCCAAGGCCTACGACCTGGCGCTGAACGGCTGGGAACTGGGCGGCGGCTCGGTGCGTATCCACCGCGCCGACGTCCAGGAAAAGGTCTTCGCCGCACTCAACATCGGCCCCGAGGAACAGCAGGCCAAGTTCGGCTTCCTGCTCGACGCGCTCAAGTACGGCGCCCCGCCGCACGGCGGCTTGGCCTTCGGCCTGGATCGCATCGTCACCATGATGACCGGCGCCGAGTCGATCCGCGACGTGATCGCCTTCCCGAAGACCCAGCGCGCCCAGTGCCTGCTCACAGACGCCCCGTCGGCGGTCGACGAGAAGCAGTTGCGCGAGCTGCACGTCCGCCTGCGGCAGAAGGTCGAAACCCAGGTCGAAGTTGCCCAGGGCTAAACCATGCGCCAGCTGATGCGCTTCCTGATCGTCCTGCTGCTGGCGATCGGAAGCGCTTTTGCTTTCTGGAGTGGCGGCGGCGACCGGCAGACGATCGATGTCGCCCGCCTGCCGCCCGAAGCCCGCGAAACGCTGGTCCTGATCAAGCAGGGCGGCCCTTTCCCCTACAAGCGCGACGGCATCGTCTTCAACAATTTCGAAAAGCTGCTACCGCTGCAACCGCGCGGCTATTACCGCGAGTACACGGTGAAGACACCCGGACGCAGGGATCGCGGCCCACGCCGCATCGTTGCCGGCAAGGCCGCCGAGTATTACTACACGGAAGACCACTACCGCTCCTTCCGGCGCATCCGGGAATAGCCAATGAATGAATTCGCCCCCAGTGGCGTCTATCGCCAGCATGCCGACCACCCCATTGATGCAGACATCACGGTCGACCTCGGCGCCTGCCGTGAGGCCAGGCAAGTCCTCGATCGACTCGGCACCACCCTGGATTTTCCCGACTGGTACGGAAGTAATTTCGATGCCCTGGCTGATTGCCTCTCCGACCCCGACTGGCGCGACGGCGCTGCCACCCTCATCCGGCTGAGCGGGCTGACCCGTTTCTCGCAGCAGTCGCCGGGCGACTACGCGATACTGCTCGCCGTACTCGACGCCGCCTGCCAGGCGCGCAGCGAACAGGGCGCGCCGCTTGCCGTCATCCTCGAAGACGGACCGGAAACCCTGCCCCCATGGCTGGCGGCATGAGCGCCTACAAGCAGCCGCATTCGGTACTGGTGGTCATCCATACCCTGGCCGGTGAAGTCCTGCTGCTCGAGCGCGCCCGCCATCCCGGCTTCTGGCAGTCAGTGACCGGCAGCCGCGAAGGCAACGAACCGCCGGCAGTCACGGCCCACCGCGAGGTGCTCGAGGAAACCGGCATCGACAGCCGGCTTTACCGCCTCACCGACTGGCGCATCGAAAACCACTACACGATCCATCCAGCCTGGCGCCACCGCTACGCGCCCGGCGTCGACTGCAACACCGAGCGGGTTTTCGGCCTCTGCCTGCCCGAGCGCGTCGCCGTCCGCATCGCGCCCGAGGAGCACCGCGCCTGGCTCTGGCTAGCGCGCGACGAGGCCGCCGAGCGCTGCTTCTCGTGGAGCAACCGGGACGCGATCCGCTTGCTCGGCGTCGCGCACGAGTGGACTTGAAAACCGGGGCGGCAGACCTATATTGGTTTTGCATGAATCCCCTTATTTCAAAACCCACCGGAAAGGAGAACCAAGATGGCCAACATCACCCGTGTCGACCCCTTTGACGATCTGTTCCGCGGCTTCTTCGTCCGCCCCGTCGATTTCAACGGGCAGCCCCAGCAAGCCCCCTCGATCAAGATGGACGTCAGGGAACAAGGCGACGCCTACCTCGTGCACGCCGAACTGCCCGGCGTGAAGAAGGAAGACATCCATGTCGTCGTCGACGGCAACCAGGTTTCCATCAGCGCCGAAGTCCGTCAGGAAAAGGAAGTCAAGGAAGGCGAGCGCACACTTCGATCAGAGCGCTATTTCGGCAAGGTCTCGCGCTCCTTCCAGCTGCAGCAGGATCTCGACGACACCCACTCGGTCGCCCGCTTCGCCGATGGCGTACTTGAACTGACCCTGCCCAAACGCATCGCCAGCCCGAGCAAGCGCCTGACCATCGAGTAAGCCGCCTTACCCCTCGCGCCGGCCGGCCCCCAAGCCGGCCGCTTTCTTTGTACAATCCGCGGCGAGTCCATCAGGAGCCTTTCATGCCCACCAAAAACCTCGCCCCCGGCACCAAGGCCGCCGTCCTGGCCGAAGCCCTGCCCTACATCAAGCGTTTCCACGGCAAGACCATCGTCGTCAAATACGGCGGCAACGCGATGACCGACGAGCACCTGAAAAGCTGCTTCGCCCGCGACGTCGTCCTGCTCGAACTGATCGGTTTCAACATCGTCGTCGTGCACGGCGGCGGCCCGCAGATCGAGAACCTGCTCACCCGCGTCGGCAAGAAGGGCGAGTTCATTCAGGGCATGCGCGTCACCGACGCCGAAACCATGGAAGTCGTCGAAATGGTGCTCGGTGGCCAGGTCAACAAGGACATCGTCAACCTGATCAACCAGCACGGCGGCAAGGCTGTCGGCCTGACCGGCAAGGACGGTAACTGCATCCGCGCCAAGAAGCTGATGCTGGAAGACAAGGATCACCCGGGCGATCTGATCGACGTCGGCCAGGTGGGGGAAATTACCAAGATCGACCCGTCACTGATCGACCACCTCGACAAGGGTGCCTTCATCCCGGTAATCGCCCCGATCGGCGTCGGCGAGGAAGGTGAAACCTACAACATCAACGCCGACGTCGTCGCCGGCAAGATCGCCGAAGTGCTCAAAGCCGAAAAGCTGGTGCTGCTGACCAATACCCCGGGCGTGCTCGACAAGGCCGGCAACCTGATCACCGGCATCACGCCCAAGGAGATCGACGAGATGGTCGCCGACGGCACGCTGTCCGGCGGCATGCTGCCGAAGATCGGCTCGGCGCTCGATGCTGCCCGCAACGGCGTCAAGGGCGTGCATATCATCGACGGCCGCGTCGAACACGCGCTGCTGCTCGAAATCCTGACCGACCACGGGGTCGGCACGATGATCAAGTCGCACTAAAGCATGCGTGGGGAACGCGTCTGGTTGTTCGACCTCGACAACACGCTGCACAACGCTTCCCCGCACATCTTCCCGCACATCAACCGGGCGATGCGCGAGTACATCGAGCGCCACCTCGGCCTCGACGAAAACGCCGCCAACCGGCTGCGCCAGGACTACTGGCAGCGCTACGGCGCAACCCTGCTCGGCCTGATCCGCCACCACGCGATCGACCCGCATCATTTCCTGCACGAAACCCATCAGTTTCCCGATCTCGCCCGCATGCTGGTATTCGAGAAGCCGCTGCTGCACGCGCTCAAGCGCCTGCCTGGGCGCAAGATCCTGTTCTCCAACGCGCCGCGCGCCTACGCCGAGGCGGTGCTCGAACTGACCGGACTGGATCGCCACTTCGCCGCGGTGTATTCCGTCGAAAGCCTGAAATTCCGGCCCAAGCCGATGCCGCAGGGCTTCCGCACCCTGCTGCACGCCGAGCGCCTCGACCCGCGCCGCTGCATCATGGTCGAGGACAGCCTGGCCAACCTCGTCACCGCCCGCAAGCTCGGCATGAAAACCGTGTGGGTGAGCGCTGGCTCTCGCCGCTCGCCCTACGTCGACGTCCAGGTTTCCTCAGTGCTGCAATTGCCGCAACGCTGCGCTCGTCTATAATCCGGGCACAAAAAATTCTTCGAGGGACAACATCGATGGCGACAAAACCGGGCGAACGCCGCCTGCAGATCCTGCAAACCCTGGCTGAAATGCTGGAAACCCCGAAGGGGGAAAAGATCACCACCGCCGCCCTGGCCGGCAAGCTGGAATGTTCCGAAGCCGCGCTCTACCGTCACTTCGCCAGCAAGGCGCAGATGTTCGAGGGGCTGATCGAATTCATCGAGCAAAGCCTGTTCGGCGTCATCAACCAGATCACCGGCGAGGAAGAGCGCGGTTTCCGCCAGCTCGAACTGATCCTCGGCCTGCTGCTCAACTTCGCCCAAAAGAACCGCGGCATGACCCGGGTGCTGATCGGTGACGCGCTGGTCAATGAGAACGAACGCCTGCAACTACGCATCAACGCGCTGCTCGACAAGGTCGAGGCGGCGCTCAAGCAGGCGCTGCGCATCGCCGCGACGCAGGAAAAATTCAAGGCCGACGCCGACTTCGGGGCGCTGGCCAACCTCTTGCGCTGCTACGTCGTCGGCCGTTGGGAGCAATACGCCCGCTCCGGCTTCAGCCGTGAACCACTGGCGCAATGGCCGCAGCAGTGGCCGATGCTTTACTTCGCCTGCCTGTCGCAGGCCGGCGAGGCGTAAACGCCAAGGGCGGCCCACCAGCCGCCCTTTTAGCTTGCTTTTAAAATCCTGATCAGCCCCTCAGGTATTCCGCCGCATCGAGCGCGAAATAGGTCAGGATGCCGTCGGCGCCGGCGCGCTTGAACGCCAGCAGGCTCTCCAGCACCACCGCCCGCTCGTCGAGCCAGCCGTTCAATGCCGCCGCCTTGAGCATCGCATACTCGCCGCTGACCTGGTAGGCATAGGTCGGCACGCCGAACTCGTCCTTGACCCGGCGGACGATATCCAGATACGGCATGCCCGGCTTGACCATGACCATGTCGGCACCTTCCTCGATATCCTGCGCCACTTCACGCAGCGCCTCGTCGCCGTTGGCCGGGTCCATCTGGTAGGTGTACTTGTTGCCTTTGCCAAGGTTGCCGGCCGAGCCGACCGCGTCGCGGAAGGGGCCGTAGAAGGCGGAAGCGTACTTGGCCGAATAGGCCAGGATGCGCGTGTAAATCTGGCCGTTGCGTTCCAGCGTTTCGCGGATGCGGCCGATCCGTCCATCCATCATGTCCGACGGCGCCACCACGTCGGCACCGGCTTCGGCATGGCACAGCGCCTGGCGAACCAGAACGTCGAGCGTCTCGTCATTGAGCACATAGCCGGTGTCGTCGATCAGGCCGTCCTGACCATGGCTGGTGTAGGGATCAAGAGCGACGTCGGTGATCACGCCCAACTCAGGAAACTCGCGCTTGAGGGCGCGTACCGTACGCGGCACCAAACCTTCCGGGTTGTAGGCTTCCTCCGCGCCGAGCGTTTTCAGCGGCGCATCGATCACCGGAAACAGCGCCAGCGCCGGAATACCCAGCTTGACCGTGCGCTCTGCGGTACGCAACAGGACATCGAGCGATTGCCGCTCGACGCCGGGCATCGAAACCACCTTCTCTGTACGGCCCGCGCCTTCGAGAACGAAGACCGGGTAAATGAAATCGTCCGGGGTCAGTACCGATTCGCGCATCAGGCGACGCGAAAAATCGTCGCGCCGCATCCGGCGCATCCGGATTCCGGGAAAACTGCCAGCCATGTCGACATCCCTGCAAAAAATAAAGATAAAAATTTAAACCCGCGCGGAACCTTTTTTCAAACCCCGCGGTCAGAAAGGCACGATGGCTCGCGCCGTCTCCCGCTTCACCTCCCTGAGCGGGTGCCTTGACACTGTTGAGGCATTTTGGCCCCCGGATTCCCCTTGTCCGGGGGCCCTTTGTTTTCCGTCACAGCCTTTTTCGGCGACTCGATGCCCAACCAGCCGGCAAGAACGGCTTCCGCCTCCTCGATCCCGGTCTTCTTCAGACTGGAAAAGAGCTGGGCGCTATAGGTTCCGCCCACCCAGCTAGCGATTTCCGCCTTCACCGCACGCAGTACCTTGGTCTGCTCCTGCCGCGACAATTTGTCGGCCTTCGACAGCAGGAGATGAATCGGCCGCCCGGTGGGCTTGAACCACTCGATCAGGTTGAGGTCGAGGTCGGTGAATGGTCGCCGGCAATCCATGATCACCACCAAGCCGACCAGCGGCCCGCGCCGGCTGAGATAGGGGCCGATCAGTCCTTCCCACTGCGCCCGGATATCTTCGGGCGCTTTGGCGAAACCATAGCCAGGCAGGTCAACGAAATACTTTCCCGGTGCCAGCGTGAAGTAATTGAGGTGCTGGGTACGCCCCGGCGTCTTGCTGACGAAGGCAAGACGCACCCGTCCCGCCAGGGTGTTGATCGCCGACGACTTGCCGGCATTCGAGCGTCCGGCAAACGCCACTTCGCAAGTGGCATCGACTGGCAGGTCGCGCAGATTGGCTACGGTCGTATGAAAAACCGCGTTCTGGAAAAGAGGCATAAAAAACGCGGAAGACCCGCCTAGTTGAAGGGAAACTAATATAGAATAACAGGTTTGTAACTTCCGTTCCGGCCAAAGCGCCCCATCATGCGCACTAGGAGTTCGAAAATGATCCGTTCTGCGGCAATGGCAATCCTGTTTGCCACCAGTTTTGTCACCCACGCTTCCGAGCAAGCAACGGCCAAGGCCGATCCTGCCAAAGGAAAAATCGTCGCCGAAACCATCTGCGTCGCCTGCCACGGTGCCGACGGCAACAGCATGAGTTCCGCCAACCCGCATCTGGCCGGCCAGATCGAACAATACATTTACAAGCAGTTGTCCAACTTCAAGACAGTCGACGGCAACCCCGCGCTGCGCGACAACGCCATCATGGCCGGCATGGCCGCGGCGCTGACCGAAGAAGACATGAAGAATGTCGCCGCCTGGTTCGCCAGCCAGAAACTGAAGCCGGAATCGGCGAAGAACGAAGCCAGCCTCGCGCTGGGCAAGAAAATCTGGCGTCAGGGCGACTTCCGCAAGGGCGTTCCCGCCTGCGCCGGTTGCCACGGCCCGGCCGGCTCCGGCATGCCGGCCCAGTATCCGCGCCTGGCTGGCCAGTTTGCCGAATACACCGAAGCGCAACTGGTGGCTTTCCGCGCCGGCACCCGCGCCAACGATCCGGAAAGCATGATGCGCACCATCGCCGCCAAGCTCTCGGATGCGGAAATCAAGGCTGTCGCCGACTACGCTGCCGGCCTGCGTTGATCCGGCAAGGCATCGATTCGGGGCAGCCTGCGGGCTGCCCTTTGTTTTTGCGCGACCCAAGAAGCTTTCTTGTCGCGCATTGCCGCCGGGATTAGACTGTCCGCACCACAAACAACAACGCGGAGACTGACCATGAAGACGCTCAAGCAATTGCTGGCTGGCAAATCCCAGGTCCTTGCCGCTGTCGCCCCCGACGACAGCGTTTTCCATGCCCTTTGCGTCATGGCCGAACACAATGTCGGCGCCTTGCTGGTGCTCGAGGACGGGCGTCTGGTCGGCATCTTTTCCGAGCGCGACTACGCCAGGAAGCAGATCAGGAACAACCTCTCGCCCAAGGAAACGCCGGTTCGCGAAATGATGAGTTCCCGAGTTGCCTACGTCAGTCTCGACAGCACCCTGGAAGAATGCATGACGCTGATGACCGAAAAACGTTTCCGGCATCTGCCGGTGCTCGACGATCAACAGCAGGTGCTCGGTATTCTCTCGATCGGCGACATGGTCAAGGAAATCATCAGCTCCCAGCAATTCCTGATCGAGGAACTCGAGCGTTACATCGCCAGTTGAGTCATGAGCGCGCACGACAGCCTGCATTTCCGCATTCTCGAGGACATCGCCCACGAGCTTTCCGGCGACATCAATTTCCCGACCTGCATGGATGCCGCACTGCTCGTGCGCAATACCTTGAAGGACCCTTTCGCCAACATCGACCGGGTTGTCCGGGTGGTCAGCATCGAGCCCCTGATCTCCAGCAAGTTGCTTCGTCTCGCCAACTCGATTGCCTACAACCCCGCCGGCAAGACGATCAGCGACCTGGGCACTGCCATCGGACGCATCGGCTTCGACTCGGTACGCACGATCTCGCTGGCAGTAGCCATGGATCAATTGCTCAAGTCACGCAATCTCGCCGCTTACGAGCCGATCGCGCATCGCGCCTGGGCCCATTCGCTCGATGTCGCTGCAATCGCCCGGGTACTGGCAAGGCGGATCGGCCGCATCAATCCAGAAGACGCCATGATGGCCGGCCTGGTACACGACATCGGTGTCTTCTACCTGCTGTATCGGGCTGCCGAGTATCCGGAATACCGCAGTAACCCGGACGCAATGATGGAGTTGCTCTGCGGCTGGCACGAAGGCATTGGCGAGAGCCTCCTCCATGCGCTTGGAGTCCCCGAGCGAATCATCGAAGCGATCAGCGACCACGACCGCCTGTACAACGTCGAAACCCCTTGCAACGTGCGCGACGTCCTCTATTTTGCCAACCTGCTGGCCGGCGGCGACCGGGAATGGATGGGGGAATACAACGACACGGACGCCCAGGAATTGCGCGACGCCGACCGGGCTCGTTACCAGGACCTCGTTCTCGAAGCCGAGGACGATATCCATGAGTTGCGGTCGGCACTCGGCATCCGTCAGTAATCCTCCGCAGGACCCAAGATGAGCACAAGCAGCGCGCGTATTCCCGTCAACGCTTTCAAGGCACTCCTCTTCGTTGCCAGCCTGCTGCCGGCCGCCTGGATCGGCTGGCAACTACGCCATAACGGGCTTGGCCCGGAGCCCAGCGAAACCTTGCAAGCCTTCACCGGTACCTGGACGCTGAATTTCCTGTTACTCACGCTGTGCATCTCTCCGGCACGCGCCCTCACCGGCCAACATTGGCTGCTGCGCCTGCGCCGGATGCTTGGCTTGTTCGCCTTTGCCTACGCTCTTCTACACCTCTTCAGTTTCATCGGCTACGACCATGGCTTCGACCTCACCGCGATCGCCCGCGACGTGCTCAAGCGCCCCTTCATCGCTGTCGGCCTCGCCGCCCTGCTGCTGATGGTTCCGCTAGCCGCCACCTCGAACGCAACAGCCATCCGCCGCCTGGGTGGGCGCAAGTGGCAGGAACTGCACCGCAACATCTACCTGATCGCCATTCTGGGCTGCGTGCACCTGCTATGGCAGAGCAAGCCGGAAGAGCTCCCGGCCACGCTGAGCTACGCGGTTTTCCTCGGCCTGCTGCTGTGGTGGCGGGTCCAGGAGCGGCGGCGCAAGGCAACGCCGATGCCCGACCAGCGGGTACAGGCGGTGAAGTTCTACCGCAAGCGCCCGGATTAGCGACTCAGGGACGAGCGCCGCGTTCGAAGCGGATGATCGCGCGACCGTCGGCGGTTTTCTTTGGCGCCGCCTTCCAGGCGTGGCCGTAAATGATCTCGAAACTGGCCGGCAAGCAGCCAGCGCTGCGCATCCGTTCATAGGCCTCGCGCACCGCCTGCAGGCGCCCCTTGCCGGTCAGGCCGTGGCGCCTGGCGTGCATCGCGCAGGCCGAACCGGCGCCGCGCAGCTCCGCGAACAGGCTGTCGATGTCATCGTAGGTCAGGGTCAACACTTCCATGTCCATCACCGGATCGGCGTAACCGCTTTCGACCAGCATGTCGCCGAGATCGTGCATGTCGGTGAAGCGCTGCGTATGCGCATAGCCATCGGCGAAGGCAGCGCGCAACTCCTGCAGCGTATCCGGCCCCAGCGTCGAGAACATCAACAGCCCGCCGACCTCGAGCACGCGATGGGCTTCAGCCAGCGCCGGCAAGGGATGGTCGAGCCAGTGCAGCACCAGATTCGACCACACCAGCGACACCGAGGCCCCGGCCAGCGGCAGCGACTCCGCCGCCGCCTGCAGGCAATCGGGCGCAGCGCCATCAAGCCCGAGCCAGCGCCGCCAGCCGGATCTGGCCGGCCGCGCTGCGGCGAGCATCGGCCGGGCAATATCGACGCCGAGCAGGCGGGCCTGCGGATAGCGCTCGAGCAAGCCGGGAAAACTGCCGCCGCGGCTACACCCCAGATCGAGGATGCGCTGCGGCTGCAGACGGACATAGTCGAGACGCTCGAGCATGCGCCGGTCGATCTCCCGAACCAGGAAATCGTGCTGTGCATAATCCGCTGCCGCACGAGCGAAACGGCGCGCGACCGCCGGGCGATCGACGAAGGCGACGGCGTCAGCCTGACTCACACCGCACGCAGGCCGAGGCGGGCAAATAGCGCGTCGTCGCGGTCGACATCGGGATTGCCGGTGGTCAGCAGCGCATCGCCGTAGAACATCGAGTTGGCGCCGGCCATGAAACAGAGCGCCTGCAGCTCGTCGCTCATTTCCTGACGGCCAGCCGACAGGCGAACCCAGGAAGCTGGCATGGTGATACGGGCAACGGCAACGGTGCGAACGAATTCGAAGGGATCGAGACGCGGCTGCGCGGCCAGCGGCGTGCCGGGAATCGGCACCAGGTTGTTGATCGGCACCGATTCCGGCGGCGTCGGCAGGTTGGCCAACTGGACCAGCAGCGCGGCGCGGTTCTTGCGCGACTCGCCCATGCCGATGATGCCGCCGGAGCAGACATTGATGCCGGCGTCGCGTACCTGATCGAGCGTATCGAGACGATCGTCGTGGGTATGGGTGCGGATCACCTGGCCGTAGAAATCCTTGTCGGTGTCGAGGTTGTGGTTGTAGTAGTCGAGCCCGGCCGCCTTCAGTTTCTCGGCCTGGCCTTCCTTGAGCATGCCCAGCGTGACGCAGGTCTGCATGCCGAGCGCCTTGACCTCGCGCACCATCGCCAGCACCTGGTCGAGGTCGTTGTCCTTCGGGCCGCGCCAGGCGGCGCCCATGCAGAAGCGCGAGGCCCCCTTGTCCTTGGCCGCCTGCGCAGCCGCCACCACCTCGTCGAGCGGCATCAGGCGTTCCCGCTCAAGGTCGGTGTCGTAGCGCGCCGACTGCGAGCAATAGCTGCAATCCTCGGAACAACCACCGGTCTTGACGGAAAGCAGGGTCGAGCGTTGAATGGCATTGGCATCGAAATTCTCGCGATGCACCGTCTGCGCGCGGAACAGCAAATCCATCAGCGGCAACTCGTAGAGCGCCAGCACTTGCTCGAGGGTCCAGCGGGGAAGCGCTGCGGTCTGGGAACAGGAAGGAGTCACGGCGGTGGCACTGGCTGGCATGGAATACCTTAAGAAAATCGTCGAAAAATCAAGGGCAAACGACAATGGTAATTATGGATTACCGAAATGGTCAAGCGTTTCCGGCATTTTACCTCAGGGCGTCCGACGCCGTTTCGCTGCCTTAGCCCGGACCCATCTGGTGCCACCTGGCAGCTGCCTGCTCTGCGGCGCCGACAGCGCCAACGATCTGCTCTGCCCCCCTTGCGTAAGCGACCTCCCGCCACTACCCGTACACCGCTGCCCGCGTTGCGGCGAAACAACCACCTATGGCGAACACTGCGGTAGTTGCCTACAGAGACCGCCCGCCTTTTCCGGCGTCAGCGCCCTGTATCGCTACGATTTTCCGGTCGACCGCCTGGTTCACGCGCTGAAGTATGGCCATCAACTGGCGTTGGCGGACTGGTTCGGCAAGCGGCTCGCCGAGCTCCTCGTCGGGCCCGACTTCACTGCCATCATTCCGCTTCCACTGCACCCGCAGCGTTTGCGCGAACGTGGCTTCAACCAGTCGCTGGAAATTGCGCGCACGATTGCCGGGCTGCGGCAACTCCCGCTCGCCCGCGACCTCCTGCAACGCCAACGCGCCACCGCGTCACAAGCCGGCCTCGACCGCAAGGCCAGGCAGCGCAACGTGCGCGGCGCCTTCGCCTGCCATGCGGATTGCAGCGGCCAGCGCCTTCTTCTGGTCGACGATGTGCTGACCAGCGGCGCCACCGCGGATGAAGCCGCCCGCAGCTTGATCGAACACGGCGCGCTCGAGGTCCATGTCGCGGTCGTCGCCCGCACCCTCAATAGCTGAATTCGTGATTTAATCGGCGCCTTTGCCGCTCACCGACCGTCCCGTGTTCGCCGTCGTCCTCGTCCATCCGGAAATTCCGCCCAATACCGGCAACATCATCCGCATGTGCGCCAATACCGGCGCCGAACTGCATCTCGTCGAACCGCTCGGCTTCGATCTCAGCGACAAGCACCTGCGCCGGGCCGGGCTCGACTACCACGAATATGCCAGGCTCGTCCGTCACCCGGACTGGCCGAGCTGCCTGGCCGCCCTGGCGCCGCGCCGGATGTTCGCGATGACCACCCGCGGCAGCCGCAACCTGTACTCGGTGACAATGGAAGCTGACGATGTCTTCGTCTTCGGCAGCGAAACCGCCGGCCTGCCGCCGGCAATCCGCGACAGCTTCCCGGAAGACCGCCGCCTGCGTCTGCCGATGCGCGCCGGGCAGCGCAGCCTCAACCTGTCGAACGCCGCTGCCGTCACCGTCTTCGAGGCGTGGCGACAGTGCGGCTTCAGCGACGCCGTGTGAGACTCAGGCGATCTCTTCCTTGGGATCGCGCGCCATCAGTTGCTCGACCGCAGCCGGCGCGGTCAAGCGACCATCAAGAACGGCGGCCACCGCCGTACTGATCGGCATCTCGACACCGAGTTCGGCCGCCAGACGCGCCGTCTCGCGGGCGGTATAGACCCCTTCGGCGACATGGCCGAGTTCGTCGAGCACCTCTGCCAGCGACTTGCCCTGCGCCAGCCCGAGGCCGACCCGACGGTTGCGCGAGAGATCGCCGGTGCAGGTCAGAATCAGGTCGCCCATGCCGGCCAAGCCCATGAAAGTCTCGCGCTGGGCGCCCAGTGCAACGCCGAGACGGGCAATTTCGGCAAGGCCACGGGTCATCAGCGCGGCCCGCGAATTGAGACCGAGGCCGAGGCCGTCGCAGACACCGGTGGCGATCGCCAGCACGTTCTTGACCGCGCCGCCGACCTCGACACCGACCAGATCGTCGTTGGCGTAGATGCGCAGACTGCCGCCGTGCAACTGTCGCGCGGTCTCGCGCGCAAAGGCGGCATCGCGGGACGCCAGCGTTATCGCCGTCGGCTGTCCGGCGGCGACTTCCTCGGCGAAGCTCGGCCCGGACAGGGCGCCGCAAAGCGCGGCAGGGCCAAGCACGTCTGCCACCACCTGGTGCGGCAACTTGCCGCTACCGGCTTCGAAACCCTTGCACACCCAGAGTAGCGGCACCGTGCAGGGCAATTCGCGCAATTTTTCCGCCGTCGGCCGCAGACCGGCAATCGGCGTCGCGACGACCAGCAATTCTGCATCACCAACCGCCGCGGCAAAATCGGTCGCCACCGCGACTGACGCAGGCAAACGGTAGCCCGGCAGGAAGCGGCGGTTTTCACGGCAGGAAAGGAGTTCGGCGGCAACATCGCTTTCGCGTGTCCACAAAGTCACCGCGTGCGCCTCGGCGAAAGCGATGGCCAGCGCGGTGCCCCAGGCACCGCCCCCAAGCAGGGAAACTCTCATAGTCCCCAGACCTGCGTCGCGCGGACCACGCCGCTCAGCCCATCGCGATGCTTGACCGCAACCCAGCCGGGCGCCGGGGTAGCGACGTAGTCAAGCACCAGCCATTTGGCCAAACTGGCGCTGACCGGCGCGTTGTCTGCCGCTGCCTCCCGAAGCTCGGTGTCGGCAGCGGTGACGATGACGGTGCGCCTTTCGCCCACCTGACTGGCTTCGATCCAGGCCAGGCCGCCCTCGGCGTCACGAACCTTGACCCAGCCCTCAAGGCGGACGACCACCTCGACCGGCGTCTGGGCGCGGATCAGGTAGAGCTTCTTGGCCTTGAGCGAAGGCGCATCATAGAGCACCGCCGCCGGCACGACGACCGAACGGAAATCCAGCGCCAGGGCCGGCAAGGCCGTGGCGAGGCAGCAGAAGGCTGTCAGCAGGCGGCGCATGACGGCGTTTACTGGATCGGGGCTTCAGCCGCGGCCTGCATTTCCTGCAGACGCTGCACGTACATCGCCTCGAAATTGACCGGCTGCAGCAGGATGGCCTGGAAGCCGGCGCGGGTCACCGCGTCCGAGACCGTTTCCCGGGCATAGGGAAAAAGCACGTTCGGGCAGGCGATGGCGATCAGCGGCTCAAGCTGGTCTTCGGGGACGTTCTGGATGCGGAAGACACCGGCTTGCGCCACTTCGACCAGGAACACGGTCTTTTCGGCAACGGCGGCGGTCACCGTCACCGTCAGCACGACTTCGAAGACCCCATCACCAACGCCACGGCCGGTGGAGTTGAGTTGCACGGTGACTTGCGGTGCTTCCTGTTCAAGAAAGACTTCCGGGGCATTCGGCACTTCGAGCGAAAGGTCCCTGACGTAAAGCTTTTCGATGCCGAAAACCGGCTGTTCGTTCTGTTCCATGTTTCTCTTTCTGGTAGTTGATCAGTTCAGGCGTCCGCCGCCAGCAAGGGCAGCAGACCGCCGGCGGCGTCGAGGGCGTAGAGGTCGTCGCAGCCGCCGACATGGGTGGTACCGATGAAAATCTGCGGCACGGTGCGCCGCCCGGTTTTCTGCATCATTTCGTCGCGCCGTTCGGGGTCGAGATCGACCCGGACCTCCTCGATCGCCGCCACCCCGCGCGCCTTCAGCAACTGCTTGGCGCGCATGCAGTACGGGCAGACCGCCGTGGTGTACATCAGAACCGGCTGCGTCATTTCTTGCGTCCTCCCTTGTGCAGCGGATAGCCCGCCGCGACCCAGGCATCGACCCCGCCGCCGAGGTTGAACAGCTGTTCGAAGCCATGCTGCTTCAGTGCCTTGCAGGCCCGGTCGGAACGCAGGCCGGAAGCACAGCACAGGATCAGCGGCTGCGCCTTGAATTTTTCCAGCTCCGCCAGGCGCTCACCGAGCTGCGCTTCCGGAATGTGAACCGCATCCGGAATGTGTCCGGCGGCAAACTCGCTCGCCTGACGCACATCGATCACCTTGGCGTCCTGGCGGTTGATCATCAGCGTCGCCTCGCCTGGATTGACGGCCTTGCCCTGCGACCGGAAGACGAGCGGCCAGAGCAGCCCGAGACCGGAGACGACAACGATCCCGATGAGCAGGATGTTCTGGTTGATGAAATCCATCGGCATTACTTAATTCTCCACACCACAAAAAACTTCGCGCATCATGCCGACAAGCTGCAGGGTGCGCTGATCGCCGACACGGTAGAACACCCGGTTGGCATCCTTGCGCGTCAGCAGGACACCCTTCTCGCGCAGGATCGCGAGATGCTGTGAAATGTTGCTTTGCGAAGTGCCGACGGCTTCGACGATATCCTGCACGCAGGCTTCCTGATCGCCGACAACGCACAGGATCTTCAGGCGCAGGGGATGCGCGATTGCCTTCAAGGCTTTCGCCGCCGTCTCGATATGCTCCTGTTTGTCGATCAGAGCGGAGGAAATAAGGTCCAAGATATAAAACCTCAGTTTGGTTGAACGGTTGATTATAGAATAAGCCTTGCCAAACCTAGAACCCAATCACGATTTCCCCATGCTTTCCGCCCGCGCCGGCCTGCGCTCCGCTTTTTCCGCCTGCTCGCTCGCGCTTCTGCTGGCGCTCTCCCTGATCTCTCCCGCCACAGCCCAGAAGAAGGCCAGCGCGCCGGAAGTGGCGGCCAAACGCGCCGACCTCGAGGAATTACGCAACCGCATCGAGGACCTGCGCAAGGACCTGTCGAGCAGCGAAGACTCCCGCGCCGACGCCGCCGACCGGCTACGTGAATCGGAGCGGCAGATTTCCCGCCTGCAACGCAAGCTGCACGAACTGGGCGGGCAACGCGAGCAATTGCAGAGCCGGCTGGAAAACCTGGAAACCCAGTCACGCGAACTGGGCGGCACGCTGACCCTGCAGCAACAGCAGCTGGAAAACCTGCTCTATCGCCAGTACCTGAAAGGCTCGCCCGATTCGCTACAGTTGCTGCTCAACGGCGACAACCCGAGCCAGCTGGCGCGCGATCTTTATTATCTGTCCGCCATCGCCGGTGCCAAGGCTGAACTGATGAGCGAAATCCAGGCCACCATCCGGCAGAAGAAGGCGCTCGCCGAGGACACCCGCGAACGCACCGCCGAACTGGCTGAAGTCGAAAACGAACAGCGCCGGCACCACACCGAACTCGAGCAGCAACGTCGCGAACGCCAGGCACTGCACGCCGAACTGTCGAGCAAGATCCGCGCACAACGGCGGGAGATCGGCTCGCTGCAGCGCGACGAGAAACGGATGACCCGGCTGATCGACCGACTGTCGCGGATACTCGCCCAGCAGGCGGCCCGGGCGGCGGAAGAAGCCCGCCGCAAACCGCCGCCACCGCCCGCCAATGCCGGCAACAGCCGCGAACCGGCGGCGCCGCGCGAAAGCCCGGGCAAGGAAAACCGCTACGACCCGGTACCCAACGATGGCCGCTTCGCCAAACTGCGCGGCAAGCTGCGCCTGCCGGTGCGCGGCGCGGTAATCGGCCGCTTCGGTAAAGCACGCGAAGGCGGCGGTCAATGGCGCGGCCTGTTCATCCGCAGTGACAGTGGTAGCCCGGTCAAGGCGATCGCCTCCGGCCGGGTGGTGTTTTCGGAGTGGATGCGCGGTTTTGGCAACCTGCTGATCGTCGACCATGGCGACGCCTACCTGTCGATCTACGGCAACAACGACTCGCTGCTCAAGCAGGTCGGCCAGGCCGTCGACGGGGGTGAAACCATCGCCACGGTCGGCAACACCGGGGGCAATCCAGAATCCGGTTTATACTTCGAAATCCGTCATAAAGGTAATCCGATCGACCCCTTGTCCTGGGCCAGCCTGAAATGAGCAAAATCAAGACCTTGAGCCTCGCCGTCGGCGG
The DNA here is from genome assembly GCA_017848965.1 of Dechloromonas aromatica (nom. nud.). Classification (GTDB taxonomy): domain Bacteria; phylum Pseudomonadota; class Gammaproteobacteria; order Burkholderiales; family Rhodocyclaceae; genus Azonexus; species Azonexus aromaticus_B. The sequence goes on along the minus strand of JAFIHA010000033.1, from coordinate 61,168 downwards.
CTTCGTTGCCGGCGCACTGATCACCCTGCAGTTGCCCGCCTTCGCCGAGAAGGACGCCAAGATCGGCCTGCCGATCGAGGATCTGCGCACCTTCGCCGAGGTTTACAGCGCGATCAAGCAGGGCTACGTCGAACCGGTCGAAGACAAGAAGATGATCGCCAATGCCATCGCCGGCATGCTCGGCAATCTCGACCCCCACTCCGCCTACCTCGACGCCGATTCGTTCAAGGATCTGCAGGTCGGCACCCAAGGCGAGTTCGGCGGCCTCGGCATCGAAGTCGGCATGGAAGACGGTCTGGTCAAGGTCGTCTCGCCGATCGAGGACACGCCGGCCTACCGTGCCGGGGTCAAGGCCGGCGACCTGATCTTCAAGCTCGACGACACCCCGGTCAAGGGCCTCAGCCTGTCCGACGCGGTCAAGAAGATGCGCGGCAAGCCGAAGACCTCGATCCGCCTCGGCATCCTGCGCAAGGGCGAGGCCAAGCCGCTGGAAATCACGCTGGTCCGCGAAGTGATCAAGGTGCAGAGCGTCAAGTCCAAGCTCATCGAACCGGGCTACGCCTGGGTCCGCATCACCCAGTTCCAGGAAACCACGGTCGCCGACCTCGCCAAGCACCTCGGCAAGCTGTACAAGGAAGGCGAACTCAAGGGCCTCGTCCTCGACCTGCGCAACGATCCGGGCGGCCTGCTCAACGGCGCCATCGGCGTCTCCGCCGCCTTCCTGCCGCCGGAAGTCAAGGTCGTATCGACCGACGGCCGCACCGAGGACGCCAAGCAGGAATTCCTCGCCCGGCCGCGCGACTACCTGCGCGGCACCGGAGAAGACCCGCTGCGCAGCCTGCCGGTGGCGGTCAAGAAGGTGCCGATGGTGGTGCTGGTCAACGGCGGTTCGGCCTCGGCGTCGGAAATCGTCGCCGGCGCCCTGCAGGACCATAAGCGCGCCGCCATCGTCGGCACCCAGTCCTTCGGCAAGGGCTCGGTGCAGTCGGTGCTGCCGCTCCCCGGCAACACGGCGATCAAGCTGACCACGGCTCGCTACTTCACGCCCAGCGGGCGCTCGATCCAGGCCAAGGGCATCACCCCCGACATCGTTGTCGACGAGACCCCGAACGGCAACGGTCCGGCCCGCCTGCGCGAAGCCGACCTCGAACGCCATCTCGAAGACAAGCAGGATGCGGCGAAGAAGGAAGACGCCAAACCCCAGCCGAGCAAGCCCGCCGCCAAGGAAGAACACGACGACGAAGCGATGCCGGCCCGTCTTGAATATGCCAGCAAGAGCGACTACCAGTTCCAGCAGGCGCTGAATATCCTGAAGGGCGTACAGTTCATGCAGGGTAAGCAGTAAGCCGATCACCGCGCGGGAGGGATGATGAGCAGCACGGACCTCAGGAAGAAACGGGAAATCCTGTTCGCCAAGTTTCCGCCAGGACAGGTACCGGAAGCCGCCGACGACCTCAAGAAGGTGGAAGAGGTCGATGTCGAGCCCCGCTATGAAAAGCGGGCGCTCGGCGTTGCTTACGACCTGCAGCAGCACACCCTGGCCGAACTCGAGGACCGCCTGGTCGACCACGGCTACCATCTCGACAGCACGCTGATGAGCAAGCTGACGCGAGCGCTGATCCACTACGTCGAGGAAACCCAGTTGCACAACATGGCCTCCCCCGAGAAGCGGCTCAAGCCCTCGCCCGAGGAAGCCTACGTCAAGGCCTGGGAACACCGGCCGCACGGCGACCACGACGACACCCCGCCGGAGTGGCGCGAGTACAAGTGACCGACGAGCAGCTTCTCCGCTACAGCCGGCACATCCTCCTTGACGAGCTCGGTATCGAAGGCCAGCAGCGCATCCTCGACAGCCACGCGCTGATCGTCGGCGCCGGCGGTCTCGGCTCGCCGGCGGCGCTCTATCTCGCCTCGGCCGGGATCGGCCGGATCACCCTGGTGGACGATGACGCCGTCGACCTGACCAACCTGCAGCGACAGATACTCCACACCGAAGCGCGCGTCGGCATGGCCAAGGCCGAATCCGGCCGTCTGGCGCTAGCCGCACTGAATCCCGCGGTCGAAGTGGTGCCGCTGCAAAGCCGGCTGGCCGGCGCCGAGCTCGACGCCCGGGTCGCCGCCGCCGACATCGTCCTCGACTGCAGCGACAACTTCGCCACCCGCCACGCCATCAACCGCGCCTGCGTGCAGCACCGCAAACCGCTGGTCTCCGGCGCCGCCATCCGCTTCGACGGTCAGGTCAGCGTCTACGATCTCGCCCGCGACGACGCGCCGTGCTACCACTGCCTGTTTCCGGAAGCCGAGGACGTCGAGGAAGTGCGCTGCGCGGTGATGGGAGTGTTCGCGCCGCTGACCGGCATCGTCGGTACCATGCAGGCGGCGGAGGCATTGAAGCTGGTCGCCGGCATCGGCGAATCGCTCAATGGTCGGCTGCTGCTGCTCGACGCCCTGAACATGGAGTGGCGCACGGTGAAGTTCCGCCGCGACCCCGACTGCGCCGTGTGCGGCGTCCGAACCGTTTAACGACCGTTTAGCGGCCGGGCAAGCAGGCGGATATCCGGCCCGACCTGGCGCAGATCGACAATCTGCAGCGAGCGCTTGTCGGCCAGCGCGCTCAGCGCCGGCAGACTGAACAGCCCGGCAGCATCGTCGCCGATCAAGCAGGGCGCCAGATAGAACAGGAACTCGTCGACCAGGCCTTCGCGCAATAGCGAGCCGTTCAACTTGTGGCCGGCCTCGGCGTGCAACTCGTTGATGCCGCGCCGCCCCAGTTCCTGCAACAGGGCGGCAAGATCGACCTTGCCCTGGGCGTTGGCCAGCAAAACAATCTCGGCCCCGGCGGCGCGCAAGGCGGCGGCACGTTCCGGCGCCTCGACCGCGGCGGCGACCAGCACCCCGCCCCCGGCCAGGATCTTCGCCGTCGGCGGCGTCTCCAGGCGGCTGTCGACGATCACCCGCAGCGGCTGGCGCGGGGTGGCGACGTCGCGCACGGTCAGGCTCGGATCGTCGTCGCGCACCGTGCCGATGCCGGTCAGGATGGCGCAGGCGCGGGCCCGCCAGCGGTGGCCGTCGCGGCGTGCGTCGGGGCCGGTGATCCACTGGCTGCTGCCGTTGTTCAAGGCCGTCTTGCCATCCAGGCTGGCCGCCACCTTCAGGCGCAGCCAGGGACGACCGCGGGTCATGCGCGAGATGAAACCGACATTCAGTTCGCGCGCCTCGTTCTCCAGCAGGCCGCTCGCCGTTTCGATGCCGACCGCCCGCAGCAAGGCGAGGCCACGGCCGGCAACCAATGGATTGGGGTCTTCCATGGCCGCGACGACGCGGCTGACGCCGGCAGCAATCAGCGCTTCCGCGCAGGGCGGCGTGCGCCCGTGGTGGCTGCAGGGTTCGAGCGTGACGTAGGCGGTGGCACCGCGCGCCCGCTCGCCGGCGGCGCGCAGGGCATGGACTTCGGCATGCGGCTCGCCGGCCTTTTCGTGCCAGCCGTCGCCGACGATCTGGCCGTCACGGACCAGCACGCAGCCAACGCGCGGATTGGGCGAGGTCGTCCATAGGCCGCGCTCGGCCAGTTGCAGCGCCCGCGCCATCATGCTGCTGTCGGCGGCGGAAAAACTCATTTCTTGCGTGACGACGGCGAGACTTCCTTGATCGCCTTGGAGAAGGCGTCGACGTCCTCGAAATTGCGATAGACGGACGCGAAACGGATGTAGGCGACCTTGTCGAGCTTCTTCAGCTCGCGCATCACCAGTTCGCCCAGTTGCTGCGTGCTGACTTCGCGCTCGCCGGCGGTGAGCAGCTTTTCCTCGATGTCGGCGATCGCCGCATCGACCGATTCGATCGATACCGGCCGCTTGCGCAGCGCCAGCTCGAGGCTGGCGCGCAGTTTGGCACGGCTGAAGTCGGCGCGCAGGCCGTTCTTCTTGACCACCTGCGGCAACTGGATCTCGGCCCGTTCGTAGGTGGTGAAACGCTTGTCGCAGGCAGCGCACTTCCTGCGGCGACGGACGATGTCGCCCTCTTCGGAAACCCGGGTGTCGACCACCCCGGTTTCGTCATTGCCGCAGAAAGGGCACTTCATGCTTGCTTAGGCGCCGTAGACCGGGAAGCGCTTGCACAAGGCCGCCACCTTCTCGCGGACGGTAGCGGCGACGGCTTCGTCGTTCGGCGCGTCGAGCACGTCGGCGATCAGATGAGCGACCTGCTCGGCTTCGATCTCGGTGAAACCGCGCGTCGTCATCGCCGGCGAACCAATGCGGATGCCGGAGGTGACCATCGGCTTCTGCGGGTCGTTGGGGATGCCGTTCTTGTTGACGGTGATGTGGGCATTGCCCAGCGCCGCCTCGGCTTCCTTGCCGGTGATGTTCTTGGAACGCAGATCGACCAGGAAGACGTGGCTCTCGGTACGACCGGAAACAATGCGCAGGCCGCGCTCTTCGCCGAGCACACGGGCCATGACACGGGCGTTGTTGATCACCTGTTCCTGGTAATTGCGGAACTCAGGCGAAGCGGCTTCCTTGAAGGCGACGGCCTTGGCGGCGATCACGTGCATCAGCGGACCGCCCTGCAGGCCCGGGAAGATGGCGGAGTTGATCGCCTTCTCGTGCTCGGCCTTCATCAGCACGACGCCGCCGCGCGGACCGCGCAGGGTCTTGTGCGTGGTGGTGGTGACGACATCGGCGAAAGGCACCGGGTTCGGGTAGAAACCGGCGGCGATCAAGCCGGCGTAATGCGCCATGTCGACCCAGAAAATGGCGCCGACTTCCTTGGCGATCCTGGCGAAGCGCTCGAAATCGATGCGCAGCGCGTAGGCCGAGGCACCGGCGACGATCAGGCGCGGCTTGTGTTCGCGGGCCAGCGCTTCCATCCTGTCGTAGTCGATCTCTTCCTTTTCGTTGAGGCCGTAAGAAACGACGTTGAACCACTTGCCGGACATGTTCAGCGGCATGCCGTGGGTCAGGTGACCGCCTTCGGCCAGGCTCATGCCCATGATCGTGTCGCCCGGCTTGCAGAAGGCCATCAGCACAGCCTGGTTGGCCTGCGAACCGGAGTTCGGCTGGACGTTGGCGGCATCGGCGCCGAACAGCGCCTTGATGCGGTCGATGGCGATCTGCTCGGCAACGTCAACGTGTTCGCAACCGCCGTAGTAGCGCTTGCCCGGGTAGCCTTCGGCGTACTTGTTGGTCAGCTGCGAGCCCTGGGCTTCCATGACCGCCTTGCTGACGTAGTTCTCGGATGCGATCAGTTCGATGTGATCTTCCTGACGCTGGTTTTCGGCCGTGATGGCCTGCCACAGTTCAGGGTCAACTTTCGCCAGGGTGTCTTTCGCGGAAAACATGGGGATGCCTCAAGCCGTTGAAAAGGCCGCGATTTTATCACGAAGGCAGTTCGTCCAACGCGTCGCCCGCCAGATGTCCGGTTTCGCCCCAGCTTTCCAGCGTCCACCGGCCATCAAGCGTGGCGATCCAGTTGATGCCGGCGTTCGGGATCAGGAAGTCGCGCGCCATCTCGAGCGGATTGCCGCGCACGAAGCGGTTGATCACGTCGAGCACGCCGCCATGAACGACGACGGCGACGTTCTGGCCGGGATGCAGAGCGGCGATTTCGCGCAGCTTGCCGGTAACGCGGGCGTACATGACCGTCAGGCTCTCGCCGTTCTCGAAGGCGTAATCGGCGTTGCGCCCCTCGAAGGCGGCGTAGCCCTCGGGAAAGCGCGCCGCCGCCTCGGCATAGGTCAGGCCTTCGAAGACGCCGTAGCGGCGTTCGCGCAACTCGGGCGTCGCCACCGGCAGCAACTGCAGCGCGGCGCCGATCGCCAGCGCCGTATCCCAGGCCCTGCGCAGGTCGCTGGCGTAAAGCGCGCTGATTCCAGCGGTCTTCAGCCAGCGCCCGGCGGCATGCGCCTGACGCTGGCCGGTCGCATTGAGGCCGATATCGATCTGCCCCTGGATGCGCCGCTCGGCATTCCACTCGGTCTCGCCGTGACGGACCACGCAAAGCCGCGTCGGGCGCGGCGATTCTTCATCAAAACGCATCTCAGGCCTGCGACTGGAGGAAATCGTCCATACGGTTCTCGGCAACGCTGAACCAGGCGTTCTCGCTACGCCGGTACTTGTCGTAGGCCTTGAGAATCTTCTTGAATGCCGGGTTCTTCTTCGCCTCGTCGGCGTAAAGCTGCTGCGCCGCCTTGTACGCCGCTTCGAGAATCGGCCGCGAGAACTCCTGCAGCTTGACGCCGCTCTGCAGCAGCTTCTTCAGCGCAATCGGGTTCTGGTGGTCGTAGCGCGCCATCATCGTCACGTTGGCTTCGAAAGCCGCCGCCCGGAACGCCTCCTGGTATTCGCGCGGCAGCTTCTCCCATTCGTTGCGATTGACGAAGAAATGGATCATCGGCCCCGGCTCCCACCAGCCCGGGTAGTAGTAGTTCTTCGCCACCTTGTAGAAGCCCAGGCGCTCGTCGTCGTAGGGACCGACCCATTCGGCGGCGTCGATGGTGCCGCGCTCGAGCGCCGGGTAGATGTCGCCGCCGGCGATCTGCTGCGGGACGACGCCGAGTTCGGAAAACACCGCGCCGCCGAGGCCGGCGATGCGCATCTTGATCCCCTTGAGGTCGTCGACGGCGCTCACCTTCTTCCGCCACCAGCCGCCCATCTGCGTCCCGGTATTGCCGCCGGCGAAGGAGAGGACGTTGAAATTACCGTAGAAATCGTCGAGCAGTTCCTGGCCGCCACCGTAATAGACCCAGGCGTTCATCTGCCGCGCGTTCATGCCAAAGGGCATCGAGGTGCCGAAACCGAAGCTCTTGTCCTTGCCGACATAGTAGTAGGAACAGGTGTGCGCCATCTCGACCGTGCCCTGCTCGACCGCGTCGAGCGCCTGCAGGCCGGGGACGATCTCGCCGCCCTGGAAGACGCGGATGTCGAACCGGCCGCCGGTCATCGCCCGCAAGCGGTCGGCGAGAACCTCGGCACCACCGAAAATGGTGTCCAGGCTGCGTGGGAAACTCGAGGTCAGCCGCCAGCGCACCGCCGGATAAACACTTTGCACGGCGGCTGCCTCGACCGGCTTCGGCGCTGGCTCGCTAGGCGGGGCCGCCGGTTTCTTCGACGGCGCCGACTCAACGACCGGCGGCGGCGTTTCATCCTTGCCGCAAGCGGCAAGCGAAGCCGCTGCGCCAGCCGCCGCCATGGCCAGAAAATCTCTACGTTGCATGCCTGTCTCCTCCCGCTCGGGCGGGATTTTGCTGTATCCAATGGCATGCATTCTTCCGTAAAGCGCGCGACTTGGCGAGCAAAAACCGAAATTCGCCCCCGCCGCCAACCGTCGTCGTAAACTCGGGGAGCGCCGCCGTTCCGGAAAACTCAACGTGTCCCAACTGCCCGATCGCCTGCACAAGCTTCTTGCCGCCGCCGGCTCGCCCGCCGAGCTGAGCCGCCTCGCCCTCGCCGCCCGGGCGCAGTTGTCGAACACTTCCACGCCGGCCGAAACCGGCAGCGCAAACCTGTTCTCCGACCTTGCCGATGCCCTGACCCGTCGCCTGCTTGCCCTGGCCGAACGCGACCAGGGCCCGCCCCCAGTCGCCTACGCCTGGATCGCCCACGGCTCGCAGGGCCGCCGCGAGATGACCCGCCGCTCGGACCAGGACAATGCGCTGATCCTCGCCGACGATTTCGCGCCGGCGGCGCACGCCGCTTACTTCGCGGTGCTTGCCGACACCGTCTGCGATGGCCTCGCCGCCTGCGGCTTTGTGCACTGCCCTGGCGGGATGATGGCGAGCCGTCCGGACTGGCGCGCCAGCCTGAGCGACTGGCAACATCTGTTCAGCGGCTGGCTGCAGGCTTGCGACATCCACCAGGCCCGCCTGGCGAGCAACCTCTTCGACCTGCGCTGGATTGCCGGCGCGAACGCACTGGTTGCCCCACTCCGCGCACTGATCATCGACCGCTGCCCGGGCGCCGATGCCCTGCTCGGCCGCTGGATCGCCAACGCCGCCGCCGCCCCGCCGGCCCTCGGCCTGTTCCAGCGCCTGCGCCGGGACGCCGATGGCCGCTTCGACCTCAAACGCAACGCGCTCATCCCCATCGTCGAACTCGCCCGCATCCACGCCCTGGCCGCCGGCATCGACGCCGTCGGCACCGACGCCCGCCTGGCGGCGGCCGCCGGCAAGCGCTGGCTGAGCCGGCGCGGTGCCGACGAACTGCGCCACGACTGGCGCCTGCTGCGCGAACTCCAGCAACGCCAGCTCGCCATCGCCGACGCAACGGACGGCGACGCGCGGATCGATCCCGACACGCTAGGCCGCGAGGAAAAACAACAGCTAAGCAGCGCGCTGGCCCGCATCGAACAGCAGCGCGCGGCGCTACGCCTGATCTATCCGGATGTCCCGCTGCGCTGAAACACTTGGCAGCCCAGCCGACCGGCCAGTTCTTCCGGTTTTGGCGACGCCGTCGCGGCCGATTTTTCGCTCCCGTCGCCAGACTGGCGAAGGCCATATCCGCTGCCAGTTTTGACAGGCCACGTGCCAACGATGTCGCAGCAATGCAAGGAGCGAACCCGACTTCCCGTTTCCCGTCGGCATTTCACAGCATTTGACCGGGGTTAGGCGCGGATTAGCGCCCGGCACGCATGTTGCTGAGCCAAGCCCCAAGCCACGCACTCGAGGAAGGCGCCGAGTGCGACCTGGCGCAACAATTGAGAAAGCGACATGGAAACCCTCGATCCCAGCACCGCAACCCCCTATCAACGCATCGGCGGCGCCGACGCCATCCGCAAGCTCGTTGATCGCTTCTACCAGATCATGGACGAACTGCCGGAAGCCTACAGCGCGCGCAAGATTCACCCGCAGGACCTCAGCGAATCCGGCAACAAGTTTGTCGACTACCTCTCCGGCTGGCTCGGCGGTCCGCAGCTCTACGTCGAAAAATACGGCCCGCCCATGCTGCGTCGCCGCCACATGCCCTACGCGATCGGTCCGGAAGAACGCGACCAATGGCTGATGTGCATGCAACTTGCACTGGAAGAAACCGTCTCCGACGTCCGCCTGCGCAGCGCCTTGTACGAGCAATTCGTCCACATCGGCGAATTCATGCGCAACCGGGGCGAAAACCTTGCCTCCTGCGGGTGTGGGCACTGAGCAAGCGAGGCATGCCGGCCGCGAGAAGCCGGGAAAAGGGCTGAAACCGTAAGGAAATCCGCGTTTCGGCGTATGCCCTACTCGCCGGCGATCGTCATCCGGTCGATCAGGATCGAGCCGCTCTGCTTGCTGCCGCGCGCCAGAACGTCGTTGCCGACGGCGACGATGCCGGCGAACATGTCGCGCAGGTTGCCGGCGATGGTGATTTCCTCGACCGGATAGGCGATCTTGCCGTCCTCGACCCAGAAGCCGGCGGCGCCGCGCGAGTAGTCGCCGGTGACGTAGTTGATGCCGTGGCCGAGGACTTCGGTGAGCAGCAGGCCACGCCCCATCTTCTGCAGCAGGCCGGCACGGTCGAGGCTGCCGGGTTCGATGATCAGGTTGTGGCTGCCGCCGGCGTTGGCCGTGGTCTGCAGGCCGAGCTTGCGCGCCGTGTAGGCGGAGAGGAAATAGCGTTGCAGGATGCCGCCGCTGACCACGTCGCTGTCGCGCGTCGCCACGCCGTCGCTGTCGAAGCTGGCGCTGGCCAGCCCGCAGGGCAGGTGCGGCCGCTCGACGATATTGACGAAGTCGGGCATCAGTTGCTTGCCGAGGTGGTCAAGCAGGAAGGAGGCCTTGCGGTAGAGGGCGCCGCCGCTGGCCGCGTGCACCAGACTGCCGAGCAGACCGGCGGCGAGCGGCGCTTCGAATAGCACCGGGTAGTCGCCGGTCTTCAGCTTGCGCCCGCCGAGCCGCGCCACCGCGCGCTCGGCGGCGATGCGACCGACGCTTTCCGGGCTTTCCAGGCGTTGGCCGTCGCGGTGCGTCGTATACCAGTCGTCGCGCTGCATCTGCTCGCGCTCGCCGGCGATCACCGAGGCGGAGATGTAGTGGCGCGAGGTCGGGTAGCCGCCCATGAAGCCGTGGCTGTTGGCGGAAACGAAGTGCGCCTGCTGGGTGGACACCGTCGCCCCTTCGGAGTTGTCGATCAGCGGACTGGCGCCGAAGGCCGCCTGCTCGCAGCGGCTGGCGATCTCGATCGCTTCCTCGACGCTCAGGCGCCAAGGGTGGTAGAGATCGAGGTCCGGGCAATCGCGGGCCATCAATGCGGCGTCGGCGAGGCCGGCGCAATCGTCTTCGGCGGTGAAGCGGGCGATGTTGAGTGCCGCCTCGACGGTATCGCGCAGGGCCTGCGCGGAAAAGTCGGAAGTGCTCGCGTAGCCCTTGCGCTGCCCGGCATAGACGGTCACGCCGATGCCCTTGTCGCGGTTGAACTCGATGGTCTCGACCTCGTCGCAGCGTACCGTCACCGACTGCCCGAAGCCTTCCGAGACGTCGACTTCGCAGGCGCTGGCGCCGTGCGTGCGGGCATGCTTGAGGACATCCTCGGCGAGTTGCTGAAGGTCGGCGAAGGCGTGGGAAAAAGCGGCGGTCTCGGACATGTGGACGGCGTCCTGGCGGGAAAAGTCGCTATCATAGCAGCCCGCCGTTGCCGTTCCGGATGCTGCCATGCAAGACGATACCTACCCCGAAGACCTCGTTCGCCCCTCGAAAACCAAGCAGAAGGAGGCGATGCACGCGCTGCGCGACCTCGGCGCCGAGCTGGTCGAACTCTCGGTTGGCCAGTTGAAGCGCATCGATCTGCCGGAAACCCTGTTGGCAGCGGTGCGCGACTGCCAGAAGATCACCGCCCACGGCGCCCGCCGCCGCCAGATGCAGTACATCGGCAAAATCATGCGCGGCGTGGACGAAGAACCGATCCGCGCCGGCCTGGCGCTGCTGCGCGGCGAATCGGCGGCGGAAACGGCGCGCCTGCACCGCCTGGAACGTTTCCGCACGCGCCTGCTGGAAGAGGAAGCGACGCTGACCGAGATCGCCAACCAGTGGCCCGGCGCCGACCTCCAGCAATTGCGCCAGTTGCGCCGCAACGCGCTGAAAGAACAGGAAGCCGGCAAGCCGCCGAAGAGCTACCGCGCCATCTTCCAGTTCCTCAAGGACCTCGACGGCACCCCGACCGGCAGCGCGGAGACCGAGCATGACGACGCCTGACACCCTGGTGGTCGGCCTGGTCTCGATCAGCGACCGCGCCTCGACCGGCATCTACGAGGACAAGGGCATCCCGGCGCTGCAGGAATGGCTGGGCAGCGCGCTGACCACGCCGTGGCGCGCCGAAACCCGGCTGATCGCCGACGACCGGCCGGGCATCGAAGCAACGCTGATCGAGCTGGTCGATGATTGCGGCTGCCACCTGGTACTGACCACCGGCGGTACCGGCCCGGCCCCGCGCGACGTCACGCCGGAAGCGACGCTGGCCGTCGCCGACAAGGAAATGCCCGGCTTCGGCGAGGAAATGCGGCGCATCAGCCTGAATTTCGTGCCGACCGCGATCCTGTCGCGGCAGGTGGCGGTGATCCGCAAGCAGGCGCTGATCGTCAATCTACCCGGGCAACCGAAGTCGATCCGCGAGACGCTCGAAGGCGTCCGCGCCGCCGACGGCAGCGTCAGTCATGTCGGCATCTTCGCCGCCATTCCCTACTGCATCGACCTGATCGGCGGCCCCTACGCCGAAACTGATCCGCAGGTGATCCAGGCTTTCCGGCCGAAATCGGCGCTCCGCCCGCGCTGACGCTCAGCCGGGCAGGACGCGGTAGCGCGCCAGTTCGTAGTCATTGGTCTGCTCGATGACGAGCAGCGGTTCGAGCAGGTTGCGCCGGTCATCGAGCACCAGCTCAAGAGCTTCGCGCGGATCAAAGGTATAGGGCGGCAATACGACGCGCAATTCGCCCGGCGCATTGTTCTCCTGCAACAGCAGCGCCGGAATCCCACCAACCGCGGCGTAGCTGGAAATCATCTTCGGTTTCAGTTCGACGGCGACCACCGCCCGCGCCAGCGCCTCGATGCCGACCCGCGCCTCGTCCTCGCTCTCCCGGTGATAGCGGCGGACGCAACCGAGCACCCAGTTCTCGCCGCCTTCCGGCTGCAGGGCGAGCAAGGCGCCGACCTTCAGCCACTCGCCGGGAATGCTGTTGACGTAGGCGCCGAAACCGCCACGGCTGACGTTCTCGACCACCCAGCTCTCGATCTGCAGGCCGGCCGGGCGACCGCCGAACTCGCCGGAGAAGACGACATAGGCATTGACCAGGCCGCTCATCACCGACATCCGATGCTTGACCCGGTGCCGGTCGTGCCGACGCTGCGGCGGAATCGGCGCCAGATAGGCCGCCAGATGCCGCAACACCGGAATCAGCGTCTTCGCCGGATACTGGCCACCGAGCATGATGTCGGCTGGCACATCGCCGCCGCGCTCGAGTAGCTGCAGCAATTCCGCCATTTCGTGATGCGCCCTTCCCGGGCGGAAAAAGCGCAGGGTCGGCGTCGCTTCCGCCGGCATCCGCGCCAGACGCAGCGGCGGCTGGGCGAGCGCCAGATCGACCCAATAGACGCAATCATGTTCGCCGTGCTGTGGAAAATCGAAAGCCATCAGGTAATGCGCGATGAATCGCTCGGCCAGTTCGATTTCCAGCGGCAGCAGGCTATCCATCGAGGCGGCATGGAAGACCATCGCCTTGCGATATTCGGCGAGCGGCGAGGTGTTGCCGGTCAGACCACCGAGATTGCTCACCCGGGTCGCCACGCCACACGCCTCCGCCCGCAGCAAGGCTGCCCCGAGGCGCGCCCAGAGCGTCGGCGGCGTCGGCCCGTAGTGGAACTGCTCCCATTTGAGCTGCGCGCGCAACGCGGCGATCAGGCGGGCGCACAAGCTAGGCAAGTGGAGACGCAGCGCCTCCGGTGTCGGCCCGGCGGCAATCAGGCCGGCCAGCGCCTTATCATAGACCTCCGCCAGTTGGCGCCAGAAACCGGCGTTGATCGCCCACAGCCGACGCTCTTCAGCCTTCGACAAGCGGATGGTATGCAGATATTCGCGCGACAGTCGCCGCAAATGCGGCGCCGCCGCGTCCTCAAGTTGACTGGCGGCGACGAACAAGCGATCAGCAGGAAAGCCCTCGGCGACCGCCAGCGACTCGAGCCAGCCGCCGATTTCATCAAGCGACTTGAACGCATTGTCGCGCGGCAGTTCGCTGACGATCTGCTGCAACTCGCGCGGGTTGGCCAATGGATGACCGTTCTTGCGGTCGAACAGCCCCCCCAGATTTCCCATCTTGTTCAGCACTTCGCCCTCCTCGCGTCAGCACGCCGCCCCTGGACGACGACATGCCCGCATTCTAATCCGTCGCCATGGGCTACGGAAACACGATGAACACGGTAGAATCGGGACGTTCATTCCCGCACAAGACACGACCCCGATGCAGCAATACCTCAACCTGATGCGCCAGGTGCTGGAACACGGCCAGGACAAGAGCGACCGCACCGGCACCGGCACCCGTTCGGTCTTTGGCTGGCAGATGCGTTTCGACCTGACGCAGGGATTTCCGGCGCTGACCACGAAAAAGCTCCATCTCAAGTCGATCATCCACGAACTGCTGTGGTTCCTGCAGGGCGACACCAACATCGCCTACCTCAAGGAAAACGGCGTCCGCATCTGGGACGAATGGGCCGACGAGAACGGCGACCTCGGCCCGGTCTACGGCAAGCAGTGGCGGCGCTGGGAAACCCCGGACGGCCGCCTGGTCGACCAGATCGCGCAACTCGTGCACAGCCTGAAGCACAACCCGGATTCGCGCCGCCATATCGTTTCCGCCTGGAACCCCGGCGACGTCGACCAGATGGCGCTGCCGCCCTGCCACTGCCTGTTCCAGTTCTACGTCGCCGACGGCAAGCTGTCCTGCCAGCTCTACCAGCGCAGCGCCGACATCTTCCTCGGCGTACCGTTCAACATCGCCTCCTACGCGCTGCTGACGATGATGCTGGCGCAGGTCTGCGGCTATCGCCCGGGTGACTTCGTCCATACCTTCGGCGACGCCCACCTCTACGCCAACCATTTCGAGCAGGCCCGCCTGCAGTTGGCGCGCCAGCCCCGCGCCTTGCCGACAATGTGGATCAATCCCGAGGTGCGGGACATCTTCGCCTTCCGCTTCGAGGATTTCCGCCTCGAAGGCTACGACCCGCACCCGCACATCGCGGCGCCGGTCGCCGTCTGAGCATGAGCCGACTGACCGCGACTCCGGCCTGGCAGGCCCTGGCGCGACACGCCGGGGAAATGCGCCAGCATCATCTGCGCGACCTGTTTGCCGCCGACCAGCAGCGCTTCGCCGAGCTTTCGCTGCAGCACAACGGGCTGCTGCTCGATTTTTCCAAACAGCGCCTGAGCACCGCCACACTGGCGTTGCTGCGCGAACTCGCCGAACAGACGAACTGGCGACAGTGGCGGGAACGGATGCGCAACGGCGAGGCGATCAACCATACCGAGCAGCGCGCCGTCGGCCATCACTGGCTGCGTGCAGGCGTCAACGCACCGGAAGATGTACGCGCCTCCCTCAGCCGTCTGGCGGCTTTCTGTGAGAGCGTCCACAGTGGTGAATGGCGGGGTTACACCGGCGAGCGGATCAGCGACGTCGTTCATCTCGGCATTGGTGGTTCCGACCTCGGACCACGCATGGCCGTCCAGGCGCTGGCGGCCAGCCAGCACCCCGACCTGCGCGTCCATTTCGTCGCCAACCTCGATGGCGCCGACCTGGCCAGCCAGCTCTCCCGACTCGATCCGCGCCGCACCCTGTTCATCGTCGCCAGCAAGACCTTCACCACGCTGGAGACCACGGTCAATGCCAGCACCGCCCGCGCCTGGCTGCTGCACGCGGCCGGGAACGAAGCAGCGGTTGCCCGCCATTTCGTCGCTGCTTCCAGCAATCAGGCGGCGGCGGCCGCCTTCGGCATTGCCCCGGAAAACGTCTTCCCGTTCGCCGAATGGGTCGGCGGTCGCTTCTCTTTGTGGTCGTCGATCGGCCTGCCGGTTGCATTGGCCATCGGCTTCCGTAATTTCGAGCAATTGCTGGCCGGCGCCCACGATCTCGACGAGCACTTCTTTACCGCCCCCGCCGCCAGCAACCTGCCGCTGACCCTGGCCCTGATCGGCATCTGGAACCGCAACTTCCTCGGCGCCCACAGTCACGCCATCTTTCCCTACAGCCACTCGCTGCGCCTCTTGCCGAGCCATCTTCAGCAGTTGGAAATGGAAAGCAACGGCAAGCGCGTCGACCGCGACCGCTTCGCCGTCGATTACCAGACCAACCCGATCGTCTGGGGCGTCGCCGGCACCAACGGTCAGCACTCCTTTTTCCAGTTGCTGCACCAGGGTAGCGAACTGGTGGCCAGCGACTTCATTGCCGTGGCCCGCCCGGATTTCCCCCTGCCCGGCCACCATAGCGGCCTGCTCGCCAGTTGCGTGGCCCAGGCGGCGGCGCTGGCTTTCGGCCAGACCGCGGAGGAAGCACGCGCTGCCGGCATCGATGAGGCTCTGGTCGCCTATCGCAGTTTCCCCGGCAACCAGCCATCGAGCACCCTGATCCTGCCGGCGCTGACGCCGTTCAGCCTGGGCCAGCTAATCGCCCTGTATGAACACAAGGTCTTCTGCCAGGGCGTGTTGTGGCACCTCAATTCCTTTGACCAGTGGGGCGTCGAACTCGGCAAACAACTGGCCGGCCGCCTCCTGCCGGTGATTCGCGGCGAAGGCGTCGCACCTGAACTCGATGCCTCGACCCGCGGCCTGATCGACTACCTCCGCAAAGTGCGCTACTGACATGCCCGAAATCATCCTGATCGTCGCCGTCGCTCGCAACCGCGTGATCGGCAAGGACAACCGGCTGCTCTGGAACATTCCCGAGGACATGGCGCATTTCAAGCGCCTGACCGCCGGCCACGTGGTGCTGATGGGACGCAAGACCTGGGAGTCGCTACCCGAGCGCTTCCGGCCGCTGCCCGGCCGACGCAACATCGTGATCAGCCGACAACGGGATTACAACGCGCCAGGCGCCGAACTGGCCCACGCGCTGACCGACGGCATCGCCCTGGCGGCGGACGCGGAGAAGCTGTTCGTCATCGGCGGCGCCGAGATCTACGAACAGGCGATGGCGCTCGCCGACCGCCTGGAAATCACCGAAGTCGAGCTGGCGCCGGAGGGCGACGCCTGGTTCCCGGAAATCTCCGCTGCCGACTGGCAGGAAAGCGCACGCAGCGCCGGTCCCGGCTGCGCCTTCGTCAGCTACCGGCGGCGCTGAGGCCGCCGACAAGCGGGGTCAGCGCACGCAGTCGACGTAGTACTCGCCGTCCTCGCGCTTGACCAGGCCGTGGATGTCGGTCTCGAAGCCGGGGAAGCGGGCGTTGAAGTCGCGCGCGAACTTCAGGTAACGGACGATGGTGGCGTTGAAGCGCTCGCCCGGGATCAGTAGCGGGATGCCCGGCGGATAGGGCGTCAGCAGCACCGAGGTGATGCGGTCTTCGAGCTCGTCGAGGCGAACGCGCTCGATCTCGCGGTGCGCCATGCGCGCCCAGGCGTCGGCCGGACGCATCGCCGGCACCATATCCGAGAGGTACATCTCGGTGGTCAGGCGAGCGACGTCGTTTTCCTTGTACACCGCGTGGATCTGCTTGCACAGGTCCTTCAGGCCCATGCGCTCGTAGCGCGGGTGCTTCTGCACGAACTCGGGCAGCACCTTCCACAGCGGCTGGTTCTTGTCGTAATCGTCCTTGAACTGCTGCAGCGCGGTGACCAGCGTGTTCCAGCGGCACTTGGTCATGCCGATGGTGAACATGATGAAGAAGCTGTACAGGCCACACTTCTCGACGATGACGCCGTGCTCGGCGAGGTACTTGGTGACGATCGCTGCCGGGATGCCGCGCTCGCCGAAGTCGCCATCGACGTCCAGCCCCGGGGTGATGATCGTCGCCTTGATCGGGTCGAGCATGTTGAAGCCTTCGGCGAGCTGGCCAAAGCCGTGCCAACGGTGGCCGGGCTTCAACATCCAGGCATCGCGCTCCTCGATGCCTTCCTCGGACAGGTCGTCCGGCCCCCAGACCTTGAACCACCAGCCGGTGCCCCACTCCTCATCGACCTTGCGCATGGCACGGCGGAAGTCGAGCGCTTCGGCGATCGATTCCTCGACCAGGGCGGTGCCGCCCGGCGCTTCCATCATCGCCGCGGCGACGTCGCACGAGGCGATGATCGAGTACTGCGGCGAGGTCGAGGTATGCATCAGGTAGGCCTCGTTGAAGGCATCGCGGTCGAGGTGGCGTTCCTCGCAGTCCTGGACGAGGATCTGCGAGGCTTGCGAGAGACCGGCGAGCAGCTTGTGCGTCGATTGCGTGGCGAAGATCATCGATTCCTTGCAACGCTGGCGGTCGGCGCCGATGGCGTGATAATCGCCGTAGAAATCATGGAAGGCGGCGTGCGGCAGCCAGGCCTCGTCGAAATGCAGGGTGTCGATCTTGCCGTCGAGCATCTCCTTGATGTCCTCGACGTTGTAGAGCACGCCGTCGTAGGTCGACTGGGTGATCGTCAGCACACGTGGCTTGGCCGTCTTGTCCTCGATGAAGGGGTTGGCATCGATCTTCTTCTGGATGTTTTCCCAGGCGAATTCGCTCTTCGGGATCGGCCCGATGATGCCGAAGTTGTTGCGCGTCGGCATCAGGAACACCGGGATGGCGCCGGTCATGATGATCGAGTGCAGGATCGACTTGTGGCAGTTGCGGTCGACGACGACGATGTCGCCCGGCGCCACGGTCGAGTTCCAGACGATCTTGTTCGAGGTCGAGGTGCCGTTGGTGACGAAGTAGAGGTGGTCGCAGTTGAAGATGCGCGCGGCGTTGCGCTCGGAGGCGGCAACCGGGCCGGTGTGGTCGAGCAGCTGGCCGAGCTCTTCCACGGCGTTGCACACGTCGGCGCGCAGCATGTTCTCGCCGAAGAACTGGTGGAACATCTGGCCGACCGGGCTCTTCAGGAAGGCGACGCCGCCCGAGTGGCCGGGGCAGTGCCAGGAGTAGGAGCCGTCGGCGGCGTAGTGGGTCAGCGCGCGGAAGAAGGGCGGCGGCAGGCTGTCGAGGTAGGCGTGCGCCTCGCGCTTGATGTTGCGGGCGATGAATTCCGGCGTGTCCTCGTGCATGTGGATGAAGCCGTGCAGTTCGCGCAGGATGTCGTTCGGGATGTGACGGCTGGTGCGCGTCTCGCCGTGCAGGAAGATCGGGATCTCGGCGTTCTTGTGGCGGATTTCGCCGACGAAGGCGCGCAGCTCGGCGAGCGTCTCTTCCGGTTCGAGCGCCAGTTCCTCGTCGTCGATCGACAGGATGAAGGCCGATGCCCGGCTCTGTTGCTGGGCGAACGAGGTCAGGTCGCCGTAGCTGGTGACACCCAGCACTTCCAGCCCCTCGCTCTGCAAGGCGTCGGCCAGGGCGCGGATCCCCAGCCCGGAGGCGTTTTCGGAACGGAAGTCTTCATCGATGATGATGACCGGAAAATGGAAGCGCATGGTGTATCCCCAAAAGCGGCGACCCGCCGCAGCGGGTCGGAGAATAAGCGGTTTACGTTACGGAATGCGGTCAGATCTTGGGCAGGGTGACGCCTTCCTGCCCCTGGTACTTGCCACCGCGATCCTTGTACGAGGTCTCGCAGATTTCGTCGGACTCGAAGAACAGCACCTGGGCGCAGCCTTCGCCGGCGTAGATCTTGGCCGGCAGCGGCGTGGTGTTCGAGAATTCGAGCGTGACATGGCCTTCCCATTCCGGCTCGAAAGGCGTCACGTTGACGATGATGCCGCAGCGCGCATAGGTCGATTTGCCGAGGCAGACGGTGAGCACCGAGCGCGGGATGCGGAAGTATTCCATGGTGCGCGCCAGCGCGAAGGAGTTCGGCGGAATGATGCAGACGTCGGATTCGATCTCGACGAAGGACTTCGGGTCGAAGTTCTTGGGATCGACAACGGTCGAATTGATGTTGGTGAACACCTTGAATTCGCGCGCGCAGCGGATGTCGTAGCCGTAGCTCGAGGTACCATAGGAGACGATCTTCTGGCCGTTCGCCTCGCGCACCAGTTCCGGCGCGAACGGCTCGATCATGCCGTGTTCCTGCGCCATGCGGCGTATCCACTTGTCCGATTTGATGGCCATACGGGAATCCTGCGGTCAACCAGAAATAAAGGCGGGATTTTACCCGCCTTTATTCGCTGCAATGTGTAAAAAAATCAGGTGTTCTGGACGACGATGTTGGGGAACTTCGAACTCATGTCCTTGGCCTTTTCGGCGACCTTGACCGCCACCCGGCGGGCGATGCGACGATAGATTTCGGCGGCCGGCGAATCCGGCGCGCCAACCACCGTCGGCTTGCCGCCGTCGGCCATCTGGCGGATGCTCATTTCCAGCGGCAGGCTGCCCAGGAATTCGCTGCCGTAGTCCTTACACATCTGCTCGCCGCCGCCTTCACCGAAGATGTGCTCGGCGTGACCGCAGTTCGAACAGACGTGGATGCTCATGTTCTCGACGATGCCGAGGATCGGGATGTTCACCTTCTCGAACATCTTCAGCCCCTTGCGCGCGTCGATCAGGGCGATGTCCTGCGGCGTGGTGACGATCACCGCGCCGGTCACCGGCACTTTCTGCGCCAGCGACAATTGCGTGTCGCCGGTACCCGGCGGCATGTCGACGATCAGGTAATCGACGTCCTGCCAGTGCGTCTCGTTGAGCAACTGGTCGAGTGCCTGCGCCACCATCGGCCCGCGCCAGACCATCGGCGTCTCGACATCGACCATGAAACCGATCGACATCGCCTGCACGCCGTAAGCCTCGAGCGGCTCCATCCGCTTGCCGTCGAGCGATTCCGGCTGGCGACCGGCCAACCCCAGCATCTGCGGCTGCGACGGGCCGTAGATATCGGCGTCAAGCAAGCCGACCCGGGCGCCTTCCTGAGCCAGCGCCAACGCCAGGTTGACCGCCGTCGTACTCTTGCCGACGCCGCCCTTGCCGGAGGCTACGGCGATGATGTTGCGCACCCCCGGCAGCAGCTTGACGCCGAGCTGGACGGCGTGGGCGACGATGTTGCTGGAGACGCGGACGTTGATCCGACCGGCGCCCGGCAACGCGGCCAGCGCATCGACGATCTGCTGGCGGATGATCTCGTGCTGGCTGTTCGCCGGGTAGCCGAGTTCGATGTCGAAGGCGACCCCGTCGGCATCAAGGCGCAGATTCTTCAGGCACTTGCCGGCAAGATAGCTCTTCCCGGTATTGGGATCGATGGTTTCGGCCAGGACATTCCTGACCTGCTGTTCGGTAAGGCTCATGGACACTCCGCTTGGGCTGGCGTCGGACAATACCCGACTGATTTCGTAGAGTATAGCCCAAAGCCGCGCCGCAAATCAGCCGGAGACGGTATCCAGGCGATAACCCTGGCCGTAGACCGAGGTCAGCATCAGGCCGCTTTCGCCGGACAGGCCGAGCTTCTTGCGCAAGCGGCTGGCGTGGGTATCGACGGTACGCGTATCGACGTCGGTCTCGCGCGCCCAGACGGCGGCCAGCAGTTCCTCACGCGGCAGCACCCGGCCGATGTTCTTCAGGAAGACGGCGGCGAGGTCGAACTCGCGCTGCGTCAGGTCAACTTCCTGGCCCGCCAGACGAACCCGCCGGCCCTCGATATCGACTTCGATGTTGCCGACGCGCAGCAGATCCGGCTGTTTGGCCCGGCGGCGACGCAATAGCGCATCGACGCGGGCGAGGAATTCCATGTAGCGGACCGGCTTCGGCACATAGTCGTCGGCGCCCAGGCGCAGGATGTCGGAGGCGTGCTCTTCCTCCGTGCGCGCGGTACAAACGACGATCGGCACATCCCAGCCGTAACGCTCGCGAATCTTGCCGACCAGCACGTCGCCGCCGATATCGGGGAGAACCCAGTCCACGACGTAGAAATCGAAGCTGCGCGTGGCCAGCACGTCGAGAAAGGACTGCCCGTCGGCAAACACCTCGACCTGATAGCCCTCGCTCTTCAACAAAGCCTTCAGCACTTCGGCCTGACTACGGCTGTCCTCGATAACGGCAAAATTCATAATCCCTCCTGGATAGGACGAATTCTGCCCAGCACTGGCCGCCGGATCAACTGATAAATGTATCAATCCACGCTTGCGACATCCAGCTTTCTCCCGCGCCGCAACAAGCCCTCCCTCGGCTTTGGGCCAGAGCGCGGTAGAATCCGGGTTTTGCCCAACTCCGTCGCCCCATGTCGCGCAAGATCCTCGTCACCTCCGCCCTGCCCTACGCCAACGGCGCCATCCACCTCGGCCACCTCGTCGAATACATCCAGACCGACATCTGGGTGCGCTTCCAGAAGATGTCCGGCAACGAATGCTGGTACGTCTGCGCCGACGACACGCACGGCACGCCGATCATGTTGCGCGCCGAAAAAGAGGGGATCACGCCGGAACAGCTGATCGCCCGCGTCCATGGTGAGCACTCGCGCGACTTCGCCGGCTTCCTGGTCGGCTTCGACAATTACTACAGCACGCACTCGCCGGAAACCCGCGACTGCGCCAACGACATTTACGGCAAGCTCAAGGCCGCCGGCCTGATCGAGGTGCGTTCGATCGAGCAATATTATGACCCGGTCAAGCAGATGTTCCTGCCTGACCGCTTCATCAAGGGCGAGTGCCCGAAGTGCCACGCCAAGGACCAGTACGGCGACAACTGCGAGGTCTGCGGCGCCGCCTACGCGCCGACCGACCTGATCGAGCCGTTCTCGGCCGTCTCCGGCGCCAAACCGGAACTGCGTCATTCCGACCACTATTTCTTCAAGCTCTCCGACCCGCGCTGCGAGGCCTTCCTGCGCGAATACACCAGCAGCGGCGTGCTCCAGGCGGAAGCCGCCAACAAGATGCAGGAATGGCTGGGCGCCCCCGGCGACAACAAGCTGTCCGACTGGGACATCTCACGCGACGCGCCTTACTTCGGCTTCGAGATTCCTGACGCGCCGGGCAAGTACTTCTACGTCTGGCTGGATGCGCCGATCGGCTACATGGGTTCGTTCCGCAACCTGTGCGCGCAGAAGGGCCTCGATTTCGACGAGTTCTTCAAGAAGGACTCGTCGACCGAGCTCTACCACTTCATCGGCAAGGACATCCTCTACTTCCACGCGCTGTTCTGGCCGGCCGAGCTGCAGCACGCCGGCTACCGCACGCCGACCAAGATCTTCGCGCACGGTTTCCTCACCGTCGACGGCGCCAAGATGTCGAAATCGCGCGGCACCTTCATCACCGCCGAAAGCTTCCTCAACAGCGGCATGAACCCGGAATGGCTGCGCTACTACTTCGCCGCCAAGCTGTCGAACACGATGGAAGACATCGACCTCAGCTTCGACGACTTCGTCGCCCGCGTCAATTCGGACCTGGTCGGCAAGTACGTCAACATCGCCAGCCGTGCCGCCGGCTTCATCGCCAAGCGTTTCAACGGCCAACTGGCACCGGCCGACGACAGCCTGCCGGCGATCCGCGCCATCCGCGATGCGGCGCCGCGCGTTGCCGAACTGTTCGAAGCGCGCGAATTCAGCAAGGCGATCCGCGAGATCATGGCCCTGACTGACGGCGCCAACCAGTACGTCGACAGCGTCAAGCCCTGGGAACTGGCCAAGCAGGAAGGCAAGGACAGCGAGCTGCACGCCGCCTGCTCGAACGCGCTGAATCTGTTCCGCCTGCTCACCGTGCTCCTGAAGCCGGTACTGCCGGCCACCGCTGCCAAGGTCGAGGCGTTCATGAACCTGGCGCCGCTGACCTGGGGCGACGCCGGCACGCTGCTCGCCGGCGGCCACGCGATCAACGCCTACAGCCACCTGACGACGCGCGTCGACGCCAAGCAGATCGAAGCGCTGATCGAAGCCAACAAGCAGTCGCTGGCGCCGGCGGCCGCCGAAGCCCCGGCCAAGCCCGCCGCCAAGGCAGCCGAAAAGAAGGAAGTCCCGGCCAGCACCGACGGCCTGTGCAACATTGACGACTTCATGAAGGTCGACCTGCGCATCGCCAAAATCGTCAATGCCGAGCACGTCGACGGCGCCGACAAGCTGGTGCGCCTGACGCTGGACATCGGCGAGGAGAAGACGCGCAACGTCTTCGCCGGCATCAAGGCGGCCTACGATCCGGCGCAACTGGTCGGCCGGCTGACCGTGATGGTCGCCAACCTGGCGCCGCGCAAGATGAAGTTCGGCCTCTCCGAGGGCATGGTGCTCGCCGCTTCCGACCTCGACGGCAAGACGCCGGGGCTCTACCTGCTCTCGCCCGACAGCGGGGCGCAACCCGGCATGCGGGTCAAGTAGGACGCAAGAAAAACCTGGGCCGCAATAGCGGCCCAATTCTTTTGCACCGCAGCATTTTCGCCCAACTCTTAAAGCGTTACTTTAAGTTTGGCGGTCAATAGCCACCCCGGCCTAGAGGTTTTCGATCTATCCACAAAACCTGTGGATAAGTCTGTTGGTTATTTGCGGGATATATCGCTAAGTGACCGCCCCACAAGGCTTTTCCTTACCCTGCGCAAAACTTGCGCAAATTCGTAAGTCACTGATTCAATGCGACTAATCACCCACCAGGCGAATCTGTCAAATTCATCAGCGAGATAGCAAGGCGGGCCGCGACAAACAATCGTCGCTGTGCATAACCAAGCTTGACAAAGTCGCTTGTCAAGCCTGAAACGCATTTTTTTGTCAGAATGGCGCAATGAAAGCCCAGCCCCGCCCCCTTCGCTCCCGCCTGCTCGGCTACCTGCTGGCCGACCTGTTCGGTTTCCTTTGCCTCGCCCTCGGCGTCGCCTGGTTCGCTGGCGGCACTGGCGTGATCCTCGACAGTTTTCCGCGCAGCACCGCGGAAGCGCTAGCCAGCGCTGGCGGCGGGCTGGTCGTCATGGTCTGGGCGATCGGCCGCATCCTGCGCGAACTCGGACGCCTGGCGCCGCCCCGCGCGGATGGCGATTAATCGCCGCGTACCGAAGCGCGCAGCCAGTCCGGCAATTCGCGTTCGCCGGCATTGTCGATGATGTACTGACGGATCAGCCGGCGCACGACCTGCGACGGCGTCAGATCCTGCGCGGCACAGATTTCCTCGAAGATCTGCTTCTTCCTCGGGTCGATCAACAGCGTCAGGCGGGCAGTGCGTTTCTCCATGAGTCTTCTCTAGTCGTATTCCTTCGTCGTGATATTAACATACGATTAACATTGACGATTAATAGCATACTCATATAATGCAACGCTTCCCTCCCCGAGTGCGCGTCATGATGAAGATCGCCTTCCGTCCCAAGCTGCTGGATTGCCTGCCGACTTACGACCGGGCCCAGTTTGGCAAGGACCTCGGCGCCGGGATCACCGTCGGCGTGCTGGCGCTGCCGCTGGCGATGGCCTTCGCGATCGCTTCCGGGGTGTCGCCGACCGCCGGCATCTGGACCGCCATCGTCGCCGGCCTGATCATTTCGCTGCTCGGCGGCTCGCGGGTGCAGATCGGCGGCCCGACCGGCGCCTTCATCCCGATCATCTACGGCATCGTCGCTGCCCACGGCTTCGCCAACCTGCTCGGCGCCACCATGCTCGCCGGCGTCATGCTGCTGGCGATGGGCCTGACGCGCATGGGCCAGTTGATCCGCTTCATCCCGGTGACCGTCGTCATCGGCTTCACCAACGGCATCGCCGTCGTCATCTTCCTCGCCCAGATCAAGGATTTCTTCGGCCTCACCATCGCCAGCCTGCCGGCCGAATTCTTCGCCCGGATCAAGGTGCTGGCGGCACACGCGCATACCGTAGACCTGCCGACGCTGGCATTGTCGATCGCCTGCTTCGTCTTCCTGCTCTCCTACAACCGGCTGGCGCAACGCTTCGCGCCGCTGCGCCGGGCGCCCGGCCCGCTCGCCGTGCTGGTGGTCGGCACCGTCGCCGCCTGGGCGCTCGACCTGCCGGTGGAAACCATCGGCAGCCGCTTCAACGGCATTCCGCAGGAACTGCCGGCCTTCGGCTTCCCCGATGTCTCGATCCACGACTTCGGCAAGCTGATCTCGCCGGCGATCACCATCGCCCTGCTCGGCGCCATCGAGTCGCTGCTCTCGGCACGCGTCGCCGACGGCCAGATCGACGACCGCCACGACCCCAACCAGGAACTCGTCGCCCAGGGCCTGGCCAACATCGCCGCCCCACTGTGCGGCGGTTTCGCGGCGACCGGCGCGATCGCCCGCACCTCGACCAACGTCAAGTCCGGCGGGCGCACGCCGATCGCCGGCATCATCCACGCGGCAACCCTGCTCGCCGTCGTCCTGGTCGCCGCGCCGCTCGCCGCCTACGTGCCGCTGGCGACGCTGTCGGCGATCGTCATGGTGGTCGCCATCAACATGGGCGAATGGCACGAATTCAAGGAACTGCGCCGCTATTCGTGGAATTACCGGCTGATCCTGGTCAGCGTCTTCCTGGTCACCGTGCTCTTCGACCTGACCATCGCCGTCGAACTCGGCATGGTCCTGGCCAGCTTGTTCTTCATCTACCGCATGTCCGAACTAACCCGCATCGAGCGCCTGCCGCTCGACGAGGAAGCGCAGGAGCCGCACCTGCTCTACCCCGACGGCACGCTGCGCGTCGCCGCCTGGCAGTTGTACGGCTCGCTGTTCTTCGGCGCCGTGAACAAGCTCGAAGAACTGCTCGACCCGCGCGCCGGCCATCCGGAAGTCGTCATCCTCGACACCACCCGCCTGGTCCAGCTCGACACCACCGGCCTCGAAGGCCTGGAGAACCTGCGCGACAAGCTGGCCAAGCGCGGCTGCACGCTGCTCCTCTGCGGCCTCAATTCGCAACCCGGCTCGCTGCTCTACCGCGCCGGCTTCATCGACGCCGTCGGCGACGACAACGTCTGCGCCGACCTCCCGCACGCCATCGCGCGTGCCCACCGCCTGCTGCCCAACCTGATGGGCGGCCACCAGGAAGAATACTGAACCATGAGCGCCCTGCCCAACTGCCCGCAATGCAACTCCGCCTTCACCTACGAGGACGGCCCGCTCTACATCTGCCCCGAATGCGCCCATGAGTGGCCGAAGGACGGCCCGGCCGTCGCCGAAGAAGAAGCCAAGGTCTGGCGTGACGCCAACGGCAACGAACTCAAGGACGGCGACAGCGTCACCGTGATCAAGGACTTGAAGATCAAGGGCTCTTCGTCGGTGGTCAAGGTCGGCACCAAGGTCAAGAACATTCGCCTGATCGACGGCGACCACGACATCGACTGCAAGATCGACGGCATCGGCGCCATGCAGTTGAAGTCGGAATTCGTCAAGAAGGCCTGATCAGCCGGGCGCTGGCTTGCCCGGCGTGAAATAGAGGCAGGGCTGCCCCGACGACTCGATGACGTCGCGCATCGGCTCGCGCGCGCTCTTGAAGCCGAGCTGGCGGCAGCCGTAGGGAAAATCCGCGTCGAAGGTGATGTAGTAGTGCCGGCAGCCGCGGCAACGCGGCCGCTCCGGCGCCTGTGCAGAGGTCACTGCCATCGCCTAGCCCCGCTGCAGCCCGGCCGCCCAGGCCTCCGCCGACGGGCGCACGATATCCAGCCAGGGCGCAGGATAGACGCCGATGCCGACGATCATCGCGATCAGCGCCAGCAGGACCCACCACTCGGCTGGCCGCAGATCGCTGGCGCTGGCCACCGCCGGCTGCGTCAGCGGCCCGAAGAAGGCCTTGCGGTAGAGGGAGAGAAAGGCGCCAGCGGCGATCGCCAGCCCGAACAGCGCCGCCATGCCGGCCCCGGTGTAGCGATCCAGCGTCGCCAGGATGAGCAGGAACTCGGCCGGAAAGCTGCTCGTCCCCGGCATGCCGACACCGGCCAGGCCGCACATCAGCACCCCGCTGGCCAACAGCGGCATGGTCCGCGCCGCCCCGCCCAGCGCCTGGACGTCGGTCGAGCCGGTGCGCTGGCGCAGGCATTCGAGCAGCAGCATGCCGCCGCCGCTCGCCACCGTGAAGCTGAGCAGCAGCGAGATCGCCCCCTGCGCGCCCTGCCCGGATAGTGTCGACAGACCGAGCGTCGCCAAGCCGACGTGACAGATGCTGGCGTAGGCCATGCCGACGCGCAGGTTGCTGTGCGCCAGGACGCCGACCGCGCCGTAGATCAGCGTCACCGTGCCGAAACCGGCGAGCAGCCAGTGCCAGTCCTGCGCCGCCTGCGGCGCCAGCGGAATGGCGAATCGGACCAGCCCGTAGGCGCCGACCTTCAGCCCGAGCAGCAGCGCGCTCAGGCTGCCCGGCGCCGCCAGCGCGAACTGCGGCAGCCAGGTATGCAAGGGCACCAGCGGCAGCTTGAGGCCGAAACCGATCAGCATCAGGACGAGGACGATGCGCTGCTCGCGCAGCGGCAGCGGGTGGCCGAGCAGTACCGTCAGGTCGAAACTGCCGCCGGCGCTGCCGACGACGACAAAGGCGAGCAGCAGCGGAAAGCCGCCAGCGAGCATGATCAGCACGTAGCGCGCGGCGACCTGCGGCGCCCCGGCGGTGGCGCCCCAGCGCGCCAGCAGGAAATAGACCGGAACCAGGCTGAATTCCCAGAAGACGAAGAAGACGATCAGGTCGATCGCACAGAAGATGCCCAGCGTCGCCGCCAGCAGAAGCAGGAGCAGGCTGTGGAAAAGGCGCGGCGCGTTGGCGCCGGCGTCGCCGGCGACGATCAGCGCGCCGAGGAAGAGCAAGGCGCTCGCCGGCAGGAAGAGCACCGACAGCCCATCCACCGCGAGCAGCCAGTCGACGCCGAGCCCGGTCAGCCACGGCCAGCGTTCCATGAGCTGGAAACCGGCCGTCTCCGGACGATAGGAAAACAGCGCCAGCGTCGCCAGCGCCAGCACCGCCGCCAGCGCGACGAAAGTCGCCGGCCGCGCCAGGCGGGCCGGCAACAGCCAGAGCAGCCCGGCGGCGGCAACCGGCAGCAACACCAGCAGCGACAGCACGGGCAGTTCAGGAAACAGCGGGCTCATTGGACGAACCTCGCGGCCAGCGCCTGGCTGGCGGTATCGGTCAGGCGCAGCCAGGGTTCGGTGAAGAAGCCGATCGCCAGCAGCGCCGCCAGGGCGATGCCGCAGACCGCGTATTCCATCGCCAGCGTCCGGTCCACGTCGCGCCCCGCCGTCTTCTCCTGCGACAGGAAGGCCTTCTGGAAGGCCCAGAGCAGGAAGCCGGCGGCGGCCACGTTGCCGAGCGCGGTGGCGACCGTGGACAACGCGCCGAAGCGGTCGATCGCCGCCTCCAGCACCAGGTGGGCGGCGTCGAAACCGGGCGTGCCGGGCATGCCGACAATGGCCAGACCGCAGGTCAGGAAGGCGACGGCGAGGAAGGGAATGCGCTCGAACAAGCCGGACAATTCGCCCAACTCGGTAGTCCCGGTACGCCGGAAGACGAAGCCGACGATGAACCACATGCCGGTCACCGCCAGCCCGAAGTTGGCGGCGAGCAGCACCGCCCCCTGGATGCCGGCGGCGTGCAGGCTGAACAGGCCGATCACCAGAAGACTGGTATGGCTGACCACGGCAAAGGCGAGCAAGCGGCGCAGGTTGCTCTGCAGGAAGGCAAGCGCGGCGGTGAAGAAGACGCCGGCCATGGCGAAGCCGACGACGTAGGGCTGCCAGGCGAGCACAGCATCCGGCGTCAGCGGCAGGACGAAGCGGGCCATGCCGTAGATGCCGACCTTGACCCCGACCATCAGCGCCGGCGCCACCGCGATCAGGCCGTGCTGCGCCATGTTGGGCAGCCAGCCGTGCAGCGGGAAGAGCGGCGTGCGCACCGCCAGGCCGTAGAACAGCAGGTAGAAGGCGGCGGTCTGGAACTTGCCGGCGGGCAGCGTGCCGCTCAGGTCGAAGAGGTCGAAACTCCAGCGCCCGCCAGTGCTTTCGGCGTAGCCCCAGCCAAGCACGAAGCAGCCGGCGACGAAAAGCGCCAGCCCGAAGCCCTGGTACTGGACGAAGCGCGCCAGCGCCTGGGTCTCGGCGCGCGACGACGCCCAACGGCGCAGCAGGTAGACCACCG
Organism: Dechloromonas aromatica (nom. nud.); assembly: GCA_017848965.1. Taxonomy (GTDB): domain Bacteria; phylum Pseudomonadota; class Gammaproteobacteria; order Burkholderiales; family Rhodocyclaceae; genus Azonexus; species Azonexus aromaticus_B. The sequence goes on along the minus strand of JAFIHA010000033.1, from coordinate 32,123 downwards.
CCCACAATTCGAGCGCCGAGAAGAAGGCGAACCAGGCGATGTTGACCGTGACCAGCATGCCGACCAGTCCAGCCTCGGCCAGCAGCAGCACCGAAAACAGGCGGCCCGGCGAGATCATGCCGCGGCTCATCCCGTACAGCGTCATCAACAGCGTCAGCAGCGCCGCCAGCAGCAGGAAGACGATGGCAATGCCGTCGACCGCGACGTGGTAGCCGAGCAGCGCCCCGCGCTCCGCCAGTTGCAGGCCAGCCCGCGTCGGGTCGACCTGGGCGGCGACGTAGCCGGCGAAGAGGAGGACGGCCAGCGCGCACAGCTTGCCGCCGAGCACCGCCGCCGGTCGTTCGCCGAGCGCATAGACCAGCGCCGCGCCGGCCAGCGGCAGCAGTTGCAGGAGGGCGAGCAGCGGCAACGCCGTCTGCTGGAACCAGAAAGTCTCGCTCGGCATCAGAGGATCACCACGAAAGTCGCCATCACCGCCATCATCAGGTAGCGCGGTTGTTCGAGCAGCCCCTCCAGCGTCACCAGCCAGCGGCCGGCCTCGCGCAGCAGGCGCTCGGCGGCACCGCCGCGGCCGCGCAGGAGAAGGCGGTTCTCGATCCGTTGCAGGAAATCGGCGAGCAGCGCCAGCAGGCGGCCGGGCAGGCCGTCGGCCTGGATCAGCGGACGGTCCGACGCGACCGCCCGGCCGCGCCCGGGTTCGCCGATGACGCGGTCGATGAAGTTTTCTTCCAGCGCCCGCACGTCGCGGGCGATCGCCGCGGTCGGCGCGGCGAGCAGGATGATGCCCAGGCGGTCGAGCCAGAAGCGCTGCAGCGCCGCCGTGTACAGGGTCTGGCTGCGCACCAGCCAGCGCGGCGGCGGCGCCGGGCGGCCGCGGGTCAACTGCAGCCAGGACGGCGCCAGCAGGAACTGCCAGGCGCGCCAGGCAGCGTGCAGGCAGAGGTGCCAGGTGGCCAGCGTCGTCCAGCCGAGGCCGATGGCAACGAACATCAGGCCGACCTGGAAGACGGTGGGGAAGATCAGCGCCGACTTGATGTCGCTCTGCACCAGGCCGCACAGCCAAGCATAGAGCGCGGTCAGCGCGCCGATCACGACCAGCGCCACCTGCACGTCGGGCAACTGGGCGAGCAGCGGCGACAGGCGCAGCATCAGGAAGACGCCGGCATGGACCAGCAGCGCGCCGTAGAAGATCGCCGACGACGGCGTCGGTCCCTCCAGCGCCCGGGCGATCCACGGCGTGAACGGCAGTTGCGCCGACTTGGCCAGGGCGGCGACGGCGAAGCCGAGCACCAGCACGCGCAGGTCGACCAGCGACAACTGGGCGTCGAACAGCGCCGGCCACTCGAAACTGCCGGCCCAGTAGGCGGCCAGCCCAAGCGAGAAGAGCAGGCCGGCGTCGCCGACGCGGTTGCTGACGAAGGCGAACAGCGCGTTGCCGGTCGCCAGCGGGCGCTGCCAGGCGTAGCCGATGAGCAGGAAGGAAGCGACCCCGCACATTTCCCAACCGAGGAAGAGCAGCAGCCCGTTGCCGGCGAGCAGCAGCGCCTGCAGCCCGGAAAGGAAGAGACCGAGGACGATGAAGTAGCGATGGAAACCCGCCTCGCGATGCAGGTAGGCGGCCGAGAAACGCACCACCAGCCAGCCGATCAGCGCACTCAGCGTCGCCACCGGCAGCGACAAGGCGTCGAGCAGGAAGGACATCTGGCCGCGCCAGTGGGCGGCGGCAAACCACGTGGCGAACACCCGCTGGCCGGGCCAGCCGTGCCAGTACACGGCAAGGTCGATCAGCAGCAGCAGACCCAGGCTGCCGAGCGCCGCCAGTTCGCTCAAGCGCGCCGTCGGCACTTCGCCGGCATCGCCAGCGCAGCGCCCGAGCAGCACGCGCAGACCAACCGCCATGGCGGCGAGCAGCGGCAGCAAGGGTACCAGCCAGACGAGATCGGCAACCTTACCCAGCAATTCGCTCATGTCACGCCTCCCAGCAGCATCGCCGGCGCCAGTGGCCCGGATTCGCCGGCGAACCAGTCGTGCGAACGCGCCACCTGCGGCAGCACGCGGCTCCCCGCCCAGGGCAGCCAGCCGCGGCGCGGGCAGTAGCGGTGCAGCGCCCCACTCGTCGGGTCGCGCGCGCCGAGATTGATCCAGGCATTGCCGACCAGTTCCTGCAGGGGCGGCTGACGGGCGACGATGGCGGACAGCACTTCGGGTTTCTGTTCGACGACGACGAGCAGGCGCATCGGCTCGTGGATTTCGACCATCTGCCAGGGCAAGCCGGTGCGCAGGTCGGACTCGGCACCTTCCATGACCGCGAACAAGCCGGTCAGGTTGTGGGTGACCTTGGAGCCGCAGCCCCAGGCCTCGTTGTCGACGGTGGAAAAATAGTATTCGAGGGCGATGCCGGCACCGACCGGGCCGGCGGCGAGCAGGATGCGCTCGACGATGGCACCGTCGCCGTCGGCCTCGGGGTCGTAGGAAATCAGGAACACCCGGCGGTCGAGGAAGAGACCGCGGCTCATCGCCCGCCGGCCGATGAAAGCGGCGGCGTTGGTGGCGTGGCCGAGTTCCGGGCGGGCCTGCGCCGGATCGGCGACCCGGCCGGCGACGTGGCGCATCGCCTGCCACGGGTTCGGCCGCGGCGGCGCCGAGGCAAGCCGGCGGCAACGTTCGACGGCGTGCCAGCGGCAGGCTTCCGAGAGCTTCGCCAGCAACTGGTCGAAATCCGCCTGGTGGCTTGCCGGCAGGCGGTCGAGGTCGTACCACTCGATGCTGTCGTCGCCGGTATGGTGTTCGGCGGCGACGAAATGGCAGCTCGCCGGGATGACGATGCCGCGCCCGGCGAGCCCGGCCCGGACTTCGGGGCGGTTGGCCATGGCGGCGAAGACGCGGGCGTTCGGCCCGCCGTGCCGGCCGGAGCAGGCGCCGCAGTCGTAGGCCGAGAGGTGCGGGTTGTTGCGGCTGCCGGAAGCGTGGCCGAACATCAGCACGAGCGGCGCGAAACCGTCGGTGAGGCCGATCGTGCGTAGGAAATCCTCGACCCGCTCGACCTGTTCCTCGTCGCTGAATACCGGCAGCCGGCCGGAATCGTCGCTGGCCGCGCGCGTCAGCACCGGTTCGCTGGCGACCCGGCCGTCGAATCTTTCGCGCCAGCGCCGGGTCGCCCGCGCCAGCCAGGCCGGCGCCAGCGTCGTCGCGGTCAACGCGGCGAGCGCCGGCAAGCCGGCGGCGGCGGTCAGCAGGGGTCCGGCCAGAGGGGCGCGCCGGGTGTCCTGGTAGAGGCGCTCGCGCCAGCGCAGGCGCAGTTCGCGCCGGCGGGCACGGCGGGCGCCGGCGGCCTCGCTGCCAGCCAGGGGCTGCTCGCGCACCAGGCGGTCGGGTGTCACGACCACCGGGCAGAGGGCGATCGGCTGCGCGTCGTCCAGCCCCTGCCAGTACATCGGCAGGCCGAAGAAGCCGGCGGCGCCGAAGGTTTCGATGTCCGGTGCGATCTCCTCGAGGTGGCGGCGCGTGCCTTCCTCGCGGTCATCCATGCACATCACCACCTGCGCCGTCGGCGCCGGCGCGGCCTGGCGGCGACCGGCGTTGGCGGCCAGGGCGCCGAACAACTGCTCGCGGTAATGGCCTTCGTAGGCTTCCAGCCAGAGCTGGCCGCGCAATTCCGGCGTCAGTCGCGCCAGTTCGTCGAGCAGCGCCCGCGCTCCGCTCTCGTCGAGGCCGCTCGGCGCCGCCTCTCCCAATTGTTCAAGCAGCCCGGCCAGGGCACGCGCCTCGGCTGCCGCCGCAGCGTCGGCAAAATGGGCGGCGACCGCCGGCGCCAGCGCTTCCCAGGCCGCCGCATTGGCCAGCATAGCGGCCGGCGGCACAGCGCACAGCCGGCCGGCGGCCGCCAGCAGGTCTTCCGGCAGGCTGCCAAGGTGCCAGGCGTCGCGGACCAGGAATTCGGCCGGATGCGCCCGGTAATAGGCGTCGAGTTCGGCCAGCCCGCCCGGACTGCCGATCAGCCGGCGCAGCAGTTCGCCGCACAGGCGGCGTTCGAGGAAGACGCGGACGGCCAGGTAATCGACCATCGCCACCGGCACCCCGGCGTCGGCCAGCGGATGCCGGTCGCGGCGCAGGAACATGCCGGACCAGCCGGGCATTTCCAGCGCCAAACGCAGCAGGGTGTCGTACCAGCCCGCCTCGTCCGGCTGCAGCTCGCGCAGTTCCGCCTCGAGCAGGACGACGGCGTCGTCCGGCAGGTGCTGGATCTCGTCGCGGATGTCGGGCAGTTCGTCGAGTTCCCAGGCGAGGTCGCGGCCGGCGCTGGCTTTCCAGGCGGCGTAGAAACCCCGGCTGTGCTCAGGGTTGCGCCAGGCTGCCAGGCCGAGATCGAGATGCGCCGCCAGGTGGCGTTGCAGGATGCCGCGCACCGAGGCCAGCACGTCCTCGCCGCTGAGCCGGGCGAGCAGGCCGCGCAGGCTGTGCTGGCGGCCGACCCCGGCGGCCAGCACGGCCCAGCGACGGGCGGCGAATTCCCGCCAGTCCACGGCCGGCGGCGCCGGCAGCAGTTGCCGGCAGGCCGCCAGGCGGGCGGCGGCGGGCGGCCCGGTATCGTCGACCAGGAGCGCCGCCAGCCAGACGTCGCGGCGGCGGAGCCCGCCACATAGCGGCACTTCGAGATCGTCGATGCCGGCATCGGCCAGCGCGGCGAGCAGGTCGTCGCGACTGATCCGGCCACTGGCGTAGGCTTCCCGGAAACGCGCCAGCGGCCAGTAGCAGCGCGCCCCGGTCACCGCCTGCGCCGCCGCCAGCGCCTCGGCGAACGGCAGGTGCTGAAAGCCGTGCAGGGTGTTGTGGTGCACGAAATCGCGGATCGGCGCCTGCGCCGGCAGGATGTGCTCCAGTTCGGCCAGCCAGTGCCGCAGGCGCTCGTCGCGGGAGGACGGAGGCGTCGCCGTCATCTCAGCTCCCCGCGAACAGGGCGGCAAGGCGTGCCGTACTGCCGCCGACCAAGGTCAGCAGCGGCGTCGGCCACACCCCGAGGACGACGATCGCCAGCGCCAGCAAGCTGGCGGCAACCGTCTCGCTGCGCGTCAGGTCGGCCAGCGTCGCCCCCGCCGGCGCCGGCTGGCAGAAACGGCCGATCACCCGCAGGCCGTAGGCCGCCGCGACCAGCATGGCGATACCGAGCGCCAGCGCGGCAAATCCCCAGCGCCCGTAGGCGCCATACAGGACGTGCAGTTCGGCGACGAAACCGGCACTGCCCGGCAGACCGATCGCCGCCAGCAAGCCGAAAGCGATGAAGAAGGCAAAACGCGGCGCCAGCCCGTACAGACCGCCGTAGTCGGCGAGGTCGCGGCGGTGCGTGCGCCGGTAGAGGAGACCGACGATCAGGAACAGCAGCGCCGCCGCCAGCCCGTGAGCAACCATCTGCAGCACGGCGCCATTGAAGCCGGCGGGGTTGAGCGCGGCGATGCCGAGCAGGACGACGCCCATGTGCGAAATCGACGAGTAGGCGACCATCCCCTTCAGGTCCTGCTGGCGCCAGGCGAGCAGCGCGCCGTAGAGCAGACTGCCCAGCGCCAGCAGCAGCAGCCAGGATTGCATCGCCTGGAAGGCGGCGGGCAAGGTCTTGGCGGCGCGCAGCAGGCCGTAGGCGCCCATTTTCAGCAGCACGCCGGAAAGCAGGATGGACACCGGGCTCGGCGCCTCGACGTGGGCCAGCGGCAGCCAGCCGTGCAACGGGACGACCGGCATCTTGACCGCGAAACCAATGAACAGCCCGGCAAAGATCAGCAGTTGCAGTGGCAGCGGCAGGCTGCGCCCGCCCTGCGCCATGTCGTGCATGGCGAAACTGTGGCCGGGCGCCGCGTCATAGAGGAAAAGCAGCGCCACCAGCATGAACACCGAGCCGCCCAGGGTATACAGAAAGAAGTTGAGTGCCGCGCGTTGCCGGTTGTCGCCGCCGAGACGGTCGATCATGAAGAACAGCGGAATCAGCGTCGCTTCCCAGAAGACGTAGAAGAGCGACCAGTCGCGCGCGGTGAACACGCCGAACATCGCCGATTCGAGCAGCAACAGCAGGCAGTAATAGAGCTTGCCGCCGCCTGGGATACCGCGCGAGACGATCACCGCGACCAGCGTCAGGACGGCGCTCAGCGTCAGCATGGCGAGCGAGATGCCATCGACGCCGAGCGCGAAATAGGAACCGAGGCGGACGTTCCAGGCCTGGCTCTCGTACATCTGGACCGCAGCGCCGGCCGGATCGAAGCGCAGCAGCAGGCCGCCGACCAGCAGCAGCGCCAGCAGCGCCGCCAGCAACGCCAGCCGCCATTGCAGTTGCGCCCGTGCCGGCGCCACGGCCAGCAGGGCAGCGCCGACAACCGGCAGGAAAACCAGCAGCTTGAGCACCCCCGTCCCCCGCTCCCGTGATTATGAATTTTTGATGCGCGGATTATGCCAGTCTCCTCGGCGGCTTTGGCAAAATCGGAAAATCCGGCTGCCTGAGATTCTTTACACAAAGGTAACGGCTTTCGGTTACAATTTGGCAAATTTGCAATTTTGGCGACAACAATGGCAGACAACGAATTTCTCAGCACCCGTCAGGCCGCGCAACGTTTGGGCGTCTCCCTGGGCACGGTCCAGAACATGGTTGAAAACGGCGTCCTCGATGCCTGGAAGACGGCCGGCGGTCATCGCCGGATTCCGGCCAGCTCGGTGGATGCCCTGCTCGCCAAGCGGCGCAAGCAGATCGCCCGCAACGGCGACGCCGCCGGTCAGCTCGACATCCTGATCGCCGAAGACGATCCGACCTTGCAGAAGCTCTACCGGATGACTTTCGACAGCTGGAAGCTGCCGGTGACCCTGCGCATCGTCGGCGACGGCTTTGAAGGCCTGCTGCAGGTCGGGCAGCGCATGCCGGACATCCTGATCGCCGATCTGATGATGCCGGGCATGGACGGTTTCGAAATGATCCGCCGCCTGCGCGCGATGCCCGAACTGAGCCCGATGGACATCATCGTCGTCAGCGCCATCGACGCCCAGGAAATCCGCCAGAAGGAAATGCCCCAGGACGTCACTGTCTTCGGCAAACCGATTCCCTTCCACGAAATCAAGGGTTTCCTGCTCGGCCGGCTGGCGGCGCGGCAGCGCACCTGACGCGACACACCATTCCGGAATAGATCGCCCACAAGGGTGACAGGAAGGCCCACGAGAGGCATTCCCGACGGAGAGCAGCGCAAATCGGAGGAGGAAACATCAATGGGCTGGTTTGGCAATTCGGCATCGCTGGACAAGGTTGATCGGGACATTGCGGCGATTGCCGATGGCACCGCCGATCTTGCCCAGCCGGTCGGCAGCGGCGGCGACGATATCGCCGGACGCATCGCCGGCAATCTCAACCGCTTCTTCACCCGCATCCGCGGCCTGATCACGCATGCCCGCAACAGCAGCGTCAGCATCGCCGCCGACGCGGCGCGCATGAACCACCTGGTGCAACTGACCGGCGACGCGGTACGCCGCCAGGAAGTGCTGGCCGAGGACATCTTCACCTCGAGCAACCGGGTCAACCAGGCGGTCGGCGACGTCGCCAGCAACGCCGACGCGATCCAGGCGTCGACGCAGAACAATCTGGCAATGGCGCAACGCTCGCTGAGCCAGATGGAATCGGTCGCCAACACGATGCGCTCGACCAACGAGCACATCGAGCACTTCTCGACGACGGTCGTCGAACTGCATAGCAGTTCGATGAAGATCAACGAGATCGTCTCGCTGATCAACGACATTTCCGACCAGACCAACCTGCTCGCCCTCAACGCGGCGATCGAGGCCGCCCGCGCCGGCGAAGCCGGTCGCGGCTTCGCCGTCGTCGCCGACGAGGTGCGCAAGCTGGCCGAGAAGGTCAAGACGGCGACCCTGGTGATCGGCCAGAACACGCAGTCGATGATCGACCTGGTCGCCGACACCTCGACCCGGACGCAAACCATCGTCGGCGAAGTCACCCGCGCCAACGACCATATCGGTACTTCGGCACGCGACCTCGGCAGCATGGTCGGCGATTTCAAGCGCACCACCGAGCAGTTGTCGACGATCGCCAGCGCGATCTACAAGCTGCGCGAGAGCAACCAGGCGATCCACCGCGAGGTCGAGGAAATCCGCAACCATTCGGTCGACATCTCCGGACGCATGAAACAGTGTCAGGATTCGGCGAAGACGCTGCGCGAATCGACCGAAGATCTGCAATGCACGCTCGCCGACTTCCGCACCGGCAACAGCATGTTCGATACCCTGCACGACCGCTGCATCGCCTTCCGCGACGCCGTCGCCGCCATCCTGCAGCGCCTCGCCGAGCGCGGCGTCAATGTCTTCGATCAGGCCTACAAGGAAATCCCCGGCTCCAACCCGAAGCGCTACACGACCGTCTACGACGCCCAGTGCGACAAGGAACTGACCAGCCTCTACGACCGCCTGCTCGGCGAACTGCCCGGCCTCGTCTATTCGCTGGCCGTCGATAACAACGGCTACGCGCCGGCCCACAACGGCAACTTCTCTCACCCGCCCAGCGGCGACCCCGCGGTGGACCTGGCGAAGTGCCGGCACAAGCGCCTGTTCAACGACCCGGTCGGCATCAAGCTGGCGCGCAACCAGAAATCCTCGCTGTTCCAGACCTATGTCCGCGACACCGGCGAAATCCTCAACGACCTGTCGATGCCGATCAGCATCAACGGCCGCCACTGGGGCGCCGTGCGCATCGGCTTCAAGAGCGAACTGGTCGCTTAAGTCTTGCTGGCGGCAAAGAGGGCGTGCAGGCCGGCCAGGTAGTCACGCCCCGCGGGCGCCGACTCGGCCGGCGCCCAGGCCGCGCGCTCGACATCGAGCGCCGGATTGTAGGGACCGGCCTTGACCTCGAAGATGACGGTTCCGGTGTCGAGCGCGACGACGCTGTGATAGACGCCGGCGGCCAGCTCGACGCCGAGCACCTCACCCCCCGCTTCCAGCAGGCAGGTTTCCCGCACCCGGCCGCCATCGTCGAACAGGATCAGGCCGAGGCGGCCGCGCAGGACGGTCAACGTCTCCCGCTTGCCCGGGGCGGAATGGCGATGCGGCACGACATAGGAATCCGGCTCGATCGCGATGAGCAGGCGCTGCACGGGTTCGGCGGCATCCTGATGCAGATTGCGATGCTGGCGACGACGCGCCGACCCGCGCGCCGCATCGACCAGCGCGTCGAGCATCGCGCCGTCCATGCGGATCGTCATGAATACACGATCTCGACGTTTTCCGGCTGCAGCCATTCGGACAAGGCCTCGAGCAAGGCGTCGTCGAGACGGACCTGCAAGGCCTGACCGAGCAGCAGGTCGCACTGGGCGCTGCTGTTGCGGTAGCGCACCCGGACCGCCGCTGGCCCCGGCGCGAAGGGTTGCAGCAGCGCGCGCAGGCGGCTGGCATCCGCCGTGCCGTTCATCTTCAGCAGCAGGTGCTTGGCAAAGCGCGCCCGCGCTTCGCCAAGGGTCATCAGGCGTTCGGCGGCGACGGCGTTGCCGCCGGAGAAGTCGTCGTAACGGACCTTGCCTTCGACGAGCAGGATTTCGTCGGTGACGATCTTGCCGCGTTCGGCCTCGAACAGTTCGTTGAACACCGAGACTTCGACCATCGTCGTCCCGTCGTCGAGCTGGACGAAGAGCATCTTGCCGCGGCGCGTCATCTGCGTGCGCACGCCGACCACGACGCCGGCCAGCACCTGGAACTCCTTGGACGGTTCGAGCCGGTTCAACGGGCGCCGGACGAAGCGCCCCAGTTCCTTCTTGTAGCTGTTGTACGGGTGGCCGGAGAAGAAGAAGCCGAGCGCCGTCTTCTCTTCCATCAACTGCGTCTTCTCGTCCCAGGGCTTGACCGTCAGGTACTGCGGCGCGTGCGCCTCGCCGACGTCGCCGAGGTCGAACAGGCTGGTCTGCATCGCGTTGCGCTCGGCCTGCTCGGCGAACTCCATGGCGATGCCGACCGAGGCGAGCAGCTTGTGGCGGTCGGCGTCGATGCTGTCGAAGGCACCGGCCTTGATCAGCGCTTCGATGGTGCGCCGGTTGACCATGCGCTTGTCGCAGCGCTGGCAGAAATCGAACAGGTCCTTGAACGGACCGCCGGCTTCGCGCGCGCGCAGGATGTCATTGACCGCCTGCTCGCCGGTGCCCTTGACCGCGCCCAGGCCGTAGCGGATGGTTTCCCGGTCCACCGGCTCGAAGCGGTATTGCGAGGCATTGACGTCCGGGCCGAGTACCTTCACCTTGTTGGCGACGGTGTCCTCGTAGAAGATCTTCACCGTGTCGGTGTTGTCCATGTCGGACGACATGGTCGCCGCCATGAAGGCCGCGCAGTGATACTTCTTCAGCCAGGCGGTGTGGTAGGTGACGACGGCGTAGGCGGCGGTGTGCGACTTGTTGAAGCCGTATTCCGCGAACTTGGTCATCAGGTCGAACAACTGTTCGGCGAGCGCCGGGTCGTAGCCCTTCTCCTTCGCACCGGCGGCAATCGTCTCGCGGTGCTTGGCCATTTCCTCGGGCTTCTTCTTGCCCATCGCCCGGCGCAGCATGTCGGCGCCACCGAGCGTGTAGCCGCCGATGATCTGCGAGATCTGCATGACCTGTTCCTGGTACACGATGACGCCGTAGGTCGGCGCCAGGCAGGCGGTCAGGTCGGGGTGGAAATAGTCGATGGCCTGCTGGCCTTTTTTCCGCAGGATGAAGTCATCCACCATCCCGGAGCCGAGTGGGCCGGGACGATAGAGCGCGAGCACGGCGATGATGTCTTCGAAACGGTCGGGCGCCAGCTTCTTCAGCAGCTTCTTCATGCCTTCCGATTCGACCTGGAAGATCGCCGTCGTGTTGGCGTCCTTCAGGATCTGGTAGGCCCCCGGGTCCTCGAAGCCGAGCGCCATGAGATCCAGCTTCTCGCCGGTCATCCGCTCGATGTACTTGAGCGCCAGTTCGATAATCGTCAGGTTGCGCAGGCCGAGGAAGTCGAACTTGACCAGGCCGGCCTTTTCGACGTCGTCCTTGTCGAACTGCGAGACCGGTGAGGCATCGGCGCCGGTGGCCTGGTAGATCGGGCAGAAGTCGGTGATCTTGCCCGGCGCGATCAGCACGCCGCCGGCGTGCATGCCGACGTTACGCGTCAAATCCTCGAGACGGCTGGCCAGGTCGAACAGTTCGCGGATGGTTTCGCCGTCGCCGTCGCCTTCCATCATCTCGCGCAGTTGCGGCTCCTGCTCGAGCGCCTCGGCCAGCGACACCGGCTTGTTCTGGACGATCGGGATCAGCTTCGAGATGCGGTCGCACATCGAGTAAGGCAGGCCGAACACGCGGCCGACGTCGCGGATCACCGCCTTCGACGACATCGTGCCGAAGGTGGCGATCTGGCTCACCGCGTCGGCGCCGTAGTGCTCGCGCACGTATTCGATGACGCGCCAGCGGTTGTCCTGGCAGAAGTCGACGTCGAAGTCGGGCATCGAGACCCGTTCCGGGTTGAGGAAGCGCTCGAACAGCAGGGCATAGGCGAGCGGGTCTAGGTCGGTGATGCGCAGCGAGTAGGCGACCAGCGAGCCGGCGCCGGAACCCCGGCCGGGACCGACCGGCACGCCGTTGTGCTTGGCCCAGTTGATGAAGTCGGCAACGATCAGGAAGTAGCCGGGGAAACCCATCTGGACGATGGTGTTGCACTCGAAGGCGAGCCGCGCGTCGTATTCCGGGCGGCGCTGGGCGCGTACCTCGGGATCGGGATACAACTCGGCGAGGCGGACTTCCAGACCCTTCTTCGCCTCGTCGACGAGGAATTCGTCGATCGTCATGCCGGGCGGGATCGGGAAGTTGGGCAGGAAGTTCTTGCCCAGCGTCATCTCGATGTTGCAGCGGCGGGCGATTTCCAGCGTGTTTTCCAGCGCTTCCGGCAGGTCGGCGAACAACGCGGACATTTCGTCCTGCGACTTGAAATACTGTTCCTCGGTATAGATGCGCGGCCGCCGGCTGTCACCCAGCACATAGCCCTCGGCGATGCAGACGCGCGCCTCGTGGGCGCGGAAGTCATCGCGGTTCATGAACTGGATCGGGTGCGTGGCGACCAGCGGAATCCCGGTTTCGCCGGCCAGGTCGGCGGTCTGCTGGACGATGGCTTCCTGCTGCGGCTGGCCGTAGCGCTGGACTTCAAGGTAGAAGGCGTCGGGGAAGATCGCCTCCCAGGCCCGCGCGCGTTCCGTCGCCAGGTCGAAGTTGCCGTTCAGCAGCGCTTCGCCGACATCGCCGAGATGCGCGCCGGAGAGCGCGATCAGGCCGTCGCAACCGATTTCGGCGAACCATTCGCGGCGGATCTCGGCGCGGTCGCGCCGCCCTTCGGCGGTATAGGCGCGGGTCAGCAATTCGCACAACTGCTGGTAACCCTGGCGGTTGCGCACCAGCAGCAACAGGCGGCTGGGATCGTCCGGTGCCTCAGGGTTGGCGATCCAGACGTCGGCGCCGGCTACCGGCTTGACCCCCTTGCCGCGGGCGCCGGTGTAGAACTTGACCAGCCCGAACAGGTTGCCGAGGTCGGTCAGCGCCAGCGCCGGCATTCCGTCGCCGGCTGCCCGCTTGACCGCGTCGCCGATGCGGACGATGCCGTCGGTGACCGAATATTCCGAATGGAGACGAAGATGAACGTAACGCGGCGAATTCATCGCCGGGATTTTACCCCGCCACGCCTCATCGCGGCGGCACCAGTTTGAGAACCAGGAGTCCGAGCAACAATCCCCAGAAGGCGCTGCCGATGCCGAACAGCGACATCCCCGAGGCGGTGGCCAGGAAGGTGACCAGCGCCGCTTCCCGCTCGCGCTCATCGGCGAGCGCCGCGCCGAGGCTGTTGCCGATCGTACCGAGCAGCGCCAGCCCGGCGATCGCCGCGATCAAGGCCGCCGGTAGCGCGCCGAACAGCGCGGCGACGGTCGCCCCGAAGAGACCGGTGAACAGGTAGAAGACGCCGGCCCAGATGGCGGCCCGGTAACGCTGCGCCGGGTCGGGATCGGCCGCCGGGCTCATGCAGATGGCGGCGGTGATCGCCGCCAGGTTGAAGGCGAAGCCGCCGAACGGCGCCAGCAACAGGCCGGTAACGCCGGTCCAGGTGATCAGCGGCGAGGCCGGCGTCGAGTAGCCGTTGGCGCGCAGGACCGCCAGGCCGGGAACGTTCTGGCTGGCCATGGTGACGATGAACAGCGGCAGGCCGACGCCGATCAGCGTGGTCAGCGAAAACGTCGGCGTCGTCCATACCGGCAGCGCCAGCGTCAGGCTCACCGCCTCGCCGTGAATCATGCCGCCGGCCGCGGCGAGCAGCAGGCCGACGAGGAAGGCGAGCGGCACGGCGTAGCGCGGCAGCCAGCGGCGACCGGCGAAATAGACCGCGAACATCGCCCCGACCAGCAGCAACTCGCTGCCCAGTGAGGTGAACAGCGCCATCCCGAAGCGCGCCAGGACGCCGGCCAGCAACGCCGCCGCCAGCGATTTCGGAACGTGGCGCATGATCGCCTCGAACAGCCCGAAAACGCCGCAGACGACGATCAGCGCCGAAGCAAACAGGAAGGCGCCAATCGCCTCACTCATCGGCACGCCGGTGAGACCAACGGCGAGCAGCGCCGCCCCCGGCGTCGACCAGGCGGTCAGCACCGGCGCCTTGAACCACAGCGACAGGCCGACCGAAGTGGCGAACATGCCGATGCCGAGCGCCCACAGCCACGAACCGATCAGTTCGGCGCCGGCCCCGGCGGCACTCGCCGCCTGGAAGACGATCGCCGCCGAACTGGTGTAGCCGACGAGGACGGCGATGAACCCGGCGGTCAGGTGGGAGACGGAAAACAGGCGGCGCATGGCGGCAACATCCGGAAAAACAGCCCGGCATCATAGCAGGCGGCCGACGGCTGGAGCCCGCCCGGCTTCTCGGTTACAGTCGCAACTCACCAACAAAACCGATAGAGGAGACCCGCATGAATGAAGAATCCTGCCTGTTGCGCGACGACCGGGCCGACGGCCTGACCACGCTGACCCTGAACCGGCCCGGCCAGTTCAACTCGCTGTCGCGTGAGATGCTGACGGCGCTGCAGACCGAACTCGACGCCATCGCCGCCGACGAAACCGTCCGCGTCGTCGTCATCGCCGGGGCCGGCAAGGCTTTCTGCGCCGGCCACGATCTCAAGGAAATGCGCGCCAACCACAGCAAGGAATTCATGCAGGCGCTGTTCCGCCAGTGCGGCGAACTGATGCTCACCATCACCCGCCTGCCGCAGCCGGTGATCGCCCGCGTGCACGGCATCGCTACCGCCGCCGGCTGCCAGCTGGTGTCGATGTGCGACCTGGCGGTCGCCGCCGACGTGGCCAAGTTCGCCGTCTCCGGCATCAACGTCGGCCTCTTCTGCTCGACGCCGGCGGTCGGCCTGGCGCGCAACCTGGGACGCAAGGCGGCGCTGGAAATGCTGCTCACCGGCGAATTCATCGACGCCATGGAAGCCCGCGCCAAGGGCCTGATCAACCGCGTCGTCCCGGCCGATGCGCTGGACGCCGAAGTCGAGCGCCTGGCCGGCGCCATCCTCGCCAAGAGCGCCGTTGCCGTGCGCATGGGCAAGGGCATGTTCTACAAGCAACTGGAAATGGGCCTGGTCGACGCCTACGACTACGCTGGCGAGGTGATGGCCTGCAACATGATGAGCGAGGATGCCGGCGAAGGCATCGACGCATTCATGCAGAAGCGCAAGCCGGCCTACAAGGGCTGCTGATCAGGCCGGCGGCAGCCAGTCCCGGGGCATGATGGCCGGCGCCGGGCGGCCGATGTAGTAGCCCTGGGCGCGGTGGATTTCCATGCGTTCGAGTTCGCGCAGCACTTCCGGCGACTCGACGTATTCGGCAACCACCGCAATGCCCATTTCCCGCGCCAGCGAACGGATGCTGGTGACGAAGGTGCGGTCCTTGTTGTTGACCAGCATGTTGGCGATGAAGTCGCCCTCGATCTTCAGGTAGTCGATCGGGAAGCGCCGCAGGTAGTGGAAGGACGAGAAACCGGAACCGAAATCGTCGATTGCCAGCTTGAAGCCGTCGGCCTTGAGGTCGATCAGGAAACGTTCGAGCAGGGCCAGGTTCTTCACCGTGTCGCGCTCGGTGATCTCGAACACGATGCGATCAGGCTCGACGCCGCTGGCGGCGATGATGCGGCGCAGGTCGCGGGCGAACTCGCTGAACACCAGGGCGCGCGGCGACAGGTTGACGAAGATCTCGCCGTCGTGCCCCTGCTGCGTCAGCGAGTGCAACGCCCGCTCCAGCACCAGCATGTCGAGACGATGGATGACACCGATCTTCTCGGCGATCTCGACGAACTCGTCGGCGCGGATCATCTCGCCCTGCAGATCGATGCGCGACAGCACCTCGTAGGCGACGACCTGGCGCGTCGCCACGTCGAGGATGGGCTGGAAGTAGGGAACGATGCGCTGGTTCTCGATCGCCTCGACGACCATCAGGCTCTTCTGCGAGATGTCGCGGAAGATCTCGACGACGTCGTCCGGGGTCGGGATCGCCACCTGGTCCTTACCCGCCGCCTTGGCCCGGTACATCATGTTGTCGGCGAACATCAGCAGGTCCTTGGTGCTGTCCGCGTGATCCGGATAGACCGCCATGCCGATCGACGCCGTGCCGCGCAGGCGCACGCCTTCCGGCGTGATCACCTCGAGCTGCTCGACGGCGCTGCGCACCCGCTGCGCCACCACCACCACCGACTCCTGCGTTGCTTCCGGCAGCACGGCGACGAACTCGTCGCCGCCGTAGCGGACCAGGATGTCGCCATCGCGCAGCGCCCCCTGGACCTGGCGGGCGAAACGCTGCAGATAGGTGTCGCCAACGGTATGGCCGTGGTTGTCGTTGACCAGCTTGAAGTTGTCGAGGTCGATCAGCAGCAGGCCGAAGCTGTAGCCGTTGCGCTGGGCGCGACCGATCTCGTAGGACGAGAGTTCCCAGAAGACGCGCTGGTTGAAGAGGTCGGTCAGCGGGTCGCGGGTGGCGTAGTACTCGAGGTCGCGCGTGTACTTGTAGATCGCCTTGACCGAGCCGACGACGTTGAGCAGCGTCGACAGCACGCTCTCGACCACCAGGTAGCGCGTCTCGTCGTCGAGCACGCCGGCGTGGACGCCGATGCCGACGATGCCGCCGATCTTCGGCTTGTCGACGAAGAAGGACTTGGCGCGCAAGGACACTTCGGCATCGCTCAGCTCGACCACCGGCCCGTCGCTGTTGGCGACATGGTGATGCACCGCGAAGCTGCCGCAGTCCGAGAAGGTCGCCGTGCGCATCAGTTCTTCGTGGATGTAGTGCTCCATCCGCCGCTTGGTGTCGGAGGACACCGGGCCGTACCAGAAGACTTCGAGGTCGAACATCTCGTCGTCGATCTTGAAGATCGAGAACAGCGTGTGCGCCGGCAGGATGGTGTTGATGTCGATCAGCAGCCGGCTGACGTATTCGCGCCAGTCGCGGACGACATCGGCGGTGATGACGAATTTCTCGAGCAGGCCGATCTCGAAGCTGAGGATGTCCTTGTCCACGGCAATGCCGCGCACCTTGTCGAGCAGCGCGCGCAGCGCCTGGTCGATCCGGTTGAGCTCGACGAAGACGAAATCGCGCTCGGTCACCGCCAGCGCCTTGAGGTCGGCGACGCCGCCGACCTGGTCGAACTCCTGCTGCAGGCTTTCGACCGCCCCCTCGATGCGGCGCCCGACCCACCACACGGCAGCCCCGGCGAGCACCGCCGCCAGCGGCACGAGCAGGGCAAAAGCGAGCAACAGCTCATGGCGGGCGTCGGCCAGCAGGCCGGCGTATTCCTGGCGGACTTCGATCGCCCCCAGGGCGACGCCGGGCTGGACGTTGGTATGGCATTTCAGGCAGCGCGCGTCGGCCAGCAGGGGGTAGATGTGGCGCGCCTCCGCCTTGCTGTCGAGACGCGTCGCGCGGCCGCTGCGCAGGGCTTCGGCAAGCGGCGCATCGATCGGTGGCTGGGCGATCTCGCCGTACAGGTCGACCACCGGCTGGCCACGGTAAATCTGCACCTGCATGCTGCTGCCGGCGCCGGAACCGGCCATTTCGCGCAGGAAGTCGTCCGCCTGCTTGCGGCTCCAGCCCTGGCTCATCAATTGGTACATCGAGGCGAAGGTGATCCGGGTAGCGGCGTCGGACGCGCGCGCGGCGTTGGTCCGCACGATGTTGTCGAACACCCGGTCGAGCGACCAGTAGGCGCCCCCGAAAAACAAGGCGGCGACCACGGCCGAGGTCGCCAGAATGAAACTGTTGATGCGCATAGCGTTCTCCCCGCGCAGAGAGTATCACCAAATCCGCCCGATCCATCGCCAGAGGCGAACGCCGCAAGTATGTCACGCCGGCCGTCCGACCGACCGCCAGGGTTACAATCCGGCCCATGTTGCCCCTCCCGGCCCTCTCCCCGCTACTGCTACGCCATCTGCGCTGGCTGGCGCCCGGCCTTTTCCTCGCCGCCCTCGCCGCTGCCGCCGTCCAGGCACCGCGCGCCGCGGCGACCGGTTTCGTCGTGCCGGCCGCCCGCCCCGCCCCGCCTGCGCCACCGCTCTACCAGGCGCGGATGCTGCCTGGCACCGGTTCCGCCGCCGCCAGCCCGAGCCTGGCCCGGCTTGCCGACGGCACGCTGGTCGCCGCCTGGGTCGGCAGTGCCGGCGGCAAGTACGCGCAGGACGCGATCTGGTTCAGCCGCCTGGTCGACGGCCAATGGCAGGAGCCGCTACCGCTGACTACGCGGGAGGACACGGCGGGCGCCGTCTTCGCCCATATCGACCGCCTCGCCCAGCCGGTGCTCGCCGCCGCTGGCGAGCGCCTGCAACTCTGGTACAGCGCCAGCGGCACCGGCGGTCTCGGCGGCCTGCTGCTGTACAGCCAGTCGGACGATGGCGGCCACTACTGGCAGCGACCCGCCCTGCGCCGCACCACACCGCTCGCCACCCGCGCCCCGCTGGCGCAAGCGCCGCTGCCGCTGGCCGACGGCGGCTTCGGCCTGCCGCTCAGCCAGTCCGGCCTGCGCCCGCACGGTGCTTGGCTACGCGTCGACGGCGCCGGGCGCATCGTCGACCTGCGCCGTTTGCCGGTCGGCAACGCCAACCCGGCAATCGCCGCCAGCGACGACGCCCGCGCCATGGCCTTACTGACGACTTCCACGGAGCCCGATCTGGCCGCCGCGCGCAGCATCGACGGCGGCGAGAGCTGGCAAGCGGCGCCCGCGCCGACCGTCGCCAACCCCGGCACGCCGCTGGCGCTGCTGCGCCTGACCAGCGGCCGCCTGCTGCTGGCCGGCAACGAGGGCACTGGTCGCGGCCGTCTGGCGCTCTGGCTGAGCGACCCGCAAGGCAGAGAATGGCACCTGGCGCGCCGCGTCGAGGACGCCGCCGACGCCACCGCCGACTTCTCCGAGCCAGCGCTATTGCAGGCCGCCGACGGCCGCATCCACCTCGTTTATGCCTGGCGCCGCCAGGGCATCCGCCACCTCGTCTTCAACGAGGCCTGGCTCGCCGGAGACCAGCCATGAACCTGCTTGCCGCCTATGGCCTGCTCGCCCACGGCCTGATTTTCGGCGGCCTGGTCAGCCTGCTGCCGCTCGGCGTGCTGCGTCCGCACGCGGCGCTGGCGGGAACCACGGTCGCCCTGCTGGCCGGCATCGCGCCGGCACTGCACGCGCTGTTCGGACCGCCCTCGCTGACCCTGCTGCTCCTGGCGCTGCTCCACCTGCAGCAGCGACCGCTGGTACCGCTGACCTATCCGGCGGCGCTGGTCATCATAGGCATCGCCGTCCTCTTCTACCCGGCCGCGCTCGGCTGGGGCAGCTTCGATCCCTACGCCCTCGGCTACCAGCCCTTGCCCTTGCTGGCAGCGCTGGCGCCGCTCGGTCTTGTCCTCTGCTGGCGCGGCAACAACGCCTGGCTGCTGATCCTCGCCGCCGGCCTCGCCGCCTACGCCGGCGGTCTCTTCGCCAACCTCTGGGATGCCCTGCTCGACCCGCTGCTGGTCCTGCTCGCGCTCGGTGTCGTCCTGCGCGGACTGGCGATCCGCCTGATCGTCGCCCGGCGACGCTGAACGACAGGCGGAACATCCGCCCCTCCAGGAAAGCCGCTGCCATCGCCACGAATATTCCATATAATTATGCCGCTGCATTATTCACCAATCTGGTCGACAGCATCCATTTGCGAGGAAAATCGATGGCATCGAAAAACGTGGAAATCGTCGTAACGAACACCGTCGTAGCCCATTACGAAGCGCGCTCCTACCCCGACCAGCAGACCGACGAGGCTGGCTATTACCCGCTCTACAAGGTACCCGTGCATCGCACCCTGGTCCGCGGCAAGAACGCGGCCGGCGCTGCAAGTAGCTTCGAGTTCATGGCTCCCCGCTTCATGCCCTACTTCAACGACCCAGAGCATCCCGACCCGCATTACGGGGTCAAGGGATGGGCCAACGCCGGACTGTCGTCGGCCAACAAGATCAAGGTTTCCCGCTACAAGCAGGATTACGCGGTTCACAACCGATATTCGCCCGGCCGAGGCGCCATTGTCCTGCGCAGCACCTTCTACATCCACGCCGGGCCAGCCACGCTGAGCGACTGGGGCTTCGGTTCCGCCGGCTGCATCGAGATCATCGGCAACTACGACGATTTCAAGAATGCCATCGCCGAATTGTCCGGCCTGCCGACCGCCTCCTCCGACAGCGCCATCCAGGCGCTGGTTGCCGCCGGCAAGCTGAGCGTCGTCATCCAGGGCGCCAAGGTGCCGGACATCCGGAACAACCAGACCCGCCTGGTTCACGACTGAAAGGCCAGCATGAAAACCTTCGCTGCCGCGATCACCGCCTGTCTACTGGCGATTTCAGCGATCCCCGGTGACGCCTGGGCCCAGATTCAAACATGTACGCAGAAATTGGCGCCGATCGCCGACGAGCGTCTCGGCCAGGCCGTTGCTACGCTGCTGCGCCAGCATCCCGCGCTCGTGGCACAGGCGGACGACGCGCCCTGCCGGCACGCCAGGGAAACCGCCCGGGCAATCTCGCGGACGGTGGGCCGCGACCACCTCAGGCGTCTGACCGGCTACGAGCTGGTCAAGCTGATCAACGGCGAAAGCTATTTCACGGTGGAGCGTTTCCGGACCTCGTCGCCAGACGAGCTGCAAAAGCTTGCCAGCGCGCTGGATGGCGTGCGCGGACGAAAACTGCGCAGCGAGGCCAACACGGTCTACGCGTATTTCCTGGTCGACGACAGCCTGATCATCATGATTTCTTCCGCCGCCGGGGGAGAGGCCAACGCGGCGCTGTTCGCCGAGATCCGTCGGGGCTTCCCGACGCAGTAGCGCGCCGGCGCGGCCGTTTCAGGAGCGCAGCGCGTCGTTGATCAGGGTGCGCACGCTGGACGCCTCGAACGGCTTGTCGCAGATGGCGGAAACGCCGGCCCGCTCGACCGCGGCCAGGCGCCCCATGTTCTGCTCGCTGGTCACCATCAGCACCGGCACGTCGGCCTGCCAGCTTTGGGTGCGGATGTATTCAGTGAGTTCGCGGCCGTCCATTTCCGGCATGTTGTAGTCGGTGATGACGAGGTCGAACATGTTCTCCTGCAATACCTCGACCGCCTCGCGGCCGTTAACGCATTCGCTGATGCGCGAGATCCCCAGTTCTTCTAGCAAGCGCCGCAGGTAATGGCGGGAAGCCAGGCTGTCATCAACGACCAGCACGCGCAGGGCTTCGATGTCGACGACATCGAGCTCTTCCGGCGGGTTGAGGTTGTCCACCGCGGCATAAAGGGCGCGCGCCAGTTGCTGCTCGGTGAAGGGCTTGGCGACGATGGCGCAGGCGCCGGACTGGCGGATCGGTTCGAGCAGTTGCGGCCGGGTTTCGCTGGAGACCAGGATGAAGGGAATGGTTTCCAGCATCGGCTCGGCACGCATCGCCATCACCAGTTCGGTGCCCGGCATGTCCGGCAGGTAGAGGCTGCTGATCACCACCTGCCCGGGATCGGGGTCGTTCAGCGCGGCAAGCGCCGCGCGCGCCGAGCTCACTGCGGTCACCCGCCGGATGCCCTGGTGTTCGAGCATGCGCGTGACGAGGTTGGCCTGCATCTGCGACGGCTCGACCAGCAGGACGACGAGTTCGGCCAGGGAAGAAGTCAGGGCCATGCGGTGCTCTCCGGGAACGACGATGGCCCTCACTATAGCAGCGCGCCGCTTACTTGAAGCGGCTGGCGACGGCGGCAACGCGCTCGCCGAAGCGGCGGGCGGTCTCGATGTCGCCGGCGGGGATTTCGGCGGCCGGGGCATCCGACGGGCATTGCACCATCAGGCCGACCGAACCGCCCAGGCTATTGACGTCGTTGCGCGTCGCCGCCTTGCTGTTGCTCGGCAACATGCCGAGCGACACCCACAGGCCGCCGTGTTGCGAGGCCAGCGTCTGCAGGTAGGCCAGCGTCGAGCCCTTGTCGCCGATCGGGCTGGCGCTGCAACTGAAGCCGGCGAACAGCTTGTCCTGCCAGGCGCGGGTGAACCAGGCCTTGGACGAGGCATCGGCAAACTTCTTGAATTGCCAGCTCGGGCCGCCCATGTAGGTCGGCGTGCCGAAGACGATGGCGCTGGCCGCGGCGAGCTTGTCCCAGGCGCCTTCGGGCAGGTTGCCTTCGGCGTCGATGGCGAGCAGTTCGGCGCCGGCAGCGGCGGCGACGGTTTCGGCAACGCGCTGGGTGTGGCCATAACCGGAGTGATAGACGACGACAACTTGGCTCATGGTGTTTCCTTTCGGGGATGAATTCATGATGAATCGTGTTGAATGAATATATTGCTTTGGCGCCATGGTAAGCCTAGAGTTCAACGGAAAACAGCGAACAATTTCGGTCAATCCATTCATTATTTTTCACATGAAGATCACCCTCGACCAGCTTCAGGTTCTCGACGCCATCGACCACCACGGCAGCTTCACCGCCGCCGCCGCCGTGCTGCACCGGGTACCGTCGGCGCTGTCGCACGCCGTCGCCAAACTGGAAAGCGACCTCGGCACGCCGCTCTTCATCCGCGAAGGCCGCCGCGCCATCCTCAACGACGCCGGCCGCACCCTGCTCGCCGACGGCCGCCACCTGCTGCGCGCCGCCCACGAACTGGAACGCCGGGTACAGCGCATCGCCACCGGCTGGGAAGCCGAGCTGCGCATCGCCATCGACGCCATCATCCCGAGCGAACGCATCTTCCCGTTGATCCGCCAGTTCTACGATGCCGGTCACCAGACCCGGATCAGCCTGAGCAACGAAGTCCTCGGCGGCACCTGGGACGCCCTCGCTGCCGACCGCGCCGACCTCGTGCTCGGCGCCCCCGGCGACCCGCCGGCGCGCGGCGGCATCAGCAGCCGCCTGCTGTGCCGGACGGTGATGCGCCTGGTGGTCGCCGCCGGCCACCCGCTGGCCAGTTGGCAGGGAGCGCTGCCGAGCGCCGAACTGATGCGCCACCGCGCCATCGTCATCGCCGACACCTCGCGCGAACTGACCGCCCGCAGCATCGGCCTGATCGAAGGCCAGGACGCGCTGCGCGTCCCCGACATGCGCGCCAAGGCCCAGGCCCAACTGGCTGGCCTCGGCGTCGGCCACCTGCCGGCCTGGCTGGCCGACCCGGAAATCGCCGCCGGCCGCCTCGTCGAACTGCAGCTCGCCGACCCGCGACCGCCGCTGCAATCGCAAATCGCCTGGCGCAACCGGCAGATCGGCAAGGCGCTGCGCTGGTTCCTCGACGAACTGGCCAAACCGGTGACACTGGCCATGTTGAGCGAGGGGCTGGGAACGAGTTGAGCGGGCGCAGCCCCGCCTTCGCCGGTCTGATAACAAAGAAAGGGCCTGCTGGCCAAGTTGCCAGCGGACCGAATTCTGATGAAAGACATCTGCCAGCAACTTATGCTAACGTGCTGCCCCACCGCCAAACTATTCCTCGTGCATGCCAGGACATAGCTGTACCCACCAAAACGGCACCGAGTTCATTGATCAACCCTGCCGCCCGAATTTACTGTTAGGTCCCTATGTATTGTCCAACTTGCAATACCCAGAACTCAGCAACCACTGTTCGATGCATTCAGTGCGGCACAACCCTGATCCATGAAGCAATCGGTCACTCAGCCGCATTTCGCAAGGGCGCTCACATGATCGACCGCCGCATGTACAGCGGAGCCGGTGCCTTCCTCGGGGCGTTACTGGGGGTACTGCTCGTAAATACCGTGTTCGAGTACCACTACGGTGCCGAGAAATTCGTGTTCCCAACCTGTGTTTTTGGCGGTGGGTTAATCGGCCGGTTTATCGCTTGGTCTAAATGGCGCAACGCTTAGATCTTAGCTACCCACCCGCAGCCAGCGATGCACCGCCGCGAACAGCGCTTCCGGGGTCAGCGGCTTGGCCAGGTGGTCGTTCATGCCGGCGGCGAGGCAGGCGTCGCGGTCGCTGTTGAAGACGTTGGCGGTCATCGCCAGGATCGGCGTGCGCTGGTTCAGAGAGTCGGCGCGGATGGCGCGGGTAGCGTCGATGCCGTTGCACCTGGGCATCTGCATGTCCATCAGGATCAGGTCATAGGTTTGCTGGCGGGCGAGCGCCAGCGCCTGTTCGCCGTCTTCGGCGGTGTCGACCTGGAGGCCGGCGCCGGCGAGGAGGATTTCGCCGACTTCGCGGCTGATCGGTTCGTCGTCGGCGAGCAGGATGCGGCGCCCCTCGAATCCGGCGCGCAGCGCGGCCTCGTTTTCCAGGGCGTTCGACGCGGCTGACGGGACAGGCTCGCCAGCCGCCACTTCGGACAGGCGGACGACGAACCAGAAGACGCTGCCCTGGCCGGGCGTGCTGACAACGCCGATGTCGCCGCCCATCAATTGCGCCAGTTGCCGGCAGATGGCGAGGCCGAGGCCGCTGCCGCCGTACTTGCGGGTCATCGAACCGTCGGCCTGTTCGAAGGCGGCGAAGATGCGTTGCTGGTCGGCGTCGCTGATGCCGATGCCGCTGTCTTCGACCTCGAAACGCAGTTCGGCCGGGCCGTCGCCGGCATCGCGGCGGCTGACGCGTAGAACGACGTCGCCTTGCGCACTGAACTTGATCGCGTTGCCGACCAGGTTGATCAGGATCTGCCCGAGGCGCAGCGCGTCACCGAGCAAGCTCACCTTGGCCAGCGCCGGCGGCATCTCGCAACGCAGGCGCAGGCCTTTTTCGGCGGCGCGCTGGGCGAACAGGATGTCGATGTTGTCGAACACGCTGGACAGGCGGAAGGGCGCCTGTTCGAGGTGCAGGCGGTCGGCCTCGATGCGCGACAGGTCGAGGATGTCGTTGAGGATGGCGAGCAGGCGTTCGGCGGAGCGCCGCGCCTTGTCCAGTTGCTCGTGCGGTCGCGGGTCGCCGACCTGTTTCTGGGCGAGTGCGATCATCCCGAGGATGCCATTCATCGGCGTCCGCAGTTCGTGGCTCATGTTGGCGAGGAAGCTGGTCTTCGCCCGGTTGGCGGCCTCCGCCGCTTCCTTGGCGGTGAGCAGTTCGCTGGTCCGCGCCTCGACCATGGCTTCGAGATGTCCCTGGTAGTCGCGCAGCGCAGCGTTGGCTTCGGCCAGTTGGGCGGTGCGTTCGGCGACCCGCTGCTCCAACCCGAGCTGCAGGGTGCGCAGGCTGTCGGTCATGTGGTTGAAGGAACGGGCAAGTTCGCCGATCTCGTCGTCGACATCGGCCGCCGCCCGGGCGTCGAGCTGGCCGGCGGCGATTTGCCGGGTGGTGCCGATCAAGCGGTTGACCGGCTGCAGGATGCTGCGACTGAGGCGGGCGGAGAACGACGCGGCGAGCAGCAGGATGCAGAGGAAGACCAGCCCCGCCAGGCCGATCGAGGTCGGCAACTGCGCTTCGATCGACTGCCGCGCCCGTTCGTTGAGGGCGAGCGCCGCCGTGTTCAATTCGCCGATGATCCCGGCCAGCCGCTGCTCACTGTGTTCGCTGCGGGCGCGGATGCGCAGGTAGGCGCTGAAACTGCTGACGTAGTCGCCAGCGTCCTGGAGGATGCGATAGACGTGGCGCTGCGCCTCGGAGTCCGGGCCCGGCGTGCTCGTCCGCAACTGATCGAGGCTGGCGCGCAGGTCGGCGAGCAGGTGCGGCTCGCTGCCCCCCGGACCTTCCTGCAACTCCCGCTCCTGCCATTGCAGGCTGAGCAGGCGCAGCATCAGCTTGTCGAAGCTTTCACGGTCGCCGAGCGACGCGAAGCGCAGGCGGGTGTCGGCCAATGCCGCCGGCAGCCGCTGCCCGAGTTGCTGGGCGCGGCTTTCCAGCGCCGCCCGCTGATCGACCTCGATCGTGTATTTCTGGAATTGCCGGCGGTAATCGTCGAGCAGCGGGCGCAGCGCCGCGTAGGCGGCGTCCTGCGCCGGCGCCGCGGCGATCCGCCGCTCCAGTCCGGCCAGTGTGGCGAGCGCCTGCGCTTCGGCCTGACGCGCGCGCTGCCGGGAAAAGCGCTCGGTGGCGTCGCGCAACTGCATGATGTCGCCGATGATCCCGGCCAGCACTTCCTGCTCGCCGACCTGGCGGCTGATCGAGACAGCGGCGTAGATGCCGACCAAAGCGTTGGCGGCGACCAGAAGCACCAGCGCGGCAAAACTGAGCTGGATCTTCTGGCGGAAAGCGAGGCGCTCAAGCCATTTCACTGCCGCGTCTTCCCTGGAACCGCGGCGCGGGCCGCCAGTTGGCGGACGATTTCCGGATAGCTCTGCGGGAAGGCGAGAAAATCGGCGAAGGCATCGAGGCCGAGGCTGGCGACCGCCGGCGGCGCCGCCAGATCGAAGGCGAAAGTGAAGATCGGGCTGCGATTGATTTCATCGCCTACCCGCTGCTGCAGTTCGCTGTAGGCGCTGGCCGGCACCTGGCGGTTCGGGGCCAGCGCCCCGGAGCCGCGACTGAAGGCCTGCTGCGCGGCGGCACCGGCGAAATAGGCGAGGACAGCGCGAGCGCCCGCCGGATTGGCCGCCTGCCGCGGCAGCACCAGACCGTCGATCGGTCCCATCGCCACGCGCGGCAGTTGCGGATCGATCACCGGGAAGGGGAAGAAGTCGAAATCGCGGCCGGCC
Source organism: Dechloromonas aromatica (nom. nud.) (assembly GCA_017848965.1). Classification (GTDB taxonomy): domain Bacteria; phylum Pseudomonadota; class Gammaproteobacteria; order Burkholderiales; family Rhodocyclaceae; genus Azonexus; species Azonexus aromaticus_B. The sequence continues at coordinate 6,003 of JAFIHA010000033.1, read as the reverse complement.
ACCCAGCCGTGCGCGGCATTGGTGAAATAGCCGATGTTCCAGGTCCCCATCAGGGTCATCGCCGCCTCGCCGCGATAGACCATCTCGTTGGCACCGCTGTCCCAGGCCAGGCTGTTCGGGTGCGGGCTCCGGTTGAAGTAGCCGGCGTCGAGCAGGCGCTTCCAGCGGGCGAAGACGGCCAGCACGCGCGGATCGTCGAAGCGCTCCTCGCCGTTCAGCAGGCGCTGGCGGAAAGCATAAGGGGCGCTGCGCAGGAGCAGGAAATCGAACCAGAACTGCGCCGGCCACTTGTCGCGCGCGCCGAGGGCGATCGGCGTCACGCCGGCCGCCTTGAGGCGCTCGCAGACGGCCAGGAACTCCTCCCAGGTGGTCGGCGGCTGCAGGCCGTGTTCGGCGAACAGGCGCTTGTTGTAGAAGAAGGCGATGTAGTGCTGGGTCAGCGGCAGCAGATACTTGTGGCCGGCGTATTCGCTCGCCGCCTGCGTCACCGCCGGCGGGAAGACGCGATCTAGTCCGGCGCTCGCCCAGACGTCGTCGATCGGCTGCAACTGATCGACGATCGCCGCCGTGCGGGCGCCCGCCCAGTTGGAATAGAGGTCGGGCGGATTGCCCGCCTGCAGGGTGTCGCGGATGCTGCTCTTGAAGGCCTCGTGATCGAGGGAAACCGCCTTCAGCTCATGGCTGGCGTTCTGCGCATTGAACGCCTGGGCGGTCTCGCCGACGCCGCCGCTCAGGGAATCCGTGAAGTAATGCAGGAAGGTCACCGTGCTGCGCTGCGGCGCAGCCGGCGCTGGTTCCTTGCCGCAGGCCGCAAGCAAAGCGAGGACGAGAGCGCCGAGCAACCGCCAGCCCTTGACCGTCATCGCCTCTCTCCCCGTTGCATGCCAGCCTCCATCTTATCCCGACTCACCCACCGGCGGCGCAGCCGCCAGCAGGCGTCGCCGCTCGGGTAGACGGAGCAGCGGCAGCACCTCGCAATAACGCAGTTCCGCCTCGTCGGCGAAGACGACGCCAGCGACGCCGGCGCCGACCTCGCGGGCGACCGCCTGCAGGCACGCCCGCCAGTGCTCGAGCACCGCCTGCCAGTCCGGGAAGCGCGCCGGGTCGAACAGCTTCTGGCGGCCGTCGGCCAGCCCGGCAACGCCGGGCAGCAGATCGCCGCCGTCGGCGACGCCGGTGAACGCGGGCTTGTCGGCGAGCACCTTGGCGAAGGCGACGCCGGCCACATCGTCCGCCACCAGCGCCGCGTAGATCGGCAGTTGCGGCTCGCTCAAGCGCTCGCTCGCCCAGTTGCGGACGTCGATGCTGGCACCGGTCTTGTAGTCGATGATCAGTTGGCGGCCACCTTCCAGGCGGTCGATGCGGTCGGCCACCACCTTGACCCGGATGCCTTCGATCGCGACTTCCTGCGCCTGCTCGCAGGCGGCGACGGTGAATGGCTGCGGCCGGCTCGCCTCGAGCGTCAGCCAGCGCTCGAGCAGGCGGCACAGGCGGCCGCCTTCGAGCTGCCGGAAACGCGCCGGCAGACTGCCGCCCAGCGTCTGCTCGAAGCGCGCCAGCGCCGTAGCGACAGCGGCGGCGATGGCCGCCGTCCGGGCGGCGACGTCCTGCGCGGCGAGCGCCGCGCTGCCGCCGCAAGCGCGCCAGAAGGCTTCGAGCGCGGCGTGCACCAGCGTGCCACGGGCCGCCGGGTCGAGCCCGTCGACCGGCGCTTCGAGCGCCTGGGCGGCGAGCCGGAAACGGTAGAAGGCCCAGGCCGGGCAGATCGCCTGGGCGCGCAACAGCCAGCTACCGCCGGGCACCGCTTCGCCGGGCGCCACCGGCGGCGCCTTGGCGTCGGCCAGCGCGACGCGCTGATCGGCCAGCGCCAGCCGGCTGGCCAGCGTCGCCACCCGCGCCGTCAAGGGCTGCGCCAGCGGCAGTTCGGCGAGCAGAGGGCTCGGCCGCAGCAGGCGGTTGCCGTCGGCCTGGGCGAAGGAAAAGATCAGTTGCGGCGCCGAACGCAGCAGGCGGGCCTGGACGCGGCGGGCGAAGTCGAGCTCGACCTCGGCGCTGGCGTGGGCGCTGCCCGCCGCTCGCTGCACGGCGGCCGGCAGCAGCGGGTTGGGACGCGGCGGCGGCGGCCAGCGGTCGTCGTTCATCCCCATCACCCACAGCGCGTCGAACTCGAGGCCGGCGCTCTCCAGCACGCCGAGCACCTGCACCGCCGGCCGGCCGCGGGTTTCCGGCTGGAACACGCGGTGCCGGCAGAGATCGCGCAGGCGAGCCAGGGCGGTAGACGCGCCGATGCTGCCGAGCACGCCGTCGAGCCGGCCGAAACCGTCGAGCAGTTCGAGGAAGGCGCGCCGGGCCTGGAATTCGTGGCTGGACAGCGAGCGTTCGCCGGGCCAGCCGAGCGCCGCCAGCATCTGCCGGAAGTGCCGGCCCCAGGCCGCCGGGCGCTGGCTGCGCGGCGCCGCCGCGGCCAGCCCGTTGCCCTCGGCGAGCGCGGCGAGCGTGCCCGGACAAGGCAGCTCCAGCCGTTCGCCGAGACGCAGCAGGGCCGCCGACGTGGTCAGGAAGCCGAGGCGGCGGCGCTGCGCGGCGTCGAGCCGGGCGCGCGCGTCGGCCTCACTGTCGGCACCGGCCCAGAAGCCGCCGAGGAGCAGCGCCGACAGCCGGGTCTGCTCGACGCTGCCGCGGCTGCCGGCAACCGCCAGCAGTTCGAGCGCGCTGCGCACCGGCGGCTGCTCGGCGAGCGGCCGGCCGAGCGAGATGTTATAGGGCCGTGGCAGGCCGGCGGCGTCGGGACGCAAGGCCGCCGGCAGCAGGACTTCGTCGAGCAGGCCGGCGAGGCGGTCGCGGACGCCGGCCAGGTCAGGGGCAACGATGCCGAGGCGGGCCTGCGGATCGGCCGCCAGGCGTGCGCCGACCCAGGCGGCGACGGCATGGCATTCGGCTGCGGCATCGGCACCGCTGCGCACCTCGATCTGGCTGGCCACCGCCGCCAGCGGCTGCATCTCGACGACGACGCCACGCCCGGCCAACGCTGCGAACAACTGGCGCTCAAGCGGCGTCGGCCGGTCGAAACCGGCGACCACGACGCGCTCGGGCAAGACGCAGGCGCCTTCATTCAGGCGCTCGATCAGCCAGTGTTGCAGGCCGCTGCCGTCGATCCAGCCGGCGTTGCGGCAGCGCTTCACGAAACGCGCCTGCCAGTCGGCGAACAGGCGCGACTCGTCGCCATCGCCGCCCGCCGTCAGCTCCCATTCCCGGCACAGCGCGTGCGCTTCCTGGGCGCTGGCGGCGAGGCCGGCGAGATCGAACAGGGCGGCGCCGGCGCCCCCGCCGGCGAGCGCTTCGGCGACCACTTGTTCCCAGAGCAGGCGCTCGGCGTCGGCGTCGAGCGCGATCGGCACCGCCTCGCCGGCGAGCAGCGCGGCGTCGGCCAGTTCCGCCAGCCACTGGCCGATGGTCAGCGCGCGCGGCGTCCGCCACACGGCGCCCGCCGCCGGCACCGCCTGGCGCAGCGTCTGGGCGAGGCGCGAAGTGGCGCACAGGTAAAGCGTCTGACTCATGGCGTGCCGATGAACAGGAAGAGGTTCGCCGCGCCGGTGGAAGAGCGGCCCAGGCCGAGATAGGCGGGACCGAGCGGCGTCTCGCCGCCCAGGTAGAGGGCGGTCGAATCGATCCAGTGGCGGCGCCGCGTTCCGCTCAGTTGGCCGCCCAGGCGCGCCGCTTCGACGGCCAGGCCGAGGCGCAGGTCGCCGCGCAGGCCGAGCGGCATGCGACTGATGATGTGTTCGGTGCGCAAGCCGACGTAGCGCGCGCTGTCGCCCTGTAGCTGGTCGCGGCTGAACGCGGTCATGTTGAGGAAGCCGCCCAGGCGCGCCGCGTCGAACGCGGGCAGTTCGCCGCGCGGCGAACCGGTGTAGGCGAGACGGGCATTGAACACGTTGTCGGCAACCGAGAACGCCGCCCGCAGATCGACATCGAGCCGGGCGTAGTCAAGCTTCGGCGAGTTGAAGTAGTCGACTTTCGCGGCCCAGCCCCGGGTCGGGAAGTACATCCGGTCGAAGCGGTCGAGATCGATCCCGGCCTGCCAGCCGCCGAATTCGGTATTGGCGCTGGGTATCACCGGTTGACCGGTATCCAGGCGGTAACGGCGGTCGCGATGCAACCAGCCGAGACGGACGCTGCCATAGACCCCGAGGTTGTGTCCCAGCCAGACCCCGAGCAGCCCCTGCCTGGCCCGGTACTGGGCGAGGCGCCGATCGTCCCGGTATATGTTGATGTCCTCCTGTTCGACGCCGGCCAGCGCCTCGAAGAAGACGCGCTGCCCGGGATCGAGCGGCTGGTAGTAATTGACGCCGAGGCGGTCGCGCGAGCCCAGTTCGGCGTGATAGAGCAGTTCGCCGCCCAAGGCGTTGAGCCAGGTCTGGTGATAGGCGCCGCGCAGGCCGAAGGAGGAGCCGTCGCCGTCGTCCGCTTGCAAGGTCAGGCCGAAGCGCAGGTAGTCCGGCCCCCAGGACTTCTCGACCGGCATCACGCGCAGCAGGTTGCGCCCGGCTTCGTTGCTCAGCGCGTAATCGACGCTCTCGTAGTGGCCGTCGCCATAGATGCGCAGCAGGTTGTTGTCGATACGCAGCGCGTCGACTTCCTCGCCCGGCGCGATGTCGAGCAGGCGCTCGACCGCCTGCGGGTTGACCCGGTGCAGACCGGCCACTTCGACCGCATCAACGCGCAGTTGCGGCTGCGGCTCGACCGTCATCGCCTGCTGCCACGCGGCATAGTCCGCCGGGCTCAGGCGCAGCCCCGCCAGGCGTTCGGCCAGCGCCTGCGCGGCGCGCCGTCCGCGTTCGGCGGCCTCCTCGTGACGCGGGAAATCGACCGCCGTGATGTCGCCGAGGTCGGGGCGGATCAGGATGTCGCGCGGCCCGAGCAGGGCCAGTGAGCGCTCGACGTTCTGCTGGGTGAGGATGCCGATCATCTGCGCCGAGACGGTCAGCAGCGAACCGATCTCCTCGCTTTTCAGCAGGGGCGTCCCGACATCGACGGCGATCACGACGTCGGCCTGGCAGCGCTCGCGCACCTCGGCGACCGGCAGATTGTCGACCAGGCCGCCATCGACCAGCTTGCGCCCGCCCGTCTCGACCGGCGCCAGCAGGCCGGGCACCGACATGCTGGCGCGCATCGCCGTGCTCAGCGTGCCGTCGCGGAAGACCACCCGCTGGCCGTTGCCGATATCGGTGGCGACGATCGACAGCGGCAGCGGCAGGCTTTCAATCTGGCGCACGGTGCCGACCAGGCGGTTGAGGAAGAGCTTGATCTTCTGGCCGGCGACGACGCCGCCCTGGTAACGCACCCCCTTGTCGCCGACGCCGCCCTCGGAGCCCGGCGGGTAGGTGCGAGCGATCAGCCGGTTGCGGTAACCCATCTCGGCGTATTCCGGGTTGTCGATGAAGATGTCGCGCCAATCGACCCGTTCCAGTTCGCGGCGCATCACCGCCGGCGTCACACCGGCCGCCCAGGCCCCAGCGAAGAGGGCGCCCATGCTGGTGCCAGCAACGCAATCGACCGCGATGCGCTGTTCTTCGAGCGCCTCCAGGATGCCCAGGTGGGCGGCGCCGCGCGCCCCGCCGCCGCCGAGCACCAGCCCGACCCGCGGCCGTTCCGCCGCCTGGGCAAGAGCGGCGGACAACGCAAGGACGAGGAGGCAGCAGGAAAGCAGGCGACGGTTCATGTTGTCCAGATGTGAAAAAGCCCTGCTGGGGCAGGGCCTTTCTTTTACCGCAAGAGCGGCAGGATTACTTGGTGCCGATGACTTCGATGTCGACGCGGCGATCGGCCTGCAGGCACTCGATCAGCGACTTCGACTTCTTCTCGCTCTTGCCGCACTTGTCGCCGGTGACCGGCTGGGTTTCGCCCTTGCCTTCGGTGTAGACGCGGTTGGCTTCGATACCCTTGGCAACCAGGTATTCCTTGACCGCGGCAGCGCGCTTCTCGGACAGCTTCTGGTTGTAG
>JAFIHA010000032.1 GCA_017848965.1 Dechloromonas aromatica (nom. nud.) | reverse complement strand
TCGACCGACACCCACTTCACGCATAAGGCCTGGGCCGACGCTTCCGACACGATCAGGAAGATCAAGTACGTCATGCTCGGCGACCCGACCGGCACCGTCACCCGCAACTTCGACGTGATGATCGAATCGGAAGGTCTGGCGCTGCGCGGCACCTTCGTCGTCAATCCGGAAGGCGAGATCAAGGTCGCCGAAATCCACGACCTGGGCATCGGCCGTGACGCTTCCGAACTGCTGCGCAAGGTCAAGGCCGCCCAGTACGTCGCCTCGCATCCGGGCGAAGTCTGCCCGGCCAAGTGGACGGAAGGCGCCGAAACCCTGAAGCCGTCGCTCGACCTGGTCGGCAAGATCTAAATTCCGCTCCCTGCAGTAACGAAAGACGGCCCGGCGCCAGCCCGGCCGTCTTTTTTCATTGGCCGACCAGGCGCCACAATGAGGTCACTTCGGCGGCCCGCGCCGCGTGCAGCGGGTCGTCGCGATCCTGCACCTTGCCGTGCCGCGGCCGGGTGTCGAGGCGAGCGGTGACGCGCAGGCCGGCGCCGGCGATCCAGCCTTCCAGTTCGCCGGGCGCGCGCAGCCCCAGATGTTCGGCCAGATCGGACATGATCAGCCAGCCCTCGCCACCCGGGCTCAGGTGTGCCGCCAGTCCAGCGAGAAAGCCGCGCAGCATGCGCGACTCCGGGTCGTAGACCGCGTACTCGACCGGCGAGGTCGGCTGCCCCGGCAGCCAGGGCGGATTGCAGACGATGAGCGGCGCCCGCCCCTCGGGAAAGAGGTCGGCCTCGACGATGCGCACCTGTTCGCGCAAGCCGAGTCTTTCGATGTTTTCCGCAGCGCAGGCCAGCGCCCGCGCTGCCATGTCGGTGGCGACGACCTGCAAGCCGCGCCGGGCGAGCACCGCCGCCAGCACCCCGGAACCGGTGCCGATGTCGAAGGCCAGTGCGCAGCCCGCCGGCAATGGCGCGCGGGCGACCAGGTCGACGTACTCGCCGCGCACCGGCGAGAAGACGCCGTAATGCGGGTGGATGCTGCCGCCGACAGCAGCCACCGGAACGCCTTTCTTGCGCCATTCGTGAGCGCTGACCGCGGCCAGCAGCTCGCGCAGCGCCACCACGCTGTTGCTGCCGTCCGGCTTGCCCCAGGCTTCGCGGCAAGCATCGCGCACGTCCTGGGCGCGGCGCAGCGGCAGCTTGTAATCGGGGCCGAGCGGCACCAGCAGACGGGCGAGCAGCGCGGCACGCTGGCCCTGCGTCGCACGATGGCGGGCGAAGGTCTCCAACGGCGTCGCCGCCGGCTGGCAGCGGAATTGCCCCTCGGCGCGCTGCGTCAGCGCCTGCAGCAGGCGCCGGGCGCTCGGCCAGTCGCCGCGCCAGAGCAGGGTTTCGCCGGCCAGCAGGCGGGACCAGGCGAGATCGGCGGACAGCGACTCGTCGACCACATCGACCGCAGCCGGCGGCGGCAGGCCGGCTTCGGAACGCCAGCGCGCGCTGCGCGGCCGGCCGGCATCGGACCAGGAAATTCGGGGCGGGCTGATTTCGGACATGGCGCATTGTAGGCCAGCCGCTTGCCCTTACAATCCTTCCACCCCAACCCGCCGGACCCCGACCATGCGTTTCTCAGGCACCGACACCTACGTCGCCCCGCGCGACCTGACCCTCGCCGTCAATGCCGCCATCGCCCTGCAGCGGCCGCTGCTGATCAAGGGCGAGCCGGGCACCGGCAAGACCCTGCTCGCCGAGGAGGTGGCCGGCGCGCTCGGCCTGCCGCTGTTCCAGTGGCACATCAAGTCGACGACCAAGGCGCAGCAGGGCCTCTACGAATACGACGCCGTCTCGCGCCTGCGCGACTCGCAACTGGGCGACCCGCGCGTCGCCGACATCGCCCACTACATCGTCCCCGGCGTGCTGTGGCAGGCCTTCGAATGCGCGACGCCGTCGGTCGTGCTGATCGACGAGATCGACAAGGCCGACATCGAATTCCCCAACGACCTGCTGCGCGAACTCGACCGCATGGAGTTCCACTGCTACGAGCTGCAGAAGACGATCCGCGCCCGCCACCGGCCGCTGATCGTCATCACCTCGAACAACGAGAAGGAACTGCCCGACGCCTTCCTGCGCCGCTGCTTCTTCCACTACATCAAGTTCCCCGACCGCGAGACGAGGCAGCGCATCGTCGCCGTGCATTTCCCGACCCTCAAGCAGGAACTGCTGCGCGAGGCGCTGGAAGTCTTCTTCGACCTGCGCGAGGTGCCCGGCCTAAAGAAGAAGCCGTCGACCAGCGAACTGATCGACTGGCTCAAGCTGCTGCTGGCCGAGGACATCCCGCCCGAGGCGCTGCGCGCCAAGGACGCCAGGGACGCGATCCCGCCGCTGCACGGCGCGCTGCTGAAGAACGAGCAGGACATCCACCTGTTCGAGCGGCTCGCCTTCATGGCGCGACGCAAGAACTCCTGAGCTTGCGATGCTGGTCGATTTCTTCCTGCACCTGAAGGCCCGGCAGATTCCGGTGTCGACGCAGGAACTGCTGGCCCTGCTCGAAGCGCTGCAGGCGCGCCTGGTCGGCCCGGACATCGACGACTTCTACCTGCTCGCGCGCACGCTGCTGGTCAAGGACGAAAGCCATTACGACCGCTTCGACCGCGCCTTCGGCGAATACTTCAAGGGCATCGAGCAACTGCCCGGGCTGGACGCCGAGATCCCGGAAGACTGGCTACGTCTGGCGGCACGCCGCCATCTTTCCGAAGAAGAGCGGAAAACGCTCGAACAACTGAGTTACGAGAAGATCTTCGAGCGCCTGCGCGAACGCCTCGCCGAACAGAAGGAACGCCACGCCGGCGGCAACAAGTGGATCGGCACCGGCGGCACCTCGCCCTTCGGCCACGGCGGTTACAACCCGGCCGGCGTGCGCATCGGCGGCGATTCAGCCGGCAACCGGACGGCGATCAAGGTCTGGGAACAGCGCGCCTACCGCAACCTCGACGATCAGGTCGAACTCGGCACCCGCAACATCAAGGTCGCCCTGCGTCGGCTGCGCCGCTTCGCCCGCCAGGGCGCGGCGAACGAACTCGACCTCGACGGCACGATCGCCGGTACCGCCCGCAACGGCGGCTGGCTCGACCTGCACCTGCGGCCGGAACGCCACAACGCGGTCAAGGTGCTGCTCTTCCTTGATGTCGGCGGTTCGATGGACGACCACATCCAGGTCTGCGAGGAACTGTTCTCGGCCGCCCGCGCCGAATTCAAGCACCTCGAACACTTCTACTTCCACAACGGCGTCTACGAGCACGTCTGGCGCGACAACCGGCGCCGCCACGACGAACGCCTGTCCACGCTCGACCTGATCCATACCTACGGCCGCGACTACACGCTGATCTTCGTCGGCGACGCGACGATGAGCCCCTACGAGGTGGATCATCCGGGCGGCAGCGTCGAACACTGGAACGAGGAAAGCGGCGCCGTCTGGCTGCAGCGCCTGGTTGCCGCCTGGCCGCGCGTCGCCTGGCTCAACCCGGTGAACGAGGAGTACTGGCAATACACCCCGTCGATTGCCGCCATCCGCCGCCAGATCGGCGACGAGCGCATGTTCCCGCTCACCCTCGACGGGCTGGAACGGGCGATGCGCCGGCTGGCCAGCGCGCGGGGTTAAAGCAGGAAATCTGGTGGAAAGCCGGCCGATAAGCCGGGTTCTGTTCCCCTCTTGCGAGGTTCGGCAATCATTCCTCTAGGCCTGCCGTCACCGACAGGCTCAAGCAACCTACCCGGAAGCAGCGCGGGCCACGCCTCAGCTTCCCTATTTGGTCTTGCTCCGGATGGGGTTTACCGTGCCGTCCGCCGTTACCGTGGACGCGGTGAGCTCTTACCTCGCCGTTTCACCCTTACCTGTGCGTCTTGCGACGCCATCGGCGGTCTGTTCTCTGTTGCACTTTCCGTTGCCTTGGGTCTTGCGACTTATAGCACCCAGCCGTTAGCTGGCATCCTGCCCAATGGAGCCCGGACTTTCCTCCCGACACCTGCGTGTCCAGCGACTGCCTGGCCGACTTTCCGCGGCGGATTATACGTGGGATCGGCGCTTAGCTGGTTTCGCCGTCGGTTTCGACGACGATGTCGCGCACCCAAGTATTGCGCCGGTCGCCCCGCGCCCGGCGCTCGGCCAGCACGAGGCCGGAGCTGGTCCGGAAGGGCGGCGGGGTGACGGGTGAGCGCCGGCGGTCGAGGCGGCGACGTTCGGAGGAAGTGGGCTGTTTCATGGCTGGCGACCGGAAGGATTGGGTAGTCATGAGAATATCATGAGCCCGCAAACAAGCTCAATCGACCGGCAGGGCGCCGCGATCGACCACCTTGCGCAGCACGAAACTGGTGTGCACGCCGGTCACTCCCGGGATGCGCGTAATCTTGTTGAGCAGCAGGTCCTGGTAGGCGTCCATGTCGCGCACCACCACTTTCAACTGGTAGTCGGACTGCTGGCCGGTGATCAGCAGGCATTCGAGGACTTCGGGAATGCCGCCGATCGCCGCGTCCAGGTTGGCGAAGCGTTCCGGCGTGTGCTGGTCCATCGAGATGCCGATCAGCGCCATCAGGCTCAGCCCGAGCTTTTTCGCATCGAGCTGGGCGCGGTAGCCGGCGATGATGCCCGCCTCTTCGAGCGCCCGCACCCGGCGTAGACAAGGCGACGGCGAGAGGCCGATGCGGTCGGCGAGATCCTGGTTGCTGATCCGCCCATCACGCTGCAGGACGGCAAGAATTTCCTTGTCGTAGCGATCCATCTGAATAACGTTGCTCATAAACTCACCATCGCGCAATTTTCTGCCAAAACACCGCAAAATCATGCCACAAAACGCAAGCACCTGCCGCACAGTCTTGCGTAAGATTTCGCCATCGCAAACGTTTTCCGGAGCCGCATCATGGCGCAGCAAAAATCATCCAAGTACACCGCTTTCCCGCCCGTCGGCCTCACCGACCGCCAGTGGCCGAACCGCGTCATCACCCAGGCGCCGATGTGGATGAGCACCGACCTGCGCGACGGCAACCAGGCCTTGTTCGAGCCGATGAACGCCGACAAGAAGATGCAGATGTTCAAGACGCTCTGCCAGATCGGCTTCAAGCAGATCGAGGTCGCCTTCCCCTCGGCGTCGGAAACCGAATTCGGCTTCGTCCGCGAGTTGATCGAAGGCGAGCACATTCCCGATGACGTCACCATCGAGGTTTTGACGCAGGCGCGCGAGCACCTCATCCGGCGCACCTTCGCATCCTTGAAGGGCGCAAAACAAGCCATCGTCCATGTCTACAACGCGACCTGCCCGAGTTTCCGCGACTTCGTTTTCGGCATGAGCAAGGCCGAAGTGGTGACCATGGCGGTCGACGCGGTCAAATTGATCAAGTCGCTCGCCGCCGAAATGCCGGAAACGAAGATCACGCTCGAATACAGCCCGGAACTCTTCACCGCCACCGAACTCGATTTCGCCAAGGAAGTCTGCGACGCGGTCACCGCCGCCTGGGGCGCGACGCCGGACAACAAGGTCATCCTCAACTTGCCGACCACGGTCGAGATTGCCACGCCGAACATCTACGCCGACCAGATCGAGTGGATGCACCGCCACCTCGAACGCCGCGACAGCGTGATCATCAGCCTCCACCCGCACAACGACCGCGGCACTGCCGTCGCCGCCGCCGAACTCGGCCTGATGGCCGGCGCCGACCGCGTCGAAGGCTGCCTCTTCGGCAACGGCGAGCGTACTGGCAACGTCGATCTCGTCACGCTCGCGCTCAACATGCATACCCAGGGCGTCGATCCGCAGCTCGACTTTTCCGACATCAACGCCGTCGCCCGCACTTTCGAACACTGTACCCAGCTCCCGATCCATCCGCGCCACCCATACGTCGGGGATCTCGTTTTCACGGCCTTCTCCGGCTCCCACCAGGACGCCATCAAGAAGGGGTTTGCCGCTCAAAAGGCGGATGAGACTTGGTCAGTGCCCTATCTCCCGATCGACCCCGCCGACGTCGGCCGCTCCTACGATTCGGTGATCCGCGTCAACAGCCAGTCGGGTAAGGGCGGCATCGCCTACCTGATGGAGACCGAGCACGGCGTGCTCATGCCGCGCCGCCTCCAGGTCGAGTTCTCCGGCGTCGTCCAGAAGCACACCGACACGCACGGCGGCGAGGTCAACGCCGACGACCTCTGGCGCCTCTTCGCCGGCGAATACCTCGACGCCGAAACCCCGCTCCGCTACCGCGAACACCACCTGTTCGAGCACGGCAGCCAGCAGGGCATCCGCCTCACCGTGGACATCGGCGGCACACCGCACATCCTGAGCGGCGAAGGCAACGGCCCGATCAACGCCGCCATGCACGCCTTGCAGGGCGCCGGCATCGAAGCGCAGGTGCGCAGCTATGAGGAGCGTTCGATGGTGCCGATGGGCGAGGACGGCAATGCTCGCGCCGTCGCCTTCATCGAGATGGCGGCCAACGGTCGCGGCGAACGCTACGGCGTCGGCATCGACAGCAACATCGTCACCGCTTCGATCAAGGCCTTGATCAGTGGCGTCAACCGCCTCGGCGTCAACGCCCTCGACGCCGCCGCCTGACCCCTTCCAGGCGCTTGCCGACAACCTGGCAAGCGCCTGAATTTCCGGGACTTTCCTTGTCAGTTCGCCGGCAGCGGCGTAAGATGTGCCTTTCCTTGCCGCCGCCTGGCGGCATCGTCATCGTTCTGCCCGCGTAAATGCCGTCCCCCTGCCGCCTTCGCCACGCGAGGCCACGGCAAGCCGAATCGCCCATTTCCCCGTTGCAAAGCGCCGTCCCACCGCCCGTCCGCGCAGCCTGATCCGGCCAGCACGGCGCGCTGCACATTCTGGAATTGCATGGTTCGCATACAGTTTGCGATCGACCTCGACTACACACTGAATTCTCCCGGCGCCGATTTCGTCTTCAACATCCACGCCGCCCACACCGCCAGCCAGCGCATCGTCAGCGAAAGCCTGCAGCTCGCGCCGCAACTCATGCCGGCGATCGAAACCGAGCCGCACACCGCCGCCCGCTTCCTGCGCCTGCATGTCGCCAGCGGCTCGCTGCACGTCGCCTACCGGGCAACGCTCGACATCGACCAGCACCTCGCCGACCCCGACCGCATCCCGGAAACCCCGGTCAGCCAGTTGCCGTTGTCGGCACTGACCTACATCTACCCGAGCCGCTACTGCCAATCCGATCGCCTGGCGATGCTGGCGATCAGCGAGTTCGGCCACCTGCCCAAGGGCTATCGCCGCGTCGAAGCGATCTGCAACTGGGTCAACCGCCACGTCGCCTTCCGTTCGGCGACCAGCAGCTCGACCACCTCGGCAATCGACACGCTGACCGAGCGCGTCGGCGTCTGCCGCGACTTCGCCCACCTGATGATCGCCATCTGCCGGGCGCTGAGCATCCCGGCGCGCTTCACCACCGGCATCGACTACGGCGCCGACCCGGCGCTCGGGCCGACCGACTTCCACGCCTACGTCGAAGTTTTCCTCGACCGCCACTGGTACATTTTCGACCCCTCGGGCACCGCGATCCCGATGGGTTTCGTACGCATCGGCACCGGCCGCGACGCGGCCGACGTTTCCTACGCAACGATTTTCGGCAGCGTCAGCTCGCCGCCGCCGCTGATTTCGATCAGCGCCCTCACCGAATCCGGGCAGCCCTGGCAAATCCCGCAGCGCTGTCCACAAGCCCTGTCGACCGATACCCCGGCCGCAACGCAGCCCGCCTGCGCAACCCATTGAAGGAGAATACCGCTTGGCCAAGGAAGAACTACTTGAAATGCAAGGCGTCGTCGAAGACGTGCTACCCGATGGACGCTTCCGCGTCACCCTGGAAAACGGCCACCAGATGGTCGCCTACACCGCTGGCAAGATGAAGAAGCACCACATCCGCATCCTGCTCGGCGACAAGGTCAGCCTCGAACTCTCACCCTACGACCTGACCAAGGGCCGGATCACCTTCCGCCACCTGGAAACCCGCAGCGGCAGCAGCGCCCCGCCGCCGCCCCGCCGCCGGCACTAAGCCGCGCCGGGCATCCCGCTACTCTTCCTCGTCGCCAGCCGCCCCCGGCTTCTCGGCGACGAAGGCGAGTTCGCCATTGCGCACGCGGAAAGCGCCACGCATTTCGCCCAGCCCGTCCGCCGGCTCCTCTTCCAGCCGCGCCCAGCTCTCGCAGGTCTGCGACTCCGTGGCATACATGCGTTTGCCGACCTGGACGATGAAGGCGCCGGACGGCACCTGGTAGATCGTCACCCGCGTCTTGTCGGTACCCACGCCCAGACTATGGCGGCGGGTGCAGGCCGGCATGCGCGAGACGACCAGGTAGAGATTGACCTTCTTGTCCCAGAACACCGGCTGCTCGCGCACCAGCGTCAGCGTGTGCTCGCGCGTGCCGTCGATCTGCCACGAGGCACGATCGTCGACACAGGCGCTCAGCAGGGGCGCGGCGAACAGGGCTACCAGCAGGGCACGCAGACGCATGGTCGGTTTCCTCAGCGCATTTTCCAGGACAGCGACTCGCCCGCGCGCAGCGGAACGATGTCGTCGGAGCTGATGTAAGGATAGCTTGCCGGCACCGTCCATGTCTCCTTGACCAGCGTGATCGTCTCGGCATTACGCGGCAGGCCGTACCAGTCCGGACCGTGGCAGCTGGCGAAACCCTCCAGCTTGTCGAGCGCGCCGGCCTGCTCGAAGGCTTCGGCATACAACTCGATCGCGGCATAGGCCGTATAGCAGCCGGCGCAGCCGCAAGCGGCTTCCTTGGCGCCCTTGGCGTGCGGCGCAGAGTCGGTGCCGAGGAAGAATTTCGGGTTGCCGGAAACCGCCGCCGCCACCAGCGCCTCGCGGTGCGTCTCGCGCTTCAACACCGGCAGGCAGTACCAGTGCGGGCGCACGCCGCCCTGGAAAATGGCGTTGCGGTTATAGAGCAGGTGATGGGCGGTGATCGTCGCCGCGACGTTGGCGGCGGACGAAGCGACGAACTCGGCGGCGTCCTTGGTCGTGATGTGCTCCATCACCACCTTGAGCTTGGGGAAGCGTCGCGTCAGCGGCAGCAGCACGGTGTCGATGAAGACCTTCTCGCGGTCGAACAGGTCGACCGCCGGATCGGTGACTTCGCCATGCACCAGCAACGGCAGGCCGACGCGTTCCATTTCGGCGAGCACGTCATAGGCCTTTTCGATCGCGGTCAGGCCGGCGTCGGAATTGGTTGTCGCACCGGCCGGGTAGAGCTTGACCGCCTTGACGAAACCGGAAGCCGCCGCTTTAGCGATCTCGGCCGGCTGCGTGTTGTCGGTGAGATAGAGCGTCATCAGCGGCTCGAAAGCCAGACCGGCGGGTAGCGCGGCGAGGATGCGCGTGCGGTAGGCGGCGGCCAGTTCGACCGTGGTCACCGGCGGCTTCAGGTTGGGCATGACGATGGCCCGGCCGAACTGGCGGGCGGTATGGGGCAGCACGGCGGCCAGCGGCTCGCCGTCGCGCAAGTGAAGGTGCCAGTCGTCGGGGCGGATGAGGGTCAGTTGCATGGTTTTCTCTCGGTGGTTTGCGCAATTTTAGCAGCGCCGCGCGCCGACGACGGCGGCCGATTGCGCCGCCGGTCCAGACTATCGCCCGGCAAGCACCGTCGCCAGCGCCTTCTGCCCCGGCGGCAGCGGCGCCCCGCCGACTCCCCGGACACGGCGGATCCAGATTTCGGCGACCCGGTCGGGATGGTGACGGCGGACCCAGTCGTAGATTTCCGGATCGCGCTCGCCGTCGTCGCCGACCAGGATGAAGCGCACCCAGGGCAGGCGTTCCAGGATGGCTTCGATCTGCCGCGTCTTGTAGGCGAACTGGTCGAACAAGGGATCGCTGCTGGCGTCGTCGGTGACCCGCTTGGTGATCAGCACGCCGGGTGGAAAAGCATTGGCGGCGATGAAGGCGGCGATCGACTCGTGCAGTTGCCGCGGCGACGCCGACAGGTAGAACAGCGGTGCGCTCGCCGGCTGAGGGTTGGCGGCCAGCGTCCGCGCGTAGAGCGCGGCCATGCCGGGCACCGCTTGCCGCTGCGTCGGATTTTTCAGGAAACTGTTGGCCAGCAGGCGGGGCTTGCTGGTCACCTCGGAGACCAGAATGGTGTCGTCGAGGTCGGAAATCATCCCCAGCCGATTGGTCTGCGGCACCACCAGCAGACGGCCGCGCCCGGCGCCGTGCCTGCCGCTGGCGGCGATCTCGTGCCAGCCCGCCGGCAGCGGCAGCGTTGCCCGCTGACTGAAATAGCCCTCGTCGTCGGTACGCGTGCGCAGCGTGAACTCACCGACCCTCAGGTCGACCGGCACCTGCTTGCGCTCGTCGTTGATCCAGAGCCGGAAATTGCGCCAGAGATTGCGCAGTCGGCTGTCGTCGGCAGCCGCCGATGGGCCGTCGCGCAGCTCGACGACACGTCCCTCGATGGTCACTGACTCGCCGTCGCCATAGGCCGGATAGACGCTGATCCGGTCCGCCCCGGCCAGCGCCGGCAGGGCGCACGACAACGACAGGAGGAGCACGCCGGAAAACGCCCGGGCGCACCGCCCGAGCCGCCCCGCCCGGCGCTTCACGCTGCCGCCCGCACCAGGTCGACAATGGCGCGCGCCGCCTGCGGACGGGCCAGCTGGCCCTGGCACTCGCGCATGCGGGCGAGGCGCGCCGGATCGTCGAGCAGGCGGTGGATCTTGTAGACCAGCGCCGCCGTATCGACCGCTTTCAGCGCGCAACCGGCTTCCAGCAGGGTGTCGGCGTTGCGTTCCTCCTGGCCGGGAATCGGCGAGACGACGATCATCGGCAACTGCATCGCCAGGCATTCCGAGGTGGTCAGACCGCCCGGCTTGGTGATCGCCAGATCGGCCGCCGCCATGACGCGCTCGATGGTCGAGGTGAAGCCCTGCGGGTAAACACACCCCGGATGACGGGCGGCAACTTCGCCGAGGCGGCGCAACAAGTCCTCGTTGCGTCCGGCCAGGGCGACGATCTGCACCTCCGGGAAAGCCAGCGCCGCCTGCTCGGCCAGGCGGTCGATGCCGCCGACGCCGGCGCCGCCGGACATCATCAGCAGCGTCGGGCGCGCCGGGTCGAGGCCGAGTTCGGCAGCGGCCGTCGCCCGCGCCGGCGGGGTGGCGAACTGCGGCATGATGGCGATCCCGGTGACGTGGATTTGCTGTTCCGGGATGCCGCGGGCGGCCAGGCGCACAGCAACTTCCTCGGTGGCGACGCAATAGCCGGCGATGTGCGGCTGCAGCCACAGGCCATGGACGTCGAAATCGGTGACGTTGATCCACACCGGCGGCGTCGGCTGGCCGGCGGCGATCCGCCGCGACAGCAGTTCGGCCGGCAGGAAATGCGTGCACACGATGGCATCGGGGGCAACCCGGGCGATCTCCGCGTCGAGGCGACGGGTGTTGAGGCGCTCGACGTGGCGCCGTGCCGAATCCAGCCAGGAACTGCTCGGCGGATGATCGGTGCGCTCGTAGAGATAGGCCCACAGTTGCGGCGCCTTCTCGACCAGCTTGATATAGGCGCTGCCGTAGAACTTGCGGAAGCCCCCGGAAACCAGGTCGAGCACGTCGAGATGGGTCAGTTCCAGGCCCGGCAGCGCCGCACCTGCTGCACAAATCGATTGCGCGGCGCGGACATGGCCGGCGCCGGCGGACACACTGAGAACGAGGATGCGCATGCGGTTCTGGCCGGGACAGCCGGCGACGGTCGGGAAAGCGGCCGATTCTGGCAGTCGCCGGCGCGCCCTGTCAATGCATCCGGAATAAGCCGCTCAATCCACCGCCTTCAGCGCCAGCGCGCGCTCGTAGAGGGCGTTCTTCGCCTCGCCACTGATCGCCGCCGCCAGCTTCGCCGCCTGTTTGGTGCCGAGACCTTCGTCGAGCAGCAGGCGCAACACGCGCTCGCCTTCGCCGCTGGCGGCGTCGGCCGGTGCGCCGGAGACGATCAGCACGAACTCGCCGCGCTGCCGGTTGGGATCGGCCTTGAACCAGTCGAGGGCGGCGGACAGCGGCAGGGCGTCGACGTTCTCGAACAGCTTGGTCAGTTCGCGGGCGACGACCAGCGTGCGTTCGCCGAACGCGGCGGCCATCTCGGCGACGCTATCGAGAACGCGGTGCGGCGCCTCGTAGAAGACCAGCGCGTAAGGATGCCCGGCGAGTGCCGCGAGCGCCTGCTGGCGCTGGCCGGCCTTGCTCGGCAGGAAGCCGTAGAACAGGAAATGCTCGTCGGCCAGCCCGGCGGCGGACAACGCGGTGGTCGCCGCGCAGGGGCCGGGCAGCGGCACGACCTTGCAGCCGGCGGCGCGGACGGCGGCGACGATGCGCGCGCCGGGATCGGAAATGCCCGGCGTTCCGGCATCCGAGACCAGCGCGACGGCCTCGCCGGCCTGCAATTTGGCGACGATGCGGGCGGCGGCTTCGTGTTCGTTGTGCTGGTGCGCCGGCAGTGTCTTCGCCCGGGCGCCGAGCTGTTTCAACAGCGGCGCGCTGTGCCGGGTGTCCTCGCAGGCGACCCAGGGCACGGTGCGCAGAACTTCCTCGGCCCGCCGCGTCAGGTCACCGAGGTTCCCCAGCGGCGTCGGCACGACGTACAATGCCGCGATCAATTCGTTTGTCATTTTCGGCGATGCAGGCAAAAACCAACGATACCACCGTCGCCCGCGGCCGCGAAGCCGAGAGCGAAGCAGCAGCCTACCTGGCGGGGCGCGGCCTGCGCCTGCGCGAGCGCAACTTCCGGGTGCGCGGCGGCGAGATCGACCTCGTCATGCAGGACGGGCCGACCGTCGTCTTCGTCGAGGTGCGCGCCCGCAGCCGCAGCGATTTCGGCGACGCCGGCGCCAGCATCGACGCCTTCAAGCAGGAGCGCATCGTCCTCGCCGCCCGCCACTGGCTGGCCCGCCACGGCGAATGCGCCTGCCGCTTCGACTGCGTGCTGATCGACGACGGCCGCCTGCGCTGGCTGCGCAACGCCTTTGCCGGCGAGCATTGAAGCGACGCCGCCACGGCACGCTGAGGTAAAATCATGAGCCGATCATCTGAAAGAAGCCGTTCCATGGATTTGATTGCCCGCGTCGCCCAGCATTTCGAGGACAGCGCCCAGACCAAGCTCAACGCCGTAGACGCCCTCTCGGCGCCGATCGCCGCCGCCATCGAGACGCTGACCGGCGCCCTGCTCGAAGGCGGCAAGATCCTCGCCTGCGGCAATGGCGGTTCGGCCGCCGACGCCCAGCATTTCGCCGCCGAACTGGTCGGCCGCTTCGAGGCCGAGCGCCAGGAGCTGGCGGCGATCGCCCTGTCCACCGACAGCTCGATCCTGACCGCGGTCGGCAACGACTACGGTTTCGCCCACATCTTCGCCAAGCAGGTGCGCGCCCTCGGCCACGCCGGCGACGTGCTGCTGGCAATCTCGACCTCGGGCAATTCCGGCAACGTCATCGAAGCGATCAAGGCCGCCCACGAACACGACATGCGCGTCATCGCGCTGACCGGCAAGGGCGGCGGCGAGATCGGCGAACTGCTGCGCGACGACGACATCCACCTCTGCGTGCCGGCCGACCGTACCGCGCGCATCCAGGAAACCCACCTGTTGATCATCCACTGCCTGTGCGACGGTATCGACGCACTGCTTCTCGGAGTCGAATGACATGAAGAAAACCCTCTCGCTTTCCCTGCTTGCCCTCGCCCTGGCGCTGCCCGCGCTGCAGGGCTGCCTTCCCGCCGTCGTCGCCACCGGCGCCGCGGTCGGCGTGATGAGCATCCACGATCGCCGCACCACCGGCACCCAGACCGATGACGAAACCACCGAATGGCGCGCCGCCGGCCGCGTCCCCGAGCACATCAAGGCGGCCGCGCGGATCAACTTCACCTCCTACAACCGCCGCCTGCTGATCACCGGCGAAGTGCCCAACGCCGAAGCCAGGGCCACCGTCGTCGCCGAAGCGCGCAAACTCGAAGGCGTGCGCGAGGTCTACGACGAGCTGACGATCGGCGCCAAGGCGACCCTCGCCAACCGCAGCAACGACAGTTTCATCGACTCCAAGGTCAAGGCCCGCCTGGTCGATAGCAACCAGGTTTCCGCCAACCACATCAAGGTCGTCACCGAAAACGGCGCCACCTACCTGATGGGCCTGGTCAACGAGCGCGAAGCCAAGGTCGCCATCGCCGTCGCCCGCACCACGGCTGGCGTGCGCAAGGTGATCAATCTGCTCGAAGTGCTTTCCGACGAGGAGATCCGCCGCCTCGACGAGCAGGCGCTGGGCGCCCGCAAGGCACCGCCGAACAGCCAGGCACCGGTGGAAACCCGCTGAACGCCAGGATGACCGTTCCCGCCGACCGGACCACAACATGAACCTCGAAAAAGTCGTTTTCGGTTTCTTCATCGTCCTTGCGGCGACGCTCAACTTCGGCTTCTTCATCGGCGATATCGACCGCCCCGAGCTGCACCACGTCTATGAACTGGCGGCGGCACTGGTCGTCAGCCTGATCGCCACCGCGCTCAAGTTCGGCGACCGCACGCAGATTGGCGCCATCCACCTGGCCACCAGCCTGGTCGCCGACCTGCAGCTGATCGCCGCCGCCGTCACCTGGGGCATCGCCGTCCATGTCACCGGCGAGGGCATGACCGCCTCGGTGACGTCGAGCGTCGTCTCGCTGTCCGGCGGCGCGCTGTTCGCCAACATCGTCTCGGTCATCCTGCTCATCGTCGAAACCGTGATGCTGCGCCGCTGACGCGGAGCCGACGGTGAGCAACAGCACCTTCTTCCTGGTCCTGCGGCGCATGCGCGCGCCGATCATCGTCCTGATCGTCATCTACGCGATCTCGGTGGTCGGCCTGACGCTGGTTCCCGGCGTCGATGCCGCAGGCCGGCCGGCGCCGCCGCTGTCCTTCTTCCACGCCTTCTACTTCATCAGCTACACGGCGACCACCATCGGCTTCGGCGAAATCCCGAACGCCTTCTCCGACGCCCAGCGCTTCTGGGTCATCGTCTGCATCTACCTGTCGGTGGTCGGCTGGTCGTATTCGCTGGTGACGCTGATCGCACTGCTGCAGGACAAGGGCTTCCAGAACACGCTCACCGCCAACCGCTTCATGCGCCGCGTCCGCCGGCTCAAGGAGCCGTTCTACCTGGTCTGCGGCTGCGGCGAGACCGGCAGCCTGATCTGCCACAACTTCGACCGCATCGGCCAGGCCTTCGTCGTCATCGAAAAGGACGAACTGCGCGTCGAGGAACTCGACCTCCTCGACTTCAAGACCGACACCCCGGCCCTGGCCGCCGACGCCAGCCTGCCCGACAACCTGCTGCTGGCCGGCCTGCAGCACCCGAAATGCCGCGGCGTACTGGCGGTGACCAACGACGAACTGGCCAACCTGGCGATCGCCATCGCCGTCCGCCTGCTCGCCCCCAAGCTGCCGGTGATCGCCCGCGCCCGCAGCCAGTCGGTTGCCGCCAACATGGCCTCGTTCGGCACCGACCACATTATCAACCCCTTCGAGCGCTTCGCCGACCACCTCGGTCAGGCGATCACCGCCCCCGAGCGCTTCCGCCTCGTCGAACTGCTGACCAGTCTGCCCGGCTCGCCGCTGCC
Organism: Dechloromonas aromatica (nom. nud.); assembly: GCA_017848965.1. GTDB lineage: Bacteria > Pseudomonadota > Gammaproteobacteria > Burkholderiales > Rhodocyclaceae > Azonexus > Azonexus aromaticus_B. The sequence continues at coordinate 27,528 of JAFIHA010000032.1, read as the reverse complement.
GCAACCGCACCGGCCGCCGCGCGGCCACTGGATCGTCTGCGGCTACGGCCGCTTCGGCCAGGCAGTCGCCGCCCGCCTGCGGGAGGCCGGGCTCACCCTGACCATCGTCGAACCCCACGCTTCACCTGCCGACGAGCACGTCGTCGCCGGCGACGGCACCGAAGCCGCCACGCTGCGCGCCGCCGGCATCGAGCAGGCGGTCGGCATCATCGCCGGCAGCGACAACGACGTGAACAACCTGTCGATCGCCGTCACCGCCAGCGAACTGCGGCCGGCGCTGTTCGTCGTCACGCGCCAGAACCAGGCCGCCAACAACGCGCTGTTCCAGGCCTACGGACCGGAATTCGCGATGGTGCCGAGCCACATCGTCGCCCACGAGAGCATCGCCATCCTCACCACGCCGCTGCTCGGCCGCTTCCTCGCCGCCCTCGACCAGCGCGACGAGGCCTGGTGCCGCAAACTGGCCAGCCGCCTGCAGGAAATCGGCGGCGACCGCACGCCGACCGTATGGAGCATCCGCCTCAACGCCAGCGAAGCGCCGGCCGCCCGCCAGGCGCTGATGCACGGCCGCCCCTTCCGTCTCGGCGCCATCCTGCGCGACGCCAACGATCGCAGCAGCGCCCTGCCGCTGAGCGTCCTGCTGATCGACCGCAGCGACCGCATCCACCTGCTGCCGGACGACGACTTCGAGCTCAGCGCCGGCGACCACCTGCTCCTCGCCAGCCATCTCGGCGCCCGCCGCCGCCTTGAACTGGCGCTGCAGAACCTCAACGAACTGGCCTACGTGCTGGACGGCGAGACCCGCCCTTCCGGCGCGCTGTGGCGCATCCTCACCCCACGCAAGAAACCGCTGCCATGAACGATCCCCTCACCCAGGCCCGCGACCACTTCCTGCGCGGCGTCGCCGCTTTCGAGGCGGGCGACGATGTTGCCGCCCGCGCCGCCTTCGTCGCCGCACTGACGCTGGCACCGGGGCGGCCGTCGGTGATGGTCAACCTGGCGGCGACCCTGCTCCGGTTGCGCGATTTCGCCGCCGCCCGCGGGTTGCTGCTGGAAATCGTCGCCATTGAGCCGGAGAACCGCGAAGCGCGCGTCCAGCTCGGCCTCTGCGAGGAAGCCCTCGGCCACTGGGCGGCGGCCGCCGCGGCGCTGGAAAGCGGCCTGCCGGCGACGGCCAGCCCGGAGCTGTGGCTGGTCTGCAGCCACTGCCATGGCCGGGCCGGCAAGCTACCGGCGGCGCTCGCCGCGATCGACCGCGTCCTCGCCCTGCTTCCTGACCACGCCGCGGCGTGGAGCACGCGCGGCGGCCTGCTGCGCGAACTCGGGCGGCTACCGGAAGCCGCCGACGCCTACCGGCGCGCGCTGGCGCATGGCGGCGACCCCGAACTCAACCGCTATTACCTGGCCGCCGTCGGCGGCGACGCCCAGCCGGCGACGACGCCCAGCCACTACGTGCAGGCGCTGTTCGACGACTACGCGCCGGACTTCCAGCAACACCTGGTCGACGGCCTGCGCTACCAGGGCCACCGCCGGCTGATCGAGCCGCTGCTGCAGGCCGGCCGGCGCTACCCGGCGGCGGTCGACCTGGGCTGCGGCACCGGTCTCTGCGGCGAACTGCTGCGGCCGCTGGTCGACGCCATCGACGGCATCGACCTTTCCGCCGCCATGCTCGAACAGGCGCGCGGACGCGGCATCTACCGCCACCTCGAACGCCACGAGCTGAATGCCTATCTCGCCGCCCGCACGACGCCGGCCGACCTCTTCGTCGCCGCCGACGTCTTCGGCTACATCGGCGACCTCGCCCCGGCCTTCGCCGCCGTCCGCCGCCTGCTCAGGGCCGGCGGCTGCTTCGCCTTCACCGTCGAACAACTGCTTGATGGCGGCGACTACACCCTGCAGCCCTGCCTGCGCTACCGGCACAGCGAGGACTACGTGCGCCGGCTGGCCGCGCAGCACGGCTTCACGCTCCGCGAGCTGGCCGTCGACACCCTGCGCCACGACCAGCAGACGCCGATCCCGGCACTCTACGTCTACCTCGCCTGAACGCCGAGCAGCCAGTCCGGCAGCGCCGTGCTCAGGAAGGGCAGCAGCGACAGGGTCAGCGCGCCGAGGAAGATCGCCAGCACCGCCGGCAGCACCGAGACGGCGATCTCGCGCACCGACTTGCCGAACATCGCCGCCGAGAAATAGAGGTTCATCCCGGCCGGCGGGCAGAGAAAGCCCATCTCCAGGTTGGCCAGGAAGATGATCCCGAAATGCACCGGGTCGATGCCGTAGGCGAGCGCCACCGGCAGCAGGAGTGGCACCAGGACGACGATCGCCGCGTAGATTTCCATCAGCGCCCCTGCCAGCAGCAGGAACAGGTTCAAGGCGATCAGGAAGCTCCATTTGTCGGGCAGCAAGCTCTGCACGCCGTCGATCGCCCGGTCGGGAATGCCGGCATCGACCAGGTAATTGGTCAGGCCGAGCGCCATGCCGAGGATCAGCATGATGCCGCCGATCACCTGCGCGCATTCGACCAGCGCCCGGCCGACGCCGCGCGCGTCGATCTCGCGCAGCAGCAATGACTGCGTGAGCAGCGCATAGGCGGCGGTCAGCGCGGCGCTCTCGGTCGGCGTCGCCCAGCCGCCGACCAGCGAACCGACGGCGACGAGCGGCGCCAGGATTTCCCATTTCGCCGCCCAGGCGGCGCGGCGGGCGGCGGCGAAATCGACCCGGCCGACCGCACTCGCCGGCGCCAGCCCGTCGCGCTTCAGGAAACCGCCGACCAGCAGCAGGAAGACCACCATCACCAGTGCCGGCAGCAGCCCGGCGAGGAACATCGCGTTGATCGGCACGCGGGCGATGATCGCGTACATGATCAGCGGCACCGACGGCGCCAGCAGCACGCCGAGCGCGCTGGCGCTGGTCACCAGGCCGATGCCGCGCCGCTCCGGGAAGCCGGCGCCGACCAGCAGCGGCAGCAGCAGGCCGCCGAGCGCCAGGATGGTGACGCCGCTGCCGCCGGTCAGCGCGGTGAAACCGGAACAGAGGACGGCGGCGGCGATCGCCGTGCCGCGCGCACCGCCGCCGAACAGCGCGGTGAACAAGCTCCCCAGGCGGGCCGCCGCGCCGGTGCGGGCGAACACCAGGCCGGCCAGCGTGAATAGCGGCAAGGCCGGCAGCGAGGGATTGACGGTGATCTGGTAATGGCTGAGCGGCACCGCCGCCAGCGGCTGGCCCTCGCTCCAGAACAGCGCCAGCGCCAGGCCGCCGAGCACGGCAAAGACCGGCGCGCCGCACAGCAGCAGGAGCAGCAGGGCGCCGGCAAACGGCACCAGCGGCAATACGCTGCCGTCGTAGTGCCCGGCAAACCACCAGCCGAGCGCCGGCAGCGCCCCGGCGGCGAGCCAGCGCCAGCTCGCTGCGCCGGGCAACCGAGCGGCGAGACGGACGCCGAGCAGCAGGAAGCCGGCCGGCAGCGCCGCCATGAACCACCAGCCGGGAATGCCGTAGGCGATGGCGCGCGGCACGGCCATCTCGGCAGCGACGAAGGTCCAGCTCGCCTGCGCCAGCATGCCGCAGACCAAACCGCTGGCGAGCGCCGCGTAGACTTGCGCGGCGTGACGCAGGCGGGGATCGGCGGCGGCCGCGAAGCCGGCGCCGAGCGTGCTGAGATGGCCGCCGCGCGCGGCGACCAGCGCCCCGGCCATGGCCAGGACGAGACCGGCGTGCTGCACGAAGGCCGGCGCATTGGCGATGCCGACGCCGAACAGCGGGCGCAGGACGATCTCGAGCAGCGGCAGGAGCAGCATCAGCGCCAGCGCGCCGGCCGCCAGCCAAGCCTCGCCGCGTCGCAACAAGGTAGCGAACACTTACTTGCGGCCGGCGCGGTAATTTTTCAGGTGGCCGATCACTTCGTCGAAGGTCGCCGCCGGCACCAGGCTGCCCCGGATCTGCGGGTGCAGGCGGCCGGCGAGCGCTTCCCAGGCCTGGCGCTGCGCGGCATCCGGCACGTTCACCGCGAGCCCGCGCTTCTGCATCGCCGCCACCGCCTCGTCGACCTCCTTGCGCGCCTGGGCGCGGATTTCGGCGCCGGCCTTGGCACCGGCCGCGCGCACCGCCTGTTGGGCGGCCGGGCTCATCGCGTCCCACGCCTTCTTGGTGACGATCAGCGCGCCGACGATCGGTGCCCAGTTGAGGTCGAGCATGTTCGGGGCGCTGGTGTAAATCTGCGTCGCCAGCGCGAAGTAGGGCGTGGACGGCACGGCGTCGATCATCCCGGTCTGGATCGCCGGCAGGATGTCGGCGGTTTCCAGCGGCACCGGCGTGTAACCCAGCCGCTTCATGATTTCCTGCTGCTCGGCCTCGCCGCCCCAGGCGAAGAACTTCATCGGCTTGTAGTCGTCCGGGTGGCGGGCCGGCTTCTTCGAGAAGAAGCGCACCCAGCCGGCGTCGCCCCAGGCGAGCACGACGAAACCCTGGTCGAGGAACTTCTTCTCCATCGCCGGCCGCATCTTCTCGCGCACGTAATCGACCTCTTCCCAGCTCCGGAACATCAGCGGCATCGCCTGCAGCGCAGCGATCGACGGTTCGATCTCGCGCAGGCCGACCACCGACAGCAGGCCGCCCTGCAACTGACCGATGCGCATGCGGCGCACCATGTCGGTCTCGCCGCCCTGGCTGCCGTCCGGGAAGACCAGATACTTGCCGCCGCCCTGTGCCGTGCGCCAGGCTTCGCCAAGCGTCATCAACTGGCGGTGGTAAAGCGAGTTCTTTGGCGCCAGCGTGCCGATGCGCAACTGCTGTTCCTGGGCGCGCAGCGGGGTCAGGGCGAGCGCAAGCAAGCCGAGGAGGACGAGAAATTTCTGCATGGAGTCTCCGGGTCAGAAAAGGTCGGGCGAACGTTCGAGCAGCCAGGCGGCGCGCCGACGCATCACTTCGTTCTGCAGGGTACGCGGGCTGCCGGCCGCGTCGCGCACGGCGAGCGCCTGGCGCAGCAGGGATTCGAAGGCGGCGCGGTCGCCGGCCGGCAGAGCGATGCTCTCGGCCTTGGCCAGATAGGCGCCGGCACTGCGCCCGGCGGCGCGGGCAATCGCCGCGTCGAACCAGCGCGCTGCCAGCGCCTTGTCGCCGCCGGGACGGGCCGCCTCCAGCGTCGCCCGCAGGCTGCCGATGGCGCCGTCGCCCCAGTCGGGGTCGGCGGCTTCGGCCTGGGCGGCGAGACGGACAACCAGCGGCAGGTCGGCGACGATTTCCGGGTCGTCCTTGGCCAGCGCGATCCAGCTCCCCCAGGCAGCGGCCGCCCAATAAGCGAGGCCGGCGTCGGCGGCATCGAGTACCGGTGGTGCGGCGGAATCGGCGAGCGCCGATACAAAACCGGGATGGCGTAGTTCGAGCGCCTCCAGCGCGTGGCCGCGCGCCCGCCGGTAAAGCCGGGCGGCGCGCTGGCGCAGGCGCTCGGCGGCGGCGCTGTCCTGCGCCTCGAGGCGATCCGCTTCAAAAGCGACGAAGGCGTAGGCGTACTCGGTCATCCGTGCCGCGACGCTCTCGGCCAGCGCGGCGTGGCCCGGCTGCTGGGCGAGCACCGCTTCCGACAGCTTCAGGTAGAAGGGCGCCGCGTCGCGCGCCAGTTCGGGGTCGTCCTCGGCGCCCTGCGCCTGCCCGGCCAGTTCGTCGGCCAGGCTGGAAACCACCAGCGCCCGCGGCGAACAGCCGGCCAGCGCCAGCCACAGGCAGCCAAGGAGGCAGAGCGCCAGGCGGCGCGATGGCGGGAAAGGAACGGCGGCGGCAGTCATCGCGGCAGCCTAGCCGGACGATGTTACGAGGCCGTGACGACTGTAACAATGCGTACCCGTCGCCCAGCAGGACGACGATCCACGGCACAATGATCACCCGTCCTGCACCGCCCTCGCGATGTCCCCGATCCTGCCCCTGTCCGCCCTGCTCCTCGGCGTTGCCCTGCTGCTCCTGGGCAACGGCCTGCTCGGTACGCTGCTCGCCGTGCGCGGCGGCATCGAAGGTTTCGACAGCCAGACGCTGGGCGCCATCGGCGCCATGTATTTCGTCGGTTTCCTGGCCGGTACCTACCTCGGGCCACGGATGATCCGCCGCGTCGGCCATGTCCGCGCCTTCGCCTTCTTCACTGCCGCCGTCGCCTGCGCCGCGTTGCTCCACGAACTGCTCGCCAGCGCCTGGGTCTGGGGACTGCTGCGCCTGGTTACCGGGATGGCCATGGTCGGCTTGTACACGACCATCGAAAGCTGGCTCAACAGCCACGCCGCACCGCCCCAGCGCAGCCGCATCTTCGCCACCTACATGGCGGTCAACCTCGGCTCGCTGGCGCTGGCGCAGCAACTGCTGCACTGGGGCGACCCCGGCGGGCACGTGCTGTTCGCGCTCGCTGCCCTGTCCTTCTGCGCCGCCGTGATGCCTGTGGCGGCGACTCGCCTGGCCCAGCCGGTGGTCGAGGAAGTGCACGGCATCGGCCTCGCCACCCTCTACCGGCGGGCGCCGGTCGCCTGCGCCGCCGGCCTGCTCTCCGGCTTCGCCCAGGGGGCCTTCTGGGGCCTGGCGCCGGTCTGGGCCGACACCAGCCAGCTCGGCCACGCTGGCGTCGCCTGGTTCATGAGCATCGCCATCGTCGGCGGCGCCGCCTTCCAGTGGCCGATCGGCGTCCTCACCAACCGTCTCGACCGCGGCCACGTGATCAGCGTCATCGCGCTGATCGCCGCCCTATGCGCCGGCGGTCTGCTGCTCGCCGCCGAGCATGGCCTGCGCCTCGTGCTGGCGGCGGCTTTCGCCTACGGGGGCTTCGCCTTCGCCATGTACCCGCTGGCCGTCGCCCGCCTGATGGACCGCCTGGAAAAACCCGAGATCATCGCCGGCAGCGGCAGCCTGCTGCTGCTGCACGGCATCGGCGCCAGCCTCGGCCCGCTGCTCGCCGGTACCCTGATGCACCATTTCGGCCCGTCCGCGCTCCCCGTCTGGTTCATTGCCATCCAGTGCCTGCTCGCCGTCACCGCCTGGTGGCTGTCAGTGCGGGCCCCGGCCGACATCGCCCACCAGACGCCGCTGACGCCGATGGAAAGGACGACGCCGGGAGTCATCGAGATGCTCGAACCGGAAAGCACCGCGCCAACGCGCTGAGCCCCCCGATCAGACGGCCGCCGGCGAGGCCTCCGGAACCAGGTGCAGGGTCCGTGTCGGGAAGGCAATTTCGGCGCCATGCGCGGCAACGATGGCGGCGATCCGGAGCAGGACATCCTGCTTGATCGCGTGGTAATCGACCCAGACCGTGGTCCGCGTGAAGGTATAGATCAGGATATCGACCGACGAGGCGCCGAAGGCGTCGAGATTGACGATCGTCGTCTGCGACGGCTCGATTTCCGGATGAACCCGCAACATTTCACGGATCTCGGCGACGATGCCTTCGACCGCCGCCATGTCGTCGTAACGGACGCCGATGCGCTCCATGATGCGGCGATGGCTCATGCGCGACGGGTTCTCGACGGTGATCTGGGTGAAGATCGAATTCGGCACGTAGAGCGGCCGCTTGTCGAAGGTGCGGATGCGCGTCAGGCGCCAGCCGATGTCCTCGACCGTGCCTTCGATCTCCTTGTCCGGCGAACGGATCCAGTCACCGACGGTAAATGGCCGGTCGAGATAGACCATCAGGCCGCCGAAGAAATTGGCCAGCAGGTCCTTCGCCGCGAAGCCGACGGCGATGCCGCCGATCCCGCCAAAGGCGAGGACGCCGGAGATCGAGAAGCCCAGGCTCTGCAGGCCGACCAGCACGGCGGTGATCAGCACCGACACCCGTAGCAACTTGCCGATCGCGTCCACCGTCGTCCGGTCGACGCTTTCGCCGCGCTCAAGCTGGCGTTGCAGGATGGCGGCCTGCATGTTGCCGATCAGCCTGACCAGGAACCAGGTCAGGCTGGCGATGACGCCGATCGTGCGCAGCGGATCGATGGCGTCGAACAAGGCGGCGTCCGCCTCGCCCTGAACGATGCGCGCGGCAAAGCTGAGACCGACGATCCAGGCCAGCAGGGGCAACGGGCGGCGTGCCGCGTTGACCAGTGCCTCGTCCCAGGGATTGGCGGTGTACGCGGTGCGGGCGGCGAGCCGGTCAAGCAGCCGGCGCAACAGGAAATTGCCGACGGCGACCAGGGAAACGACCAGAAAAACCTGCAGCGCCAGGCCCAGGGTGGGATCACCGCCGGTCAGGCGGCTCAGCCAGGAATCAAATTGTTGCATGTCCACAGAATCTCATGACCGGGGAAAAAACAGTCTGCCATCGCCAGATGACAGGACTTGCGCGTTCAGCGCGGCGCGCCGGCGGCGGCGACCGCCTCGAGGAACTCCCGGCCCCAGCGCTCGATGTCGTTGTGCCGGACGATCTCGTTGAGGCCGCGCAGGCGCGATTCGCGCTCGACCGGATCCATCTCCAGCGCCTGGCGCAGACGCTCGCGCAGGTCGGCCGGATCGTGCGGGTTGGTCAGCAGCGCACCGTGCAGTTCGGCGGCGGCGCCGGCGAACTCGGAGAGCACCAGGACGCCGCGCCCGTCGACCTGCCCCTGGGTCGCCACGTACTCCTTGCACACCAGGTTGAGCCCGTCGCGCAGCGGGGTGATCCACATCACGTCGGCCTCGGCGTACCAGGCAACAACCTCCTCGAACGGCAACGGCCGGAAGAAGAAGCGGATCGGCGACCAGCCGACCTCGGCATACTGACCGTTAACGCGGCCCACCGCCTGCTCGATCTGCACCTGCAGTTCGTCGTACACGGTCATTTCCTTGGCCGCCGGCACGCAGACAACGACCAGCGACACCTTGCCGCGCATCTGCGGATGGCGTTCGAGCAGATCGCCGAAGGCGCGGATCTTTTCCAGCGTGCCCTTGGTGTAATCGAGTCGTTCGACCGACAGCACCAGGTGCTTGCCGGCAAACTCATCACGGATCGCCGTCCGCCGCCCGGGGGTTTTCGGATGCTGCAAGGAACGCCCGATGCGCCCAAGATCGAGGCCGACCGGATGCGCGCCGAGGCCGATCTGCCGCCCATGGACCTCGATCCGGGTAGTCATCGTTTCCAGGCCGACGGCGCAACCGTAGCTCAGGTAGCGCGGCGCGCAGGCGCGCCTTTCCAGTACACGCAACGACGCCACGCCGGCGGCGACATCGACGAAATTCTCCGCCTGCCGTGGAATGTGGAAGCCGATGTAATCGCACTGCAGCAGGCTGCCGACGATTTCGCGGCGCCAGGGCAGGACGTTGAAGGCATCGGCCGACGGGAAATAGGTATGGTGGAAGAAGGCAATCTTCAGGTCGGGACGCAACTCGCGCAGCGCCGCCGGCACCATCCACAAGTTGTAATCGTGCAGCCAGACGGTCGCCCCCTCGGCGGCCTCGGCGGCGGTCCGTTCGGCGAACTTGCGGTTGACGGCGAGAAACACCTGCCAGTCCGCCTCGCGGAACACCGCCCGCTCCCAGAAGGTATGCAGGGTCGGCCAGAAAGCTTCCTTGGAGAAACGCTTGTAGAAGACGTCGACTTCTTCCTTGGACAAGGCGACGCGGGCGGCGAGCAGGCCGGGATAGGCCTGGGCATCGACCGTGGTATGCACCTCGAAGGGCGGGTCGCGCGCCTCGTCATGGATGCTCCAGGCGACCCAGGATCCGCGTTGCCCGGTAGCAAAAAAGGAAAGCAGGGTCGGGATGATGCCGTTCGGCGATTTCGGCCGTCGCTGCACGATACGCCCGTTGATCCGGTACTCTTCGTAGGGCAGCCGGTGATAGACCATCACCAGTTCGGCCGGGCCGCGCTTGGCGTTGCCCGTCGCCGCGTCGAGATAGCCCGGCCGGAGCAGCGAGAAATGGACGATCGCCTGCAGGATGCCGCCGCAACCGGGATCGCTCGCGTGCAAGGCGTTGGCCAGATTACCGGTGGCGGCCAGCAACGCCGGCTCGGAATCGCCGACACAGACCCCCTGAAAACCGGCCTCGTACATCGCCAGGTCGTTGAGCGTGTCGCCGGCCACCAGCACCTCATGATGGGCAACGCCGAGCTGGTCGACCAGCGCCCGCAGGGTGTTGCCCTTGTTCACGCCGACCGGCAACAGATCGAGATAGCGGCTCGCCGAGTACATGACCTCGCAACCGAGTGCGCGCGCCGCCTCGATCAGCGCCGGCGTCACCGCGTCCTGATGACAGAAATAGGAACAGCGCCGCTGCTGCGGCACTTCCTGGCGTTCCAGTTCGGGAAAAGCCGCCATCGCATCGGCGACCATGCGCTCGCCCGGCCAGCGCATGTCGATGGCGGCCTGCAGGGGTTGCACCGGCTGCAAGGAGACGCCCTCGACAACGGTGCCGCCGACATCGCAGATGATGTAATCGGGCGTCGGCACCAACGGATCGGACAACAGCGGCATCACCGCCTCCAGCCCGCGCCCGGTGACGAATACCAGCTGGATGTCCTGACTGCCGGAAACCAGTTGATACAGGGTTTGGCGGTGCTCCGCCGACCCCCCGAGAAAGGTTCCGTCGAGATCGGTTGCCAATAACATCAAGTCACTCCCGGACGCCCCCCGGAGCGGCCAGACCACAGGACATCAATCACCAAAAAACGCCGCACCCCTAGCGATACGACACAAAAAAAGCATTGAAAATCAATGCATATTTCAGCCACACAAAATATTGTAGCAATATAGATGATTGATTCAAAATATATTTTTTAATTCATCACAAAACAAAGCCAATAAATTAGTTTGCAAACCAACATATCAGGACAGCAAGCCCGGGAGAAAGCCCCCCAGGTTCACACCTCCACTGGATTCCCTCGCCCCCCCTCCAACGGCTCGCCGGGCCCTGCCCATCGACGCCATCCTCGTCCAATCACGCCCCGAAAAAACTGCTGGGCGCTATTGGGCAAAACGCCCCTGGATGCTCATAGGCGTGGCCAAGCCTGCGATAGCACGAATATGCCCATAGTGAGCAGCGTCAGCCCCAATACTTCCACCAGCACCCCCAGCAACCAAGGGGCGTTATCTAGCTGCTTGACCCTTTCCCTGGGAAAACGGCCGAGGGTAAGTGTTCGAAGAAACGCCCAGCCGATTGACCAGCCAACGGTGCGAACGCAGAAGTCCCAGCCGAGCCACCAAAGAGCGCGCAGCAGCTTCACGAGCGCCGCTCGTGAAAGGTCGCCGAGATCCAGGAGAAGGTCAAACATGGGCGCGAGGGCGTTGATGCGCAAGAATGCCGACGAAAAATCCGTGCAAAATCACAACAGACGTTCTCGGTGAACAATGAAGTCTTGAGAAATGAGGCACGAAAAAAACATGCGCAGCGCAAATCGCCACGACAGGCAAAGAGCATAGCGCTTCGCGCAACCAACCGCCATCCGGCTCGGATTGCCGCCGGCCGCTTACGTCCGCCGCCCCCTCAGGCCGCCAGCATCCGCCGCAGCCCGCGCCACAGGCCGCCCATCAACGGCAGCTTCATGTACAGCTCCTCGCCGGTGTCCCAGTAGTCGCGGTGCTGGCTGACCTTGCCGGCGGCATCGAACTTGAGGTGGGAGACGCCGCGCATCAGCTGCGTCTCGCCCTTGCCCCAGAGCCTGACGCGGTAGCTGAATTCCCAGACCAGCACGGCGCTGGCGGCGTCGACGACGGTTTCGGTGACGACGAAGCGCGGTTCGCCGACCTGGGTGAACATGTGGCGGAAGATGCGTTCGATGGCCGGCAGGCCGCGCACCTCGTTGAACGGGTCCTTGAACCAGGCGTCGGCGGCGTAGAACTCGGCGAAGCGACCGACGGTTTCGGGGGTCAGCGTATGGTAGAAATCGATCAGGGCATCCAGCTTCATGTCAGCCTCCGGTGAAACGACGGATGAGGGGGAAATACCAGCGGTAGGGCAGCAGCGAGAGCAGCTTGAGGACGCGGGTGAAGCGCTTCGGGTAGTGGATTTCGAAAGCGCCGCCAGCCAGGCCATCGAGCGTTGCCTGCGCCGCCGCCTCCGGCGTGAGCAGGGCCGGCATCGCGAAATCGTTCTGCGCCGTCAGGCGGGTGGCGACGAAGCCCGGGTTGATCGCCCAGACGCCGATGCCGCGCGGCGCCAGGTCGAGGTGCAGGCATTCGGCGAAGTGGATCAGCGCCGCCTTGCCCGGACCGTAAGCCAGTGCCTTGGGCAGGCCGCGGTAGCCGGCGACGCTGGCGACGAAGGCGATGCCGCCGCCCGGGCGCAGCTCGGGCAGGACGGCGGCGGTCAGGCGCAGGGCGCCATTGAAATTGACCGCAATCAGGCGCTCGGCCGTCGCCAGATCGAAGTTGTCGGCGCCCATCGGCACGTAGTCGCCGGCCAGGTAGACGACCAGGTCGACTCCGCCCCACTCGCGGCAAAGCTCGGCAGTGGCGGCGGCCAGGGCAGCGGCATCGGTGACATCGCAGGGCAAACAACGGGCGCCGGGGATGGCCAGCGCCGCCAGCGCTTCGGCGCGCCGGCCGCTGAGTGCCAGGCGGGCGCCGCGCGCCGCCAGTGCCCGCGCCAGCGCGGCGCCGATGCCGGTCGAGGCGCCGAGCAACCAGACCCGCTTGCCCGACCAGTCCTTGATCCGCGGATTGCCTGCCATGTCGCCGCTCAACGCTTGGTGAAACTCAGCGTGACTTCGCCGAGGTGGAAGCCCCACTTCGACATGCGCGAGCGGTTGAGCATCACCTTGTCGTCGACCAGGAACATCCAGTCGTCGAAATCGACGTGGTACACCTTGCCGTCGACCGGCAACGCCAGCACGTAGCGCCAGCGCAGCGCATTGCCCGAGACTTCGCCGATGGCCTCGCCAACCACGTCGTCGGCGGTACCGATGTAGCGACCGTCGGGCTGCCGGCGCAAGGTCCACACCCGACGTGAAGTGGTGCCGTCGGACCAGGTGAACTGCTCGTCGAGAACGCCGGTGTCACCTTGCCAACTGGCGTCGATGACGACGTGGAAACGCTTCTGCACGGCGCCGTCGCGGCCCTGGAACATGCCCCAGGCGTCGAGCTTGCCGGAGAAATACTGTTCGAGGACCAGGCGCGGTTGCTCGGCCCGGTAATGTTCGACGCCAGGCGTCGCGCAAGCGGCCAGCCCGAGCGACAACAAGGCAGCAGCCAGTAGTTTCATGATTCGACCTCCAGTGAATTGCGCCAGCGCCACAACAGGAAGGCGGCCAGCGCCTTGAACAGCAGCGGCAGCAGGGCATAAGCGAAGACCAGGGCGGTTTGTCCCTGATCGCTGCCCGGCCGGTAATCGAAGACGCCGAGTAGCGGCAGGGCGATGCCGGCGGCCAACGCCAGATTGAGCTTGGCGAAGAAGTTCCACACCCCGAAACAGGCGCCCGAACGCCCCTGGCGCTCGCCGAGATCGGCCGCCAGCGCCGCCGGCAGGGCCAGGTCGGCGCCCAGCGCCAGCCCCGAAGCGACACAGACGACGGCGAACAGCGCCACATCGCCCGACCCGAGCAGTCCGGCGCCGGCAAAGGCGAGCATGGCCACGCCCATCGCCAGCAACCAGGCGCGCGGCCGGCCGATGCGCACGGACAGCTTCAGCCACAGTGGCAGCGACGCCGCCCCGGCCAGGAAGTAGGCAGCCAGCAGCGGACCGCTGGCGCTCTCCGCCTGCAGGATGTCGGCGACGAAGAACAGGAACAGCGTCGCCGGCATCGCCGCGGCGAAGCCGTTGCAGATGAAGACCAGCAACAACCGGCGGAAGGCGGTATCGCGCAGCACCGCGCGCAGCGCTGGCAGCAGGGCGCTGCCGACCGCCACCCGGGGGTCACCCTCGCCAACCCGGGCCAGGGTGACGCCTCCGGCGAGCACCAGCAGCACCGGCAGGACCCAGGCCAGGCGGGCGATGCCATCATTGAGTGCGGCCGCCAGCAGGGCCGGCAGGGCGGCGGCGACGAGCACGCCGAGCAGGCCGAAAGCCTCGCGCGAGGCAACCAGCCGGGTGCGCTCCGGCGCGTCGCTGCCGACCGCCGCGCCCCAGGCCTGATAGGCGACGGTGGCGGCGGAGAAACCGGCGTAGGTCAGCAGCAGGCTGGCCAGCAGCCAGGGCGCGGCGTGTTCCACCGGCGGGTTGAGCAGGGCGACGAAACCGACAGCGAAAGGCAACAGGGAGACGGCCACCATGCGCCGGCGCGACACCCGGTCGGCCAGCCAGCCCAGCCAGGGATCGATGCCGGCGTCGAGCAGGCGGGCGAGCAGCAGGATGGCGCCAAGCAGACCGAGGTCGAGACCGGTGACATTGGCGTAGAAGGCCGGCACATGGACGTACAGCGGCAGCGCGGCGAATGCCAGGGGCAGCGCCAGCAGGCCGTAGGCCAGGGTCGGCAGCGGGCGCATCTCAGCCCTGCCCGAGCAAGGCGGCACGCAGGGCCGGGGCGCTGCTGCGCGGATCGAGCCAGATGCCGAAGAAGGCACGGGCGAAGGCGGGGTCGCGCACGGCGCCGATCAGGGCATCGTTCTGGTAGAAATAGGCGCCGTCGTCGCGCCACACGCCGAGCAGGTGGTCGCCGTCGCGCACGTCGGGGAAAATCCGGCGCATGGCCTGGTCCCAGGTCGCCAGTTGCGACTCGTCGTCAACCAGGCGGCGCATCTCGCTGGTGCTGGCCTCGGCGATGGCCTGGCCGGACAGCTTGCGCCGGTAGTCGAGGCGCAGGGCCAGCGGCGGGCCGTCGGGAACTTCGCCGGTCCACAGGGTGGCGTCGTAGACGTGAAAGCCGAAGCGGCGGAAGCTGCCGCGACCGCGCACACGCAGCCCCTGCATCGGGCTGGCACTGCCGGCCAGCGGCCAGCACAGGGCCGCCAGCCCGGCCAGGAGCAGGCTACGCCGGCGCATGAGCGAGCTCGAACTGGACCACGTCGATATTGCCGGCCAGGAAACCGGCCTCGCAGTAGGCCAGGTAGAAACGCCACAGGCGGCGGAAACGCTCGTCGAAGCCCTGCTGGCGGATGGCCGGCCAGTTATCCTCGAAGGCCTGCCGCCACTCGGCCAGGGTGCGCGCGTAGTCGCGACCGAAGGCAAATTCGTCATGCACCACCAGCCCCTGGCGCGCTGCAGCGGCACGGAAGGCGTTGCGCGAGGGCAGCATGCCGCCGGGGAAAATGTACTGCTGGATGAAGTCGGTCCCCTTGCGGTAGTCGGCAAAAAGATCGTCGGCGATGGTGATGCTCTGGACCACGGCCTTGCCGCCGGGCTTGAGGGCGCCAGCCAGCTTGGCGAAATAGGTCGGCCACCAGCGCTCGCCGACCGCTTCGAACATCTCGATTGAGACGACATGATCGAAGCGCTCGTTCAGGTCGCGGTAATCCTGCAGGCGCAGGTCGGCTTCCGGCACCCGGTTCTGCGCCCAGGCGAGTTGCGCCGGCGACAGCGTCAGCCCGGTGAGCGCCAGCCCGTCGTCGCAGGCCATGCGGGCGAAGCCACCCCAGCCGCAGCCGATTTCCAGAATCTGCTGGCCCGGTTGCGCCTGCAGGCGGTCGAGGATGCGCCGGTACTTGGCCTGCTGGGCACTTTCCAGGCTACCGTCGTCGGCGTCGCGATAAATGGCCGACGAATAGCTCATCGTGCGATCCAGCCACAGGCGGTAGAAGTCATTGCCCAGGTCATAGTGTGCAAGGATGTTGCGCCGGCTGCCGCTGCGGCTGTTGCGGTTGAGCAGGTGGCGAAGGCGGGCCAGCAGCAAGGCACCCCAGGAGCCGTACACGGCCTGGCGCAGCGTCTCCCGGTTGCCGGCCAGCAATGCCAGCACGCCGCTCAGGTCGTGGCTGTCCCAGTGGCCGTCGAGGTAGGCTTCGGCCAGGCCGATGTCGCCGCGGGCGAGTACCCGGCTGAACATCGCTTCGTCGTGCACCTGCAGGCTGACGCCGCTGTCGCCGTCGCCGAACAGGGTATTGCTGCCGTCCGCCAGGCGGATTTCGAGCAGGCCGCCGCGAAAGCCGGCGAGCAACTCGAAGACGGTCCGGGTGTCGCGGGCCGGCCGACGGCCGCCGCGCAGGGTCAGGGTTTCGTTCATTTGCTGGTCTCCTGAAGTAGCGGGCCCTTGCTGCCCGGATTGGCGCCGACGAAGGGCACGCCCTTCAGCCACAATTTGAGCGCCTGCCAGTGAATGCGGAAGATGACGCCGGCCGTCAGCAGCGGCATGCGCAGGAAATTGCGCAACAGGCTGCCCGCACGCCAGCCCTTCGGACGGCCGGAAATCGAGGTGAGCAGCAGGTCGCCGTCGGCGTCGGCGTAGTCGATGCGGGCCACCTGGGTATCCCGCTCGAGGCGGAAACGGAAGCGGTAGCCACCTTCCACCTCGCAGAAGGGCGAGACGTGGAATATCTTGGCGGCCTGCAGTTCGGCACCGTCGGCCAGCGGCCGGCCGTGGTCGTGCAGCAGGTAGCTGTGATGACCGCCGAAGGTGTTGTTCACTTCGGCGAGGACGGCGATCAGCGCGCCGGCGCGGTCGCGGCAGAACCAGAAACTGACCGGATTGAAGACGTAACCGAAAACGCGCGGGAAGGTCTGCAGCATGATCTCGCCGTCGTCGGGCAGGCCGTGCGCGCACAACACGCCGGTGATCCACGGCAGCAGCGGCGAACCGTCGCGCGGACCATGGTCCTTGCTGCGCAGCGACAGGATGTTGCGGCGGTCGACCGAGAAGATGCCGCAGTCGCACTCGCCCAGTCGGCGCACCGGCAGCTGGAGGTAGAACACCGGATAGACGAAGGCATTGACCGCCGGCCGCAGGCGCCGGTGCATGACGTGGCCAAGGAAGAGTTCGGGCGTGCCGCGCATGATGAGCTCAGGCCGTCTCGGTTTCGGCCAGCAGTTCGGCGACGCTGCCCTGCCAGGGTGCCTGGACGCCAAGCGCATTGGCGACGCGCAAGGCCGACTTGAGGCCGTCCTCGTGGAAGCCGTAGCTGCCCCAGGCGCCGGCCAGCCAGATGCCGTTCTCACCCTGGACCTCGGGCAGCCTTTCCTGGGCGGCGATGGCGGCGGCGTCGAACACGGGGTGGGCATAGTCGAACTCGGCCAGAATCTTGTCCGGCGCCGGCTCGCTGACCGGGTTGAGGGTCACCACCACCGGCGTCGAGAAAGGCAGCGGCTGCAGCTTGTTGATCAGGTAGGAAACGCCGACTGGCTGCTCGCCCGGCGCGCCTTCGCCGGCAAAATAGTTCCACGCCGACCACAGCGAGCGCTGGCGCGGCAGCAGGGCCGGATCGGTATGCAGGACCGCCCGGTTCGGCTGGTAGCGGATCGCCGCCAGCACCTCGCGCTGGGCGTCGCTGGCGGTGTAGCCGAGGATGGCCAGCGACTGGTCGCTGTGGCAGGCCATCACCACCTGGTCGTAATGGTCGCTACCGCGCGCATGCGTCACCCGCAGGCCACCCGCTTCGCGGGTGACGGCGCTGACCGGGCAGGCGACACGGACGTCGTCGAGCTGCTCGGCAAGCTTGCGCACATAGGTCCGGGCGCCGCCGCTGACGGTGCGCCAGGCCGGCCGGTCGAAAATCTGCAGCAGGCCGTGGTTGTTGCAGAAACGGACGAAGGGCCCGAGCGGCATGGCGCGCATCTGCCCGGTCGGGCAGGACCAGATGGCGGCCGCCATTGGCAGCAGGTACCAGTCGGCGAATTCGCGCGAATAGCCGCCGGCGTCGAGAAACTCGCCGAGGCTGCGCGAATCGCCGGGATGAGTGAGCAGCCAGGCGGTGCTTTCGCGGTTGAAGCGCAGGATGTCGCCGAGCATGCGCCAGAAGGCCGGGCGCAGCAAATTGCGCTTCTGGCCGAAGACCGTGGCCAGGTTGCTGCCTGCCCATTCGAGTTCGGGCTTGCGCAGGCTGACCGCGAACGACATCTCGGTCGCCACCGAATCGACCCCGAGCAAGGCGAACATGGCGATCAGGTTGGGATAGGTACGCTCGTTGAAAACCAGGAAACCGGTATCGACCGGATGCGTGCAGCCATCGACGGTGACATCGACGGTATTGGTGTGACCGCCGAGGTAGTTGCCGGCCTCGAACAGGGTCACGTCGTAGCGGCGCGACAGCAGCCAGGCACTGGCCAGGCCCGAGATGCCGGCGCCGACGACGGCGATGCGCTGACGGTTGATCCGGTCCATGATTCCTCCTCAGGCGTTGCTGCCGGAAAGTTCCGCGTAGGCGGAGTGGTTGTGGATCGACTCGAAGTTCTCGGAAATCACGCGCCAGGATGCGATCCGCGGCTCCTTCATCAGGCGCAGCGCGATGTCGCGGACCAGGTCCTCGACGAACTTCGGGTTGTCGTAGGCGCGTTCGGTGACCCATTTCTCGTCCGGCCGCTTGAGCAGCCCGAACACCTCGCACGACGCCTCGTCCTCGGCGATGCGTACCAGCTCCTCGATGCCGAGCATGGCGTTGAGGCGGACCTCGAGGGTGATCAGCGAGCGCTGGTTGTGCGCGCCGTAGTCGGCAATCTTCTTCGAGCACGGACAGAGGCTGGTCACCGGCGCCGTCACCGCCAGGGTCAGCGTCGGGTAACGTACTTCCTCGCGTTCGACGATGAAGGCGGCGTCGTAATCGAGCAGGCTTTCGACGCCGGAGACCGGCGCCTGCTTGCGGATGAACCAGGGAAAGCGCATCTCGATGCGGCCGCTGCTGGCGTCCAGGCGCAGCAGCATTTCCTCGAGCAGGCGGAACATGCCTTCCTGGCTGAGCACGCCGCGCCGCTCTTCGAGCAGTTCGATGAAGCGCGACATGTGCGTGCCCTTGACCGCGGCGCCCAGGCCGACGGTCATCGCCAGCGTGGCGACGGTGGACTGGCTGTGGCCGTTGGCGGCCAGCAGCTGGACCGGGTAGCGCAGCCCCTTGACGCCGACTTTCTGGATCGCCAGCAGGCGGTCGTCGGGCGTGGACTGGACATCGGGCAGGAAGAGCTTTTCGGGGGCGTTCATGGGGTTCTCCGGGGGGCGGGTTCAGGGGGCGGCGTCGAGGAAGGCCTCGAGCTGTTTCAGGAAGGCAGGCTCGTCGGGGCGCGTGCTGCTGCCGAAGGCCAGCACCCGGCGGCTATCGCGGCTGATCAGGTACTTGTGGAAATTCCACTGCGGCCGGCTGCCGGTCAGTTGCGCCAGCTGCCGGTAGAAGGGATTAGCATCCTTCCCCTTGACCACGGTCTTCGCCACCATGGGAAATTCAACGCCATAGGTCGAGCGGCAGAAGTCGGCAATTTGCCGGTCGCTGCCCGGCTCCTGCTCGCCGAAATCGTTCGACGGAAAACCCAGTACCACCAGGCCGCGCTCGCGCAGCCGGGCGTAGAGCGCTTCCAGTCCCTCGTACTGCGAGGTGAAGCCGCAGTAGCTGGCGGTATTGACCACCAGAATCACCTTGCCGGAGAACTGGCAGAGCGACAGCGGCCGGCCGTCCTTGAGATCGGCGAAGCGATGCTCGAGCAGCGGCGGACAATCCGCCGCCCGCGCCGCCGCCGGGACCAGCGCGGTGATGGCGAAAAGGATGGCGGCGAGGCAGCGGCGCAGGGTGGACAACATGCTTATCTCCGATTTTGTCCTGGACAAACCAGGGCTTTGTTCGTAAGATAGTCAGCAACAACCCCTTTGTCAACGATTTGTCTAACTTTTGTTCAGGACAAAGAATGAACAACCCAGGTTTCGACATTGCCACCGTCGAGCGCGACACCGGCCTCTCGAAAGACGTGCTACGCGTCTGGGAGCGCCGTTACGGCTTTCCGCTGCCGGAACGCGACGCGCACGGCGAAAGGCGCTACAGCGCCGACCAGGTGGAGCGCCTGCGCCTGATCAAACGCCTGATGGATCAGGGACATCGCCCCGGCAAGCTGGTCGCCGCGCCGCTCGAGACGCTGACCGGGCTGAGCCCGCGCCGGCCGCGCCCGGCGCCGCCGGCCGGCGCCGAAACGGCCGCCGACGGACTCGACGAACTGCTCGACCTGATTCGCCGCCACGACGCCGCCGGCTACGCTCGGGCCATGCAGCAGCGGCTGGCGCGTCAGGGTCTGCTGCGCTTTGTCCAGGACACCGTGGCGCCGCTCACCGGGCGCGTCGGCGAAGAATGGGAGAATGGCCGCATCGAGGTTTTCGAGGAACACCTGTTCACCGAACTGACCAAGCGCCTGCTGCGCCAGAACAACGCCGCCCTGCCGGCCGGCCGGCAGCGACCGCGGGTGATCCTGACCAGCGTCCCGGAAGAACAGCACGTCCTCGGCCTGCTGATGGCAGAAACCCTGCTCGCCCTGGAAGGCGCCGACTGCATCCCGCTCGGCACGCAGATGCCGCTGCTCGAGATCGCCCGCGCCGCCGAGGCGCACCGGGCGGACATCGTCGCCCTGTCGTTCTCGGTGGCCTTCCCCGGCCGCCGCGTGCCGACCCTGCTGCAGCAACTGCGCGAGCTGCTGCCGCCAGGCACCGCGCTGTGGGCAGGCGGCGCCGGCATCCAGCGCACCTCGCCGCTACCCGGCGTGACGCTGCTGCACGGCCTGCCCGACGCGCTGCAGGCGCTCGCCGACTGGCAGCGCGAGCACGCCTGAAGACGGCGCGCGTCGCCGGCCGCGCTACAATGCGGCCGATGAACTACGCCCTTCCCGCCTTCGAGGCCAAGATCTGCGCGCCGGACCAGCTGGCCGCGCGTGCCGCCCAGCTAGCCCGGCCGCTGGTATTCACCAACGGCTGTTTCGACATCCTGCACCGCGGCCACGTCACCTACCTGGCGCAGGCGGCCGCCCTAGGCGCCAGCCTGGTGGTGGCGCTCAATACCGATGCTTCGGTGAAACGGCTGGGCAAGGGCGACGAACGCCCGGTCAATGCGCTGGAGGATCGGCTGGCGGTGATGGCGGCGCTCGACTGCGTCGCCCTCGTCACCTGGTTCGACGAGGACACGCCGCTGCAGCGCATCCTCGACTGCCGCCCGGAAGTGCTGGTCAAGGGCGGCGACTGGCCGGTAGATAAAATCGTGGGGTGCGCCGAAGTGCGCGGCTGGGGCGGGACGGTGCATTCCATCCCGTTCATCCACCAGAAATCGACGACCGCCCTGCTCGACAAGATCCGTCGTCTGTAGCGCCGCTCAGGCGCCGAGTGCCGCCTTCAGCGAGGCGACTTCCTCTTCCGATTCCTCGACGATGCTGGCCAGGGTGTCGGCGTCGAACAGCGATTCGAGCATCGAGGTATCGACTTCGCCGTCGTACTCCGGATCGCGCCAGCGCGAGGTGCGATTGGCGATCTTGTTGGCGACGTAGAGGACGTCGGACAGGGTCTTGATTTCCTTGATCTCGCGCGGCGTCTCGTGTTCCTGGACGGCAAGCAGCACCGATTCCGGCGAACCGAGCGCCGAGAGCAGCGCGTGACCGATGCTGTCGTGCCAGCCGGCGAGCAGCGCGTGCAGCTCCGCCTTGTCGGCAACCAGCTCGGGGAAGCCGGCGGCGCGCGACATCAGGTAGAAGACGCCGATATCGTGCACCAGCCCGGTGAACATCGCCTCGTCGCCGTTGATCTTGGCGATCTTGCGCGCCAGCACGCGGGACAGCGCGGCGACGTGCGCGGTGTGTTCCCAGAGGCGGCGCGAGATGTCCTCGAACGGCTTCATCTGCTTCGAGCACAGCAACTGCTCCATGGCGACGGCGAAGGAGACGGTACGTACCGCCTCCATGCCGACCCGGATGATGCCGTTCTTGACGTCGGCGATCTCGCGCCCGGACGGATTGAGCGCCACCGAATTGGCCATGCGGATGATCTTGGTGCTCATCAGCGGCTCGGCGCCGACCAGCTTGGCCAGTTGCTCGACGTTCAGATTCGGGTCCTTGAGCGCGCTGCGAACCTGGAAAGTGATGTCAAGAAAAGTCGGGAAGGTGATTTCCTTGCCCGACAGATCCCTGGCGATGTCTTCGAGAATCTTGAAGGTGACGGCCTTGCTCATGCGCGCTTGCCCCGTATTAATTCAGAACAGTGGTATCGATGCCGGCCCCCGTCGCCATGCCAGAAACTGGCAACGACCCGGTCCGTACTCCAAGCGAGGGATTTTACATGCTGCGCGGACAAGATGTCCGGCCGGCGAACGCTTAAAAATACTCGATTCCCCGCGCTCCGGCGGCAAGCATCTCCTTTTCGCAATCCAGCTCGCCCGCGACCACCGTCGCCAGCGCCTGGCTCATCGGCGTCCGCCGACAGTAAGCCTCGCCGGTATGAGGCACGAACACCACCTTGCGCGACAGCGCCCCACCGAAATCGCTGGCGATCAGGGGAATCCCTTCCCGTCCCAGCCACTCCTTGGCGAATCGCGCATTGCGCTCGCCGATCGCCGTCCGGATCGCGCTCAGGACGTTGCCGCCGCCGAACGCCTTGGCCACCAGGCGCTTTCTCGCCGCGCCCCGTTTCATCAAGGCATTGACCAGGACCTCCATGGCATAGTCCCCGGCGAGGACGACTTCGCTATCGCCACTGAAATCGCTCTTCTTGCTCGGCAGCAGAAAGTGGTTCATCCCCCCTTGGCGGGTCACAGGATCGTGCAGGCAGACGGCAACGCAGGAGCCGAGCAGGGTGGACAGCGGCCGACCGCCACTGATCGCCCAGCGTCCCGGATTCACGTTCTGCGCCGCCAGTTCATGCGCCTTGACCATGGCGATCTGACCCACCTGGTGCTGCGGGATATCTTTCGCCATCGGATTGCCACCCATCGAGAAGCCCCCGAGATTCCTCGTCCCGACATACTCGACGGACGATACTGGATGGAAGCATTCTGGCGCCCGCCAAGCGAAACCGGCCATAAGCCCCGGCTGAATCCCCGCTAGGGGAAAAGGAAAAGCGTGTAGGGAAATGCTGATTTTTGCTCCGCCGCCTCAAGCTTGCCCGAAAACGGCCGTAAGCCTGGCATCGCCAACATTCGGCCCGATCGTCAGTCATGAACGCAGCCACCCTTTGCCTGACCCACAACGACCCCGCATCGCTCAGGCAGCGCCGCCACATCGCACGGAGCCCCCGACCGGAAGCACAGCTTGCCGGCGAACGCGCCCGGGGAAATGCCGCGCTCTCGGGCAAAGCCGAAGACGATCTCGCCAGCCGCTTGCGGATGGCGGAAGCGCGCATCGCCGAACTTGAAGGCGCGCTGCGCCAACTGACGGAAATTTCCCATTCCGACCCGCTGACCGGCGCCCTCAACCGACGCGGCATCGCCGAGGCCTTTGCCCGGGAAACGGCACGTGCCGTTCGCCAGGACGCGCCGCTGACCCTGGCCGTGCTGGATCTCGACGACTTCAAGCGGGTCAACGACCGCTACGGCCACAGCGCGGGTGACGCGGCCCTGATCCGCCTGACCGAGATCGCCACGCGCAGCCTGCGCCCGACGGACGCCTGGGGACGACTGGGCGGCGAGGAATTCCTGGTCCTGATGCCGGACGCCGATCTGGCGGCGGCCCAGCGCGCGCTGAATCGCCTGCTGTCCACCCTCAGCCGCAGCCCGCTCCCGGACAACGGAATCTGCCTGAGCTTCAGCGGCGGCATCGCCCAGCATCGCGCCGGGGAGACGCTGGAGCAACTCGTCGGCCGCGCCGACCATATCGCTTACCAGGCAAAACGCGCGGGCAAGGCACGCGTTCTCGGCATGCTCGACGATGAAGACGATCCCCCTGTCCCAGCACGAGCGATGCCGGCGCCGTTGCACCGTCTGGCCGGATAGCAAATCAAGTCGCCCCCTCGACCGCCAGGATCGTCGCGCGTAAGCGGCCCAGGCTCTCGCCCAGCGCCGCCGAGACCACTCTGAACTCGGGCAACATCTGACGCGCCGCGGCCACCTGCCCCGCGTCGGCCAGCATCAGCATCCGCTCCGCCACGGCGGCCGACTGCCGGCGCAGGGCATCGATCCCCGGTTGCAGGGCATCGGCATCGGCGCAGCACCAACGACCGACATGGGACTCTCGCTGATCGGTCATCGGATATTCGTCGCTCCTGCCCTCGACATAGTCGACAACGCGCCGCGACCAGGCCTGATGATTTCCCTCGGCGGTGACCAGAGGAATCCGCTCGCGCGGAATCGGCTGCTCGCGAACCCGCCGCCAGCACTCGTCGGGCCACTTCCGCAACCAGGGAAGCACATAGGCGACGGGCATCGGCCGGGCAATCGCATACCCCTGAACGATCGTGCAACCGAGCGACAGAAGCAGCATTGCCGTCGGCACATCCTCCACCCCCTCGGCGATCGGCTGACGATCGAAGGCCCGGGTCAGATCGACGATACCTTCGACAATCGCGTAATCGTCGGGATCGAAGAGCATTTCGCGGACGAAGGACTGATCGATCTTGATCGACTGGGCCGGCAGTTTGCGGAAATAGGTCAGCGACGAATAACCCGTGCCGAAATCGTCGAGCGCGAAGGTAACGCCAAGCTTCCGGCACTGCAGCATGATATTGACGACGTGATCGACATCGCCCACGGCGGTCGTCTCCAGCACCTCGAGTTCCAGCGCACCGGCCGGCAATTCGGGGTAGCCGGCGAGCAGTTGTTGCAGGCGCTCGAAGAAATCCACCGATTGCAGATGCCGGGCCGCCAGATTGACGCTGACCGTCAGGGCATACCCCGAGCGATGCCAGACCACCAGATCGTCGAGGGCGGCACGCAAGGTCCAGTAGCCTAGATCGACGATCAACTCGTTATCCTCGACCAGGGGCAGGAAATTGGCCGGCGACAGCAGGCCGTCGTCGGGATGCTGCCAGCGGATCAGCGCCTCGAAACCGACCGCCTTGCCTGACCTGAGATCGACCTTGGGCTGATAGTGCAGCTTGAACTCCCGCCGCGCGAGACCGAGCTTGATCCGCTCCAGCGACTGGCGACGCGTCTTTTCGCCTTCGTCGGCAACCGGGTCGAAAAACGCGATCCGGTTGCCACCGCCCTGCTTGGCGAGATACATCGCGTGGTCCGCATGGCGGAGCAGGGTATCGGCGTCACTGTCGTCGACCGGATAAATGGTCGCGCCGATACTCGGGAAAATCTTGATCGATATGCCGTTGATGTTTCTAGGGGTGGCGAAAGCGGCCAACAGCCGCTTGAGCGCGAGTTCGCATTCGCTGGCACCATCGAGCGGAGCGAGGATGAGGACGAACTCGTCGCCGCCGAGACGGGCGACGATGTCGTGATGCCGCATCCCCGCTTGCAGGCACTGCGCGACCTGAATCAGCAGAGAATCGCCGACCTCCCGGCCATAACAGGCGTTCACCGAGCCGAAGTCATCGATGTTCAGGTGACAGACGGCAAGCGAACGCCGCTCCAGCCTGGCCTGCTCGATCCTTTCCCGGAGCAGGGCGCGCAGCGAGCCGATCTCGGGCAGACCGGTCAGTGCATCGGCCGGCGGCAGCGCGCCAGGCCGAGCCTCCGCCCCGCTATCGGGCACCGCCTGATGACTGCCGACGGCGTAGCGGCGCTGGAACCACCCGACGAACCCGAGCAGCGAAACCAGAGCGAGCATCAGCGAATACACGACAACCAGCACCCAACGTTCGTGCCACGCCGCGAGAAAATCGACATCGGCCAGGGCCACCGCCGCGACCAGGGGATAGCCGCCAACCCCATGCCATGAAAGAATCCGCTCGGTGCCGTCGGACAGAGGCCCCAGGCGCAATGACGCGCTGCCCTGCCCGGCCGAGCGCGCGGCCAGGAAGTCGCTCGCCGCCAACAGCTCGCCGAGCACTTTCGTTTCGCCGTCGCCGCCAAACCGGGCCACGAGGGACCTGTCTTCGACATCAAGCAGGTAGGCGCCGCCTGCCGCACCGAGTTCGTTGCCCGGCAAGGCTTCGCGGAAATGCCCGAGATCCAGGTAAGCATAGGCAACGCCAACGAATTCCCCCGACAACTGCTGGAGGCGCCTGGCCAGGAGCAACCCGACGAGGCG
Organism: Dechloromonas aromatica (nom. nud.); assembly: GCA_017848965.1. Lineage (GTDB taxonomy): Bacteria > Pseudomonadota > Gammaproteobacteria > Burkholderiales > Rhodocyclaceae > Azonexus > Azonexus aromaticus_B. The sequence continues at coordinate 1,656 of JAFIHA010000032.1, read as the reverse complement.
ACCGTCGCGCAGCAGGGGGGAGACATGGAGCGGCAATTCGCCGTTCAGCATGGCCGATGGCAGATTAGGCGCCAACGACAGCCCGCCCGCCTCCGCCCGCCACGCGAAAACGCGCTTGCCACGCTCGTTCAGGATGCCGATGGCGCTCGCCCCGGAAGCCTGCCCCGCCAGACCGTTGAGCGACGCCGCGATCGCCACCGACTCGCCGCCCCCGGTCGTCCGGGCATGCCGATAAGCCTGGCCCATGCTCTCCAGAACGAGATCGGCCCGCTGCAGATAGGCGGTGCAAACCCGTGACAAGGCGAGCGACAGCCTGTCCGCCTTGGCGCCGGCGGTCACGAACGCCAGCCGCCGCGCCTCGCCCAGATGCTGCCATCCGGCAAGGACAAAAAACAGATTGACCAGCAAGACCAGGCCGATCCCCCTGAGCAGGCCCCAGGCACGCCAGCGCAGCCAGGCAGGACGCGACCGCGCCCGCAAGCTTCCCGGCGCCGCCGTCGGCCCGCTCATATTTCCCTCGCGCCCCGGGAGCCGGGCCGGTAGATCGTCGGCTGCATCAAACGCAGCTTCGCCGTCACCCCAGCCACCTCGCCACGGGCCGCGCAGCGATAGTATTCGCCGCAATCGGCAGCCCTGTCGCCGGGAGACGCCGCCAGGCGGTGAAGCCCGACGACGGTGGGTGCCAGCACGATTCGTCCCGATTGATTCATGACCGCTTGTCCATCCCCTTCAGCCTGCCGCCGCAACGCCCGCCCCGCGGCGGGCGGGACCGGCAGATGCGGCGAAACGGCAAACTCTCCTCAAGCCGGACCGCCATGCACACCGACCGAGGCAATAACCGCGACCTCGTCGAGCGAAAGGATGCGTTCGACATCCAGCATGACGACGAACCTGCCGTTCACCTTGCCCATGCCGGAGATGAAATCGATCCGGATACGCGCCCCGAATTCCGGCGGCGGCTCGATGTCGGCATCCGGAATCTCGAGCACCTCGGAAACCGCGTCGACGACGATTCCCATCTCCTGGGTGCCGTTGGCGGACGCAATGTCGATGATGACGATGCAGGTGCGCTTGGAACTCGGTCGCGGTTCGCGACCGAAGCGCACGGCAAGATCGACCACCGGCACGACGGCGCCGCGCAGGTTGATGACGCCGCGGATGAAAGGCGGCGTCATCGGCACCTCGGTCAGGTGGCCATACTCGATGATCTCGCGGATGGCGAGGATGCCGATGGCGAACATCTCCTCGCCCAGCGTGAACGTCAGATACTGCTGCTGCTCGGCGCCGCCCTCTGTTTCGGCACCGGCCGCCGCCGGTGCCCGTGCCTTCGACACGGTGATTTCAGTAGTCGTCATCAGGCGCTCCTACTAGAAAGCGGTGAAGTCGGCTTCGCCCATCTCGCCAGCCGCGCGCTTCTGCCCATGGCCGCCAAGGGCTGCCGGCCCCGAGGACTTGCCGCCAGCGCGCCGCGCCGGGCCGCGGCCGCTCGTCCCGCGCGTAGGCGCATTGCCGAGATTGAAGAAGGCCATCAATTCCTGCAGGTTGCCGGCCTGCGACGACATCTCCTCGGCGGTCGCCGCCAGTTCCTCGGACGCCGACGCGTTCTGCTGGGTGATCTGCGACAACTGGCTCATCGCCGTATTGACCTGGTTGACG
>JAFIHA010000031.1 GCA_017848965.1 Dechloromonas aromatica (nom. nud.) | reverse complement strand
GCGGTGTTGATCGTGATACCACGAGCCTTTTCTTCCGGCGCCGCGTCGATTTCGTCGTACTTCTTCGCCGCACCACCGAACTTGGCGGACAGCACCGTGGTGATCGCAGCGGTCAGCGTGGTCTTGCCGTGGTCAACGTGACCAATCGTGCCAACGTTGACGTGCGGCTTGGTACGCTCGAATTTTTCCTTAGCCATTCCAGTTCCTCAATAATCAAATTAGCAAACAGTCCAGAATCAAAGCTAATCGGTGGTGCCCATGGGCAGGATCGAACTGCCGACCTCTCCCTTACCAAGGGAGTGCTCTACCACTGAGCCACATGGGCCTACCTTAAAACTCCAGCCGTACCGCGTCGTGGAGCGGGTGAAGGGAATCGAACCCTCGTCTTAAGCTTGGAAGGCTTCAGCTCTACCATTGAGCTACACCCGCTTAACCCCTGCCCGCAGCACAAACCGCTACAGCATCACTCTGGTGGAGGGGGAAGGATTCGAACCTTCGAAGGCAGAGCCGACAGATTTACAGTCTGTTCCCGTTGACCGCTTGGGTACCCCTCCGGGAGAAGCCGGGATTATCCAGACCACCCGCAACCCTGTCAACAGGCAGAACAAGAAATTGACAACAAAAAGCCGGCTGACGCCGGCTTTTTCAAAACGCGGACAAAGCCCTCAGATCACTTGAGCGACAGAACCCAGGTCACCAGCTTCTTGGCTTCGTCTTCGGTAACCTTGTTCGGCGGCATCGGCACCGCACCCCAATTACCCTTGCCACCGGCAATGACCTTGGCAGCCAGGGTCGCAACAGCAGCCTTGTCGCCCTTGTACTTGGCGGCAACTTCCTTGTAAGCCGGGCCGACCAGCTTCTTGTCAAGCGCGTGGCAGGCCATGCAACCCTTGGCCTTGGCCAGCGCTTCGTCGGCATTCGCCTGACCGGCCATAACGACACCGGCGGCAACCATCATGGCAATGTAAGCAGCTTTCATACTCTCGCTCCGTTTTGGTAAGGTTGATACTTTTGACAGCTTGGCTTTATTTCATGAACGGATGATATAGCCCTTCACCGCCAATCGCAATTCACAGTTACAACATTTCACGTTTTGCCGGCGTGCTGATTTTGCCCGTCTGACGATTCCATTAACGGACGAAACAGCACGAAGTTGACTCGCATCACTTGCGCCGCTGAATCTGCGTCACATCGCGTACCGCCCCCTTGTCCGCCGAGGTCGCCATCAGCGCGTAGGCCTGCAGGGCAGGCGACACCACGCGCTGCCGGGCAAGCGGTTGCCACGCTGCCGCGCCGCGCGCCTCCATCGCCATCCGCCGAGCCGCCAGCTCTTCATCGGCGAGCGCAAGATGAATGCGCCGCCCCGGGATGTCGATCTCAATCACATCCCCCTCTTCGACCAAGCCGATGGCGCCGCCATCGGCAGCCTCAGGCGAGGCATGACCGATCGACAGGCCCGAGGTGCCACCGGAAAAACGACCGTCGGTGAGCAGTGCACACTCCTTGCCCAAGCCCATCGACTTCAGGTAGGAGGTCGGATAGAGCATCTCCTGCATACCCGGCCCGCCCTTCGGGCCTTCGTAGCGGATCACGACGATGTCGCCGGCGACGATGCTGCCGCCAAGAATTGCTTCGACCGCCGCATCCTGACTTTCGAAAACACGCGCCCGGCCGCTGAATTTCCAGATCGACTCATCGACGCCTGCCGTCTTGACGATACAGCCATCGACCGCGATGTTGCCGTAGAGCACGGCCAGACCGCCGTCCTGCGAGTAGGCGTTGGCCTGGTTGCGGATGCAGCCGTTGGTGCGGTCGAGATCGAGCTCGGGATAACGGCGATCCTGGGAGAACGCTGTCTGCGTCGGCACGCCGCCCGGCGCCGCCTTGAAGAATTCGAGCACGTCCGGCGCCGCGCTGTGGGTGACGTCGTAAGTATGGATCGCCTCGCCCAGCGTCTTCATATGCACGGTCGACACATCCGTGTGAATCAATCCGGCGCGCGCCAGCTCGGCGAGGATGCCCATGATCCCGCCGGCGCGATGCACGTCTTCGATGTGGTAGTTCTGCGTTGCCGGCGCCACCTTGGCCAGGCACGGCGTCTTGCGCGAGATGCGGTCGATGTCGGCCATCGTGAAATCGACTTCCGCCTCGCGCGCGGTGGCCAGCAGGTGCAGCACGGTATTGGTCGAGCCGCCCATCGCAACGTCGAGCGTGATCGCATTCTCGAAGGCTGCCTTGGTGGCGATCGCGCGCGGCAGGACCGAAGCGTCGTCCTGCTCGTAATAGCGGCGGCAGAGTTCAACGGCGAGGCGACCGGCGCGCAGGAACAATTGCTTGCGGTCGGCGTGCGTGGCGACGACGGTGCCGTTGCCGGGCAGGCTGAGGCCGAGCGCTTCGGTCAGACAGTTCATCGAGTTGGCGGTGAACATCCCGGAACACGAACCGCAGGTAGGGCAGGCGGAACGTTCGAAGCTCTCGACTTCGGCGTCGGAGACGGTCTTGTCGCCAGCCTTGATCATCGCGTCGATCAGATCGACCTTGATCGTCTGGTCCTTCCAGCTGACCTTGCCAGCCTCCATCGGGCCGCCGGAGACAAAGACGACCGGGATGTTCAGACGCATCGCCGCCATCAGCATTCCGGGGGTGATCTTGTCGCAGTTCGAGATGCAGACCATCGCATCGGCGCAATGGGCATTGACCATGTATTCGACCGAATCGGCGATCAGGTCGCGCGACGGCAGCGAGTAGAGCATGCCGCCATGGCCCATGGCGATGCCGTCGTCGATGGCGATGGTGTTGAATTCCTTGGCGACACCGCCGGCCGCCTCGATCTCGCGGGCGACCAATTGGCCCATGTCCTTGAGATGGACGTGGCCGGGAACGAACTGGGTAAAGCTGTTGACGACGGCGATGATCGGCTTGCCGAAATCGCCATCCTTCATGCCGGTCGCGCGCCACAGGGCGCGGGCGCCGGCCATGTTGCGGCCATGGGTGGAAGTGCGGGAACGGTACTGGGGCATGCTCACTCTCCGTTTAGTATCTGGCGCCGGCACGTAGCTGTCACGGACGCGATCTATAATCGGCCAATTCTAGCCGAATCGATTCGACCATGCTGCTCCATCCTCAGTTCGATCCCGTCGCCATTTACCTCGGTCCGCTCGCCATCCGCTGGTACGGCCTGATGTACCTGCTCGCCTTCCTGCAGTTCATTGCGCTCGGCCGTCTGCGCATCCGCCAGAAGCTGGCGCCGGTCAGCGCCGAACAACTCGACGACCTGCTCTTCTACGGCGTGCTCGGCGTCGTGCTCGGCGGCCGCCTCGGCCAGGTGCTGTTCTACGAGCCCGGCTACTACCTGGCCAATCCGCTCGAGATCCTCGCCGTCTGGAAAGGCGGCATGAGTTTCCACGGCGGCTTCCTCGGCGTCCTCGTGGCGATGACGCTATGGGCGAAAAAGGCCGGCCTGCGCTGGCTGACCGTGACCGACTTCATCGCGCCGCTGGTTCCGCTCGGCCTCGCCGCCGGTCGCGTCGGCAACTTCATCAACGGCGAACTCTGGGGCCGCCTGGCCGATCCGTCCCTGCCCTGGGCGATGGTCTTTCCGCAATCGGGCAGCCTCGAACCGCGCCACCCGTCGCAGCTCTACCACGTCGGCCTCGAAGGCCTGGCGCTGTTTGCCATCCTCTGGCTATGGACCGCGAAACCGCGCCCGACCGGTGCCGCCTCGGGCGTCTTCCTGATCGGCTACGGCGCCTTCCGCTTCATCACCGAGTATTTCCGCGAACCCGACCACGGCATCTTCGGCCAGTCGTACACGGTGAGCATGGGACAGTGGCTGTCGCTGCCGATGGTGCTGGCCGGCGTCGCGCTGGTGGTCTTTGCCTACCGCCGGAAATCCCTATAATTATGGATTACTCAAACCACAGCCCGACAGGGAGATAACGCATGATTCGTCCGTTCAAGGTTCTCGGCATCCAGCAAATCGCCATCGGCGGCCCGTCCAAGGAAAAACTCAAGACCCTGTGGGTCGACATGCTTGGCCTCGAGGTCACCGGCACCTTCATGTCGGAGCGCGAAAACGTCGACGAAGACATCTGCGCGATGGGCAAGGGCCCGTTCAAGGTCGAGGTCGACCTGATGCAACCGCTCGATCCGGAAAAGAAACCGGCCGTGCACACGACGCCGCTGAACCACGTCGGCCTGTGGATCGACGATCTGCCGAAGGCCGTCGAATGGCTGTCGGCCAACGGCGTCCGCTTCGCCCCGGGGGGCATCCGCAAGGGCGCTGCCGGCTTCGACATCTGTTTCCTGCACCCGAAGGGCAACGACGAATTCCCGATCGGCGGCGAAGGCGTGCTCGTCGAACTGGTGCAGGCGCCGCCCGAAGTGGTCGAGGCTTTCGCTAAACTAGCGGGGTAATCACCACACAGGAGCGAGGACGATGGCCCAATTTCCCGACGACGACATCGAGAAAACCCGTTCCGCCCTCGCTCCGACGATGGACGCCATGGCGTCCATCCTGCCCTGGGTCGGCAAGACCCAGCCGGCGCGCTACCCACCTGAACTCAACAAGCGCTGGCAAACCGCCTGCCGGGCATTGGCCGATGACTGGTCGAAGCACGGGCGCAGCGATCCGGAAACGATCCGCCCCCGGGTCTTCGCGCTGCTTGCCGTCGCCATCGAAACCGGCGAAGCCGACTGCCTGCGCTTTGGCGAAACCCTGGCCAGCGTAGCCGATCACCTCGAGCACAAGGCGCCGGGCAACCGTCTGAGCGCCGCCCTGAGCGCGGCTACCGAAGCCCTGCTCGACGAAGGCGGCCTGGAAAATCCGCATTTCGGCGAACGCCTGCGCCATTTCACCGGCCGCCTGGAAGCCGCCTTGCGCCCGTCGAGCAAGCCCGGCGAACGTTCCGACGTACTAGACCGCCTCTTCGTGCAGGACGCCGAAGAGCGCGTCGCCCGCATGCACGAGGCGCTCGAAGTGCTGCCAATCGACGTCTACGCGATCGAACTGGAAGCCAGCGAACTGATCCAGCACGCCGAGCAGATCGAGATGTGGGGGATCTATCACCTGACCCGGCAGGTGCTCAATTTCGCGCTGCAACTCGGTGACGCAAGCGAAGCGGTGCAGGACCAGGCCGCCCGGGATATCGAGCAGCAGTTGCGGCTGATCGAGCAGGCTTTGCGCAACATCGACTACTGAAGCCCCACCCGCCAAAAAAAGGGAGACCGCGGTCTCCCTTTTTGCAGGTCGCTCAGCGTCCGCCGAGGGCGGCGATGCGCTCCTCAAGCGGCGGGTGGGTGGCGAAAAGCGCCATGAATCCGCCCTTGCCGCCGGCGATGCCGGAAGCCGCCATGTTCTGCGGCAAAGGTTCGGTATGCAGGTTACCCAGACGACGCAGCGCGTTCTGCATCGGCACCGGCGAGCCCATCAACCCGGCAGCACCGGCGTCGGCGCGGAATTCACGCTGCCGAGAGAACCAGGCGACAACGATGCTGGCCAGAACGCCGAAGACGATCTCGCAGACCATGCTGGTGACAATGTAGCCGATGCCCGGTCCGCTGCTCTCGGAATCGTTGCGGCGCAGGAAGGAATCGACCAGATAGCCGACGACACGCGAAATGAAGATGACGAAGGTGTTCACGACGCCCTGAATCAGCGTCAGCGTCACCATGTCGCCGTTGGCAATGTGCGCCACCTCATGCGCCAGTACCGCTTCGGCTTCCTCGCGGGTCATGCTCTGCAGCAGGCCGGTTGACACCGCGACCAGCGAACTGTTCTTGCTGGCGCCAGTGGCGAAAGCATTGGGTTCGCCATCGTAGATCGCCACTTCCGGCATTGGCAGGTTGGCGCGTTTGGCCAGGCGGGCGACGGTATCGACCAGCCAGACTTCGGTGGATGACGACGGGTGCTCGATGACGCGAGCGCCGGTGCTCCACTTGGCCATCGGCTTGGACATCAGCAGCGAGATGAAGGAGCCGCCGAAGCCGATCACCGCGGCGAAAGCCAGCAGCATGCCGAGATTGAGACCATTGGCGGTGAGGAAGCGATTGACGCCGAGCAGACTGGTCACCACGCTGAGTACCAGCATGACCGCCAGGTTGGTCAGCAGGAAAAGTACGACGCGTTTCATGTTGAACTCCGGGTGTGATGAAAACGGCGCCATGTTAACACGCGTTGGAATAACGAAAAAAACGTAGCAAAATTGAGGCGAACTTCGTTTTTTTCGAAAGCCATGCTCAACTACAAACACCTCCACTACTTTTGGGTCGTTGCCAAGGAAGGTAGCATCACCCGCGCTGCCGAGCGCCTCGGCGTCGCCGTGCAGACGATCAGCGGCCAACTCGGCCTGCTCGAGCGCCAACTGGGCAAGACGCTGTTCAACAATCAGGGACGCGGTCTGGTCCTCAGCGACGCCGGGCGTAAGGCGCTGGCCTACGCTGACCAGATTTTCCTGCTCGGCGAGCAACTGGAAGAAGCCTTGCAGCACGATGGCGACGACGCCATCCTGCGGCTGCGCGTCGGCATCTCCGACGGCATCCCGAAGCTGCTCGCCTACCGGCTGCTCAACCAGGTCAGCGCGATGCCGGGCGATGTCCGCCTGATCTGCGACGAGGGCGAATTCGAAAACCTGCTCGCCGAACTGGCGCTGCACCGTCTCGACGTCGTGCTGACCGACCGCCCGGCGCCGGTCGGCAGCAATCTGAAGGTATTCAGCACCCACCTCGGCGAGTTTCCCACCGCCCTCTTCGCCACCGCGTCACTCAGCGAGCGCTACGGCAGTGGCTTCCCGGACAGTCTGGCGCGGGCGCCGCTGCTGCTGCCGACGCGGCACAACGCGCTGCGCAACCGCATCGACCGCTGGCTCGAGGAGAACCAGATTTCCCCGCGCATTGTCGGCGAATTCGAGGACAGCGCCCTGCTCACCACCTTCGGCCGCGGCGGCTTCGGCATCTTCCCGGCACCGCTCGCCCTCGCCGCGCAACTCGCCAGCGAATACGACGCCCGCCCGATCGGCGCGCTGGACGGCGTCAGCGAACACATTTACGCCATTTCCAACGAACGGCGCATTCGCCACCCGGCGGTCGAGGTGTTGTGCCGTGCTGCCCCACAGCCGCCTGCGGCGGGCGAGTTATAATCCGCACTCCATTCCCCCACCCCCATTTCCCGATGCTTTTCCGCAAACTGGCCGCGCTGGCGGCCGTTCTCATTCTTTCCTTTCCCGCACTCACGCAGGCGCAAGTCACGCCACCGCAACTCGCCGCCAAATCCTGGCTGCTGATCGAAATGGGCTCGGGGCAAACCCTCGCCGCAGAAAAGCCCAATCAGCGCCTGGAACCCGCGTCGCTGACCAAGCTGATGACCGCCTACCTGAGCTTCTCGGCGCTGCGCCAGAAGACGCTGAACCTGCAGCAGAAGCTCCCGGTCTCCGAAAAGGCCTGGCGCATGGGTGGCTCCAAGATGTTCGTCAAGGTTGGTGACACGGTCGCCGTCGACGATCTGATCAAGGGCATGATCGTCCAGTCCGGCAACGATGCCTGCATCGTCCTCGCCGAGGGGATTGCCGGCAGCGAGCAGGCCTTCGTCGACCAGATGAACCGCGAAGCACGCCGCCTCGGCATGACCGCAACCAGCTTCCGCAACGCCACCGGCATGCCCGACCCGGCGCATTACACCACCGCCCACGATCTCGCCCGCCTGGCGGGCGCGCTGATCCGCGAATTTCCCGAGGAATACCGCCGCTATTACTCGATGAAGGAATTCAGCTACGGCGGCATCACCCAACCCAACCGCAACCGCCTGCTCTGGGCCGACCCCAGCGTGGACGGCGTCAAGACCGGCCACACCGACGCCGCCGGCTACTGCCTGATCTCGTCGGCGATCCGCAACCAGCGCCGCCTGCTGTCGGTGGTTCTGGGCACCGCTTCCGACGCCGAGCGCGCCAGCGAATCGCAGAAGCTGCTCAACTGGGGCTTCTTCGCCTACGACGCGGTGACGCTCTACAAGAAGGGACAGGCGGTGTCGACGCAGCGCGTCTGGAAGGGCGATCAGAACCAGGTTGCCGCCGGCTTCGCCAAGGATTTCATCGTCGCCGTACCGAAAGGATTGGCCGGCAAGCTGCAGGCGCAACTGGTCAACCCGTCGCGGCTAATGGCGCCGGTCCAGGAGGGCCAGGCCGTGACCACGCTGAAACTGAGCCTGGACGGCAAGCCCTACGGTGAATACCTCGTCCCGGCTCTTGAAAACGTCCCGCTCGCCGGCATCTTCGGTAGAGCCTTCGATACCGTCAGACTCTGGTTCAACTGATGCCATGACTCCTTACGTCGCCGACCCCGTCTATCTCAACGGACAATTCCTGCCGCTGGCTGAAGCCCGCGTGTCGCCACTCGACCGTGGCTTCCTCTACGGGGATGGCGTCTACGAGGTGATTCCCGTCTATTCCCGTCGCCCCTTCCGGATGGCGGAACATCTCGCCCGGCTGCAGGCGACGCTGGCCGGCATCCATCTCGGCAACCCGCTGCCGCTGGCCGAATGGCAGAAAATCGTCGAGCGTCTGGTCGAACAGGCGCCCTGGGACGATCAGTCGATCTACCTGCAGGTCACGCGCGGCGCCGACGACAAGCGCGACCACGCCTTTCCACCGGCCAGCGTACCGGCGACGGTGTTCGCCTTCGCTTCGCCGCTGGTCACCCCGTCGCCCGCCGTACGCGCCGCCGGCGTCGCCGCGATCACCGTCACCGACCAGCGCTGGGCGCGCTGCGACCTCAAGGTGATCTCGCTGCTGGCCAACGTCCTGGCCCGCCAGCAGGCGGTCGAACTGGGCTGCGCCGAGGCGCTGCTGATCCGCGATGGCTACCTCAAGGAAGGCGCCGCCTCCAACGTCTTCGTGGTCAAGGACGGCCTGCTGCTGGCGCCACCGAAGACGCAACTGATGCTACCCGGCATCACCTACGACGTGATCCTCGAACTGGCCGCCCAGCACCAGCAACCCCTCGAAGTGCGCGAAATCAGCGAAGCGGAACTTCGCGCCGCCGACGAGGTCTGGATGACCTCGTCGACCAAGGAAGTGCTGGCGATCACCGCGCTCGATGGTGCGCCGGTCGGCAATGGCACCCCCGGCCCGTTCGGCGAACGGATGTGGCAGTGGTATCAGGATTTCAAGAACACGGTAATGCGCAAAGGCTGAGATGGCTTCGTACAAGGACACACTCCTCGAATTTCCCTGCGACTTTCCCCTGAAGATCATGGGCAAGGCGCACGACGAACTCGCCCAGGCGGTGCTGACCATCGTCACCAAACACGCCCCCGATTTCGACGGCGCGACGATGGAAATGCGGGCGAGCTCAGGCGGCAACTACCTGAGCCTGACCTGCACCGTGGTCGCCACCTCGAAGCCGCAGCTCGACGCGCTGTACATGGAGCTGACCTCTCACCCGCTGGTCAAGGTCGTGCTCTGACGTGAGCATCGTCGTCAAACGCCTGGGCCGAGTCGACTACGCACCGACCTTCCAGGCCATGCAGGAGTTCACCGCAACGCGCACCGCCGAGACGCCGGACGAGCTGTGGATCGTCGAGCACCCGCCGGTGTATACGCTGGGCCAGGCCGGCAAACCGGAACACATCCTGCGCGATGTCGGCATTCCCCTGGTGCAGATCGACCGTGGCGGCCAGGTCACCTACCACGGCCCCGGCCAGGTGGTGATCTACCTGCTGCTCGACCTGTCACGACTGAAGATCAAGGTGCGCGAACTGGTCAGCGCCATCGAACAGGCGGTGATCGACCTGCTCGCCGAGCATGGCGTGACGGCGGAGCGACGCGACGGCGCGCCCGGCGTCTATGTCGGCCCGGCCAAGGTGGCGGCGCTCGGCCTGCGCATCCGCAACGGCTGCTCCTACCACGGCGTCTCGCTGAACGTGGACATGGACCTGTCGCCATTCGAAGCGATCAACCCCTGCGGCTATCCCGGCCTGCAAGTGATCCAGACCAAGGATCTGGGCATTCCGCTCACCGTTCACGAGGCGGGCGAGCAACTCTCGCAGCAACTGCTGCAGCAACTGGACATACAACATGGCTGAAACCAAGCAAAAAGGCGTCAAGCAAAAGGGCGAACTGAAGACCGCACGCATCCCGATCAAGATCGTCCCGGTCGCCGAGCCGCTGAGGAAGCCCGAGTGGATCCGCGTCAAGGCCGGCAACAGCGCCGGCCGCTTCGGCGAGATCAAGACGATGCTGCGCGAGAAGAAGCTGCACACCGTCTGCGAGGAAGCCACCTGCCCGAACATCGGCGAATGCTTCGGCCGCGGCACCGCGACCTTCATGATCCTCGGCGACATCTGCACGCGCCGCTGCCCGTTCTGCGATGTTGGCCACGGCCAGCCCTTGCCGCCCAACCCGGACGAGCCGCGCGAACTCGCCGAATCGGTCGCCGCACTGAAACTGCGTTACGTCGTGATCACCAGCGTCGACCGTGACGACCTGCGCGACGGCGGCGCCCAGCACTTCGTCGACGTCATCAGCAACGTCCGTGAGCTGTCGCCGACGACCACCATCGAAACCCTGGTCCCTGATTTTCGCGGCCGCATGGACGTGGCCCTTGACGTCCTTGGCGGCGCCCTGCCCGACGTCCTCAACCACAACCTGGAAACCGTGCCGCGCCTCTACAAGCAAGCCCGCCCCGGCGCCGACTACCAGCACTCGCTCGACTTCCTCAAGCAGTTCAAGGCCCGCTACCCGAACGTCTCGACCAAATCCGGCCTGATGGTCGGCCTGGGCGAAACCGACGAGGAAATCCTCGACGTCATGCGCGACCTGCGCGCCCACGACGTCGAGATGCTGACCATCGGCCAGTACCTGGCGCCGTCCGGCCATCACCTGCCGGTGACGCGCTACGTCCACCCGGACGTATTCAAGATGTACGAGGAAGAGGCGAAGAAAATGGGCTTCACCGGCGCCGCCTGCGCGCCGATGGTCCGCTCAAGCTACTGGGCGGACCAGCAGGCGCACAGCGCCGGCGTCGCCTGAGTCAGCGCACGCCGGGCGGCGCCGCCGGCGGTTTGCCCGCCGGTGGCGCCGGAATTCCGGCGTCCTCGGCGCGCTGCGCGCGCCCCTGACTGAAACTGCCCGACACCGGCACGCGGTGTCCCTTGGCGTACATGCACTGGACATAGGCGTTGTCGTACTGGCGCTGCGTGCCAACCCGCGAAGCCCGACCATGCTCGGCGCCGGCGGCGGTTCCGCCGAGCAGGCCGACCCCGGCACCCACTCCGGCGCCGCGACTGTTGCCGCCAATCGCCGCACCAGCCAGGGCGCCAACCGCGGCGCCGACGGCGGCGCTGGTCACCGCCGATTCACGCGCCGCCTCACCGGCATTGGTGCCGCCGATCTGGCGCATCGCGTCGTCCTTGCACCAGGCCTCGTCGGCGCGGAAGCTTTCGATGCTGCGACCGGTCCCCGGCAGCACCATTACGCTGGGCCCAGTGGGCAAGACCGTGCAGGCACCGAGCGCCAGCAGGCAGGGAAGCAGGGATAAACGGAATGCGCTGGACATGGTTTTCAGCCTTTCATTTGCCGGAGCGCGGCAGCACCGGCACCCAGTCTTCGGGACAGGAGCGCACATCGGGGTAATAGGCCCGGGCGCTGCTGCAGTAATACCAGTAATCCTCGCTGGCCGGCGCCGGAGCCGGTTCGGCCTGTTCGATATAGACGGGCGGCGGCGGTGGCGGCGTGACGACCACCGGCGGATAGGGAGGATAGTAGGGATACCAGGGGAAGGGATCCCAGAACGGCCCCCAGAGCGGCGCTCCGATGACCACGCCGACATGCGTCCGGCGTCCATGGGCCATCGCTTCCTGGCTGGTCAGTGCGAGCAGGCCGCAACACAGCAAAAAGACTTTGGCGTATTTCATCGAAATCCCCTAGCTAATGGAGAAAGCTTAAGTGCTCAAACCCGCCGGAGCCAATTGAAAATTGCTACAGATTGTAATTGCCGATGGATCAGGATATATCCCGTTCGAGCAGTTCCGCTCGCTTGCGGCGCAGTCCTTCCGGCATCTTCAGCGTCTGCCGGTCCCAGCCTTCGAGCGCCAGGACCTGCTCCAGGCAGGCTTCCATGATGGCGTGGGAGCGCTCGGTGGCTTCGGCAATGCTGCGGTGCACGCTGCCATCATTTTCCGGCTCGGTCGCGCAGCACATCTGGTAGCGGTGCAGTTCGCGCAAACTGCGCAACTGCGCCGCCACCTGGCCCGGACATGCGCACATGTAGATGGTTGCCTCTTCGACGATCTGTTCCAGTTCCTGGTCGGAAAATCGCTTCGGCAAACCCATCTCAGTGCCTCACAGAAGATTCAGCTTCTTCGCCGCCGCCCGCAGTTCCTCGCGGAAATTGGGATGGGCGATGGCGATCAGCGCCTCGCAGCGCTGCCTGGCGCTCTTGCCGCGCAACTGGGCAACACCGAACTCGGTGACGACATAGTTGATGTCGTTCTTGCTGGTGCTGACGTGCGCTCCCGGGGTCAGCGTCGGCACGATCCGGGAAATCGTGTCGTCCTTGGCCGTCGACGGCAGCACGATGAAAGCCTTGCCGCCGTTCGAGCGGTTTGCCGCGCGAACGAAGTCGGACTGGCCGCCGGTGCCGGAATAGGGCTTCGGTCCCAGGCTTTCCGAACCGCACTGGCCGAGGAAATCGATCTGCATGGTGGCGTTGATGCAATGCAGGTTGTCGTTCTGGCCAGCCAGGAAGGGATCGTTGGTGAAATCGACCGGGTGCATTTCCAGCGCCGGGTTACGGTGCATGAAATCGTAGAGCTTCTTCGAGCCAAGCGCGAAAGTCGCCAGCATCTTGCCGCGATGGACATTTTTACGCTGATTGGTGACGACGCCGGCTTCGACCAGGGTCATGATGCCGTCGCCGATCATTTCGGTGTGGATGCCGAGGTCGCGCTTGTGGGTCAACTGCATGACCACCGCGTCGGGAATGCCGCCGTAGCCGATCTGCAGGGTGGCGCCGTCGGGAATCATCTCGGCGACGTGAGCGCCGATCGCTTCCTGGACCGGGCCGATCTTCGGCAGGCCGACTTCGAGCAGGGGATCGCTGCTTTCGGTCAGGGCCGCAACGCGAGAGATGTGAATGTGGCAATCGCCGTTGGCGAAAGGCACATTGGGATTGACTTCGAGCACCACCGCCCGCGCCTTCTCGATCGCCGCCATCGTGTAGTCCGGCGCCAGCGACAGCGAGAAGTAGCCGTGTTCGTCCATCGGCGAAGCCAGCGTGAAGACGACGTCGGAAGGCGTCAGGCCACGCTTGAGCAGCATCGGCAGCTCGGAGAAATAGGCGGGAACGAAATCGATCCAGCCTTCCTGGCCGCCCGGACGGGTCGCACCACCGAAGAAATAGGCGCTGTGACGGACGTGATCGACCGTCTCCGGGTCGATGTAGCCGTACTTGCGCAAGGGCAGGATCTGCGAAACGGTGATCCCGCGGTAGTTGCGCCGCGCGTCGGAAAGCGCGGTCAGCAGACTGGGCGGTTCGCCAACGCCGGTCGGCACGACGATGGTATCGCCATCCCTGAGCACCTGGATGGCGTCGGCAGCCGACATGCGTTTGGTTTCGTAAAGATTCTGGACGGACATGCTGATCTCCTGTGTTGTTTTTTATTTTGAGCCGGATGGCTCGCTCCGCATTGTCGCGGAAAAATCCGGAGAGTCAAACACCAACGCAGCCTCTGTCCAGCTTCAGCGATCCCGGTTACTGCCTGCCACCATGCGGATCTCGAACAGCCGGCATTCGAGCGGCCCGTTGAACAGCGGTGTCTTGCGGCTCGGCTTGAGGCCGACCAGCTTGGGCAGCCGCAGGTCGGCGGTGAAGAAGAAACAGTTCCAGCCCGCCCAGCGCCGCTTCAGTGCACTGCCCAGCAGGGGGTAGAAGGCCGCCAGTTCGTCCTGTTCGCCGATGCGTTCGCCGTAGGGAGGGTTGCTGAGCAGGGTGCCGGCCGGAGCAGGCGCCTCGATATCCAGCAAATCGGCGAGTTCGACCCGCACGCAGTCGGCGAAACCGGCTTCCTGCAGGTTGCGGCGGGTGGCACGGACGGCACGCTCGTCGTTGTCTGAACCGTAGATCGGCAGCGGCCCGGCCGGTTTCACCCGCGCCTCGGCGGCGGCGCGGATCTGCGCCCAGGCCAGGGCATCGAACTTCTTCAGCAACTCGAAGGCGAAGCCGCGATCGAGACCGGGCGCCCGGTCGAGCGCCACCTGCACGGCTTCGAGCAGGAATGTGCCGCTGCCGCACATCGGGTCGATCAGCGGCGTTCCCGGCTGCCAGCCGGTCATTTTCAGGATGCCGGCGGCAAGGTTTTCCTTCAGCGGCGCGTCCACGCTCGCCTTGCGGAAGCCGCGCTGCCACAGCGGTCGGCCGGAAGTATCGAGATACAGCGTGCAACGGTTCTCGGTCAGGAAGACGTGGATGCTGACGTCGGGATCGCGCGTCTCGATATTTGGGCGCTCGCCGAAGTCCTCGCGAAAGCGGTCGCAGACGGCGTCCTTGACGCGCAGGGTGACGTAGTCGAGCGACTTCAGCGGGCACTTGATCGCCGTCGTCACCACACGCATCGTCCGCGTCACCGCGAAATGGTTCGGCCACAACTGGCGCAGCGCCAGCCGGTAGATGTCGTCTTCCTTGACGTAGGGACCGGTCACCAGGTGCCAAAGAATGCGTGTCGCCAGGCGCGACTCCAGGTTGGCGCGGTAGCACACTGCCCAGTCGCCGGAAAAATGGACGCCGCCGTGGGTGGTGCGCAGTTCTTCCGCGCCGATGCCCCGCAGTTCTTCAAGCAGGAGTTCTTCGAGGCCGCGCGGGCAGATGGCGAAATATTCGTTCATGTCAGAAAGGCTTGAGGACAACGAGGAAAAGAACGATCAGCAGGACGATCACCGGGATTTCATTGAAGAAACGGTACCAGACGTGCGACTTGGTGTTGCGCCCGCGGTTGAAATCGCCGAGCAGTCGGCCGCAATACAGGTGATAGACGGCCAGACCGGCGACCAGCGTGGTCTTGGCATGCAGCCAGGCACCGGAAAAACCGTAGGCAAACCACAGCCACAGCCCGGTCGCCACCGCCAGGATGCCGAGCGGCGTCATGAACTTGTAGAGCTTGCCCGACATCAGCAGCAGACGTTCGCGCTCGGCAACGCTGTCGGCCGGCACCATCGCCAGATTGACGTAGATGCGCGGCAGGTAGAACAGGCCGGCGAACCAGGAAACCACCATCCAGATGTGCAGGGTCTTCACGACGAGCATGCGTTTCTCCTTGAGAGGGCCTCGGCAATGCCGGCGTCGACCGTCGGATAGGCGAGGCGTAGTTTTAATTCTGTTTTCAGCCGGCGGTTGCCGATGCGCCGAGATTCGCGCATGAACGACAACTGCGACGCCGAGACGGCTTGTGCCAGTTGCGCCAGCGGCAGGCGCGGTGGCCGCGGCAGATGGAAGGCAGCGGCGACGCGGTCGAAGTAATCGGCCATTTTCAGGTCCGAGTCATCGACCGCATTGTAGGCGCGATTGGCGGCACCGCGCCGGATCGCCGCGCGGCAGGCGGCGGCGAGATCGTCGGCGTGGATGTGATTGGTGAATACGTCCTCGTCGGCGGACAGCGCCGGCAACCGCTGTTCCAGCCGCGCCAGCGGCAGACGATCGGCGGCGTAGATACCGGGCGCGCGCAGGATGCTGACGGCGACGCCGCGCCGCGCCCCCCAGGCCCGCAACTGGCGTTCGGCATCGACCCGGCGCTGCGCCCGCGCGTTGCCCGGCGAGCAAGCCCTGGTCTCGTCGATCCAGGCGCCGGCGCAATCGCCGTAAACGCCCGTAGTGCTTACGTAGATCAGACGACGTGGTAGACTTTTCGCGCTTTCCAGTGCCGCCAGCAGGTGCTGCGTCCGTGAGTCGAGATGACCGCTTGCCGGCGGCGGCGCCAGGTGCAGGACGATGTCGGCGAGGCCGCCGAGGCGACCGAGGCTGCGCCGCTCGTCAAGATCGCCCGCCACCGGCAGCGCACCGGCGCGGCGCCAGTCCGCATGGCGTGCCGGGTCGCGCAGCAGGGCATAGACGCGGTAATGCGGCGCAAGCTGGGTAAGGATGCGGCGGGCGACGTCCCCGCT
Organism: Dechloromonas aromatica (nom. nud.); assembly: GCA_017848965.1. Lineage (GTDB taxonomy): Bacteria > Pseudomonadota > Gammaproteobacteria > Burkholderiales > Rhodocyclaceae > Azonexus > Azonexus aromaticus_B. Next base: position 6,977 of record JAFIHA010000031.1, on the reverse strand, counting down.
GCCGACAATCAGGATTTTTTGCACGTCGGCATTGTAGCCGACGACCAAGGGGAACCGATGCGCTACCAAGTGACAGTCCAGCCGAGCGGCCGCCAGTTCGAGGCCGAAGCCGATGAATCGCTGCTCGATGCCGCGCTGCGCCAGGGGCTGACCATGCCCTACGGCTGCAAGGACGGCGCCTGCGGTGCCTGCAAGGGCAAGGTGCTCGACGGCACGGTCGAACACCGTCACGCCGCGGCCTTGAGCGAAGACGAAAAGGCCGCCGGTCTGGCGCTCTACTGCTGCGCCCAAGCCAGTTCCGACCTGGTCATCGAGTGCAAGCAACTGCGCTCGGCGCACGACATCCCGGTCAAGACCCTGCCCGCCCGCATCGAGAAGATGGAAAAGCTGGCGCCCGACGTCATCGAGATGCACCTGCGTCTGCCGGCGGCCGAACACCTGCAGTTCCTCGCCGGCCAGTACATCGACATCCTGCTCAAGGATGGCCGCAAGCGCAGCTTCTCGCTGGCCAACGCGCCCTACGAGGACAATCTGCTGCAACTGCACATCCGGCACGTACCCGGCGGTTTCTTCACCGAACAGGTATTCACCACGATGAAGGTGCGCGACATCCTGCGCTTCGACGGCCCGCACGGCAGCTTCAGCCTGCACAACGACGCCGGCAAGCCGGTCATCCTGCTCGCCGGCGGCACCGGTTTCGCGCCGATCAAGTCCATCGTCGAACAGGCGATCGCCGACCGCTACCCGCACCCGCTGCACATCTACTGGGGCGCCAAGGCGCGCGTCGACCTCTATCAGAACGCGCTGCCGGAAATGTGGGCCGCCAGCCAAGCCAACATCCACTACGTGCCGGTCCTTTCCGAGCCGGCCGCCGACGACGCCTGGACCGGCCGTACCGGTTTCGTCCATCACGCCGTGCTGGCCGATTTCCCCGACCTCTCCGGCCACCAGGTCTATGCCTGCGGCTCGCCGGTGATGATCGACATCGCGCGCAAGGACTTCATCAGCCAGTGCGGCCTGCCGGAAGAAGAGTTCTTCTCCGACGCCTTCACCTTCTCGGCAAGCTGAGCATGTTCGGCGTCGCCGACTACGGCGCTTTCGTCGCCGCTGTGCTGATCTTCCTGGCGATCCCGGGACCGGGCAACCTGGCGCTGCTCACCTCGACCGCCAAGGGCGGCGTGCGCGGCGGCCTGGCGGCGACGTTCGGCGTCATCCTCGGCGACCAGGTGCTGATGTGGGCGGCGGTGGCCGGGGTCGCCGCGCTGCTCGCCGCACACCCGGCGGCCTTTGCCGCCATCCAGTGGAGCGGCGCCGCCTACCTGGCCTGGCTCGGCCTGCGCATGCTCTTTGCCAAGCCGGGCGCCGCGCCGCTGCTCGACATCAAGCCTTACCACTACCTGCGGCAGGCGATGACGATCACCCTGCTCAACCCGAAGGCGATCATCTTCTACATGGCTTTCTTCCCGCTCTTCGTCGATCCGGCGCGGCACCGCGGCCTGCTGACCTTTGCCTTCATGGCCGGCAGCATCGCCACGCTGACCTTCCTCTACTGCATCACCGTGATGACGCTGTTCCGCAAGCTGGGCAACCGCCTGCAAGCCGGCTCGCCGCTGGCGCGCTGGCTGGAGAAGCTGGCCGGCGTGGCGCTGATTGCCTTCGGCGTCCGCCTCTTCGGCGAACGCTGAGACTCACTCACCGAGATAGGCGGCGCGTACCTTGGGATCGTGCAGCAGGGCGGCGGATTCGCCGTTCAACGTGATCTCCCCGCTTTCCAGCACGTAGGCGCGCTGGCTCGATTCGAGCGCCAGCTTGGCATTCTGCTCGATCAGCAAGATGGTCATGCCGGCGGCGGCGACGTTGCGCACCACCTCGAAGATCTTCTGCACCATGATCGGCGCCAGCCCCATCGACGGCTCGTCGAGCAGCAGCATCTTCGGCCGGCTCATCAGCGCGCGGGCAATCGCCAGCATCTGCTGCTCGCCGCCGGAAAGGGTGCCGGCCAGCTGGTCGGCACGTTCCTTGAGACGCGGGAAATAGCCGTACATGCGCTCGGTGTCGGCGGCGATGCCGTCCTTATCGTCGCGCAGGAAGGCGCCCATACGCAGGTTTTCCAGCACCGTCAGGCGGGGGAAGACGCCGCGCCCCTCCGGCACCAGCGCGATTCCCTTGCGGATGATGTCGTGCGGCGCGATGCCGACGATCTTCTCGCCACAGAAATGAACGTCGCCGCCGGCGATCCCGATCATCCGGGAAATCGCCTTCAGCGTGGTCGTCTTGCCGGCGCCATTGGCACCGATCAAGGCAACGGTTTCGCCTTCGTTCACATGGAAGGTGATGCTGCGCACCGCCTGGATGCCGCCGTAGGCGACGCGGAGTCCGGTAACTTCAAGCACCTAGATAAGCCTCAATCACTCGTTGATCCTTCTGCACGATCGCGGGCACATCCTCGATCAGCAGCGCCCCGTATTCGAGCACCGCGACCCGGTCGCACAAGCCCATCACCAGCTTGACGTCATGCTCGATCAGCAGCACCGTCGTGCCGTCCTTGCGGATGCCCTCGATCAGCACACGCAGTTCTTCGGTTTCGGTGGCGTTCATCCCCGCCGCCGGCTCGTCGAGACAGAGCAGCTTGGGTTCGGTGGCCAACGCCCGGGCGATTTCCAGACGGCGCTGATCGCCGTAGGAAAGGTTCTTGGCCAGGTCGTCGGCGCGGTCGGCGATATCGACGTAATGCAGCAGATCGAGCGCACGCTGGCGGATCGCCGCCTCTTCGGCGCGCGTCTTCGGATCGCGGAAGATCGCGCCAAAAACGCTGGCCTTGGTCCGCACGTGGCGGCCGACCATGACGTTCTCCAGTGCCGTCATGTTGCCGAACAGGCGGATGTTCTGGAAGGTACGGGCGATACCGCGCTCCGCCGCGCGCTGCGGCGCATCGGCCTGCAACGGCGCACCGGCGAAGGTGAAACCGCCGCCGTCCGGCACGTAGAGGCCGGTCATGCAGTTGAAGAAGGTCGTCTTGCCGGCGCCGTTCGGACCGATCAAACCATAGACCTCGCCCTGGCGGATCGACAACGAGACGTCCTGCAGGGCCTTGACCCCGCCGAAATGTTTGGCGACCGAACGGGCTTCGAGAAGGACTTCGCTCATTTCGCCACTCCCGCCGTCTTTTCCGCCAGTTCGCGCGAACGCTCGGGCGACGGCCACAGCCCGGACGGCTTGAAGCGCATGACCAGCACCAGCGCCAGCCCGAACAACAGCATGCGCAGGCTTTCCGGATCGATCAGCACCTTGCCGAACAGCGCCACCTGCGCCGGCGTCACCGCATAGCGCGCCATCTCCGGCAGGAAGGTGAGCAGGATGGCGCCCAGAATGACGCCGGGAATGTGGCCCATACCGCCGAGCACGACCATCGCCAGGACCATGATCGATTCGATCAGCGAGAAGCTCTCCGGCGAAACGAAGCCCTGCATCGCCGCGAAGATGCCGCCGGCGATGCCACCGAACGAAGCCCCCATGGCGAAGGCCAGCAGCTTGACGTTGCGCGTGTTGATGCCGACCGCCTTGGCGGCGATCTCATCCTCGCGGATCGCCTGCCAGGCCCGGCCGATGCGCGAATCCTGCAGGCGCAGGTTGACGATGACGATGAGAATCGCCAAGGCCACCAGCAGGTAGTAGTACTTGTAGGGCCCGGTCAACGTCACCCCGAAGAATTCGCTGCGTGTCGCGAAACTGAAATCGCCGAACTTGACCGGATCGATCAACGTGATCCCCTGCGGGCCGTTGGTGATGTTGATCGGCGCATTCAGGTTGTTCATGAAGATGCGGACGATTTCACCGAAACCGAGCGTCACGATGGCCAGGTAGTCGCCTCGTAACTTCAGGGTTGGTGAGCCGAGCAGCACGCCGAAGAAGCAGGCGAGCAAGGCGCCGACCGGCAGGATCGCCCAGATCGGCCAGTGCAGACCGAAGTGAGGACTCGCCAGCAAGGCCCAGGTGTAGGCGCCAACCGCATAGAAGGCGATGTAGCCGAGATCGAGCAGGCCGGCAAAACCGACGACGATGTTCAGGCCAAGCGCCAGGAAGATGTAGAGGATGGCGAAGTTGAGGATGCGCACCCAGGCCTGACCGGCCATGCCGACGACGAAGGGCAAGGCGATCAGGGCGGCGGCGATGAGCACGATCCCCAGGGTGGAACGGGGGCTTAGCAAGTTCTTCATGCCCGATCCCCCGTCTTTTCACCGAACAGGCCGGAGGGCTTGAACATCAGCACGACGATCAGGACCGCGAAGGCAAAGATGTCCTGATAGTGACTACCGAGAAAATCTCCAGTGAAATAACCGATATAACCAGCGCCGAGTGCTTCAATCAAGCCGAGCAGGATGCCGCCGACCATCGCCCCGACGAGGTTGCCGATGCCACCGAGAACGGCAGCGGTGAAGGCCTTCAGGCCGAGGACGAAACCCATCTGGTAATGCGCCACTTCGTAGTAGCTGCCCACCATCACGCCAGCTACCGCCGCCAGCGCCGAGCCGATGACGAAAGCCGCCGAGATCACCCGGTTGATGTTCACCCCCATCAGGCTGGCCACCTCGGGGTTCTGCGCCGTGGCACGCATTGCCATGCCCAGCTTGGTGCGATAGACGAGCAGCACCAGACCGCTCATCATCAGGGCCGAAAGCAACACGATGACCACCTGGACCAAAGTGAAGTAGGCGCCTGCGAATTCGAAATTGACCTTGGGCAAAAGCGGGGGAAAGGTCATGTAGTTACGTCCCCAGAGAATCATCGCCAAGTTCTGCAGCACGATCGACATGCCGATGGCGGTAATCAGCGGCGTCAGCCGCGGCGAACCGCGCAAGGGGCGGTAGGCCACCCGCTCCAGGCTCCAGCCGATCGCCATGCAGGAAAGGATGGAGATGACCAGACCGCACAGGCCGGCGATGCCGACCGGCATGCCGGCGGCGGCCAGTAAACCGGTGACGGTGATGGCAACCAGGGTACCGATCATCACCACCTCGCCGTGCGCAAAATTGATCAGGCCCATGATGCCGTAGACCATCGTGTAGCCCAGCGCGACCAGCGCGTAGATACTGCCCTGGACAAGACCATTGACAACTTGCTGCGGAAATTGCTGGAGGAGCTGATGAAGGGAAATATCCATTTGGAATCCATTGACTGCAAGATACGGAAACGGCACCTTGCGGTGCCGTTTCATTGAGCAGACAGGCTGCTTACTTCTTCGCTTCGGCCGGGGCCGCGGGGGCCGCCGGCGCGGCGGCGGGCTCAGCCGGAGCCGGGGCAGCTTCCGGAGCCGGGGCACCACCCAGGGTTTCGACATAGCTCAACGTGCCGCCCTTGTACTGGTAGAGCGAAATTGCGCCGCTCTTCAGATCGCCGAATTCGTCGAACTCGATCTTGCCGGTAACGCCTTCAAGGTTGGTCTTGCCAACTTCCGGCAGGTACTTGGCGGGCTCGACCGAATCAGCACGCTTCATCGCATCGGCAATCACCATCACCGCATCGTAGGCGTTCGGCGCGTAGAGCTGGATGTCGTAGCCAAAGCGGGTGTTGAACTTGGTCTTGAATTCCGGACCCTTCGCCAATTGTTCCAGCGGCACGCCCGGCAGCGAGCAGAACTGACCGTCGGCAGCCGGGCCGCCCAGCTTCATGAACTCCGGCGTGCAGACGCCATCGCCGCCGAGGAACTTGGCCTTGATGCCGAGTTCCTTCATCTGCTTGACCATCGGCCCGCCCTGCGCATCCATGCCGCCGTAGAAGACCAGATCGGCCTTGGTCGACTTGATCTTGGTCAGGATCGCCTTGAAGTCGGTCGCCTTGTCGGTGGTGTATTCGTTAGCCACCACCTTCAGGCCCAGGCCTTCGGCCGCCTTGCGGAACTCGTCGGCCAGACCCTGACCGTAAGCGGTACGGTCGTCGATGATGGCGACGGTCTTGACGCCCTGCTTGGCGGCAAACTCGCCGAGCACCTTGCCCTGCTGGACGTCGTTGGCCATCACGCGGAAAGCCGTCTTGAAACCTTGTTGGGTGTACTTCGGGTTGGTCGCCGACGGCGAAACCTGCGGCAGGCCAGCATCCGCGTACAGCTTGGAAGCCGGGATCGTCGTACCGGAGTTAAGGTGGCCGACAACGCCATTGACCTTTTCGTCAACCAGCTTCTGGGCAACGATGGTGCCCTGCTTCGGATCGGCCTGGTCGTCTTCCGAGACCAACTGGAACTTGACCTTGGCGCCACCGATTTCGAGACCCTGAGCATTCAGCTCCTCGACGGCGAGAACGGCACCGCTCTCGTTGTCCTTGCCAAGGTGGGCCTGCGGGCCGGTCATCGGCGCGACATGGCCGAGCTTGACGACGACTTCGGGCTTGGCGGCGGGTGCGGCGGGCGCGGCGACCGGCGGCGGCGCCTCTTCCTTCGGTCCGCAAGCGGACAGCGCGAAAGCGGCGGCAATGGAGAGGGCTACTGCGGAAAGCTTGGCTTGCATCGGTAAGTCTCCTGAATTGGGGGGCGGGAAATCTGCTCGAAACAACAGGGACCGATTCTGCGCATACAGATAGCGCATCGTCAATACGGAATATCCCTAAAATCGCGGCGGCTGGCGCGTTTGGACTGATTGTCGCCGAGAAGCGGGGTTATCCGCGCTGATATTCGGGCGGGATTGGTTTCCGAGGCGGCGGGGTCCACTTTTGCCAGGCGGGCGTTTGTTGATGCTGAACCGCTGGGTTCTCTTATGCTTCGGCGAGCGGCTTTGGTTATTGATGCGCCGTTTTCCGCCGCTGACCGGCGGGCGTACTTTCTTTTTTTGGAAAAAAGAAAGTAGCGGCGGTTTCAAAGACCGAGTGCAACATTTGGAATCATCCCTGCTTTGTCCATGAAGATGTTATCGAAGAACACCTCGGCGGGAGAGCGCCATCCCAGGGTTTTTCTCGGCCGCATATTGAGTTCCCAGGCGATGTGATCG